>NZ_FWXU01000071.1 GCF_900176345.1 Rhizobium sp. RU36D
GCCCTTTGCAGTCTGCTTCAACGTATTCGGTCTCACGGGCATGCCGTGGCCAAGATGGATATCCGCACGTCCAGAGCCACGATAACCAACACGGTTTCAAAGAACCATTTCCACGCCTGGGCTTTCTGAACGCCGATGAACTGTCAGGCCATCTCTACTCCACTCGCAAACATCGTAAGCTGCGCTTCCTCGCAGCCGATAGCTATACCGCTATACCATAGGCCCGTTCATAGGGCTGCCCTTTGCGCAACACCGCCCAGGCGATACGCGCGAGCTTGTTTGCCAGGGCCACGATCACAAAATTGCGGTGAACGCCTCGGGACAACATCGTCTGGAGCCATTGCCCGATTGGCGTGTCACTTTGACTGAGTGTGTGCATTGCCGCTCGAGCGCCGTGGACCAGCAAAGTTCGCAGATAGGTGTTGCCGCGCTTTGTTATCCCAAGCAGACGTGCCTTGCCTCCGGTGGTGAACTGTCTTGGCACAAGCCCCAGCCATGCTCCGAGGTCCCGGGCATTTTTGAAACTGCCGGCGTCCCCAATCGCGGCAACAAGTGCCGTGGCGTTGAGCACACCAATGCCCGGAATCGATGTCAGGCGGCGCATCGAACTGTTCTGTCTGGCAAGTGCTACGAACTCAGCGTTTAATGCCTCGATCTTCTTGTCGAGCATTCGCCATTTGGCCCGCAATTCGATGACAAGGCTGCGGATGCGCGGTGACAGGATCTCATCAGCTTCGGCAACGAGACCGTCCAGCGCGCTCTCGAACTTCACACGGCCTGAGGCGAAGATGACACCTCTCTCAAGAAGAACGGCGCGGAGCTGATTGATTAAGGTCGTGCGCTCCGCAACCAGCCGGGATCGAACCCGATGCAACGTCTGTATATCCAACTGCTCCTGGCTCTTCAGTTCGACAAACCGCATGGTCGGTCGTGACGCAGCCTCGGCAATGCCCTCGGCATCTCTGTCATCATTCTTCTGTGCTTTTACATATGGGCGGACATATTCCGGCGACATCAACCTGATCTCATGACCTCTCGCGGTAAAGAGCCGGCCAAGATGATGAGCGCCACAGCAAGCCTCCATTGCAATCACGCAGGTTGGCAGCTTCTCGACGAATTCGATCAATGTCTGTCGCCGCATCGTTCGACGGACAACCACAGCGCCGCGGTCATCTACCCCGACCACGCTGCAGCTGTTCTTCCCGATGTCGATACCCAAAATGGAAATATGCATGGCTACGCTCCTTCCCTTCAAGAAAAGGACATCATACTCGACGTCCTCGGAAGGGCGGGCCATCCCATAACCAACA
>NZ_FWXU01000003.1 GCF_900176345.1 Rhizobium sp. RU36D
AGCCCACCGCGAAGGGTGCTCGGCTTCGTGATCCAACACCATACGAACGGCGCGTTGACGGACTTCAGCTGAAAACTTGTTCGTTGTCTTGCTCAAAGTTGCTCCAATTTCTCAGAAGTTGGAGCCTCCGGCAAACCCGGCGCGGTTCAATGACTTCCTCGCTCTGATCGCACGCTGCACGGAGCTGGGCGACCTGGGATTCGAGATCAGCGATCAGGCGAACAGCGGTTAATGCCATCTGTTCCACGGTGCTTGCATGCTGACGTGCTGCACCAAGGACATCATAATATGCGTGCTCCCGGCGGGCTTCACGGGCCGCATCCAGGCCGTCGAAGATGCCCTGAGCCAAGCTTGCTGCACCCGCACCGATTACCATCATCCCGCCGAGATTTGACATTGCTGCCATGTCTGCAGGTGCTGACATGCTCCGCTCCAAGGTATGTTTCTACCGGCCAACACGTATGCCGGGCCCAACAGATCGAGGTAAGTCGGCATAAGCGACGTGGCGATCGATCCGTTAACGGAGCCCGTTGTGCCATTCAGAACCCGAAGTGAACTTGGTCGAAGCTATGGTGATCAAACCCTCGGGATCGGAAGCAGCAGACAAACAATCATATGATGGCCTCCAGAAGCAGCGGCTGGAAACGCACACCAGGAACATGCGGGAGTTCGAGGAGCGAGGAAGAAATTCGCTTACAACTGACTTATCGAATCGAGGAATGGTACGCCCAGGAGCACCCGATCACCCCAGACGATCCCGGTTATCCACACCAATCCACAGGCGCAAAACAAGCGCAGAACTTCTATTCAAAAACAGCGTGTTACATCGAAAAGCGACAAAACAACCTGGAAAGTGACCAAGCCTCTGACACACAACCTTTTGATGGCTAAAGGTCAATGATGGTGGGTGATGTAGGGCTCGAACCTACGACCCGCTGATTAAGAGTCAGCTGCTCTACCAACTGAGCTAATCACCCGCCTGCCCCGTCGCCGTGGCGTGACCGGGCGTATAAACAGGATCGTCCACCTTGTCTATACGGCGCTTGCAAAATTCTTCGAGAAATCGCGAAAAACTTGATTTCATAGCGAAAAAGAAGGCGCCGAAAGACTGGCCCAAACGCCATATTCATCTTCCCAGCAAGCCATCGGGGCAGGATAGCGGCCAGGAGAAGGCGCGCTCCCTCAATACTCCAGCATGCCGGACGCCACGCGCACTGCCTGACCGCCGATGCGGGCGCGCAAGATATCGCCGTCCTTGGTATCGATATGCAGGTGGATATAGCTCGGCCGGCCCATCTCCACCCCCTGTTCGATCATGAGGGGATAATGGCCGTCCGGCAGGTCGTCGAAGAAACGGATGGCGCCGGAGAGTGCGGCGACCGCGGACCCGGTGGCTGGATCCTCGGCTATGCCCATGTGAGGCGAGAACATGCGGGCATGAAACTTGGCGGCATGGTGCATGCCGCCGCGGCAATAGACATAGGCCGAGACCAGCCCGCCTTGAACGAAGGGAGCCGCACGCTCCCACAGTTGCGGATCGAACTCGATTGCGCCCACGGCCGCCAGGTTATGCACGGGAACCAGCAGAAACGGCACACCGGCACTCCAGATCGAGGGCACGTGGTTTTCAAAACCGATGACACCGGGCGATATGCCAAGCGCGTCCGCCAGAGCTTCCGGATCAAGCGCCAGGTCGACGCGCGCCGATGTCTTGGGCAGGTCGAACTCAGCAAAGCTGACTTCACCCGGGCGCAACCGCACCGCACAGCGCACGGGACCGACATTCTCCTCCAGCACCGAGACCTGATCGATCTGCTGCGCATCCCCATGCTGGCGTTCCCCCAGGGCGACAGCAGCGCCAACGGTCGGATGGCCGGCAAAGGGCAGTTCGCGCCCCGGCGTGAAGATCCGCAGGCGGGCCGTATGGGCCGGGTTGGTCGGCGCCATGACAAAGACGGTTTCGGAGAGATTGAACTCCGCGGCGATCGCCTGCATTTCACTGTCGTCAAGGCCCTCCGCCTCGAAGACCACCGCCAGCGGATTTCCCGCGAGTTTCCTGTTGGTGAAAACGTCATAGATGCAATAGGGCCGAGGCAATCGAATCTCCGCAGTCACACGATCGGACCGGCAGACTGCACGACCTTGGCAAAGCCTGCAAGCAACAGTATATGAGCCATGACGGGCGAAGTGCATCGCAAGAATCGGCGCCATCGTCTTGCTATAGGGATGCGCCTGCGGATCGGGGCTTCGAATGGCGACACCGCCGGCGATTTCCTGCTCCGGGTCGGTCTTCATGTGCTCGGCTATGCGTTCCAGCATCTCGTCCGCCGTGAGGTCGAAATGGTAAAACCGGAAGATGCTGACGAACCTGCCCCAGCGCGTAGCGTACAGATTGGCATCGGCACGGGCTGATGTCAGGTCCAGGCCCGTCTCCTCCAGCACCTCCCGATGCATATTGCCATGGATATCGCAGACCCCGTCAGTCACGTCGTGCTCATCGAGCGATCCGGCGGCGCAATACACCATGCCGGGATTAGCCGTATGATCGGACATGCGAATGGCGATGATCGCGCCATCGCGAGAGACCGGCACCGCCATGCCGAAAAGATGACATGCACCTTCAGGCCCCGTCTGCCGGCGCCACCACAGATAGGTTGAAAACGGGATGACATGCGCCTCGGCCTTGATGGCCCCGTCGCTCAGAACAATCTTGCTGTGCAGCAACATGCGGCCGTCATAGAGGGCCGGATTGGCCGCCGCTTCCCTTTCCCAATTCAGCGCAATCGCCTCGCGGTTGGCGAGGTAGAGCGGATGATCGCCGGGCAAGACACTGATCTCAACCGAGTTTACCGGAAAGACGTTGAGATCCGCCGGCCAGGCGGAGGTGTCAAAGGCCAGATTGTGTTCGGTCATGCGATATCCAATGTCATCACCACCGGGCAGTGGTCCGAAGCTTTTGGTCGGTCCCAGCCCACGCGTGGATAGCGCTCCACCGCCTGCCCCGGCGGAAAGACGGTGCGAAACGGCTGCCCTGCCCTGACGATCTCCGGCAAGCGCCCGGCATTGGCCCGGGCGAGCGCTGGCGACAGCCAGATATAGTCGAGCTGGCAGAGATGCTGCTCCTCGGGGCCGCGGGCATGGTAGAGCGTCCAGCGGTCCATGACCTCGCGGCGCTGCATCGGATTTTCAACAAAGCCATCATGGCTCAGCACATCGAGCGCGCTCGGCAAGTCCCCGACAGGCTGAAAGCGGTAGCCGCTGCGGCGATCCCCGATGACATCCACCCGTTCCTGATAGTCGTTCATGTCGCCGCAGATGGCAAAGCGCTTGTCCGCCGTGTGGCCCTTGCCAAAGCGGTTCTCGATGATGTGACGCAGCGCCTTCACCTCCGCCGTGCGAACCGGCATGGTCGCTGTACGGCCATCCATGCCGTCGCGCGGGCTGCTCATGGACTTCAGATGCACCACGTAGAGCGTGAACGGCTTGCCGCCGATGCGCAGGTCCATTTCCAGGCAGTCACGCTTGAAGATCTTGTCGTCGGCCTGGTTGGTTGCCTCAAGCTCGCGGTTGAACAGTCCCAGGTCGCGATAGGTCAATGCTGCATGGCTCTTGATATCGACGACCTCGATCTTCTGGCCATCCCGCGTTTCCTCGCGCATCATCACGGCCACGTCGATGCCCCGGCTATCATTTCCCTCGACGAGATATTTCTGCCGATAGCCATGCCCGACCATACGAAACAGATAGCCGTATTCGAAGGCGGACAGCGCCGCCATGTTATCGACCTCCTGCAGGCACAGGATATCCGCATCGGCATCGGCAATCGCCAGTGCCGAATGCTGGCGGGTGTCATCGGTCGAGGCCACCACGCGGGCCGCCTCCAGCCGTTTGTAGTCCTCCTCGTTCGCCACCTCGAACAGCTTCAGCACCCGATCCTGGCGCAACTGGTTGCGGAACCCGGTGAAATCGAAGCGCATCATGAGGTTTTCGACATTGAAGGTGGCAAGCCGCAAGGACATGGGGATTTCAGCCTTTCCTGCCTGCCGAGCCTAGCGAAGGAAGCGTGCCACAGCAGGTGCTTAAGCATTTATCTCGGGAGTTGTGGCACGGCAAAGGGTATCGCTCGAATGTCTGTATATTATTCTCTCCGACCTCAATAACATGGCGAAAAGCAAAGATGGAGGAGAGCCTGACATGCTGCGTCAAACGAGCGTTCTGGTCAGTTGCATGCTGGCGTTTTTCATGGTGATTCCGCCAGCGACCGCTCGGGCTGACAGCTATGGCGCCATAGCCTATTCACCCCGAACCGGCTCGACCGGGTGGTCCTACTCGTTCGATACGCGTGTCGGCGCGGAACGGCGGGCGATGCAGGGATGCACCTCCCATGCGCGCGACTGCCGGATTGCGATCTGGTTCGTCAATGCATGCGGCGCGCTGTCTGTCGGCTCAAGCGGTTGGGGCTCGGGATGGGGCAGCGATCGCGCTCGCGCGGAATATGAAGCCAACCGCTCCTGCAGCGGTCAGACCCGCGGCTGCCGCGTCATACGCTGGCAGTGCTCAGGCGCCCGGTGAGCCGTCACAACCGCCAGCCTCGGTTGATCGCCACATGGAGGCGGTCGCCCACCTGAACCTTGTCGCGGGCATAGGCCCGTAGGGCCTGGCCGTCAGCAAGCTCGAGGCGCAGTGCATATCGCTCTCCCTCGAACAGGGCGGAGGCCACACGGACCGGCAGCCCCTCGGCACAAAGCGCGACATCCTGCGGCCGCACAAGAACATCCATCCTCGGCTGGTTCAGCACCGAATGCCTGGCGATCATGGTTTCAAGCCGCTGCCTGTCGAAAAGCCGATCGTTGACGCCATCGTCGGGCAGCGAGAGAATGGAGCCCTGCCCGATCAGGGCGCCCACCTGCCTGCCTTCGGGTCGGGCATAGATCTCGTCCGGCGGCGCGACCTGCAGCAAGCGCCCCTCCGCCATGACGCCGACATCGGTGGCGAGCGCCATCGCTTCGGCCTGGTCATGGGTGACATAGACGATGGTGGCACCGGAGCGGATGTGAAAATCCCGAAACGCCTCCTCCATCTCCTGTCGCAGATGGCGATCGAGATTGGCCAGTGGCTCATCCAGCAGCACCACGTCAGGCGATGTGACCAGGCACCGTGCAAGCGCCACGCGCTGGCGCTGGCCGCCGGAGAGATCGGCCGGCCGACGATCGGCATAGCTTTCCAGCCGGACGGAGGCCAGCGCCTCCCGCACCTTGGCTTGAGCCGCAGCACCACTCGATCCGCGCACCTTCAGGGGATAGCCGACATTCTCTGCAACCGTCATATGCGGCCAGAGCGCATAGGACTGGAACACCATCGCCATGTTTCGCCGCTCCGGCGGTACCACAGCCGTGGCATCCGACAGCACCCGGCTCCCCAACAGGACAGCGCCGTCAGTCGGCGCCTCGAAGCCGGCGATCATGCGCAACACCGTGGTCTTGCCGCAACCGGACGGGCCTAAAAGCGCCAGAAAGCCGCGTTCCCGAATGTCGAGCGTGACATCGCTGACGGCAGGACGCCCGGTACCAAAATCCTTGCAGAGGTTACGAAGGGTCAGTTGCGCCATGGTACGACACCTCTCGGCAGCCGTGCCGCCATCAGTTCCAGCAGCAGCATCAGGATAACGACCAAGATCACCACCAGCACCGAAAGCGCCGAGGCAAGATCGTAGGAGCCGCTGTCATCGAGATTGTAAATCGCAACGCCCAGCGTCTGGGTACCGGCGGACCACAACAGGGCTGACACGGTCAGCTCGTTGCAGGCGATCAGGAAGACCAGGATGACGGAAGCGCCGGCAGCGGGCGCGATCAGCGGCACGACGATATCGCGAAGCCGCCGCTGAAATCCGGCCCCTGCCAGTCGCGCCGCCTCTTCCAAGGCCGGATCGAGCTGCCGCATGGCGCTGATGACGGGCTTCAGCCCAACGGCGAAGAAACTGGAGAGATAGGCTGCGAGAATGATCCAGATGGTGCCGTAGATCGTCACGTTCACGACCGGCAGCGGCGCTGCGAAGACCAGGATGAAGGCCACCGACAGCACAATACCGGGCAAGGCATAGGGTATCTCGATCAGTCCCATGACAAGGCGCGCAAAGCGGCCGGGGCGGCGGGTGACCGCATAGGCCGTCAGCACCGATATCACCAGGAGCCCTGCGGCCGTCGCGGAAGCGAGAAAGATCGAATTGGCAAACGCCGTTCTTGTCACGGTCTGCCGCAGCAGGATCTCTTCATAGGCAGACAGCGACAGCGTCTTCCATGACAGCGCCACCCCATAGGCTGGCACCAGGGACGCCGACAAGAGGGCAAGAAACGGCGCGAGCAGAATGGCAAACAGGATAGCCCACAACAGTGCCTCCAGCGGCAGCCTGAGCCGTCCAAGCGTGAATGTCGTGGTGGCGCCGGAGAGGCCGATGATGCGGTAGTCCCTGCCCTTCAGCGCCATTTCCTGCACCTGCAGACCTGCGACCGCCATCAGGCCGATCATCGCGGAAAGCATGGAAATATCGCCGAACGTGCTGGTGCCGAAGCTGGCAAAGCGGGAATAGATCAGCGTCGGCAGGGTATGGATCGAAGCGGGAATGCCGAGGATGGCCGGAATGCCAAAATTGCCCACACCAGAGACGAAGGCAATGGCGGCACCGGCAATCAGACCGGGGGCGGACAGAGGCAGCACGATGTGCCTCAGCACCTGTCCCGGCGATCCGCCCGACAGCCGGGCGGCCTCAATGCCATCGCGCGGCAGGGCCAGCAGCCCCGCTCGCAGCGCCAGATAAACCAGCGGCGCATGCTGCACACCATAGAGAAGCGCGATGCCGGCGATGGAATAAAGCGGCTGCGGGCTGCCGAGCGGCGGCGCGAGCCCCAAGGATTTCAGAAGCGGGCTCGATGGTCCCGACATGCCGATCCAGGCGAGCGCGGTAACCTGCGGCGGGATCATCATCGGCAACATGAAGAGGAAGCTCAGCAGCCATTTCGACCTGATATCCGCCAGTGTCAGGGAAAATGCGAACAAGGCGCCGATGGCGACCGCAAGGACCATGCCCAGCAGCGAGGTGACCAGCGTGTTATAGACCGCCGCCCAGACCGTCGCTTCCGACAGCAGTGCCCAGACGCCACCCGACAGGGCCGACGTCACCCCGGCCGCCAACAGCCTGACCAGCGGCAGCGCGCAAAGGCAAAGGGTCGTCGCCAGGACAAACGGAAACAGCCAGCGGGGCTGGCTGTTTGATATGCTAAGGGAATGCGACATAGAACCTGTCGATCAGTTCGTGCCGAAGATGCCGGAGAAGGTCTTCAGATCCGCTTCGGTGGCCTTGAGCGCCGCAGCAGCGTCGATCGGCAGGACCTTGATCGTGTCGCGCGCCGGGAAGCCTGCCGGAACCGGCATGCCATTGCGAGCCGGGATATAGCCAAGCTTCAGGAAGCCTTCCTGGCCCTTTTCCGACAGGACGTAGTCGACGAACTTCTTGGCGGCTTCGGCATTTTTGGTGGTGGAGAGGATGGCCACCGGTTCGGTCACGGCCGAAACACCTTCTGCCGGGAAGACAAACTCGACCGGCGCGCCCTTGGCCTTTTCGCGGATCGGCATGTAGTCCACGACCACGCCATAGGCCTTTTCGCCTGATGCGACCGACTTCAGGACAGCGCCGTTGCCGCCTGAGGCGATCGCGCCATTGGCCTGCAGCGCCTTGTAGTAATCCCAGCCGAGGCCCGGTACGGCCGCTAGCGTCTGCGCATGAATGAGCGCTGCACCCGAGGTCAGCGGGCTCGGCATGGTGACGAGGCCCTTGGCTTCCGGCTTGGCCAGATCGGCCCAACTCGTCGGCTTCATGGCGGCAGCCGTGTTGTAAATGATGCCGGTCGTGATCAGCTTGGTCGAGTAGTAGGCACCATCCGCATCATAGAGGCTCTTGTCGTAGTTGGCGGCCTCCGCAGACTTGTAGGCCATCAGCTGTCCGGCCTGCTTCATGCGCTCCAGCGTCACGGTGTCGGCAATCAGCAGCAGGTCAGCGACAGGGTTGCCGGCCTCGATCTCGGCCATCAGCTTTGCCATGATCTTCGGCGTACCGTCGCGCACCCAGTCGACCTTGATATCCGGATTGGCGGCCATGAAGCCGTCGACGGTCGCCTGCGCATCTTCATTCGGCTGGCTGGTATAGAGCACCAGATTGGCCGCACCGGCCCCAGAGGCGGCCAGCGTGAGCGCCATGGCGGATGCAAGCGTGGCAAGAATGTTCTTCATGATCGGACCCTCATTGATATGGGGTCCCTCTACGCCGGGCGCTTAACAGTGATATGACAATCATCAAGCACGCCAAGACGTCATGAGGGCGATAAACCGGCGCGGCAAGATGAAGACGAAGGTGCAGACGGATGTTTTTGCCGGCTTTTTTGCCGCCGGCTATCAGATGACATGGCGGCGCGGTTACCAAAGGGCAATTAATCCCGGATAGAAACGATCCTAACCTGCCGATCCACCCCCGGCTTGGCAAACGTCTCGTTTGTCATGGCCTTGGGGACAAGGACGCAGAAACTATAATTGGGACGAAGGCTGACGGTCTTGCACCTCGCGGGGAGAGGTGTAACCGATATAGCAACAAGGATGGGGACACCACTCGACATGAAGACACGCGACGATTGGCGCGCGCATCTCAGATACGCGTTCGACAAGAGCATGGCCGGCGGAGCTATGGCCCTCATTGGCTGGCTGGCGCTGATCTCGCTGATTGTGATCACGCTGGCCGGCGCTTTCCTGGCGATCACCGGGATTGCGCCAGCAGGCGGCGAACCTGTCAGTTTCATCGAAGGCACCTGGGAATCCCTGATGCGCACCTTCGATGCCGGCACCATGGGCGGTGACCAGGGCTGGGGCTTCCGCCTCGTGGCGCTCGTGGTCACGCTGGCCGGCATCTTCGTCTTCTCGGCCTTGATCGGCGTTATCAGCTCGGGCCTGGAAGACAAGCTCGACGAATTGCGCAAAGGCCGCTCGCGTGTGCTTGAAGTCGATCACACCATCATCCTGAACTGGTCGCCGTCGATCTTCGACGTCATTTCGGAACTTGTCATCGCCAATCGCAGCCGCAAGCATCCGCGCATCGTCATCATGTCCGGCCGCGACAAGGTGGAGATGGAGGAAGAGATTGCCGCCAAGATCGAGGATCTCGGCAATACCAAGATCATCTGCCGCAGCGGCGACCCGACCGATCTCTTCGACCTCTCGATCGTCAATCCGCAAACATCCCGTTCGATCATCGTGCTATCGCCCGAGGGTGATGACGCAGACTCACAGGTGATCAAGACCGTTCTGGCGCTGGTGAACGACCCGAAGCGCCGGCCCGCCCCCTATATGATCGCCGCCGAAATCCGCAGCGCCAGCAATGCCGACGTCGCCCGCATCGTCGGCGGCCCCGAGTTGCAACTGGTGCTCGCCGACGACCTGATTTCGCGCATCGTCGTCCATACCAGCCGCCAGTCCGGCTTGAGCGCCGTCTATTCCGAACTGCTCGATTTCGACGGCTGCGAAATCTATACGCTCGAACAGACCACCCTTGTCGGCAAGCCCTTCGTCGCTGGTGCCATGTCCTATGAGAATTGCACCCTGATTGGCGTATGCGACACGGATGGCAAGATCCATCTCAATCCACATCCCACGCGCGTCTTCCAGGAGAGCGAGCGTGCCGTGATCATCGCGGAGGACGACGACTCCATCCGCCCATGGACCAACGAGATCCAGTTGTCCAAGGAAGCGATCCGCCCGCCGCAGCCGCGTCCCGTCGGCCCGGAACGCACGCTCATTCTCGGCTGGAACCGCCGCGGTCCGATCATCGCCACGGAACTCTGCCGCTATGTCGCACCCGGTTCGCACCTGACCATCGCCGCCGACACGCCCGAGCTCGAGGCGGATATCGCCGGCCTCGTCTTCCCCAACGGCAATATGTCGCTGGATTATCGCATTATCGACACCAGCAGCCGCGCGGCGCTCGATACGCTCGGCATCGTGGCCTATGACCATGTTCTGGTCCTTGGCTATTCCGACCACATGACCATGCAGTCGGCGGACACGCGAACGCTGATAACGCTGCTACATCTGCGCAAGATCGCGGAAACTGAGGGCACCCGGATCAATGTCGTCAGCGAAATGACCGATGTCCGGAACCGAGAACTGGCCGAGGTCACCCGCGCCGATGACTTCGTCGTCAGCAACAAGCTGGTCAGTCTGATGCTCGCCCAGGCCTCGGAAAACCAGTACATGGCAGCGATCTTCGGCGAATTGCTCGATGAGAATGGCTCGGAGATCTACATGCGGCCGATGCGCGACTACGTCGCCATCGATGCACCGGTCAATTTCTTCACCGTGGCGCTGGCGGCCTTGCGGCGCGGAGAACTGGCAATCGGCTATCGACGCCAGAACGAGCCCGATGTCGATGGTCGCAGGCTGGGTGGTGTGACCGTCAACCCCTCCCGCTCAGAGATGGTGCAGTATACCGAAGAGGATATGGTCATCGTCCTGGCGCGCGACTGACCAGGCGATACCAGACAAAAAAATGCCCGCTGGTGACGGCGGGCATTTTCGTTTTCATTCCAGGCACGAGGCTCAGGCGGCCGCAGCCAACGCCCCGCCGATCAGGCGTCCAAGCCGCTTGATGCCCTCGTCGATCATCTCTTCATTGGCGCAGGAGAAGGACAGCCGCAGCGTATTGGCATTCGACCGGTCGGCAAAGAAGGCCTGCCCCGGAACGAAGGCCACCTTCTCAGTTTCAACCGAGCGCGCCAAGAGGTCGGCACCGTCCATGCCCTCCGGCAGTGTCACCCAGACAAACATCCCGCCTTCCGGCTTGGTCCAGACTGTCCCGGCCGGCATGTATTTCTCAAGGGCTGCCAGCATGGCATTGCGCCGCGCGCTATAAGCCGCCTTGATCTTGGCCACCTGCTCAGGGAAGTGGCGTTCCGCGACATGGGTAATGGCCATCTGGTTGATTGTGGAGGAGTGCAGGTCTGCGGCCTGCTTCATCAGGACCAGCTTGCGGATAACCGGCATGGCGGCAACCACGAAGCCGACGCGCAGGCCTGGAGCGAGCGTCTTGGAGAAACTGCCAGAATAGATCGTCCTGGTGTCTTCGATCGAGCCTTTCTCGGCAATCTCAAGCGCCAGGATCGGCGGGATCGCCTCGCCGTCATAGCGCAGCGACTGGTACGCAGCGTCTTCGATGATCGCAATATCCATCTCGTCAGCGAGCTTCAGCAGCCGCTTGCGCTGGTTGAGATCAACGGTTTCCCCGGTCGGGTTGGAGAAATCGGCGGAGAGATAGGCGAACTTGACGGCACCACCGAGGTTTTCGGCCGCAACCTTGTAGCTTTCGGGCGTACGGTTGCCGTTCAGCGTAAGCTGGTCGTAATTCGGTTCATAGGCGTTGAAGGCCTGCAAGGCGCCGAGATAGGTCGGCCAGCCGACGAGCGCCGTGTCCTTCGGCGACAGGAACAGCTTGCCGAGGTAATCGAGCGCCTGCTGCGAGCCTGAGGTGATGAAGATGTTGTCGACGGAGCAGGGAATGCCGAGCTTCTCCATCTCGCCTTTCAGCCATTCCCGCAACGGCTTGTACCCTTCGCTGACGGAATACTGCAGAGCCGCGCCAACCTGGTCGCTGGAGAAGATGTCGGAATAGGCCGTCTTGAACGCCTCGTCCGGAAACAGCTTGGGATCTGGAATGCCGCCGGCAAACGAAATGATATCGGGCCGTTCCAGCAGCTTCAGCAGTTCGCGAATTTCCGAAGCGCGCATACGCGACGAACGGGTTGCAAAGATATGATCCCAGTTCAACATGGGGGTTTCCTCGATTATCTTTTTGGATGATTCAACAGACCACGAAATTTGAGATAAGTCAACAATGCTGACCTATCGCTTTTCGACAAATTACCCGGCGATGCTGCAGCGCGAAATAAATGCAAAGCATGCCTGAACATCGCGCAAGATTTGACCGCGCGGCCTCAGACCAGCATAAAGATGCGCTCCATAGGAAGCACCTGATATGATACGTCGCGATTGCTCAGCACGAGCAAACGGTCTGAAGACACGGAAACACCCGAAAAGGGTGCAACTTTTGGACACAATACGTCATTTCTCCCCTTGAGCTTGACAAACAACAAGACATACTCCCGCCCGGACACGCCTCGGCTCAAGAGGCTCTGGTCCCGGTGCTGAGGGGCGCCGCAGCACCGCCATTCGTCTTAGCATTGTTCTGCATGAAGCCATTTAACCTTTTGCCGGCGACCGGGGGACGGTTCGTCGCGAACGATCACGGGGAGAACCGCATGCGCGGTCTAGCTTTTATCTGTCTTGTCACAGCCAGTCTTTATGCCCTTGTCGGCATGGCCGGCGGCATTTTTATGGGTATTACCCATGACCATACCCTGAGCCCTGCCCATGCGCATCTCAACCTTGTCGGTTGGGCCTCCATCGCGCTGTTCGGCCTCTATTATCACGTCGTGCCCGCCGCCGCCGCGTCTCGCCTGGCAAAACTACAGGTAGCAGCGGCCACGCTCGGCGTTCTTTGCCTCGCGCCGGGGATAGGACTGTCCGTGCTGGGAATGAACCCGGCGCTCGCCATCGTCGGCTCGCTGATCACCTTTGTGTCGATGCTGCTGTTCGTCACCGTGGTCGTATCCAGCCGCGCCAGCAACGCCTGACAAGGGTCGAACAACCACACCGGTCGCGACCCCCAGAGATTGCGGCCGGCGCCTCAACTGCATGGACTACTTTTTCGGCTCCATATTGACGACGCCCTTTGGCGCCTGGTCAATCACGAGCAATTTCAATGCCTCGGTGCCGGGGTTTTCGCCATAGTGCCACTGGCCAAGCGCTTCCACGATGAAGCCACCGACACCGAGATCCGTAACACTGCCCGTATCCATATTGGTGACGCGCAGCTTGCCGGACAGGACGTAGCCGTATCGCGGATACTGGTGGCGATGCTGCGACAGTTTTGCTCCGGGCGGAATTTCATACACTGAAACGGTAACTTCCGGATTGTCCGTCGGCAAGGCGATCGGCTGGCCCGACACCGTAACGTCGGCTTTGGTCACGGGCGTCACCACCACCTGGGATTGCGCCTGCGCGCTGGAGATACTGAGCGCGAAGAGCCCCAGCATCCCCACAACCGATTTCATCATCATTGGCTCCTCCACGATGGCGCACGACCGCCTGCGGCGATTCTCAACGCGAGGTTACAGCGAAACGGATATTGATGGTGAGCGCAACATGGAAAAGCCGGGAAGGTCTCCCTCCCCGGCTAATGCTTACATCCGTCTGGCGATGCTTGGTTGACAGCCTTGTCAACCAGCTTGTTCTTGCCGATCCCCGCGATGCCGAAGGCACGCGATCCTGAGGACCTGGAGCGGCAAGCCGATCAGTTGACGGCCTTGTCGACCAGCTTGTTCTTGCCGATCCAGGGCATCATGCCGCGCAGCTTGGTGCCAACTTCTTCGATCTGGTGGCTGTCGTTCATGCGGCGGATGCCCTTGAAGCGCGACGCGCCGGCGCGGTATTCCTGCATCCAGTCCGAGGTGAACTTGCCGGTCTGGATGTCATGCAGAACGCGCTTCATCTCAGCCTTGGTTTCTGCCGTGATGATGCGCGGGCCGGTGACATATTCACCCCACTCGGCCGTGTTGGAGATCGAGTAGTTCATGTTGGCGATGCCGCCTTCATAGATCAGGTCGACGATCAGCTTCACTTCGTGCAGGCACTCGAAATAGGCCATTTCCGGCGCATAGCCGGCTTCGACCAGGGTTTCGAAACCAGCGCGGATCAGCTCGACCAGACCGCCGCACAGGACGACCTGTTCGCCGAACAGGTCGGTTTCGCATTCTTCGCGGAAGTTGGTCTCGATGATGCCCGAACGGCCGCCACCAACGCCGCAAGCGTAGGAGAGAGCAAGTTCAAGAGCGTTGCCGGACGCATTGTGGTGAACGGCAACCAGGCAGGGAACGCCGCCGCCCTTCTGGTATTCGCCGCGGACCGTGTGGCCGGGGCCCTTCGGCGCGATCATGACGACGTCGAGTGATGCCTTGGGCTCGATCAGGCCGAAATGCACGTTGAGGCCGTGGGCGAAGGCAATCGCTGCACCGTCACGGATATTGCCGGCAATCTCGGCCTTGTAGATGTCGGCCTGCAGTTCGTCCGGGGTCGCCATCATGATCAGGTCGCCCCACTTGGCGGCCTCGGCAACAGTCATGACCTTGAAGCCATCGGCTTCGGCCTTCTTGATGGTGGCAGAGCCGGCCTTGAGGGCGATGACTACATTGGCGGCACCGCTGTCCTTCAGGTTCAGCGCATGGGCGCGGCCCTGGCTGCCATAACCGACGATGACGACGTTCTTGGACTTGATGAGGTTGAGATCGGCATCACGATCGTAGTAGACGCGCATTTCGTTTTCCTTCCCATTGCTTGTCTGTTGTTGAGATGTCTTAACCCTAGGATGAAGATCAGCGCTTCATTCCGTCGGTATTCTTGTCGTGCCGTAGAGCTTCAGGAATGACGCGACCGCCTTCCTGGCCCTGGCTGGAAATGTTTCCTTGCCCGGCCGGTCGCCGAGCAGCATGCGCACGTGAAGGTCCGAAACGATCAGGCCATAGAGCGATCGATAGGCCTCTTCCCCGTCATTGAATCGCAAAAGCCCGTCCCGCTGCCCGGCATCCAGCAGCGCGCGTGCGCGGCGATCGATCTGCCGCCGCCCGCGCTCAAGCAGCAGCGTTCCGAGCTTCGATCCCTCGCGGCTGGTCTGGCCGATCGCCAGCCGGTTGAGCGCAAGCGACACATCACCTGCCAGAACCTCCAGCAGGTCCCGCGCGAACAATTCGAGATGATCCACCAGCGTGTCCGGCGTCAGCCGCTCGCCGCTGCGCTCGAACGTCCTCACCTTGCTCGCCTGGTGCGAAATCATCGCAGACAGCAGACCATCGCGGTCGCCGAACCACTTGTAGAGGCTCTCCTTGGAGCAATTGGCAGCCCGCGCCAATCCGGCAGTCGTCAGCGCCTTGTCGCCACCATCGACAAGCAGACCCAGCGCCACGTCCAGAACCGCGTTCTGGCGTGGGGTGAAGTCGTGATCTGCAGTCGATTCGTGTTGCACTATCTTGCTCTCTGACGCGTACCGTACCGTACGGTTCCTGCATTTTCTAAAGGCATCGCCCCTGCCCGTCAAGCCGAAAAAACGGGCACAACGAGGGTTTTCCAGCGGCCTGCAGCCCCCAACACGCCACACTCACAGAAGCGTGACTACGTGGTGACAAAATAATTTTTTTATACAACAATTTTGGCTGCATGTAATTTACAAGCCACTGTTTTTGCATGCTAAATTTTTCAAGATCTCCAAAGAAAATCGATCAAATCATCGAACCAAGCGGTTCGATTGGCGCCTACCCCCTCTTGCCAAGCCGAAAAATTTGTCCCATTTCTAGCTCATCGAACCAAGCAGTTCGATTGCATATCAACTAATCAACAGAGGCAATGACCATGAAAAAGATCGCAGCAGCCACTCTCGTCGCCGTTCTCGCCGGCTCGTCCGCAGCCTTCGCCATCGAAGCCATTCCGGGCTCGCTCACCTACGGCGGCAGCAACGTTCAGCTTCAGAAGGCTCCGGCCGGTTCGAGCTTCGAACACGCCTTCATCACCAACAGCGGTGACCAGGCCATCGAGACCTACCGCGTCAACGCCGACAAGACCGTCACGCTGGTCACTCGCGACCACGTCGAAAACAACTAATGCCACTGGCACTCAAGTAAGGAGCATTTCCCCATGAACAAGATCGCAGCAGCAACCCTCCTCGCCGTTCTCGCCGGCTCTTCCGCAGCCTTCGCTCTGGAACCCATCCCGGGCTCCCTGACCTACGGCGGCGCCAATGTCCAGCTTCAGAAGGCTCCCGCCGGCTCGAGCTTCGAACATGCCTTCATCACCAGCACCGGTGACCAGGCCGTCGAAACCTACCGCGTCAACGCCGACAAGACCGTCAGCCTCGTGACCCGCGCCCACGTCGAAAACAACTAATCCCAACCTTCCCACATAAGGAGACATCATCATGAACAAGTTCGCAGCAGCCACCCTCCTCGCCGTTCTCGCCGGCTCGTCCGCAGCCTTCGCTCTGGAACCGATCCCAGGCTCGATCACCTTCGGCGGCAACAACGTCCAGCTTCAGAAGGCCCCGGCCGGTTCGAGCTTCGAGCACGCCTTCATCACCAGCACCGGTGACCAGGCCGTCGAAACCTACCGCGTCAACGCCGACAAGTCCGTCAGCCTCGTCACCCGCGCCCACGTCGAAAACAACTAATCCCCACACGAATAGGAGACATCATCATGAACAAGTTCGCAGCAGCCACGCTGATCGCCGTCCTCGCCGGTTCGTCCGCAGCCTTCGCTCTGGAACCCATTCCGGGTTCGCTCACCTACGGCGGCGCCAACGTCCAGCTTCAGAAGGCTCCGGCCGGTTCGAGCTTCGAGCACGCCTTCATCACCAGCACCGGTGACCGCGCCATCGAAACCTACCGCGTCAACGCCGACAAGACCGTCACGCTGGTGACCCGCGATCATTCGGAATCCAACTGATATTTCTCAGTTTTCGGACTTCCCGACCCAAGGCCCCGGAGTTTATCCGGGGCTTAAATTTTTTCTGTGCCTGGACCCAGTTTTGGCGCTTCATCCGGCTCATCGCGATCGATATGATCACGCAATTACCCACCTAGAGCCTGGATTGAAATACAATGTCGAAGCGTCTCATCGCCCTCGCCGCCCTCGGTCTTGCCCTGATCGGCAGCCCTGCACTTTCAGCCGAAAACCGCTGCGGCTGGCTTCATAATCCCACCCCAGGCAATCTCTGGCTCGATGACAGCGAAAGCACCTGGATCCTGATGTCCCAGGGCATGCCGGACGAGGCGCTGGGCATGGAGAACATCCCTGATTTTTCCGAGCGCGACTATGTGCGCACCAATGGCAATTACGGCTATGCCTGCGCCTGCATCGAAGTCGATACCGAGAGCCGTGATGGCATCGATCGCGTCGTCGCAGTCTACTCCTTCAAGCAACTGAAGCTGTCGAAGTGCGAAAACGATCGCAACCTACCGAAGCCCGAATAAGTCGATTTAGTGGACCTGGTCCATTAATTGATTGACCTGATCCGTTTTCCATCCTTATGCTCCTGACGAGGCGCAGGGAGTTCGATATGGAATCAACGGATCTGGAGACTGTGGAAGCGATGCGAGCCTTCAACCGCTTTTACACCAATCGGCTTGGTGTTCTGGGCCAGGGTTATCTCGGCAGCGGATACAATCTGACGGAGGCTCGCATCCTCTACGAAATTGGCGCCCGGCGCAGTGTGGCGGCGGTCGCACTGATCCGTGAATTGCAGCTGGATGCGGCCTATCTGAGCCGCATCATCAAGCGGTTTCGTGCCGCCGGCCTGATCGAAACGACGCCGGACCCCCAGGACAAGCGCAGCCAGATCATCACCCCCACGGACCACGGCATCAAAGAATTCGAAAAGCTTGGCGCGGCATCGAGGGTTGAGCTTGCCGCCATGGTCGACAACCTTGGCCAGTCCGACCGGGAGAGGTTGAAGGCGGCCTTTTCCACCATCCGCCTGCTTCTGGATCCGTCAGCAAGCCGCAACGAGCCTGCCGTCCTTAGGCCACACAGGCCGGGCGATCTCGGCTGGATCGTTCAGTCCCAAGCAGAGTTCTATACGGCCGCTTTCGGCTGGAACAGCCGTTTCGAAGCCCTCGTCGCCGAGATCGCAGGCAAGTTCCTGGCCAATTTCGATCCGGCACGGGAGTTCTGCTGGATCGCCGAACGCGGCGGCACGCGCGTCGGGTCGGCGCTGATCATGGATGGCGGCGAAGGAATCGCCAAGCTTCGCCTGCTCTATGTCGACGAGCAGGCCCGCGGTCTTGGTCTCGGGCGCCTGTTGGTTGAGGAATGCATCCGCTTTTCACGCGCGTCCGGTTATCGAAAACTGACGCTCTGGACCAACGACATCCTGCATGCGGCGCGGCATATCTATGTGAAGGCCGGCTTCGTGCTGGAAGCGGAAGAACCGCATACGCTGTTCGGCCCACAGGAAAACGGCCAGACATGGACCCTTACCCTGTGATGCGGTCATCACCTCAGGCGCTGAGCGCTTCTTCCTGATCGTAGCGCTGCCGCGCGTCGCGGACCGCCGGGAAATTTGCCTCGGCCCATTCCATCAGCGCCGACAGCGACACGAACAGCGAGCGGCCGAGCGGCGTCAGGCAGTATTCCACGCTTGGCGGCTTGGTGGGAAACACCGTGCGGTCGACATAGCCATCCCGCTGCAGGTCTCGCAATGTCTGGGTCAGCATGCGCTGGGAAATATCCGGCACCAGGCGGCGCAACTCCCCAAAACGATAGGGCTTTTCCGCCAGCGCCAGCAGCAGCAGCGTCGACCACTTGCCACCGATCGGCGCCATGACCGAGCGGATCGGGCAATTCTCCAGGCCCGTTCCATCGTCATACTCGGACAGTTTATCCTCGAAGATGGTCGCAACGCGTTTCATGGTGGTTCCCTTTAGGTAACGATGGTCTGAAAAACTGCCTTCTTTACAGATCACAGGCAATTCCTATTTTAGCGTAACTCTCATTTAGAGAGTTACAGCGACATTTGGAAGCCCCAACGGTTTCCCTTGGAAAGGACCATTATGAGCAAGATCCTCGTCACCGGCGCCTCTGGCCACCTCGGCAGCCTCGTGATTGCAAACCTGCTGGAACGCGGCGTTCCGGCCTCAGACATTATCGCGGGCAGCCGCGATCCGGCCAAGCTCTCCGCACTCGCCGCCAAGGGCATTGCCGCCCGCAAGGTTGATTTCGATGACGCGAGCACGCTTGCCGCCGCCTTTGCCGGCATTGATCGGCTGCTGATCATCTCCACCGACGAGCTTGGCACGCCGGGCAAGCGGCTGGAGCAGCACAAGGCCGCGGTTGCCGCTGCCAAGTCAGCCTCGGTCGGCCGCGTCTTCTACACCTCGCTGCCGAAGGCCGAAAGCTCGGCCGTTTCCTTCGCGCCTGACCATTTCGGCACGGAAGAAGCAATCAAGGCCTCCGGCCTGCCCTACACCATCTTCCGCAACAGCTGGTACATGGAAAACCTGTTCATGAGCCTGCCGAACGCACTCGCCTCCGGCCAGTGGTTCACCGCTGCCGGTGATGGCAAGACGTCGCATGTCTCCCGCGCCGACATCGCCAAGGCAATCGCCGGCGGCCTGATCTCGCCGCCAGCCGAAAACAAGATCTACACCCTGACCGGCGAAGCGGCCTACAGCAATGCCGAAATTGCAGCCCTCGTCAGCGAAGCGACCGGCAAGCCGCTCGCCGTGGTGAACCTGACGGACGCGCAGCTTGCCGAAGGCATGGCCGCACACGGCGTGCCGGCACCCTTCATCCCGACCCTCGTGTCGTTTGATACGGCGATCCGCGCTGGCGATCTCGGCATGGTCACGACGGATGCAGCCGATCTGGCGGGCGGCAAGCTCGTGACGCTCAAGGACTTCATCGCCGCCAACAAGGCCAGCCTCGGCGCTTGATCCGACTGCAGATAAAACGAATAAGCCCGCCAAGTCATCATCCTGGCGGGCCTCTCCGTGCATGATTGGCGTGGTCTATCCGGTCTTGGCTATCAAACCGCCTGGCCACAGGCCCTGCGGAAACGACGCACGGTCTCGGCCATTCCATATTCCAGGGCATCGGCTGTCAGTCCGTGGCCGATCGAAACCTCGGCCAGCGCGGGAATGCGCTTCACCAGCGCCGGCAGGTTCGCCACCGTCAGGTCATGGCCGGCATTGATTCCCAGTCCATGGGCCAGCGCGGCATCGGCGGTTAGGCCCAGACGCTCGATCTCAGCCTTGGCCCGATCCGGATCGTCGAAACACCCGCCATAAGGTCCGGTATAGAGCTCGATACGGTCCGTGCCGGTTGCTACGGCGGCCTTGACGGCGGCCTCGCTGCCATCGCCATCGGCAAAGAGCGAAACGCGCATGCCCTTGCCCTTTAGCCGCGCAACCACGCCCTTCAGGAAATCCTGATGCTGCGCAAAGTCCCAACCATGGTCAGACGTCGCCTGGGACGGATCGTCGGGAACGAGCGTCACCTGTTCCGGCTCGGTCGCCTCGCACAGGGCGAGAAAGTCTTCCGTCGGATAACCCTCGATATTGAATTCGGCCTGCGGAAATTCGTCGTCGATCAGCGCGCGCAGCACCGGAAGATCGGTAAAGCGGATATGCCGTTGGTCGGGACGCGGATGAACGGTCAGGCCGCTCGCCCCGGCCTTCAGGGCAATCCGGCCGAGATGCGCAACATCGGGCCACGGCAGATCGCGTCGATTGCGCAGCATGGCGACGGCATTCAGATTGACGGAAAGCTGTGTGGTCATGTCAGGTCCATGAAAAACGTCGGGCTCGGTTCGCTTTTAGACCGATGTCTCCACAAATTCCAACGAGTTGCTCGAATGATTTCATGCGCTTCGCTGATGGAAGCCCGAAAATGTGCCCTGAACTGGCACGCTCTCGGCATCGTCGGTAGGAATTCGACAAGCAGTGAAAGCGATATCCCGCTCGCTTCGTTGCACCGGAACGACAAGTGCTGGTAAGCGGAGACCGGCGCTGAATGCGCCTGTGATCCCCAAAATAGAGGGCTTTGATTGCCATTAGCGACAATTGTAGCCTTTGGGACGGGATATCGAGAAGGAGCGGACCTTGTCGTGCGGACATCGGCAGTTATTAACGGTTTGCAAATGCCCATACCGACGCCTATTCTGTCCGTTCATGGTCCTTCATCGCATGCCGGCCGGCAAAGTGGGACACGCAAGACGCCGGCAAGCAGCATGGTGATGTATAAAAGGCGGAAAACCGCCAGGACCGAAAGCCCATGACCGGTCGGCGCACGACACGCCCTGGGCGAAAGGGGGGAAACATGGCGGATCAACCGAAACATCCGCGCGGCAGCTCGATGGCCCAAGGCGGATCGCCAGCCCGATCTCGCTATCTGCCGAGCAATATCCTGCCCAACGAGCCTCCAAAAGAGCCGGTGACGATCGGCGACATGGCAAACATGTTTGGCGTGACGCACCGAACCCTGCATTTCTACGAGGAAAAAGGGCTTCTCTCGGCCGGCCGTGTCGGTCTGATGCGCGTCTACAATCAGGATGACGTCGGTCGCATGGCCCTGATCAACGCCTGCCGCGAAGTCGGCATGCCCGTCGCCGTGATCCAGGAACTCCTGGATGAACTGGATCAGGCACAATCCCAGGCCGAGGCCGAGGCGATCTTCAACGATGCCCTGACGATCCGTAAGCGAGAATTGACGGCCGCACTGTCGACCATCCGACGACAGATGCAGCAAATCGCAAACCTCCTGTCCGGGGATGAGGAGCATGCCGCGGCGGCGAAAACCGATGCACGCGACAGCATCGAACTCAGCGATCTGGAGCGCCGCTGCATTGGATTGATGGCGGAAGGCTATGCGCCGATGCGTATTGCCCGGGCGCTGGACCTGAAGAATGATGAACTGGTGGAACTGGAAAACACCATTATCCGCAAGTTCGACGCCAACAACCGCTTCCAGGCCGTGGCCAAGGCCGTGCTGCTCGGCATCGTCGCGTCCTGAGACAAGGCGCGCGCCTCAGAGAATTCCAAGCTGGAACGCGGCAATACCGGCTGCGACATGCAGAATGGTGACGCCGATCAGGTTGCCATGGCGCATATAGAGCGCGCCCATCACTACCCCTGACACAGCCGTCACCGCAACCGCCATCAGCCCGAAATGGCTGTGGAACAGACCGAAGATCAGCGAGGCGACAAGAAGCGACCGCACGCCGCTTTGATCGTCAAGCAGACGACGCAGGGATGTCTGTAGCACGCCCCGCGCCATCACTTCCTGGATCAGGCTATGCAGCGCATAGCCGCAGCGGCTGAGGATCACCATGCCCACTGACATGGTGGACATCGCCGCCTGTTCGCCCGGCACTGTGTCGTCATGCAACAGATGGCTCAGCGCATAGATCACGGCGATGGCAATAACGGACGCGGCCGCGCCCTCGATCACCGCGCGTCGCCACCCCTTCACAGTCAGTCCGATCTGCGACGGCGCGAGCTTCAGGTGCCAGACGGTGAAGGCCACCGGCAGCGTGATCAGGATCAGATAGGCCCAGGCAAAACCGGTCGAATAGACATTGAACCAGTCATAGGTCTGGACGAACAGTGTAACGATATTGGCAAGCCCGAGCAGCCCGATGAAGAGAACCACGAGATGGCCAAACTCGATGCGCTCGCGCAAGCTCCGCATCTTCTCGGAGACATCGCTGAGGATCACCACGACACCCAGCGGCTGACCGCTGCCTTCGTCGCGCAACATGGATGTGCGAACGACCACATGCCGTTCTTCGCGACCGATCCGGAAGGTGACATCGCGGGTCACAACATTATTGGCGGCATACATGGAATCAACGATCGCCTCGTTGATCTCCCAAAGCTCGTCGCGCATCAGCACCATCTCGGCGAAGGTGCCAGCCAGTTGGGAAGGATCATCGAAGCCCAACATCTCGCAGACCGGATGATTGGCCGTGATGAGGTTGCCGTTTTTGTCGAACGCCAGGACCCCATCGCGCATGTTTTCCACGATCGCGGGGAACAGCATGTCGCGGGGCGGTTTTTGCGGCGCGATCGTTGCGGTCATACCCTAGCCCTCCGAGCAAGCCGCTTCAGCAAGCGGCGACGATTCGCGCCTTCTGCCACAGGGTTTCACCGTAAGAAACCACCAACCGATTGCATCTCAGGTCATTATTGGGGGCAATCTTTGGATTGGACCAACGACTAGAGTATGTCGCGCAAAAGTGCGCCGCGGTTTTGCAATTACGACATGCTGAAAACCAGAGGACAAGCGTGGCAAGCGAATCCGAAAGATCGCGACACGCTTTAGCGGACGATGGTCAGTGTCTCCGCTGCCCGCGTGACCGCTGTATAGAGCCAGCGCTCACGGGTATCACGGAAGGCCCAGCTCTCATCGAACAGCACGACATCGTTCCATTGAGAGCCCTGCGCTTTGTGCACCGTCAAGGCATAGCCATAGTCGAACTCGTCATAGCGCTTGCGGGTCGCCCAGGGGATCTCGGTTTCGATGTCCTCGAAGGCCGCCTTCAGCAGCTTTATCTTCGCCGCCCCACGATCCATGTCGTCGTCTTCGGGCTTGATCAGCAGGTTGATGCCAGGCTTGACCGTCTCGCGCGACGAGGTCATCACCTGCCACAGGGAGCCGTTCAGCAATCCCTTGACCTGGTCATTGCGCAGGCACACCAGCTTGTCGCCGGCTTGCGGATACTCGACATTGAAGCCTTTCAGCTCCCTGAGCCGCTTGTTGTAGCGCCGACGCGTCTTGTTTGTGCCGACCAGCACCTGGTCCGCACCCAGCACCAGATCCTGGGTCACCTCGTTCTTGGAGATGACCTTGGCCGTACCATAGTTGCCATACATCAGTTCACGGCCCTCACGCACTTGCATGGCGAGCGTGATGATGGGATTGTCGCGCGCCTGCCGATGGATCTCGGTCAGGAGATAGTCTGGCTCCTGCTCGGTGAAGAAACCGCCGCCCGATACCGGCGGCAACTGGCCCGGGTCCCCCAATACCAGGATCGGCGTGCCGAAGCTCATCAGGTCCTTGCCAAGCTGCTCGTCCACCATCGAGCACTCATCGATGACGATCAGCGCTGCCTTGGCCAGCGGGCTCTGCCGGTTGATGGAAAACATCGGCGAGATCGAGGTCTTGCCGGTTTCCTCGTCCTCCACCTCCTCCTCGCCGCGCGGACGGTAGATCAGCGAATGAATCGTCCGGGCATTGGTGGCACCACGCGAACGAAGCACCTGCGCGGCCTTGCCGGTGAAGGCCGCAAACAGCACGTCACCATCGACATTCTCGGCAAAATGCCGGGCCAATGTCGTCTTGCCGGTGCCGGCATAACCAAACAGGCGGAATACGGGCTGGCGCCCGTCCTTCAGCCATTTCGAGACCGCCTTGAGCGCCTCGTCCTGTTGCGGTGAAAACTGCATCGTCAGGACTTGCGCGGATTCGCCTGCAAAGGCAAGGCGCGGCCCGCATAGACCCACCCTTCTCCCGGCTTTAGGCGATCTGCTTTGTCAGGCGCCCCGCAAAGGATCATTGGTCAACTCGATCGGCTGACCATGCGGGGTCGCCTCGGCGGCTCTTTTCCAGCTGTCCTGCAGAGCCAGAACGGTGTCTTCCTCGGCAATGCCCTTGGCGACGAGCAACCGCGTCAGCGCCGCCACCCAGCCGTCGAAATAATCGCTACCGTCCTCGGCACGGCCAGGCTTGTGCAACTCGCCGGACAGGGTTTCGGCCCATTCCGCCCAGGAAAACAGGCCCTGCCGATGCAGATGCACGGTCATGGCAAAGGCCTGCGCCTGCCAGGGCTCAGCGAACACCGGATCACCCTCGCTGGAGACCGGCAAGCCGGGGGAAGCCGAAAGCTGCGATCGGACCTCACAGGAGCTCAAGATAGCTCTCCCAGGCATCGATGGAGACCGTCAGGGTAGGGTCGCAGCCCTCGCCCCAGATCTCCGCCGCATCGAACACCACGGTATATACCCATTGCGGGTTTTCGCCTTTCCCATGGGCGTTGTCGTCGGGAAAGACGAAACTGCCCTGCACAGCCTCGATCGTGCCGACCTTGGCGCGCGCGTAGCGCGGCAGCCGCGTATGGGTCTCCGGATGGAAATTGCGCGTCCGCACCATGTCGCCGGGGGCAAAACGCGGCTCGGTCCTGACCGGACGGTCGCAAGGCCCGCCTCTGGCCAACACGCCCGCCACCATATCGGCCTTCAGCACGCGCTTGGGCACCGCGCCCTCGACACGGTGGTGGCCCCCGACCAGTTCCTCCCGCGTGGCAAAGCCATGACGCTCCAGCAAGACGTCCACCGCCCGGATCCAGATCTCGTAATAGCTTGCCGCCAGATATTTGGCTGGCGGGATGCTTTCGCGCGCATGTCGGCTTTCATCAATGGTCCAGGCTCCGAAGGCCCCGCAGGACAAGGTAATTCCGAGCGCCCGCTTTTCCCATTCCGCATGGAAATACGGCTCGTCTTTTTCCGGAGCAACGGGGCCGAAACCCATCTGGCCGCCAAGATCGTGGGGACCGTTCATCCGCGATCTCCGGGGGAAAGGGCAAGCCCAGTGCCTATCATCGAGTCCCGGGTCACAAGATCAGCCAGTGCATCGGCATCAAGGCCTTCGGTTCCCTCGGGTCGCTCAGGCACTACAAGATAGCGCAGTTCCGCTGTCGAGTCCCAGACCCTGATCTTCGTCTCTGCCGGAAGCTCGACACCAAATTCCGCCAGGACCGCACGGGGATTGATGACCGCTCGCGATCGATAGGCCGGCGCCTTGTACCACACCGGCGGCAGGCCGAGCACCGACCACGGATAGCAGGAGCACAGGGTGCAGACGACCATGTTATGCGTATCGGACGTGTTGAACACGGCGCGCATATGCTCGCCCTGCCGCCCTGTGAAGCCGAGGCTTGCAATGGCTGCCGTCGCATCCGCCTTCAGCCACTCGGCAAATGCCGGCTCTGTCCAGGCCTTTGCCACCACCTTGGCGCCGTTGCGCGGGCCGATCTTGGTTTCATAGGTCTCGACGATCTCGTCGATTGCCGCCGGATCGATCAGCCCCTTTTCCGTCAGCAGCGTCTCGAGCGCGCGCACCCTGGCCTGCATGTCCGTATATTGGTTGTCATGGTCATGGCCATGATCATGACTATGATCATGATGGTGGTGATGATCATGGGAATGATCGTGATCGGCGCTCACGGCAGGGCTCCTCAAAACAGGTGCAAGACTTTTAGGCGCGACAAAGGTGTTCGCCAAGCCCTATTCGAAACCGAGACCTCCTATAGGCTGTGGGCATGAAGATACTGATTCTTGGCGCCAGCGGTTTCATCGGCGCGACCGTTCTGCAACGGCTGATCTCAGACGGCCATCACGTCACCGGACTGGCCCGTGATGTAGCGCGCGCCGCCAATCGCCATGGCCATGCCGCATGGGTCAAGGCAGACCTTTCGGCGATGACGAAACCGGAAGATTGGCTACCGCTACTGCAAGACCATGAGGCGGTGATCAACTGCGCCGGTGCGCTGCAGGATGGCTTGAGCGACAATGTCGCCGCGACCCAGGAAACCGCCATGCTGGCGCTTTACACGGCGGCAAGGCAAAGCGGCGGCAAGCGCATTATCCAGATTTCCGCCGGGGTGGAGGGCGGGGGCGCCGACCTGCCCTTCCTGGCAACCAAGCGACGCGCCGATGCAGAACTCTCACGGTCCGGCCTGGATTCCACCATCCTGCGGCCGGCCCTGGTCGTCGGCCGCAACGCCCATGGCGGGACCGCCCTGCTCAGGGCCCTCGCTGCGATGCCGATGGTCCTGCCGCTCGTCTATGCCGCAAGCCCGATGGAAACCGTGTCCGTGGACGATGTGGCGGAGGCGGTCTCACGCGCGGTAACCGGCTCCATTTCCGGCGACATCACGCTGGCGGCGCCTGGCATCTTGACCCTGGGCGATGCCGTCGCCCTGCACCGTGCCTGGCTCGGGCTACGCCCCGCACCGCGGATCGACCTGCCGCCATGGTGCGCCCGCCCCGTGACCATCGTGGCAGACCTCGCCGGTCGCCTCGGCTGGCGCTCGCCGCTGCGCTCCACGGCCATGGCCGTCATGTCGGAGGGCGTGATTGGCGAACAGGACCGCCCGGCCCCACCTTTCCCCCTGCGGTCGCTGCGGCAAACTCTTTCGTCCCATCCCGCCGGCGTGCAGGATCTCTGGTTTGCCCGCCTCTATCTGCTGAAGGCGCCTGTTATCGTCACGCTTTCGCTTTTCTGGCTGCTCTCGGGCCTCATTCCCTTGGCGGAACCCGCGCGCGCTGCAGCGCATTTTCAGCCTTTGCTGCCGCCCGCCGGTGCGCTGGCCATGCTGTTGTTCACCTGCGCGCTCGATGTCGCCTTGGGCCTTGCCGTTCTGGTCCGGCCTTTCGCGCGGCGAGCCCTCATCGGCATGCTGCTGTTGAGCGCTGGCTATCTCCTGTCCGCCACCCTGGTCGAACCGGCCCTCTGGGCCGATCCGCTCGGCCCCCTGGTCAAGGTGCTGCCGTCGATCCTGCTGACCTTGGTGGCGCTTGCCACGCTGGATGAGCGCTGATGGCCTACGAGGAAATCCTCCGTCTCATTCATGTGGTCGGCGCGACCGTGCTCCTGGGAACCGGCGCCGGTATCGCCTTCTTCATGGTCATGGCGGTCAGGACCCGCAATGCCGCGCTGATCGCACACGTCGCGAGCACCGTCGTCATCGCGGACACCCTGTTCACGGCGACAGCGGTCATTCTTCAGCCAATATCGGGCGCCTTGCTGGCTGAGGCCGTGGGGTGGTCGCTGTGGGACGGCTGGATTGTCCTGTCGCTGTTGCTCTACGTTTTTACAGGCGTATTCTGGCTGCCGGTCGTCTGGATCCAGATCCGCTTGCGCGATATCGCCCGGGAAAGTGCCGCCTCTGGTGCGCCGCTACCCAAACACTTCTTCACGCTCTATCGCATCTGGTTTGCCTGCGGCTTCCCGGCCTTCTTCGCGGTGATTGCGATCTTCTGGCTGATGCTGAACAAGCCGGATATCGCGCTATTTTAGCATCGGCCAGAGACTGAGAACCAGAAGCACCGCCATGGTGATGTTGAACCATTTGAGCCGCGCCGGCACGGCCAACCAGTCACGCAGGACTGAGCCAAATCCCGCCCAGGTCGAGACCGAGGGCACGTTGACGGCGGCAAACACCAGTCCAACGACAAACACGCTGAACAGGTAGCGTGCCGGATCGGTATAGGTGGCCATGGCCGCGACAGCCATCACCCAGGCTTTTGGATTGACCCATTGGAACGAGGCCGCCGCCAGGAAACTCATCGGCTTTGCCGTATCGCCATTACCTTCGCCAAGGCTTCGCGAGCTCGCAAGCTTCCAGGCGATCCAGAGGAGATAGAGCCCACCGGCGATCTTCAATGCGATGAAGAGTGGTGGGAATGCCGCAAGCACGGCGCCGAGGCCAAGCCCAACGCCGAGCAGCAGCGACAGGAAGCCTGCGCCAATGCCCACCATATGCGGCACCGTCCGGCGAAAGCCAAAGTTCACGCCGGAGGCGAACAGCATCATGTTGTTCGGTCCGGGCGTGATCGAGGTGGCAAAGGCAAAGCCGATCAGGGCCAGCAGGGTTTCCAGGGGCATGCTCATTCTCTCGATCTCAAGGGCTGCCGAAAATAGTCTACCCGCAGCCGCAGGACCAATGCCACTTGCTGATGCGCCCAGCAAAACAATTGATCCATCAACGTTGAAACAGCCGCTGGCTCGGATAAGGTCGCCTTGGGATTGTGAACGAACTGCGGACGAATCAGACATGCATGACAGCATACCGACAGTGACCCTGCGCAACGGCGTCGAAGTTCCGTCGATCGGTCTCGGCACCTGGAAGATGGGCGAGAACCGGAGTCGTGCCAGCGAGGAAATCGACAGTCTGCGGCTCGGACTTGATCTCGGCATGACCCTGGTGGACACCGCGGAAATGTATGGGGATGGCGGCGCCGAGAAGGTCGTCGGCAAAGCACTTGAAGATCGCCGCGACGATGTTTTCCTAGTGAGCAAGGTCTATCCGTGGAATGCAAGCTTCGACAAGACGATCGCCGCTTGCGACCAAAGCCTCTCCCGGCTCGGCACCGACAGGCTGGACCTTTACCTGTTGCATTGGCGGGGCGACTATCCGCTCGCCGAAACCGTGGCGGCGTTCGAGGAACTGAAGCGCCAGGGAAAGATCGGCGCCTGGGGCGTCTCCAACTTCGACACCGATGACATGGAAGAGCTTTGGCGCGTGCCCGATGGCGACAAGTGCGCGGCCAATCAGGTGCTCTACAATCTGGCCCGGCGCGGCATCGAGTATGATCTCCTGCCGTGGTGTCAGCAGCGGGGCGTCGCCGTCATGGCCTATTCCCCGATCGATCAGGGGCGGATCCTGAAAAACCCCGATCTCATTCATCTCGCCAAGACCTATCAGGCCACGCCGGCCCAAGTGGCACTTGCCTTTCTTCTGGAGCGCGATGGCGTGATCGTCATTCCGAAATCCGCCAATCTGCGTCGCGTGCGGGAAAACCGCGATACCGTCGACCTCGATATCAGCGACGAGGATTGGGCAATCCTGGACACCGCCTTCCCGCCGCCGGACAGAAAAAAGCCGCTGGAAATGATCTGATTTCCAACGGCTCGACTGACAACGATGTAGGGCATTATTACTGGCGGACCACCTCAAGGCTTGCGACCTGTGGCAGGACCACCCGCTCCGCCTTGGCGACTTGAGCGCTTGGAAAGTTTGCGAGATCAGGGCTGCTCGTCGGCAGGCTACCGGCAACGGCGTAAACCACACCGATCGCCACCACGGCAGTTACAAGAAGCGCCTTTTTCGGAGAGTTGCGCTCAGCCCGAGCGCCATCTTCACGATCATCGATATAAGGACCAACACACCGCATCATGGGTGAACCCTCCTTGGGTGAAACGGCATCGAGCCGCGACATCATGTCTGGACTTTAAGACGGCATGCAGCTGTTGAGCTGCGCGACATCAGGTGAAACGCCATCAGGACCGAACTGGTCGTAACAATCGATGACCCACTCGACGGTCATCTCCTCGTCTTCCTCGGCCAAAATGGCCTGGGGCACCACTCTGGAAGACTTACCTATAACCGCCTGCTGGAACTCGGCCGGGGCAAAGGCTGGAAGACTAGCCGAAGCAACCCCGGTTTCATGCGCTGCAAATGCAGCACCGAGAAAAATGAGACTTGCTGCTGTGACGATCGCTGACCTGTTCATGACGCGCTCCTTTCGATGATGGAAACGCGCGATCTGGCGATTTGTTCAAATCCGCTCCTGTCAAGCGACAATCACATTTTCTTTACAGCTTTTACACGCGTGTTGCGCTGATGCCATAGCCTGGCGTGCGTTGGTGCGCGTGGGGCTTGGCTACTAGCCGCAGTCCTTCGCGATGGGGCACGCTATCGGGCAACTTGATCCCGCTAGCGAGACCTTGTCGTTCGAGCAGCTTGATGAACCACCAACCCAGGTCGATTTCACCCGACTGCAGACCGAGGCGTGCAGATTGCGGGAACGCGTGATGGTTGCCGTGAAAACTCTCACCGAACGTGACGAGGCCAAACCGGTTGAGATTAAAGCCTTGCACCGCGACGTCATCGACACTCCAGGTCTGCTGACCTGACCGATGGGCAAAATGCCCGATCAGCCAATGGCCTGTCAGCGAGACGCTCACTCTCACGGCAACCCCCCAGACAACCCAAGACACACCGCCGAAAGCGAAGAGAAGCAGCGCCATCGGCAACTGCTGCCACATCCACGTCGCTTCCAGGAAACGGTAGACCTTATCTCGAGCAACCCGGTCTTCGATGACGAAAACCGGAGGATGCCGCAGTTCGACCGCGCAATGCATTTGCCAGAACGCATCCTGGAAAAACGATCGGCGATGAGCGAACAGGTCATGGCACACGCGCTGCCGCTGCGCCCAATCCCTGATGTCATGGGCGTAGATCATCCCGAATGGTCCGGCCATACCGACAAGCGTCCCGAGATAGACCAGAATATACTCCAGCCACATCGGAATGGCGAAGGAACGGTGGATGAGCAGCCGATGCATCCCGACCGAATGGCCAAGACAGATCGTAGTGGCGGTCAAGCAAGCGAAAACGGCCACCGCATCCCAGGATATTGTGAGGGGACCAGCAACCAGAGCCACGATTATCATCATGGAGGTCCAAAGAGATTTCGGAGCCACCCATACGACGTTGCCTATCACGGCATCACTGGCCGGGCCGGCGCGCATACGTTCCGTCGACACCGCTGCCATGTAGCACCCCGCATGGTGATTAGGAAATTACCTAATCACCAAATAGCACAATTTAAAATTTAGGCAATTATCTAATTAACAAACAGCCAGATTGCATCGATGTCAGAGATCGCTTACAGCTGTCGGCATGAAGGCGGTTTCTGTTGCATGAGTGAAAAGGCCGATGATGATGCCGAGGAAAGTGGCGCAAGCCGCTCGGCTCAGCGTGTCTTCAATGCGCTGGCCTCCGCACCGCGTCGCAAAATCCTGGCGTATCTCTCCGCGTCAGGCCTGACGGCCGGCGAGATCGCAGCGCGTTTCGACATGACCAAGCCATCGGTCTCGCAACATCTCTCCATCCTGGAAGAGGCCGGGCTGATTACTCGGAAGAAGCGCGGCCAGTTCGTTCACTATTCGCTGGTTCCGAACAACCTGGTGAACACGCTGACCGGCTTTGTCCAGGAGGTCTGCCCTGTCGGCAGGCCGCTGAAGAAAGAAAGCAGGGCAAAGGCTAAAAAGTCCGAGGCGGTCGCGCAAATGTCAATGCCGCTGGACGAAGCTCATAGACGGTAACCCCCGCCCCAGTCACGTTTCATGAATGCCCCGCTGCGAGCCGTTACGGTTAACGTCGCATGAACAGCCCGTTCGCCGCCAGTTCAGGGGCGGTCCTCTAGAACTGGATCATCGCAAGGACGCGATAATCCAGACAGCGAGAGAGGACAAGACAATGATGAAGACCGCAGTGACCGCCGCCGTGATGACGATGGCGACCATATCCATGAGCTCGCAGGCCGGTGCTGAAACCCGCGTGCCGCTGAAAACAACATCCGTCGCCAGCGTCAAGGGCGACAAGATTGCAGCCCCGAAGGGTCAGGCAACCATGCGCGAGAATGTCGCCGAGGAATGGACACTGGCCTGCTACGCGGAGTTCGGCCCGAACGCGACGCATCCCGATGCCGCGCTTCTGGAAAAGTGCCTCAATTGATCGACACCGCAGCGGTCAATCGCTTGGCCAGCACGGCACAGCACGCCGTAAACAGCCAGACTTTAGCCTTCCGCAGACTAAGCAGGCGGTGCGCCACCGCCTGCTGCTACCGATTTAGAAATCGTTACATGCCCTGCGAGCCGCGGTTCATGGCGGCGATGCCGGTGCGGCAGATTTCGTTGAGACCGAGCGGCTTCATCACCGCGACGAACTGGTCGATCTTCGAGGACTTGCCGGTGATCTCGAAGATGAAATGCTCCACCGTCGCATCGACGACCTTGGCATGGAACGCATCCGCCAGACGCAGGGTTTCAGCGCGGGTCTCGCCGGTGCCGCGGACTTTCACCAGCGCAACCTCACGCTCGATCGGCCGCTCCTGGCCAAGTTCGCGCGCCCGCACCGTCAGGTCCACCACCCGGTGAACCGGAACGATGCGCTCGAGCTGGGCCTTGATCTGCTCCAGCACGCCCGGCGTGCCCCGGGTGACGATGGTGATGCGCGACAGATGCGCCTCATGCTCGGTTTCCGAGACCGTCAGGCTCTCGATGTTGTAGCCCCGACCGGAAAACAAGCCGATGACGCGCGCCAGAACCCCCGGCTCGTTGGTGACCAGCACCGAAAGCGTGTGGCTTTCGGCGGGATTGGTTTCCGGGGTGATGAAGTAGGCGGAGCCCGTGGGCTGAAGATGTGCGTTCATGTCTGGTTCTCCCCTGATCAGACCAACTGGCGGCCCTTGGCGTCGATGGCGGTGGCGACGACCTCGTCGGTTGCCTCGTCCGGCAGCAGCATCTCGTTATGTGCCTTGCCCGATGGGATCATCGGGAAGCAGTTGGCGAGATTGGCCACGCGGCAATCGAAGATGACCGGCTTCTTGACGTTGATCATCTCCTCGATCGCGGCATCAAGATCAGCGGGATGTTCGCAGCGCAGGCCCACGGCACCATAGGCCTCCGCCAGCTTGACGAAGTCAGGCATGGCGTCGGTATAGGAATGCGACAGGCGGTTACCATGCAGCAGCTGCTGCCACTGGCGGACCATGCCCATATACTGGTTGTTCAGGATGAAGATCTTGACCGGCAGCTCATACTGCACGGCGCAGGACATTTCCTGAATGCACATCTGGATCGACGCATCGCCGGCAATGTCGATGACCAGGCTCTCGGGATGGGCAACCTGGACGCCGATGGCGGCCGGGAAGCCATAACCCATGGTGCCGAGACCGCCCGAGGTCATCCAATGATTGGGCTCTTCGAAGCCGAAGAACTGGGCGGCCCACATCTGGTGCTGACCAACCTCAGTGGTGATATAGGTATCACGTCCCTGGGTTAGCGCCGCCAGCCGCTCGATCGCATATTGCGGCATGATGACGTCCTTGGACGGGGTGTAAGCGAAGGACTTACGGGCCCGCCAGCGTTCGATGCTGGCCTTCCACTCGGCCGTCTGCTGGGTTTCGGGACGCCTGGTGAGCGCCTTCCATTCCGCAACCATCACGTCGAGAACGCGGCCGACGTCACCGGGAATGCCGATATCGACGCGGACATTCTTGTTGATCGACGAGGTATCGATGTCGATATGGATCTTCTTCGAGCCCGGCGAAAACGCATTGAGCCGCCCGGTGATACGGTCATCGAAGCGTGCGCCGATGCAGACCATGACGTCGCAGTCGTGCATCGCCATGTTGGCTTCATAGGACCCGTGCATGCCCAGCATGCCGAGCCAGTTCTTGCCCGAGGCCGGATAGGCGCCGAGGCCCATCAGGGTCGAGGTGATCGGGAAATCCGTCAATTCGACCAGTTCCCGCAGCAGCCGAGTGGCTTCGGGTCCGGAATTGATGACGCCGCCGCCGGTATAGAGGATCGGCCGGCGCGCTGATGCCATCAGCTCGACAGCGGCCTTGATCGCATGGCGGTCGCCATCCATGCGCGGCTGATAGCTCTTCTCGATGATATCGGCGCTCGGCGGCGTATAGGTGCCGGTCGCGAACTGGATATCCTTGGGGATATCGACAACGACGGGACCCGGCCGGCCCGACTTGGCGATCCGGAAAGCCTCGTGGATGATCCGGGCGAGATCGTTGACGTCCTTGACCAGCCAGTTGTGCTTGGTGCAGGGCCGGGTGATACCGACGGTATCGCATTCCTGGAAGGCGTCTGAGCCGATCAGCGAGGTCGGAACCTGGCCGGTCAGGCAGACGAGCGGAACGCTGTCCATCAGGGCATCCTGCAGGGGGGTGACGGCATTGGTGGCACCGGGACCGGAGGTCACCAGCATGACGCCGACCTTGCCGGTGGAGCGGGCATACCCTTCCGCGGCATGGCCGGCGCCCTGCTCATGGCGCACCAGGATGTGCTGGATGTCGTCCTGCTGGAAGATCTCGTCATAGATCGGCAGAACCGCGCCGCCGGGATAGCCGAAGATATGCTCGACCCCGTTGTCCTTCAGCGCCCGCAAAACGATCTCGGCGCCCGTCATCTTCATCTCTGTACCCGTCATGCCTCTTCCCGTCCGTCATCCTGGATGTTTTGATGTGGGCTAATAGCCCGGTTCAGGCCATAAAAAAAGGCTCCCTGGGGAGCCTGTTTGTCTGCGCATGGGTGGCTATCGCCGGATGGTTACACCATCCTGCCCATGCGCCATCCCACCACGATAAGTGCCTTAAGATTTTTCATGACGCTCTTGATAGCCACAAAGCGGCGATCCGTCAACGCAATTGGTCAAAAAAGCGTAACCTGCGGTCTCTCGCCATCATTCCTATACGCCTTGTTAACGCGCCAAACCTTAGGGTGGCCCGAGCAGGGAGTGTGAATTTGCTGAACGACGACCTCCACAAGTCAGGTACGGCGGGCGAACAGGATCGCCGTGACCGTATGCATCCCGGCTATCGCATGCTCGGCCGTATCGTCGCCTGCAATGGTTCTCGCGCGACCATAGCTGCGACCGCCGAAGGTGGTAATACAGACCTTACAGAGCTCTGGTCCGTCGGACGGCTGATCTCCATCACCGTTGGCGAAAATCGCGTCGTCGCCCTCGCCTATTCCATGAAGACGGGCTCCAGCGCCTGGGGGGAGAACGAAGACAATACCTTCCTGATCGAGGTGGAGCTTCTGGGCGAGGTGCACAAGGGCCTGTCCGGGCGCGAGGAATTCTCGACCGGCATTTCTCGCTATCCCTATCTCGGCGCGATCGCTCATCGCATCCGCGCCGCCGACCTCTTGCGCATTTATGACACCGGCAAGGGCGACACCTGCGTCATCGGCAAGCTGACCCAGGACGAATCGATCGACGCCACGATCCATATCCCCTCCATGCTGTCGAAGCACTTCGCCATCGTCGGCTCCACGGGCGTCGGCAAGTCGACCGCCGTTTCCCTGCTGCTGCACAAGGCAATCGAGAGCGATCCGAAGCTGCGCGTGCTGATCCTCGATCCGCACAACGAATTCGCGGCCGCCTTCCCCAAACATGCCGTCGTGATCGACACGGACACGCTGGACCTGCCCTTCTGGCTTATGAAGCTCGACGAATTCGCCGAGGTGCTGTTTCGCGGACGCCCGCCGGTGGCCGATGAACTGGATATCCTGCGCGACCTGATGCCCGAGGCCAAGCGCGCCTTCCGCGGCTCGGAATCGGCGCTGATGCGCCGCTCGAACGACAAGAGTTCCATCACCGCGGATACGCCGGTCCCCTACCGCGTCGCCGACCTGCTGGCACTGATCGACGAGCGCATCGGCCGCCTGGAAGGCCGTGGCGAAAAGCCGTTCCTGCGGTCGTTGAAGATGCGCATCATGTCAGCCATCAACGACCCGCGCTACCATTTCATGTTCTCCAACAACACGATCAGCGACACGATCATGGAGACCATCGCCCATATCTTCCGTATTCCCGGAGAAAACCGGCCGATCTCCACCTTCCAGCTCTCTGGCATCCCATCTGAAGTGGTGAACTCCGTCGCCTCGGTGCTCTGTCGCATGGCATTTGAGATCGCGCTGTGGTCCAATGGGGCGATCCATATGCTGGTGGTCTGCGAGGAGGCACACCGCTATGTGCCGGCCGATCCCAATCTCGGCTTCTTCCCAACGCGCCAGGCCATTGCCCGCATCGCCAAGGAAGGCCGCAAATACGGGGTTTCCCTCGGCGTGATTACCCAGCGCCCTGGCGAACTGGACCAGACGATCCTGTCCCAGTGCTCGACGCTGTTTGCCATGCGGCTCGCCAACGACAGGGACCAGGAGATCATTCGCTCGGCCATTCCCGACAGTTCGATCTCGACCACCAGCTTCATTTCGTCCATCGGCAATGGCGAGGCCATCGCCTTCGGTGAGGCCGTGGCGGTGCCGATGCGCATGCGCTTCTCGCGCGTCAGCGACCAATTGCTGCCCAAGGCCAATGGCGTCTCCGCGAAAGTGACGGACGAAACGCCTGATACGGTCGATCTGCGCAGCGTCGTCAGCCGCATGCGCCAGATGGCAGGTCCTGACATCTCCGCCTTCCAGGCAAGTTTTGCGGCAACGCAGGACGGTTTTACGGCCTCTGCGGGCCAGGAGGATGAGGACGACGTCGCCGATCCGCCAGTCGCACCGCGGGCGCTTGATCGCCGCGCAACCGACCTGCCGCGCCAACCGGTTACGCCCCCGCCGCTGGCGGCCCGGGATACGCCGCCGATCGAGCCTTACCGCCCCGACATGCTGCCGCGAGCAACCTCCGCTCCACCACCGATAGAGCCATCCGGCATGCGGCGCGATGGATTTGCGGAACAGCGGCGCGACACACTGCGCGAACCGGTTGCCGCCCGCGAGGCACCTCCGTCTGCACCGCCGCCGATCCAGCGCAGTTTCGGCGCAGATCCTCCGGCGCCGGCGGCATCGTCTATCCGCCGCGAACCCGGTACATCCCTGCGCGACAGCATCCTGAGGAAACCACTCTCCAGTCTCTACAACAAGGACTGAAACGACAGGCGGTGACATAAGGAGCCGGTGCTACGGCACCACCCGCTCCCACGTCTCGTCCATCTGGTTGCGAAACCAGGTCATCTGGCGCTTGGCATATTGACGCGTCGCCGCCGACGAGAGCGCGATGACCTCGGCCTTGCTGAGGGAGCCCTGCAGCATCGCGGCGATCTGGGAGACGCCGATTGCCTTCATGGCGGGCATTTCGGGAGCGAGATTTAATGCGAGCAAGGCCTCCACCTCCTCCACGGCGCCCTCGTCCAGCATCTTCGCAAACCGCCTGTTGATACGGTCATGCAGCAATGATCGCTCCGGCAGGACGACGATTTTCCGCGCCTTCAGGGGATCGACGACCACAGGCCCGGCCTTGCCCTGGAACGCCGATATCGACTGACCGGTGGCCTCCAGCACTTCCAATGCCCTGATAATCCGCTGGCCGTCTTCAACCGCGAGCCGGGCGGCAATATCAGGATCACGCTCCGCCAAGATAGCATGCAGGTCGGTCGCCCCCTCGGCCAGCAGGCGTGACCGCCAATGCTCGCGAATCTCAGCCGGGATCTCGGGCATGTCCGAAAGCCCACCGGTGAGCGCCTTGAAATAGAGCCCCGTTCCCCCGACGATCACAGGCATCCGCCGCTGTGCCTTCAGTTCGGCCAGCAGCGAGGAGATCTCCCGCAACCACTCGCCGGTCGAGTAGCTGCGCCGCGGATCGACATGGCCGTAGAGATGATGCGGCACGCCATCCATCTCGTCCTGGGATGGGCGGGCGGTCAGCACCCGCAGCACGCCATAGACCTGCATGCTGTCGGCATTGATCACGACACCGTCATACTGGCGGGCAAGCGACAGCGCCAGCGCGGACTTGCCGCTGGCGGTCGGCCCGGTTATCAGGATCGCATCCATTTGTTGATCGGGGTTCTTCATCATGGCCTTCGTTGCCACGCTTATCGCCAATCCGTCAAATCCTGTTCTCCTCCCCGCGCTTGGCGAACAGGCGGCGGCAGCCGTCAACGCCTCGGGTCTGTACTGGCTGGCGGACGGCATCGCCTGCGATATCGCCCTTCCCGATAGCAGCGACCCTGCTCTAGCCGAACAGCAATTGCGGGATCTGCTAGCGGGTCAGCCAATCGACGTGGCTGTCCAGGTGGCTGAGTCCCGCCGCAAGAAATTCCTGATCGCCGACATGGACTCGACCATGATCGGCCAGGAATGCATTGACGAACTGGCGGCCGAGGTCGGGCTGAAGGACAAGGTTGCAGCCATCACCGCCCGCGCGATGAATGGCGAGATAGCGTTTGAGCCGGCGCTGCGGGAACGCGTGGCGCTGCTCAAGGGCCTGCCTTCTTCCGTGGTCGGCGAGGTCATTGCCAAACGCATCACGTTGACACCGGGTGGTCTGGAACTGATCGCCACCATGAAGGCGAAGGGCTATTACACGGCGCTGGTGTCAGGCGGCTTCACCGTCTTCACCGGCCCGATCGGCAAGCGTCTCGGCTTTCATGAGGACCGTGCCAATATCCTGATCGAAGCGGACGGCAAGCTTGTCGGCGAAGTGGCCGAACCGATCCTCGGCAAGCAGGCGAAGGTCGATGCACTGATCGACATCACCTCCCGGCTTGGCATTTCGCCGGAAGACACGATTGCTGTCGGTGATGGCGCCAACGATCTCGGCATGCTGCAGCTTGCGGGCTCCGGCGTCGCCCTGCATGCAAAGCCGGTGGTCTCGGCGCAGGCGAAGCTCAGGCTGGATCATGCTGATCTGACGGGCCTGCTCTATCTCCAAGGCTATCGGAAGACCGATTTCGTCTATCCCTGATCGAAGGAATGTAGTCCATGATCTACCTGGAAACCCCGCGCCTCGTCCTGCGCAACTGGATTGACAGCGACAGGGACCTGTTCCGGGAAATCTTTTCCGATCCCAAGGTCATGGAATTTTTTCCCTATCGCCGCAGCCATGCGGAGGCGGACGAGACCTTGGACCGCGTGCGCGACATGATCGCCAAGAACGGCGTGGGCTTCTTCGCCACCGTATTGAAGGAAACCGACGAACCGATCGGCTTCTGCGGCTTGTCGCTGACCAATCTCGAGCCTGCATTGCCAAAGGACACCGTTGAGATCGGCTGGCGTATGGCGACCCGTTTCTGGGGCAATGGCTATGTAACGGAAGCCGCCCGCGCTCTTCTAGCCTTCGGCTTCGAGACCAAAGGATACGACGAAATCGTTTCCTTTGCGGTGGAAGGCAACCGTCGCTCGACCGCCGTGATGCAGCGCATCGGCATGCATCGCGATCCCGCAGGCGATTTCGATCACCCTCGCGTGCCGGACAGCCATCCCCACCTGAAACGCCACGTTCTCTACAGGCTGTCTGCCTTGGATTGGCGGCAGCAATCCTGACCGGACGAAAGCTGGACCTGCTCCCTTCTTCGAACAGATAGAGTGAATGCCACGCCTCGGATTCATTCGCCTTTAAGCGAATGCAGCTATTCTAATATCCATGAAGCTAGCAACCCTCTATGGCAATCTGTCGCTTCGCATGCGAGCGGCCGGGGATCGGTACCTGCGTCTGGGCGAAGAAGGCCAGACGGAGAGCGAGGCCGCGCGCATCCGTGCCATCCGGCTCTCGACCGTGCTGCGCAACACGCCATGGATGATGGCCGCCAATGTCGGCAATGCCATCGTCACGCTCGCTGCCTTCTGGAACAGCCCGATGTTCACGCTGGTGACCGTCTGGGCCGCGTTCATCTTCGCGCTTGCCGTGCTGACTGGCATCACCTGGTGGCGCACCCGCAACCGGCCCCAACGGGAAACAGCCTCCTTGCGCGGAACCCGCCATGCGGTGATCTATGCCGCCATATTGAGCGGCCTCTGGGCGATCCTCGACGCCGCCTTCTACATGCATGCCGACCACAACCAGCGACTGGTGCTCGTGGCCCTGACCGTGGGCATGGCCGGCGGCGGCGGCTTTGCATTGGCGACCGTTCCACCCGCCTCGCTGATCTTCAGCGTCTTCATGGGCATCGGTGCGGTGCTTGCCGTCAGTTCGACGCCGCAGATCATCGGCCTCAACCTGCTCATCCTCTATGCCATTTATGCCGTCATCATCACGCGCGCATCCCTCGCTCTCTGCGATAGCTTCACCCATCGCGTCCGGGCACAGATCGCCGCGGACGAGCAGCGCGATGTCATCGGCCTGCTGCTGAATGATTTCGAAGAGAATGCATCGGACTGGCTCTGGGGCACGGATGCCGACCACCGCATGCGCCGTGCCTCGCCACGCTATTTTGAACTGACGGGACTGTCGGAGGCGGAGACCTTCGGCAAGCCCTTGTGGACGCTTCTGCCCGGGGCGAACAGCACCGGCCCGACCATGCAGCGACTGAGCGGCTTCGCCGCGCTGCGCCACCAGATGGAATCTCGCGACAGCTTCCGGGATTTCGAGATCAACATCGTGAAGGACGGCAAGCCCGGCGTATGGTCGCTCAGCGCCCGCCCGGTCTATGACAACAAGGGCAATTTCGCTGGCTATCGTGGTGTCGGGCGCGACGTCACCGCCGCCCAGGAGGCCCGTCGCCGCATCGAATACATGGCCCGCCACGATGCCCTGACCGATCTCGGCAATCGGGTGATGATGACGGAAGACTTCGCCCGCGCGATATCGCGGCTGGAGAGCATGAACGAGCGGTTCTCGGTGCTGCTGCTCGATCTCGATCGCTTCAAGCAGGTGAACGACAATCACGGCCACGGCGCCGGCGACGAACTCCTGAAGAAGGTCGCCCACTTGCTGAAGCAGCAAACGGGCGAACTCGATACCATCGCGCGCCTCGGCGGCGATGAGTTCGCCATCATCCAGTCCGGCGTCACCGATGCGCGGCAATCCGCCGACCTCGCCGAACGCATCATCGCTGTGCTGTCGCGCCCCTTTTCCCTGTCGAGCGGAACGGCCCGCATCGGGGTGAGCATCGGCATAGCCTGCGCGCCGCTGGACGGCCGGCAAGCCGACATGCTGATGCGCAATGCCGATCTGGCGCTCTACCGCGCCAAGGCGGATGGTCGCAACCGCTATCGCTTCTTCGACAAATCACTCGATTCGGCCGCGCGGCGCCGCAACCTGATCGAACAGGAATTGCGCAGTGCCGTGGCGCAGGAGGCGCTCAGCCTCAAGTTCCAGCCGCTTGTCGATGCCCGGAGCGGCGACGTCGTCTGCGTCGAGGCCCTGCTGCGCTGGGAGCATCCAGAACTCGGCACCATCAGCCCCGGCGAGTTCATTCCGATCGCCGAAGACATTGGCCTGATTACGGAAATCGGTGCCTGGGTCATCCGGCACGGCTGCATGGAAGCAACCCGCTGGCCGGAAAGCGTACGGATCGCGATCAACCTGTCGCCCAGGCAGTTCAGCACGCTTGGCCTGTTCCAGACCATCCGCATGGCCTTGCAGGAGACAAGGCTGCCGGCGGCGCGGCTGGAATTCGAAGTGACGGAATCGCTTCTGCTGAACAGCAACAGCGTAGTCGAATCAACGCTGATCGCGGTCAAGAATCTTGGCGTGCGCATAGCGCTGGACGATTTCGGCACCGGCTATTCGTCGCTGAGTTATCTGCGCAAATACCGCTTCGACAAGCTCAAGATCGACCAGTCCTTCATTTCCGATATCGAGCACAATGCCAACAGCCGCGCCATCGTCGATGCGGTCATCAGACTCGGCCATGACCTGAACCTGACCCTGGTCGCCGAAGGGGTAGAGACCGAAGGACAGTTCAACACCCTGCGCGAGATGGGCTGCAAGGAATTGCAAGGCTACTTCGTGGCCCGGCCAATGGACCCTCAGTCCCTGCTCGACTTCCTGGCGCAAACAACCAGTTCGGAGCCGACCGACCGCATCCGCGCCTGACGGCTTGAACTGGCGTCGCCATCCAGGAACGATATCACTCCAAAGGCACGGCGACGAAGCGAAGATCCCCGGCAGGGTTTGCGATCATCAGATGCGCGCTGCGCCGGCCCTCGCTCTTGAGCGACTTGACCGTCTCGGCGACATCCTGAGGCGTCTGCATGAATTCCTGCGACACCTCGACGATCACCTCGCCGACCTTCAGGCCCTTCTCCGCGGCAGCGGATCCCGCAGCGACCTCGGTGATGACAACCCCTTCGACGCTCTCCACGATGGAGAATTGGGCACGTTTCTCGTCATCGAGGGCTGACAAGGTCATGCCAAGGGTAGAAGCCGGAACGGCCGCGTCAGGCGACTGCTGCTCTTCGGCGCCGGGCGTCTCCTGGCTGTCCGTGCTATCATCCTCGGCGACGGGCGGTTCGACCGTGCCGTCAGACGCAGCCGCATCGTTTTCAGCCACGTCACTGTCCTCGAGACGACCAAGTGTCACCTTCACCGTCTGCTCCTTGCCGTCGCGGACGATCACCACGTCGAGCTCCGCGCCGATCGCACTTTCCGCCACCACGCGCACCAGGTCGCGGGTGTCGTTCACCGCCTTGCCGTCGAACTTGACGATCACGTCGCCGGCGACCAGAGGCCCGTTCTCCACCGGGCCGCCCTTGATGATGCCGCTGACAAGCGCACCCTTGGCGCCATCGAGCCCGACGCTCTTGGCCAGGTCATCCGTAACAGGCTGAATGCGAACACCGAGCCAGCCACGGCGGGTCTCGCCGAATTCGATCAGCTGCTTGACGATATTCTCGGCCAGTTCCGTCGGCACGGCAAAGCCGATGCCGATCGATCCGCCGCTCGGTGAAATGATGGCCGTGTTGATGCCGATCACCTCGCCATTCATGTTGAACAGCGGTCCGCCGGAATTGCCCTTGTTGATCGCCGCATCGGTCTGGATGAAATTGTCATAGGGGCCGGCATTGATGTTTCGGCCACGGGCGGAAATGATCCCGAGGGTCACCGAACCGCCAAGGCCGAAGGGATTGCCGATCGCAATCACCCAGTCGCCGATGCGCATGCGCCGGGAATCGCCGAACTTGACCGCCTTAAGCGGCTTGGGCGGCTCGACCTTCAACACCGACAAGTCGGTCTTGGTGTCGGTTCCGATCAGCGTCGCTTTCAGCTTCGACCCATCGGGGAACACGGCCTCGATGTCGTCGGCATTTTCAATGACGTGGTTGTTCGTGACGATGAAGCCGGAGGGGTCGATCACGAAACCGGAGCCAAGCGAGTTGACCTTCTGGTTGCCCTCGCCGCCATTGCGGTTCTTGAAGAAATCCTCGAAAAACTCCTGGAAGGGCGAGCCTTCCGGAATCTGCGGCAACGGCCCCTCGCCTTCCTCCTTCACGCTCTGCGACGTCGAAATGTTCACGACGGCATCCAGCAGCCCTCCGGCAAGATCGGCCACGGATTGCGGACCGAGCACTGGCGCGGGGACCGGAGCCGGTGTGGCGGGCGCAGGCGGGGCTGGAGCGGGCGGGACCGGCGGCGCCGGCATCGAGGATTGCTGCGCTCTGGCTGCGGTAAGCCCGACAGGCGACAGCGCCATGACCAGCGCGCTGCCGGTTGCCATCAGGAACCGGAAGGCAGAGTTTTGTTTCGCAGGCAGGTTCATCGGACGTCCTCATGATGCGGAATCGCAGTCAACTTGTCGGAAGCATAAGGCGGAAACATGGAGGGGGAAATGGTCTTCGCCGTAAAGCTGTCGTGAACGACGCTTTCTCAGCCGCGCAGCAGCCAGACAAGCCCTACGCCGAGCGTCACAGCGACAAGGCCGCATAGGCGAAGGTGCTGCTCGGGGATCGACGGCAACATCTTTGCCATGTCGACAAGAAAACGAGGGGCCAGTGCATAGACCAGCCCCTCGATGATCAGAAAGAATGCAATACCGGTCAGAAGATCCGACATTGCAGCCCGGTCAGTTTCCAGCGGCCGGTGCCGCAGGTGCGGCCGGGGCGGCAGGTGCCGTTGCGGGCGCAGCCGGTGCTACCGCATTGGCAGGCGTCTGAAGCGCACCCTGCGACCCGTTCGGCGCGCGACCGCCGGCGTTGTCGAAGAAGCGGAAGAAGTCCGAATTCGGCGACAACACCATGGTCGTGTTGGAATCTGCCAGCGACGATCCATAGGCCGCCATCGAGCGGTAGAACTCGAAGAAGGCGGGATCGCGCGAGAAGGCTTCACCGAAGATGCGGTTACGTTCCGCATCGCCCTCGCCTCGCAGGATTTCCGAATCCCGGCGCGCTTCCGATTCGATCTCGACGACCTGACGGTCGGCAATCGCGCGACGGCGCTGGCCTTCTTCGTTACCGCGGGCGCGGATCAGTTCGGCTTCCGCCAAACGCTCGGCCTTCATGCGGTCGAAGGTCTGCTGCGAGACTTCCTGGGTCAGGTCGGTGCGACGGATACGGACGTCATCAATGGTGATACCAAGCGACTCGGCATCCACCCGAAGATCCTCGCGGACCTCCTGCATCATTGAGGAGCGCGCGTCGGAAAGTGCCGATTCGAAGCCCCGCAGACCGTAGACGCGACGCAGCGAGGCGTCGAGACGGGTCGTCAGACGGGATTCCGCAGCATCGCGGTCACCCGAAACGGTCTGGCGGAAACGCCGGGGATCGGTGATCTTGTAGACGACGAAGGCATCGACTTCATAGAACTTGCCGCCCGAGACCTGCACGCGGATATTGTCGAGATCAAAGCGCAGGGCCTGATCCTGGACATACTGAACGCGATCCGCATCCATGAAGGCGAAGGGAAGCTTGAAGTACAGGCCCGGTTCGGAATGAACCGACTGGATTTGACCGAAGCGCACGACGACGGCCTGCTGGCGCTCGTTGACCACGAAGACCGAGGAGTAGACGAGCAGCAGGACGGCAGCGATGCCGATCAGGATGACTGGAAGACGATTGGACATGATATCAATTGCCTCCCTGCGTCGGACGGGCGATTTCATTCAGGGGCAGATAGGGCACGACGCCCTGCGCCTCGTCAATGATGACCTTCTTCGAGTTTTTCAGAACCTGCTCCATGGTCTCGAGATAGAGACGCTGACGGGTGACCTCAGGCGCGGTCGTATACTGCTCGTAGATCGAAACGAAGCGCTGCGCCTCACCTTCGGCTTCGTTCACGACGCGATCCTTGTAGGCGGACGCCTCTTCGCGGATCTGGGCCGCCTGGCCTCGCGCCTGACCGAGCTTCTGGTTGGCATAGCGGTTGGCTTCTTCAACGAAACGGTCTTCGTCCTGCTCGGCACGCTGCACTTCATCGAAGGCATCGGCCACTTCACGCGGCGGAGCGGCATCCTCGATGGCAACGGCGTTGATGGAAATACCGGCGCCATAGGTGTCCATGGTGCCCTGGATGATGGCACGCACGTCGGTGGCGATTTCCTGACGGGCGTCGCGGAAAATATCCTGCGCCGGACGGCGGCCGACCACTTCGCGCATTGCGCTTTCGGAAACCTGCTGCAGGGTTTCGGCCGGGCTCTCGACGTTGAACAGGAAGGCCTTGGGATCACTGACGGTAAACAGTACCGAGAACTGCACGTTGACGATGTTCTGGTCGCCGGTCAGCATCAGGCCGGCATTCGAATTCGAGGCGGCACGCGAACCGATATTCTGCTGCTGTTCGGTAACCTTGACGATCTCCACGGTTTCGAACGGCCAGATATGGAAGTGCAGGCCCGGCATCGAGACCTCTTCCTTCGGCTTGCCGAAGCGCAGTTCAACGCCGCGCTCGTCAGGCTGAATGGTGTAGATCGACTGCATCAGGGCGAAGACCACAACCACGCCCAGCAGGATCAGCACGATCCCGCCATTGAAGCCACCGGGAACGAGGTTCTTCAGGCGATCCTGGCCGCGACGGATGATCTCGTCGAGATCCGGCGGTGTACCGCCCCCGCGTGGCCGGTTCGGCCCCTGGCCCCAGGGGCCCTGATTGTTACCTCCGCCACCGCCGCCGCCCCATGGACCGCCGCCGCCGCCGTTCTGATTGCTCCAGGGCATCAATACCTCTTTGTTCGTCTCATCCCGTGATTCCGCCTCCCCATCGCCCCGTGGCAACGAACGCGGAATTCCAGCACGTGTTATAGGTATGCAGGTGCACGCTTTCAACGCGTGGAAGGCAACTTCTTTCGCCCAAACATCAGGAAACGGTTAACTTATCGCCTGAGGCGACGATACACCGCATACCGGGTTGGATGACTGTCCTTCTCGCCGGCAGTAACGGCGATCTCATCCACCTTCTCGAATGCCGCTTTGTCGATTTGCGGAAAATGCGTATCGCCCTCGATAACGGCCTCGACATGCGTCACATGCAATTCATCGGCAAGCGGCATCGCCTGCCTGTAGATCTCGCCCCCTCCGACAATGCAGACCGTGTCGCTGCCCATCTCATTTGCCAGGGTCTTGGCGCGCGTTAGCGCCGCCTCCAGGCTATGCGCCACCTCGACGCCTTCAGGTCGATAGTTCGTGTCGCGCGTGATGATGACATGCGGTCGCCCCGGTAGCGGCCGTTCCCCGATGGAAGCAAATGTCTTGCGCCCCATGACCAGCGGCTTGCCCATGGTCAGCGCCTTGAAGCGCTTGAGGTCCGTCGAAAGCTTCCACGGCATGTCGCCGTCGCGACCGATGACGCCATTCTCCGCAACGGCGACCACGAGGATGATCTTGGCGTCTTGGGCCCCGGTCATACCGCGATCGGCGCCTTGATGTTTGAATCAGCTTCGTAGCCGACGAGAGTAAAGTCCTCGAACTTAAACGAAAACAGGTCCTTCACGTCGGGGTTCAACTGCATCACCGGCAGGCGCTTCGGCTGGCGCGAAAGTTGCAGCGTCGCCTGCTCGAAATGATTGGCATAGAGATGCGCATCGCCGAGCGTGTGCACGAAATCGCCCGGCTTCAGGCCGGTCACCTGCGCCACCATCATCGTGAGCAGCGCGTAGGACGCGATGTTGAAGGGCACGCCGAGAAAGATATCGGCCGAACGCTGGTAGAGCTGGCAGGACAGCTTGCCATCGGCGACATAGAACTGGAACAGGCAGTGACAGGGCGGGAGCGCCATAGCGTCCACCTCCGCCGGGTTCCAGGCCGAGACGATATGCCTCCGCGAATTGGGGTTCTTGATGATCCCGTCCACAAGGTTGGCGATCTGGTCGATATGCTCGCCATTGGGCGCCGGCCATGACCGCCACTGCGATCCATAGACGGGTCCGAGATCGCCGTTTTCGTCGGCCCATTCGTCCCAGATCGTCACCCCATGCTGGTGCAGATAGGCAATGTTCGTATCACCGCGCAGGAACCACAGCAGTTCATGGATGATGGACTTAAGATGCAGCTTCTTGGTCGTGGTGACCGGAAACCCCTCGGAGAGATCGAAGCGCATCTGGTATCCGAAGACCGAGCGGGTGCCCGTGCCGGTGCGGTCGCCCCGGTCACTGCCATTGTCCATCACATGCCTGAGGAGGTCGAGATACTGCTTCATGGTTCCGCCATCCGTTCCCTGAATTCAGCAGAGTACATACGGGAAGGCTCAGGCGGAACCAAGACAGGAGCAAGAGTTTTTCGCAGCTGCGTTCAGAGCGTGTCCAGTTTGCCGAGTTCCTTGGCCACCAGGTAATAGAAGGTCACCCGGGATTTCGTGCGATCCGCCGCCATGGCCTTGGCAGCCGCCGCGATGGCCGATTTCGCCTCCGGACCTGTGACGCCAAGCTTCTTGCCACACCATTTTTCTTCAACACGATCCAGCTCCGACTGGTCGGAGGCGGAGACCATGGAAGAATCGCGGTTGCGGAGCGCAATGCCCAGATGCTTGACAATCTTGCCAACAACAGCGGCGTCGGCCGCCGCATCATATTTCTGAACGTCTGGTAGATAGTCCGTCATATGCCATCCTCCTTGATCCACCCCGCAGATCTCAGTCTGCTAATGCAGGAGAATGTGATAGGTGCCTTGGGCCGTCAAGCGCCGGCGCGCACACAAAGATGTATGCGGCTTTTTGACTCGGCTGTGCCTTGGCAGGCGCGCAAATCCCGTGGATAATTTCGGTCGAGACAACTTTACCGCAGGTAGTATCGATGATCGGCGCAGCAATTCTCCTCCGCTGGTTCGGTGCGCTAGGCGCCATCCTGGCAGTCTTCGCAGCCCTTCCCGGCACAGCCTCGGCGCAAGCCAATTATGTGGGCAACTGGACGGTCGATACCGGCAGCATGGCGGGAAGTTGCAAGCTTGAGCTTTCGCAGCAGGCCTTTGGCGGGCTGCCCAAGGCAACCACCTTCACCTGCCTCGGCCCGCTTGCCTTTGCACAAAACTGGCAGCCCAGCGGAAACGGCTTTACCGTCTACGGCCTCAACCGCATGCCGATTGCCAGTTTCTCGCCCGAGCGCGGCCGCATGGTGGGGCGGCTGTCCGACGGTTCGATTGCCACCCTGACCCCCGGCAGCGGCCAGCAGTTCGGCTTTGCCCAAGGTGGCGGCTTCCAGTCCGGCGGCAAATGCATTCATCATCCCCAAAGCGGCTATTGCGCGCCGCCCGAGGACATGACTGTGCCGCGTCGGGCCACAAATGTGCTGGTTCTGCATCCCCTGGCGGTGCGCACGGACCAGGACCTCAACAGCAAGCAGATCGGCCTCGTGGAAAAAGGCCAGTGCGTGCGCATTGACGGCTGCCTCGATACCCGCTGGGGACCGCGCTGCCTGATCAAGCTCAACAACGGCACGGTGCAGGGCTACATCAACAAGTTCTTCACACAGAAGGACACGACCTTTGTCGGCTTTTCCGTCGGCTGCTGATGAGCGCCGCGGACCAGCCGGTAAAGGTTTCAAGACACCCCTTTTCATCCCTGCGCTAAACACCTATATGAGGAGTGCCGGGGCTTGCTCCGGCTATGGCAATAAACGGTCGGTGTAATAAACCTATTGGACCCGGGGGCGGTACCCGGCGCCTCCACCAAAAACCGGTCGGGCTTCTCGCATGGGATGACCGGCTTTTGATGGGGGCGAAATAGGATCGACAAGGGCGTAAAGATCGAACTTTTGCTCGGCATGATACCGCCGTTATCGGGTCACAAGTGTAGTTGCAAACGACAACAACGCTAAGGAATACGCTCTCGCTGCCTAATGGCGGTGCGGGAATTCCGCTCTAAGTCCTCTAGGTTAGCCCCTTGAGGCGGGGTCCGAAGGCACCTGGCAACAGAAGCCTTCACCTTCCCTCTCCATCAAGTCTTCCTTCTGTCAAAGGTACTCCCTGGCGCAGAAATGATGTATCGTCGGCCTACATGACTCGTGGCCGGGGCTTTTCCCGAAACCGTCCTCATGGCATATAGCCATGAAAAAGACGCCACCGGATAAGAAAGACAGGATACGATGGGGCAAGACCATATTCGCTACGACATTCTGGCACAGGACGCGTTGCGTGGTGTCATTCGGAAGGTTCTGTCAGAGGTCGCCGCTACCGGACGCCTTCCGGGCGAGCATCACTTCTTCATCACCTTCCTGACCGGCGCGCCGGGCGTGCGGATCTCCCAGCATCTCAAGGCGAAATATGCCGAGCAGATGACCATCGTCATCCAGCACCAGTTCTGGGACCTCAAGGTCACGGACAGCCTGTTCGAAATCGGCCTGTCCTTCTCCGACACGCCGGAAAAACTGGTTATCCCGTTCAACGCGATTCGTGGCTTCTACGATCCTTCCGTCAATTTCGAGCTTGAATTCGACGTGCCGCTCGCCGACGAGGACGAGGGTTCCGCCGAGATCACCGCCTATCCGGTGGCAGCCGTCGAGAAGACGGAAGAAACCGACGAACCCAAGGCGGCGGGCGAAGAGAAGAAGGAGGGATCCGTCGTGTCCCTCGATGCCTTCCGCAAGAAGCAGTAGACCGTTACCCCGGCTTGGCGCCCTTCTGCTGGCGCCATTGGCCCTGCCGTCTGGGAAGCCCATGAGCGCCGACATCATCAATCTGAGACAGGCCCGAAAGAGCAAGGCCCGCAGCGAAAAAGAAAAGCGGGCCGACCAGAATCGCATTAGCCACGGGCTCAGCAAAGCCGAAAAGACCCTGGCCAAGGCGCTGAATGAGCAGGCCGGAAAGCGCCTCGACCAGGGACGCATCGAAAAGCCCGAGCGGGACGACGAATAGTCCTACGTACATTAGCGATTGCGAACCATCAGCCAAAATCAAGGACATTGGCGCATCTGCGGATTCAATGTCCAAAGCCGTTGAATCAGGTCCTGAGCTGTCCAGGTTCGAAGGAATGCCCCGGATGATTCGAAAGCACTCGGCAACCCTGCACGGTCATCGCACCAGTTTTTCGCTGGAAGACGCATTCCTGGCGGAACTGAAGACCATCGCAGCCTCCCGATCCCTGTCCTTCGCCGCCCTGCTGGCCGAAATCGACGACGCCCGCCCCGCTGACAGCAACCTGTCCTCTGCCCTTCGCCTTTATGTGCTGGACTGGGTCAAATCCCATCGCGACTGAACCCGCATCCGTCAACGGCGCGTCAGCGCCACCACATACTGCACAGGCTCCGGCCCCGGATTGTAGAAGACACAATCGGAGGGCGCCCCGAGCTGAAGACAGTCCCCCTGCTCCAACACCTGCGCCCGCCCGCCCTCGGTGAAATCGAGCCGCCCGCTGAGCACCCAGATCTGCTGGTGCTGGAACGCAAAAGCGGACGCCGGATAGGGAACGCGCACGCCCGCCGGCAAGGTTACCTCCAGCAATTCCAGATGCCCGCCATTCTGCGGCGACACCGCCCGCCGGACATAACCCGTATCCGGATCGCACCAGACGGGTTGGCGGTCGCGCCTGAGCAGGCGCTCCTCCGCCCGTTCCGCCAGGGCCAGAAGCACCGATAGCGGCAGGCCAAAGGCGCCCGACAGGCGTCCGAGCACGGTGGCCGTCGGGCTTGCCTCGCAGCGCTCCACCTTGCTGATCATCGCCTTGGACACGCCGGAGCGCTCCGCCAACTCCGCGAGCGACCATCGCCGGTTTTCCCGTTCCAGCCTGACCCTCCGGGCGATGGCCGCCGCCGTGTCGTCAGTGTCTCCGACGGCAGGTAAATCGATATCAGGGCTCTCGCCCGGCTTGTCTTTTTTCAAGTCTTAGTCTTCTATAGTGGACGAAAGAACATCATAGGCGACGAACGTTGCAGCCAATGTCAGCGAACGCCTGATATCAAGCCACCGAACGGGAACAAAATCCAGTGCCGCGCCAAATCCGTTTCAATGCCTTCGACATGAATTGCGTCGGTCATATCCAGCAGGGCCTCTGGGCTCATCCGCGTGACCGGTCCAGTGACTATGCCAGCCTGTCCTATTGGACCGACTATGCCCGGCGGCTGGAGGCCGGCCTGTTCGACGGAATCTTCCTGGCCGACGTGGTCGGCATCTATGATGTCCTCGGCGGCAGCTACGATGCAGCGGTGCGCGGCGCCGTCCAGGTGCCGGTCAACGACCCCTTGATGCTCGTCCCCGCCATGGCGGCGGTCACGAAGCACCTCGCCTTCGGCGTCACCGCAAACCTGACCTATGAACAGCCCTTCCTGTTTGCCCGCCGTATGTCGACGCTCGACCACCTGACGGGCGGCCGGATCGGCTGGAATATCGTGACGGGCTATCTCGACAGCGCCGCCCGCGCCATTGGCCTCGACGGCCAGATGGCCCATGACGACCGCTACGATCTCGCCGACGAATACATGGACGTGGTCTACAAGCTCTGGGAGGGCAGTTGGGAAGACGGTGCCGTTTTGCGCGACCGGGCCAACCATCTCTATGCCGACCCCGCGAAAGTCCACCGCGTCGTCCATCAGGGCAAGCAATACCGTATGGATTCGGTGCATCTCTGCGAGCCGTCGCCGCAGCGCACGCCGGTTCTCTACCAGGCCGGCTCATCGCCGCGCGGTCGCGCCTTTGCCGCGACCCATGCGGAATGCGTATTCGTCAACGGCCAGAAAAAGGAAGGCGTGACCGAGATCGTGTCCGATATCCGCGCCCGTGCCGTTGCCGGCGGCAGGCAGGCCGATGACATCAAGGTCTTCCTCGGCGCCACCATCGTCACCGGCCGCACGGATCAGGAAGCCCGCGACAAGTTCGAGGACTACAGGCGCTATGTCAGCTCGGAGGCAGCCTTGGTCCACGCCGCCGCGTCCATGGGCATCGACTTCTCGAAATTCGATCTGGACGAACCGGTGGAGACCGGCAAGAGCCAGGCCATCACCTCCAACATCAAGGCGATGGACCGTGCAACGGGACCCCAGTGGACCAAGCGGAAGCTCTTGGAGCAGATGGTACTGGGCAGCCGCCAGCCACCAATGATCGGCGCCGCCGATGCGATTGCCGACAAACTGGTGGAATGGGTTGATGAGACCGGGGTGGATGGATTCAACCTGTCACGCACCGTGGTCCCCGAATGCTTCGATGACATCATCGAACACATCGTGCCCCGCCTGCAGGAGCGCGGCCTTTACAAAACCGGTTACGACGAGGGACCGCTGCGGCAAAAGCTGTTCGGCGCGCCGCGCCTGCCGGATAGACACATCGCCGCCAGGAGCCGGAACCTGGGTTTGCACGTGTGATGGATCAGCCCCATATCAAGCCGGCGGAGCCAGCCATCACCGCTTCAGCCGACAAGGTGGAGTTTCGCGATGCCATGGCGCAGCTCTGCGCCGGCGTCAGCATCATCACCACGGACGGTTCGGCCGGACGGGCGGGCTGCACGGCAACGGCCGTCTGCAGCGTTAGCGATGACCCACCCACCCTGCTGGTCTGCCTCAACCGATCAAGCCGCAACAACAGCGTGATTCGCGCCAACGGGCGCCTTTGCGTCAACATCCTCGCTGCGGAGCAGGAACCGTTGGCCCGGAGCTTCGCCGACGCCACGCTGAGCATGGACGAGCGCTTCGCCCGCGCGTCCTGGCGGCAGGACTTGCAACAGAGCCCCGCGCTGTCAGGCGCCACGGCCTCCCTCGATTGCGATATCGACGCCACGGAGGAAATCGGCAGCCATTCGGTATTTTTCTGCCGCATTCGCCATATCGAGAAGGGCGAAACCCGGTCCGGCCTTGCCTATTTTAACAGGGCATTTCACAAGCTTGGAAACGGCTAGAGCATGGCGCGCAAAAGTGTGCAGCGGTTTTGCGGTCACGACGAGCTGAAAAACAAGGAATGAAGCGTGGAAAGCGCATCTGAAAGATCGCGACACGCTATAGGTCTGGAGAAGCGATCGTGAGCGCAAGTCCTCAAGGCGTGGCGGCTGGAGCAACCACCACCTTGTCGCTGCTGTGTCTGGCGGTGGTGGCATCCATGACCGGCTGGTTCTCCGCGACCTCGGTCACGCCAGAGCTGGTCCGTCTCTGGTCGCTCTCTCCTTCCGATACCGCATGGATGACCAATGGCGTGCAGATCGGCTTCGTCAGCGGGGCGCTGCTGTCGAGCTTCGTCAACCTGCCCGATATCGTCAGGCTGAACCGGCTGATGGCGGTGTCCGCCTTCCTGGCAGCACTTGCCAATGCGGCGCTGCTGCTGGAGCCCTCACCGGGCATCGCCATTCTCTGCCGCATCGCCACCGGCATGGCCCTCGCCGGCGTCTATCCACCGGCGATGAAGCTGACCGCCACCTGGTTCATGAGAGGTCGCGGTCTGGCACTCGGCGCCGTCATTGCCGCGCTCACCACAGGATCCTCGCTGCCGCATCTGATGCGCGCGGCGACCGGTGGGCTGGACTGGCGCCTGGTGGTTGCCGGTGCGAGCCTCGCTACCGGCATCGGCGCGCTGATCTTTCTTCTGTTCGTGCGTGAGGGGCCTTACCCCTTCTCTCGCGCGGTGTTCCGGCTCGGCCAGATTGGCTCCGTCATCCGCGACAGGAACCTCCTGCTGGTCAACTTGGGCTATTTCGGCCACATGTGGGAGCTCTACGCCATGTGGGCCTGGCTCCTGACCTATCTCGCCATGAGCCCTGTCGGCCAGCCACTGTCACCATCAGCAGGCTCCGCACTGACCTTTGCCGCCATCGCCGCCGGCGCCGTGGGCTGCATCGCCGGCGGGTTGCTCTCGGACCGCTATGGTCGCACCGCGACGACGGTGGGCATGATGACCGTCTCCTGCCTTTGCGCCCTGGTCATCGGTTTTGCCTTTGATGGACCGCTCTGGCTGCTCGGGACCATCGTCATCATCTGGGGTATATCGATCGTCGGCGACAGCGCTCAGTTTTCGGCCGCCGCGACCGAAATCGCCGATAGCCGCTATGTTGGCACCGCGCTCTCCCTGCAGATGGCCATCGGTTTCGCTTTGACGGTGGTCGCCATCTGGCTGATGCCCCGCCTCGCGGAATGGCTTGGTGGCTGGCAGTGGTGCTTCCTGTTCCTCGCACCCGGCCCGCTGATTGGCACGCTTGCGATGCTTCGCCTGCGCCACCGCCCGGAATCCGCAAAATTGGCGGGCGGAAAACGTTAATATCAGGCTGCAAAGGCCACGGAATTAACCAAACATTCACCATACCCTACTACGCCTGAATGCATAGTTCATATTTTGTATCGGCTCTGCCACGGCCATGGCGCCGGGCATCGGCCCCTCGTATTTCCGCATTTCATTCCCGCAACCCTTTTCTGACGAGAAACCATCATGGTTACCGCAATTTCAGGCACGTCCACGTCACAGGCCGTTTCCACCCTTTCCTCCTCTTCGACAGGCTCGGCAAAGTCGCAGATCGCGGCCCTCCAGAGCCAGCTATCGGCCAAACAGATAGAACTGTTCGAAGCCAAGGACGAAGAGAGCAAGAGCGAGATCCAGGAATCAATTGCCGATCTGAAGGCACAGATTACCGCACTCGAACTGCAGCAAAGCCAGGAGCAGCAGGCGAAACCGGCAAGCAAGCCTGCCAGCGATGAACAAACCGCGACCAAGCTTCTGTCCGGCGAGAGCGAAAGCATCGGCACCAAGAACTTTGACGAGGAAACGCCATTCGGCGACCGCTACACCATCGTTTAAGGGCGCCCGCACGGCCGTTAAACCACCCTGCCCGAGATGATCGGGCAGCGCCATCCTTGGCGGCAGATAACGCGGCGCAGCTCGAAAAAGACAGCGCTTTTATAAAATCCTTACGGTCGTGGCTCCACCGCCAAATCGAATTCTTATTTCGATGTCGCCATATTTCACCGTGCAGGCGCCAGGCCGGCGGGAACGCACAGAGACAAGCAGCCTCCCGCATGTGGCTTTCAGCACGCCCTGAGCAGGAGTGAAATTCATGTCCACTTTACCCTACCAGTCAAGCTATCAGTCGCAGCCCCGGATAACGATCCGCACTGTGGCAGCCTTCGCGGGCCCACTGCTTCTATGCCTCGTCGGTCTGGCAATCGCCGTCGGGATGCGCCTGATGTACGCCATGTCCGCGGTCAATTCGATCTAGCGCTGGATCGCTGCTGACGGCTCGTCATCATGCTGCAAACCCAACTTGGATCACTCGATCCCTCAAAGGGCGCTCCCTTCACCTCACCCCCGGCAAGCCCTCGAATGTCAGCGGCACAGGCGGCAATGCACCGCCGCGCGTCACCTTCTCCCGCGGCGGGACAGGTACAGGTGGGTTGGGCACGCTTTGCGTCGTCGCGGGTTCCGGTGGCAAGGCGTTTTCGGCCGCATCGGGTACGACTGTACCTGCCGCCCCAGCTGCCGGAAGCGTAGGTGCGGCGCGCCGCGCCGCCTCTTCGTCCGCAAGCCGCTTGGCCGCTTCATCGGCGGCGCGCTGTTTTGCCTCTGCTTCCGCCGCCGCCTTGGCGGCCGCCTCGTCCTTCAACCGCTGCGCCTCATCGACCTTGGCGCGTTCTGCAGCCTGGGCCGCCTCTTCTGCCGCCCGCGCCGCGCGCTCGGCCTCCAGCCGCGCCTCCTCGGCCAGCCGGGCCTGCGCTTCGGCCTCCGCCTTCTCGCGCGCCGCCTGCCGTTGACGCTCTTCAAACCGGTAAAGCGCCACTTCACGCCGCAGCCGCTGTTTCTCCAGCACATTGGCCTGCAGCGTCTCAACCCGGCGACGCTCTCGCTCAAAAGCCCGCAACGAGAGGAAATTGGTCAGTTCCGCAATGTCAAAGCTGCGCTGCGGCGATGTCACATCGCCCTTGAACAACATGCGGAAGCTCGGATCGGCACCCGCAAGGGCCTCTTCTCCAGCCGCCAGGTCAACCGTCACGGCTGCATCGACCTCACCGCTAGCGAGCGACAGCCTGACATCCGTCGAGGTTCGCGCACCCGCGTTACCGGCCACGATGTTTTGCGCGCGAGCCACGCCGGCGGAGATGTTGAAGGGGACCACGACATTCCCGAGTTCGGTTCGCCTGCCACCGATCAAGCCTGCCAGCATCGGCTCGACATTCTCCGGGGTGATCTCCTGTTGCAGGCGATCGGCTTCCGCCAGCAACGGTCCAAACAGATCCAGGTCGAGAGTGTTCACGCCGAGACCGTTGAGCCGCAGTTCCCCGGAGCCATTCACCGCGCCCAGCACCTCTCGGACCGTCTTTCCTGATCCTTCGATCGTCGAGATGAGATCGAAGCGGCCGGTTGCCACGGCAGTCTCGGCGGAGGGATAGAGGGTTGCGATGTCCCCGTTTGCGACCGACAGCCGTCCCTGCAGCAGGCCGCTTCCCTCGGCATTCACAAGTGAGAGCCGTCCGCTGACGGTTCCATCCCGCCATTTGCCCTTGGCATCTTCAAGAGCAACGGCGCCATCCTTGACGTTGAGCGTTCCTGTCAGATCCGCAACCGTGCCCAGCGAGCCACCGTGAAAGCGCCGGGCGGTCAGATCGACATGGAAATCGGAGTTTGCCGGAACAACGGTGGGCAATTCCGTGGCCGATAGCTCGCCGGTCGCAGGATCGGTCAACGGACCAAGAACAAGCTCGGCAAGCCATGCCAGATCGACATCATCCAATGCGATCGCCCCGTTCCCCTTGGTCAGGCCGGAGGCGCGGTCCAGTTTGATCTCACCTGAAATGGCGTTGCCGGCAGCGGTCGCAGCAAGATTTGCCACCGTCACGGTCTGCGCATCGGCGGAGACATCGGCGGCCGCCTTGACCGAAAGGCCTGACCCCTGCTGCGGAAGCACGATGCCGTTCATCAGCAGATAGGGTTCGATGTCGGCGCTATCGACCGTCACCTTGCCCGCGCCCTGCAGGAACTCGGTCGCGTCGAGCTTGATGTCGCCTTCGGCCGTGAGGGTGGTCATGCCGGTGGCGAAACTCAGCTGGCCACGCCCCGCGATACCGCCGCTTTCGTCCATACCACCAAGGCGATCCAGGGTCAGTATGAGGCGCCCCGCCCCGTCACCATCAAACGGCAGCGGCGAAAGCCCTGCCTGCCCCAAGAGGATGGACGGCGTGGGATTGTCGACCGCAAGCTCAAGCCTGGCGGCGCTGGTGCCCATCAGATCCACCAGGTCATCCTGGCGGAAGGTTGCGTCCACACGGCTACCATTGCTGGTGCCCTTGATACTGCCGCTCAAGCCTCCGCCCTGCTCTTCGCCAAACTGGATACGGCCGTTGAGGGCGGTATTGGTATACCAGCCCGCATTCTGCTCCATGCGCTGCAACACCGGGTGGTCGCCGACGGATTTGCGAAGCATGGCGATGAAGGGTCCCGGATCGAAGGCACTGAAGGAAATGTCGCCGGCGCCGCTATAGGAAAGCAGCGCACCCTCTGCACGTCCCGATACCTTGATCGCCGCACCGGCGAGATCGCCGATATTGAGCTTGGTGACCGACAAACCGCTTTCACCGATGCTGAAGACGGTATCGACGTCGCGCGCCTCGGTGCCGAAGGCGCTGAGCTTGCCGACCTTCAGCCGCGCGGCGATCTGGTGGTCGAACAGGCTGTCGCTGGCGTCCTCGCCGCTGAACAGGGTGGCGAGCGCCCGCATGGCGTTGATGTCGAGAGAGTTGCCGGTCAGGTCGAAGGACAGGTTCGGCATGGCATTCGCAAAGGCCTGCCGCTCCACCCTTCCCTTCAACTGGTCGGCGCCGACGGACAGTTCCAGCTTTTCGAAGCGCTGCAATTCCGGTGTCAGGCTGACCAGCGCCGAGAAGCCGGCGGAATTCAACTGGCGTATGGCAGGATCGACCTGACCGGAGAGCCAAGCGGACAGGCCGGACGGCTGCGTGGAGGCGGCCAGCATCTCTCCGGAAAACGACGGTTCTCCCTGAAGATCAAGCCAACCCTTGGCTTCGACCTGCGTACGCCCGGGAAGGATGGCGACCGCGTTTTCGACGGTCCAGCCATTGCCCGCCGGTCTCACATCGAGCTTGATGTCGCGAATGACAGTGTCGCCGGCGACGATGGCCGGCAGGGAAAGGCTGGCACGCCCCGGCACCTCGGGGATAGGAACAGCGGCTGCGAGGCTGATCAGTCGGTTCAGCCGTTGCCGGACGGAGACGGCGGGGTCGCGGCCGGTCTTGCCGTTCGTCCCGTCACTGTCGATCCTGTTGACATCGATCTGTTGTCCCTCTGCCGTCAGCAGAAATTCTGGCGCCCGCCCGGTATCGAGCGTCGCTTCGCCCGTCACCGCATAGGGATTGTCGGGCGTCCCGAGCTCAAGCCGGTAGTCTGGAACTCGGATCCGGTCATTGGCAAGCTCGAACCCGCCTTTAATCGAGGGCGCTGGCTTCTTGGCGCCATCCGCCGGCGCGTCCATCGCTCCGGTCCACTGTGCCTGGAAATTGCCCTTGTAGCCCGGCCGCCCCTCGGCAATCGCGAGTTCGCCATCCAGATCGAGCGTGAACGGCCGGGTATCCGGCAGGAGCCGAAGCTTCAGCGGCACCGCACCGGTCACCTCATTGGGCTGCAGGCTGGACAGATGAAAACTGCCCGCTTCTCCATCGACCACCGCATTGCCGCTGGCGGTCCAGGGTCCCGCGAGCGAACCGGCAGACATGTCGGCATTGAGATTGGTGATGCGTCGCGTGCGGCGGCTCTGGTCGTCGATGAACTCGACAACGCCGCCGGTGACATGAACCTTTTCCAGAACGACGGTACGGGCGGGAATCTCGGGACGTCCGCCACGCATCCAGTCCAGCGTGCCATCGGGCAGCAGCCGGATCCGCACGCGCGGATCTTCGATGCGCATGTCGAAAATCCGCGCTTCGCCCGAAAGGAAGGGAGCAAGCTCGGCATCCATGGAAAACCGTTCGACATGGACGAGCGGCGAGCCGTCGTCGTCGCGTCCCACGGTCACGTCATGCAGGGTCACGGAGGGAAATGGCAGGATCCGGGCATCGACGCTGCCGATCACCGTCACCTTCTTGCCGAGGATACGGCTTGCCTGATCTTCAAAGTTGCGCCGGAAATCGGTCCAGTCGACAAACAGCGGGGCCAGCAGTGCCGCAAACAACGCCACAACCACAATGCCGCCGAGAAATACCAGAAATCGTCCGACCACGCCTTGGCGACTCCCTCTGAGTAGATCGACCTGCGCCCGGCTCCAAGCGCAAAGCACGATCTAATTTACTGATGCAGCACCAGAATAAGCGAAACACACTGAATTGTTCGTTGCTCCAGGCAAGACTAACCCTTTACAGCGTTGCGACAAGACCGCAAGTGCACAATGCCGCGACCCAACACGAGCCTTTGACTCACAATCGGAAGATCTTGCCCGGATTGAACAGGTTGTCGGGGTCGAGGCTCCGCTTGATATGACGCATAACGTCAAGTGCGGCCCCCAGTTCCTGCTCCAGATAACCCATCTTGCCCTGCCCCACGCCGTGCTCCCCGGTGCAGGTCCCATCCATCGCAAGCGCCCGCGCATTCAGCCGCGCCATGAAGGCCTCGGCCCGCTCCAGATCCTCGGCGTTCTTCTCATTGAAGAGCAGCAGCACGTGGAAATTGCCATCGCCTGCATGTCCGACGATCGGCGCCAGCAATCCGCTGTCGCGGACATCGGCCTGCGTCTCCGATACGCAATCCGCCAGTCGCGAGATCGGCACGCAGACATCAGTGGATAGCCCGTTGAGGTCAGGCGCCAGCGCCCGGCCCGCCCAATAGGCATTGTGACGCGCCTTCCACAACTGGTTGCGCTCCTCCGCATTGGCCGTATAGCGGAACTCATCCGAACCGAATTCCGCGGCAATCTCACGGAACTGTTCGGCCTGCAGCGCGACCGTCTCCTCCGTTCCGTGGAACTCGACAAACAGGGTCGGTCTCTCGCTCAGCGTCAGCGCCGAATAGGCGTTCACGGCCTTGATCTGCATTTCGTCGAGCAATTCGATCCGCGCGACCGGAATGCCCATCTGGATCGTCATGATGACCGCATCGCAGGCGGCCTTCAGACTGGGGAAGGCGCAGACACCGCCGCTAATCTTGGCGGGGATTCCCTGCAGCTTGAGCGTCACGGAGGTAATAATGCCAAGCGTTCCCTCGGCTCCAACGTAAAGCCGTGTCAGGTCGTATCCGGCGGATGACTTCCTGGCCCGGTGCGCGGTTCGGATCTCCTCGCCATTGGCCGTGACCACTGTCAGCGCCAGCACATTGTCCTTCATCGTGCCATAACGAACGGCATTGGTACCGGACGCGCGCGTCGACGCCATGCCGCCGATCGAGGCATTCGCGCCGGGATCGATGGGGAAGAACAGGCCGGTATCGCGCAGATGGACGTTGAGCTCCTCGCGCGTGATGCCCGGCTCAACCGTGCAGTCCAGATCCTCCGCATTCACTTCCAGAACCCGATTCATGCGGCTGAAATCGATGGATATTCCGCCATAGGGCGCATTCACATGGCCTTCCAGCGAGGAGCCCGTACCGAAGGGCACCATGGGCACTTTATGGGCGGCGCACAGTTTCACGACAGCTTTCACATCGTCGGAACTCTCGGCAAACAGCACGCCATCGGGCAGTTGCGCTGGAAGATAGGAGGTGGTGTGGCTATGCTGCTCCCGGTAGGAAAGCCCCGTCTGGAAGCGCTCGCCATATCTCTGCTTGAGGATCCCGAGGACCGCCGCGATCCCCTCCTCGTTCCTCTGACCGGCAATGACATCCTTGATGGACATGGCACTTACCTCCTCTTTGTCTCCAACTGAAGCCGTCTACTTTTTCCGAGCTATGGGATAGCCGGTGCGCTTTGTCTACTGCGCCCCCATCGGCTGCGGGGCTTGCAGGACACCATAGACCCCGGCATTCACCGCCGCTGATCCAAAGTCGGAAACGGTATAGGCGGCGATCCGGTGGAAATGCGCCAAGGGGAACGTGCGTCGCCCGGGATCGCCGACCAGCACCAGAGTGCCCGTCTTTACCAGTGCATCGATAAGGACAAGTATGCGCTGCGCGAGGCGGGTGTCGTAGAAGAGATCACCGACCAGCACCACATCGGCTGGAGGAAGCGGCATGGCGGTGACATCGCCTTGCAGGAAAGACACGGCAATACCGTTCGCCTCCGCATTCAGCCGCGCCGCCGCAATCGCCCACGGGTCGCAGTCGCAACCGGTCACCTCTCTCGCGCCGGCACGAGCGGCCGCCAGGGCGACCAGCCCGTTGCCTGTGCCAAGGTCGAGGACATCAAGGCCTGCAACAGCATGGGGATGGTCGGCGAGATAACGCGCAAGCGTCAGGCCACCCGCCCAGGAATGCGCCCAATAAGGTGCGACATCCCCCACAACTGCTGAGAGCCGGCTTGTGGGGGTAGCGGCATAGAGCAGCAAGTCTTCCCCTGCCGACCCGCCAAGGCCGGGGACCGCCTGCAAGGTCAGGCGATCACGGATGATCGTGCGACGCCTGGCGTCTTCGTCAGCGTCAGATGGTCTGGCGTCAGCCAGCCTCACGTTGCCAGCGTCTCTGCGAAGTGGGAGAGCAGCCGGTTCCAATGCCGCTCGGCGCCGGTTTCATCATAGATCGCATGGTCGGGAACACACCAGCCATGCGCCATGCCAATGTAGTTCTCCAACGTGAAATCGACCTCGGCCCGACGAAACGACTCTACAAAGCGCGTCGATTGCTCCGGCGGGAAGGAGCCGTCGACGCCAGCCGTGCCGACATAGACCCGTGCCTTGATCGCCTCTGCCTTTAGATGGGGGCTGTCGGTTGCATCACTTGCAAGATTGCCGCCATGCAGGCTTGCCGCGAAGGCAATGCGATCCGGATAGGTGGCCGCCGCGGTGAGCGCCCGTCCGCCGCCCATGCAATAGCCGACGGTGGCGATGGGACCATCGACGCCCGCTTTTTCCAGGGTGGAAATGAAGACCGCCGTGTCGGCAGCAGTCATCGCTTGGGTGGTCCCACCGATCATGCCGCGGATTTCCTTGGCAGTCTCTTCGGTCTTGAAGGCCGTCTTGGCATCATAGGGACCGTATTCGCCGAACCGGTAGAAGAGGTCCGGAACCAGCACGGCATAACCGTTGGCGACGATGCGCGCGGCCATATCGTAAAACGCCTGTCGCAGGCCGAAGGCGTCCATGTAGACAATCACGCCGGCAAGCTTGGCGCCCTGCTTTTTTTCCGGCATGGCGAGAAAACCTTTCGCCACGCCCTCTTCCATCTGCATTTCGATCGTCATCGCGTCCTCGCCTGTCGCTTCCGTGTTCGGGAGGTATAGCCTCACTCGGCAGCGATCGGCAACGTATCCTGCTCATCGGCCGGCCGGCGCGCGGCTTGGGCGAGTTCCCTATGGAACCGCTGTTCCTCATGGGCATGCGGTTTGGCAAAGCGCGCAATCAGCAGATAGGCAACGGGCGTGATGTAGAGCGTGACCAGGGTTGCAACCCCGAGGCCACCGACAATCACCCAACCGAGCGCAATGCGCGCCTCGGCACCCGCGCCCTGTGCCAGCACCAGCGGCAGACCGCCGATGACGGTGGCGATCATCGTCATCATGACGGGACGCAGACGCAGGCGGCATGCCTTCTCGATCGCCTCGCGCACGTCCTCTCCCCGGTCGCGCAACTGGTTTGCGAACTCGACGATCAGGATGCCGTTCTTGGCCATGACCCCGACCAGCAGAACCAGGCCGATCTGGCTGTACACGTTGAGGCTGGAACCGGTGATCACGAGTGCGAAGACGGCGCAAGCCAGGCCAAGTGGCACGGTCGACATGATGATGATTGAGGACAGCACACTTTCGAACTGTGCCGCCAGCACCAGGAAGATGATGGCGATGGCAAATCCGAAGGTCAGCAGCATGCCGTTGGAGTTTTCCTCCAGCGTTGCAGCCTCCGCCAGCGGCATCAGACGGGAACCGGGCGGCAGCAGAGGCTGGGCCATTTCCGTGACCGCTTCCACAGCCTCGCCCAGCGAAACGCCATTCTTGAGGTTTGCCGAGATCGAAACCGCAGCCATCTTCTGCTCGCGGTTCAGCTGCGGGGCAACGGCATTTTCCTGCAGCGTGGCAATGGTGGAGATCGGCACGATCCGCCCGTCACCGGCCTTCAGGAAGATGTTTTCGAGATCCGTGGGATCGTCGATCGGCCGCGTGGTCGATGTCAGCTTGACCGGAATGGCCTCGCCATCGACAAAGACATCCGTGACCGACCGTCCTTCCAGCAGCGATTGCAGGGCGGTCCCAAGCCCGGTGATGTTGATGCCGAGGTCCGACGCGCGCTCGCGGTCGACGGTCACGGAGACCTGGGCCTGTGTCGGCTCGTTCTGCAGGCGCGGCGTGTCGAAGAGATCGGAGCTTCCCATCTGCTGCACCAGCTTGATGGCCGCTTCGGTCAGGTCGGCATGGTTGTTGCCGATCAGCGCCATCTGCAACCCGTTGCCGGCGCCGCGGATGCGCAGGCTGTTGGCCTGCATCGCAAAACCGCGCAATGCCGGAACCTTGGCAGCGGCGGCATTCACGTCACCGACGATTTCGTCCTGTGTGCGCTCTCTTTCGCTCCAGGGCGCCAGCGTCAGCACCATGAAGCCGCTATTGGTCGATCCGCCCATGCCGGAAATCGAGAAGATGTTCGTCACCTCGCCCGAATCCAGCAGTGGCTGGAGATTTTCCTCGACCCTCTGGATCTGATCCTGCGTGTAGCTCAAGCTCACGCCCTGCGGCGCCGAGAGCCGCATCATCACCATCGCCCGGTCTTCCTTGGGCGTGATCTCGCTCTTGACCAGACCGAAGGCGACATAGGCTGCACCGGAGAACATCACCGCAACGACGATCACCACAAAGGGCGCGTTCAGACAGAAGCGCAGGGTCCGGGCATAGAAGCTGGCAAAGCCCGCCCCGAATGCGCCGAGGATCCCGTGTTTTTCCGTCATCGGCCTTGTCAGCATCCGCGAGGCCAGCATCGGGCACAGTGTCAGCGCCGTGATCGATGACAGAGCAACCGCAAAGGCGAGCACGAAGCCGAATTCACGGAACAGGCCGCCGAGTTGCCCCGGCAGGAACGACAGGGGAATGAAGACGGCAGCCAGCGTTGCCGTGGTCGCCATGACCGCAAAAAATACCTCCTGCGTGCCAAGCACCGCGGCTGCCCGAGGTCCCATGCCCTCGGTGCGCCGTCGTACGATGTTTTCGAGCACCACGATGGCGTCGTCGACCACGAGACCGGTCGCCAGCACGATCGCCAGCAAGGTCAGGATGTTGATGGAGAAGCCGACCATGTAGATCGCAATCAGCGTGCCGATCAGCGCGACCGGCATCGTGAGCGCCGGAATAAGGGTCGCCCTCCAGTCCCGCAGGAACAGGAAGATGACGACGACAACGATGATTGCCGACAGCGACAGGGCGATTTCGACCTCGTGCAACGCACCCTGGATGAACACGGCATCATCGCTGGTAACGATGATGCGTGTCCCCTCGGGCAGAGTCTTGGAGAGGTCCGCGACCGCCTTTTGCACGCCATCCGAAATGGTCAGCGTATTGGACTGGGCCTGGCGGATAATGCCGAGGCCGATACCCTGCACGCCATTTGACCGCAGCGACGTGCTGCCATCGTCGGCGCCAAGAGTCACGGTCGCAACGTCACGCAGCCGCACCCTGTCGCCGCCGATCAGAATGTTCTCGAAATCCTCGGGCTTCGTCAGGTTGGCGGTGGCGCGTACCACGATGTCCTGGGTGGACGACTGCAGTGTTCCGGCCGGCACGTCAAATGCTGCCGTCGACAGCGCCGTCGACAGGTCGGCGACCGTCAGGCCGCGCGCGGCCAGGGCGGATTGATCCACATCGATCCGGAAGACCTTTTCCTGGTCGCCATAGAGTTCGACATCGGCGACCCCTTCGACAGACGCAAGGCGATCGATCACCTCGTTCTCGACCAGCAGCGTCAGGTCTTCCATGCCAAGCGTGGAGGAGGTTATCGCGAGCCGCATGATGGCGGAACTATCCGCATCCGCCTTTACGATACGGGGCTCTTCGGCATCTTCCGGCAACTGGTTGGCAACCCGGCCAAGCGCATCGCGCACATCGTTGGCGGCCACCGCCAGATCGGCGCTGGTGTTGAATTCCAGCGTCACCCGGCTCGAGCCGAACTGCGACTGCGACGACATCGACTTGAGTCCGTTGATGCGCGATACCGCGCCTTCAATGACTTCCGTCACCTCCTGGTCGATCGTCTGCGCCGAGGCGCCGGTATAGGTCGTCCGCACCGTCAGCACGGGCTGGTCGACATCGGGAAGCTCACGCACCTCGACGCCGAACAGCGCCGCAAGGCCCGCCACCACCAGCAGCGTGTTCAACACGGCTGCGAGGATGGGACGGCGGACGAAGATAGCGGTGAAAGAGTTGCCGGCACCACCATCGGGGCCGCCGTGATTGTTCTCGACGCTCATTGGGTAACGACCTCCGCCGGCTTCGTTGCACCAGCGACGCGCACCGCGCCACCTTCACGCACCCTCTGCAGCCCCTCGATGACCACCTGGTCGCCTTCGCTCAGCTTGGCATCCACCAGCACGAAATCCGGATTGCGCTGGATGATCCGAACTCGCGTCTTGGAGGACTTGCCGTCGGCCACCTGCCAGACATAGGAGCCCTCGGAATCCCACTGGATGGCCAGCGGATCGACCGAGGGATAGGTCTCGCCTGGGAAGCGCATCGAAACGCCGAAGGACATGCCGGCCCGCAGCGTGTCGTCCGCGTTCGGGATCCGCGCCCGGATCCGGATCGTGCGGCTCGCCTGATCGACGCGGTTGTCGACGGCTTCGACGGAACCGGCAAATGTCTGGCCGGGCCGCGCCACTGAGCTTGCCTCGACCGGCATTCCCGGCTGCACTGCCGTCGCGAAGCGTTCAGGCGCCCAGAAATCGACCAGCAGTTCGGAGCGGTTATCGATCGAGACGACATTCGTGGATGTCGTGGCATTGTCGCCGATATTGACCGCGACGATGCCGACGATACCGTCGATCGGCGCCACGATCGCGCGGCGCTTGAGATTGAGTTCCGCATTGGTCAGGTCGAGCTGCGCCGTTTCCACGCCGATCTGCGCATCCAGAACCTCAAGCCGCGAGAAGCTAGCAAGATTCTTGTAGGAATCCGACTTCTCGCGCGCGCTGCGCAGCATTACCTGCGCCTGATCGCGGGCGATCACCTGTTCGTCGTCATCAAGCCGTGCCAGAACAGTGCCCTTGGTGACGCGCTGGCCGGAGGATACCAGAATTTCCTCGATCGTACCGGCCGCCTGCGGCATCACCACGACGGACTGGATGGCCTCGCCGTCGCCGATGGCATTCAGGCGGTCGTTGACCACGCCGTTGACGACCTGCTTGACCACCACGAGCGGACCCTGCTGGCCATCCCGGCGCCCACCGCCGGGCGCATTGCCCTGGCCGGCCCCGCCCTGCTTGTTATTGGCCGCCTGCCCCTGGCCAGCCGCGCGCTGGCCATTCGGAGCCTGCTGCCCAGCGGCAGAAGCATTGGCCTGCTCAGCCGGCGCTGCAGGTTTCGGCAGCACCGCAACGATTGGCGAGGGCACGCCCCAGGAAGTGAGCTTCGCACCCGCACTCGGGTCAAACCAGGTCCATGAACAGAGCCCGACAACCACGAGGATTACGGCAAGCAGCAATTGTTTCCAAAACGCCATTTAAGTCTCCGGTCCAGTCACAGGATCGGGGGCCATCCCCCTTGCCCGCCACGAACGGCAGGGCTGCACCGCTGGGGGTGCACAACAACAGATAGGCTATATTCCGCCCATACTTACAAACGGCAAGCCCGTTTCGACAACATTACGAAATTGTCATCCGTGCCGCCGCGTTACGACGAATGCTGCGTCGCAAAAAAGACAGGACGCCGTCGAGATGCAGCCAATGCCGCCTATGACCAGATCTGACGATCATCAATTCCAACGCTCTGTCTGGGCTGGATGGCGAGGTATCGGTGGAAAAGCGACGATTTTCCTTGCCCAGACATCAAATTAGAGAATGAAACAAGAACATCTTTTCTGGTCTTTCCGACCCGAATCACTACATTGAGCCGCATGAGCAACGGATTCGACGACATACCTTTCTTCGACGAAGAGCCAGACGAGCCCAGGACGGCGCATCGCCGGCCGGAGCCGGCCGCCTCCCGATCGGAGCCGGCACCGCCGGCTTCCGGCGGTGGCCTTGGCATTGCAGCGCGCGCGATGGCCGCCCGCGACCAGCACCGCCAGCCTGATTATCTCTCCGGACTCAATCCCGAGCAAAGGGAGGCGGTGGAGACGGTAGACGGCCCCGTGCTAGTGCTGGCCGGCGCCGGCACCGGCAAAACCCGCGTGCTGACCACCCGTATCGCCCATATTCTTGCCACCGGACGCGCCTTCCCCAGCCAGATCCTCGCGGTCACCTTCACCAACAAGGCGGCACGCGAGATGAAGGAACGCATCGGCCTTCTGGTCGGCGGGGCGGTGGAAGGCATGCCATGGCTCGGCACCTTCCACTCCATCGGCGTCAAGATCATGCGCCGCCATGCCGAGATGGTCGGCCTGCGCTCCGATTTCACCATTCTCGACACCGATGACGTGGTGCGCCTGATCAAACAGCTGATCCAGGCCGAAGGTATCGACGACAAGCGCTGGCCGGCCAAGCAGTTCGCCGGCATGATCGACACCTGGAAGAACAAGGGGCTGGACCCCTCCCAGATTCCGGAAGGCGACGCCCGCGCTTTTGCCAATGGCAAGGGCCGTGAGCTCTATGCGGCCTATCAGGCCAGGCTCAAGACGCTGAACGCCTGCGATTTCGGCGACCTGCTGCTGCATCCGATCCGCATGTTCCGCGCCAATCCGGATATCCTGAAGGACTATCACGGGCGCTTCAAATACATCCTGGTCGATGAGTACCAGGACACCAACACCGCCCAATATATGTGGCTGCGGCTCTTGGCACAGCGCCCGCCGAACGTGCCGCAGAATGTCTGCTGCGTGGGCGACGACGACCAGTCGATCTATGGCTGGCGCGGCGCGGAGGTGGACAATATCCTGCGCTTCGAGAAGGATTTTCCCGGGGCCAAGGTCATCAAGCTCGAACGGAACTACCGCTCGACGGAACATATTCTCGGCGCCGCCGGCCATCTGATTGCCCATAATGAAGGCCGTCTCGGCAAGACGCTGTTCACCGATCGCGTCGATCCCGACGATGAGAAGGTCATTGTCCACGCCGCCTGGGATTCGGAAGAGGAAGCCCGCGCCATCGGCGAGGAGATCGAGCAGCTCCAGCGCGACAAGCACCCCCTGAACAACATGGCGATCCTGGTGCGCGCCTCGTTCCAGATGCGCGAATTCGAAGATCGCTTCGTGACGCTCGGACTGAACTACCGCGTGATCGGCGGCCCGCGCTTCTATGAGCGGCTCGAAATTCGCGACGCCATGGCCTATTTCCGGCTGGTCTGCCAGCCGGCGGACGACCTCGCCTTCGAGCGTATCGTCAACACGCCGAAACGCGGCCTTGGTGATACGACCATCCGCGCCTTGCACGACTATGCCCGCGCTCGCGACGTGCCGATGCTGGCCGCCGCCGCGGATATCATCGAGACGGACGAGCTGAAGCCGAAAGCCCGGAAGGCGCTGTTCGACGTGATTCAGAGCTTTCGCCGTTGGAGCGAACTGCTTGAAACGACTCCGCATATCGAGCTGGCTGAACAGATACTTGAAGAATCCGGCTACACCGACATGTGGAAGAACGACAAGTCGGCAGAGGCTCCGGGCCGCCTTGACAACCTCAAGGAACTGATCCGCTCGATGGAAGCCTTCGAGAGCATGCGCGGCTTCCTCGAGCATGTCTCTCTGGTCATGGATGCCGAGCAGAACGCCGATCTGGACGCGGTCTCGATCATGACCCTGCATTCGGCCAAGGGCCTGGAATTCGAAACAGTGTTCCTGCCCGGCTGGGAGGAAGGCCTGTTCCCCCACCAGCGATCCCTCGACGAAGGCGGACGTGCCGGCCTCGAGGAAGAGCGCCGCCTCGCCTATGTCGGCATTACCAGGGCCAAGCGCCGCTGCCACATCTGGTTCGTGTCCAACCGTCGCATCCACGGCATGTGGCAATCCACCATGCCCTCGCGCTTCCTGGACGAACTGCCCCCCTCCCATGTGGAGGTTGCAGAGGCCGAGCAATCCTATGGCGGCTATGGCCGTAACCCCTATGGCCAGTCGCGTTTCGACAAGGCCGAACCCTTCCAGAACAGCTATTCGACGCCCGGCTGGAAGCGCGCCCAGGAAAACAAGACCGAGGCCACCCGCAACAACTGGGGCAATCGCTCCGGCCATGCCGTCGAGCGCATCGGCTACGGCGAGTCCGGCCCGCGCGCCAAAACCATCGAGGGCGAACTGGTGGCCAAGTCCACCACTTCGGAACCCTCGAAATTCTCCGTCGGTGACCGCGTCTTCCACATGAAGTTCGGCAACGGCAATGTCATGGGTGTCGAGGGCAACAAGCTGACGATCAATTTCGACCGGGCGGGTGAGAAGCGCGTGCTGGACGGTTTCGTGACGGCGGTGTGAGGCGGCATGATATTGTGGGCGCTCTCACCATGTTATACCCAATGTGTATGCACCGGTTGACGGCAGGAGCCTGAAGATGCCGCATAAAATTAGGGCGGAACCTCACAAACGTGCGGTCAACTTGCGTATGCGTGAAGACATCAGGGCGTTGATTGATCGCGCAGCCAAAAGCCAAGGCAAGACGCGCTCGGATTTCATGATCGATGCCGCCCGGCGTGCAGCCGAGGACGCCTTGCTGGATCATACCCTCATCCGAGTCGATCCGGACGCCTATGCTCATTATATTGCCGTCCTGGACCGGCCGGCGGCGGGTCCCGGCGTTGATCGGTTGATGAGCGCCCCAAGACCCTGGAAACCGTAGTGCTCTTGGCGCCGACTTTGTTGGTCGACGGCCATGACCTGATCTCCCTGAAGCTACCCGTTGGAGGCACGGGCTAACGCCTACTCCATTTCCATCGCCACGCGCCAGTGGCGGCGGCAGAGCGAGGTGTAGGTTTCGTTGCCGCCGATCATCACCTGTGCGCCGTCCTTCAGCGCCTTTCCATCCTCGCCCATGCGCACCACCATGGTGGCCTTACGGCCGCAATGGCAGATGGAGCGGGCTTCGGTCAGTTCGTCGGCGACGGCGAGTAGCCCGCGGGAACCCGGAAACAGCTCGCCGCGAAAATCCGTGCGCAAACCATAGGCCATGACAGGGATGTCAAGCGCATCGACAATCCGGGCCAGTTGCCAAACCTGCTCGGTCGTTAGAAACTGCGCTTCGTCGACGAACACGCAGGAAAGCGGCCCATTGGCATGGTCACGTGAGATTGCGTCGTAGAGGTCCTCGTCCGGCCCGAAGGCATCGGCCTCGGCCCGAAGCCCGATCCGCGAGCCGATAAAACCCTTGCCCGCCCGGTTGTCGAGAGCGCTGATGAACTTGGCAATGCGCATGCCCCGTTCCTGGTAATTATAGGCCGCCTGGAGCAGGAGCGTAGATTTGCCAGCATTCATGGTGGCATAGATGAAATGCAGTTTGGCCAAGGGGTCACCGATCGCTTCTTGAACAGCGCGGTTCTTAACGGAGTTGCCGCGCAAAGCGCAACCTGTCGGCGCCCTTGCCAACAGCTTCGTCAGCCCTTGCCAGGACCTTTCCCCGCCTTTTGCCCGCGGCAGCGGTCGGAGCAAAAGCGGACATTGTCCCAATCCCTCGCCCATTTCTTGCGCCAGGCGAAGGGCCTTCCGCAGGCGGCGCAGGTCTTGGTCGGCAGATTTTCCTTACGCATCATCTTGCCCGGCATGGGCCACTCCTTGCCTTGTGCGGAAACGTCAGACGACCTCTCCGGCGTCGAGCTTTGCCAGGAAGGCCTGCGCACTGCGCCTATAGGTCTCCCTCTGCCCCTCCTCCATCCGGAGCCAGGTCGCATAGGGCTGCGCAAGGCGCCGGTTGCCGCGCAGCTTCTCACCATTACGGTCGAGAAAGTCCCAATAGAGCGCGTTGAAGGGGCACGCCCCCTCCCCGCTCTTCTTTCGCACGTCATAACGGCAGCCGTCGCAATAGTCGGACATGCGCGAGATATAGGCACCACTGGCCGCATAGGGCTTGGAACCAAGCAGCCCGCCATCGGCGAACTGGCTCATGCCGATCACATTCGGCATTTCCACCCATTCGAACGCATCCGCATAGACCTCCAGATACCATTCATGCAGCGCATGCGGATCAAGGCCTGCCAACATGGCGAAATTGCCCGTCACCATCAGCCGCTGGATATGGTGGGCATAGGCATTGTCGATCGTCTCGCCGATCACCGTGGCAAGGCAGGCCATCTTGGTTTCGGCGGTCCAGAAGAAGGACGGCAGCGGTCTGCTGGACCCGAGATAATTGCGCCTGGCGTATTCGGGCATGAACAGCCAGTAGACGCCGCGCACATATTCCCGCCAGCCGATGATCTGCCGGATGAAGCCCTCGACCGCATTCAGCGGCGCGCGACCCTCGAAATATTCGCGCTCGGCGGCCCAACAGAGTGCCAAGGGATCGAGCAGACCGAGATTGATCGAAAAGGACAGAAGCGCGTGGTTGAGGAACGGGTCTCCCTTCAGCATGGCATCCTGGGTTTCGCCGAACTGCGGAAGAAACGAAGCAAGGAAGCTGTCCGCCGCGCGCTGTGCCTCATCCCGCGTGACCGGAAAGTTGAAGCCTGCCGCCTTGCCCATATGATCGGGGAACCGCGCATCAACCAGGTCCATGACTTCCTTCGTGATGCTGTCAGGCGGAAAACTTGGCCGTGGAGGCCGGAAGAGATCGGGTTTGGCCGGCTTGCGGTTCTCGGCATCGTAGTTCCAGCGCCCGCCGACCGGCTGCGCGCCATCCATCAAGAGACCTGTGCGCCGCCGCATCTCGCGATAGAAGAACTCCATCGTCAGTTCCCGCCGTCCTTCCGCCCACGCCTGGAAGTCCTTGTGGGAGCAGAGAAACCGGCCGTCCGGGCGGATATCGACAGGGAGCTTGTAGGTCGTCTCCCAGGACCGCATCGCGTCCAGCACCCGCCATTCGCCAGGCTCGGTGACGATCAGGTGCTGCGGCTTAAGCGCCTTGATCGCCCGTTCCAACTCTCCGGTGAAGGAGCCTGAATTGTTGGCATCATCGAGCCTGACATACCGCACCTCATAGCCTTCGGCGCGCAATTCCTCAGCGAAATGGCGCATGGCCGAGAGGATCAGGACGATCTTCTTGCGATGATGGCGCACATAGGTCGTTTCCTCGGCCACCTCGCACATCAGGATGACATCGCGTGCCGGATCGGCCCCTTCAAGGCTGGAGATCGAGTGAGAGAGCTGGTCGCCCAGAATGAAGATGAGGTTTCGGCAGGCAGGCATGGCAATCCGGGCGGCTGGTGAACACAGGCGCATAACGCATCAAGATCCACGATGGATCGCCGGACGAACGATCAGGCAGCAAGCCTATGTGTTCACAGTTGCGGCAACGCGCTCCTTCACCAGCGTCTTCAACACGTCCACGACGGCGCGAACGCGGGGAACGTTGCGCATGCGCTCGTGGGTGACCAGCCAGATTTCAGCCGCCGGCGCTACGGGCGGACGGAAGCATAGCACCAGCTCGGGATCACCGGCCGCAATGAATTCGGAATAGAACCCCACCCCTAAGCCGTTGCGGACGCTCGCGAAAGCCGCAGGCACCGTATTCTGTCGCAGCAGCAGCGTCTCCGGCGGAAAATGCCGGCTGGCCCAATCGAAAATCGGCCTGCCACGGGCATGCGTATCGATTCCAATCAGCGAATGATCGGACAGATCCTCGACGCTGCGCGGACATCCGTGACGCTCGGCATAGGCGCGCGAGCAATAGAGGCTCCAGTGATCCTCTACCACTTTCAGGCCGACCAGCCCGGCCTCGGTTGGCGCCGGCGCGGCGCGCAATGCGACATCGGCCTCGCCGCCGGCCAGGTCGCGCAACACGTTGCTGGTATCCACTTCAAGGCGCACCTGAGGTTAGGCCTCCCTCAACCGTATGATCAGATCCGGCAGCATGAGGCCCGCCAAGACATCATTGGTGGTGAAGCGTACGACACCCGAAATCTCCCGCGAAAGACTGCCGACAGCCCGAGAGAAAGCCGCCATAGCGTCGCGCACGGCCTCCGCCGGCCCGATGAGCGCGGCGCCCGCCTCCGTCAGGTCATAACCGGTCCGGCGCTTGTCGAAGAGTTGCACCCTCAGGCTATCCTCCAAAGCGGCGATCCGTCGCGAAACGGTGCTCTGGCTTACCTTTAGAACTTTCGATGCCTGCAGTGTCGAGCCCGTCTCGGCCACCGCGAGCAAATAGCGCAAATCGTCAACGTTGGCGGGGTCCATGATCGGTTATGCAAATCCGGTGAACGTGGCGGCAAAAACGGTGTTTGAACGTAAAACGCTTCGAGAATACATGGCTGTCACTGCCCGCAAAACGTGTTTGCAGGCTCATCACACGTTCAACATAGACCAGGAGAGACGCCATGCGCAAAGCGCTTGTGCCAGCCAATACCCGTATTCTCAATCCTTACAACAAGGAGACGTTCGTCTTCACCCATCCCTATGAGGGAACGATATCAAGCCGTATGGATGTCGTGCTCGGCAAGGGCGGTTCCGGTGGCGGCAATGCCATCGCCCACATCCATCCGGAAACCGACGAGATCTTCACCGTCAACAGCGGCTGCGTCATGGTGATGATCGACGGGCAAGAACACGTGGCGGTGGCCGGACAGTCGATCACGGTCCCGAAGGGTGCCAGCCATTTCTTCCGCAACGCCTTTGACGGGGAAACCCACCTGACAGTCACCTTTGTCAATGCCCAGGAGCATCTGCGCTTCTTCCTGAATCTGGCGCGCTGGACATCGGAATATCCTGCCTATTTCAAGCCGGATGGCTCGGTGAAGCTGCTGCCGATCGCGCTCGCGCTCAACGCTTTTCGCGATCACCTTTACATTTCCGGCCCGCCGGTATGGGCGCAGAAAGTCTTGTGCACCGCGCTCGCGCCGATTGCGCGGCTCGCGGGCTACCGTCTGGCGGCCAAGCCTGCAAGCCGCGCTGAGCGGCGCATGCGGCAGAACGAACAGGCGCTTGTCGCCTGACGATGAGAAGATGAACGGCCTGCGGTCTCAGCCGCGGGCCAATTCTGCCCGGTGCATTTCCAGGAGTTCAACCTGGACGGCGGCCTGGAAATCGAGAATTTGCAGGCGCATTTCTTCTTCGGGGCAGCCGCGGGCGATCAGTTCGGCACCCAGGTCCCGGCAGGTATTCCGCCAGAAGTCGATTGCTGCATTTCCGTGATGATTGTCGAGCGCGATGGCCGAGCGTTTGACGAGATCCTGCCGCCAGGCAAGGGGGAAGAAACTGACTACGGACCGGGCTTCCTGCCCGCTTGTTACATCTGACATGTGCACCATCCTGACTGTGAGTCTCTTCAATAGGATGGCGATGGTTAACGATCGGTTGACTTCAGGAGAGATGTTGTCTCCGATCGCTCCACCGCAGGCATGCATCAGTCTCGGCCAAGAAGAACAAAGGTCCGAACGAGACTGTCCCCGAGCACCGAATCGGTGCCCAGGGACCCTCTCCTCGTAACTTCGAATGCGGGCGGGGCTAAGGCAGCTTGTAGGCGATCACAAAGTCACCGGGCTTGGTGCCAACAGAGCCGTGTCCGCCGGCCACCATGACGACATATTGCTTGCCGTCATCCAGCGAATAGGTCATGGGCGTCGCCTGCCCGCCGGCCGGCAGTCGCGACTTCCACAATTCCTTGCCGGTGGTGAGGTCGTAGGCACGCAGGTAGTTGTCCACCGCGGCGCCCAGGAAGACGACACCGCCCTTGGTGATCATCGGCCCGCCGATGCCGGGAACCCCGACCTTGATCGGAAGCGGCAGCGGCGTCATGTCGTAGATGGTGCCGTTGCGGTGCTGATAGGTGATCTCGCCCGTCCGAAGATCTGCGCCGGCGACCGTGCCCCATGGCGGCGCCTGGCAGGGAATGCCGAGCGGCGACAGGAACGGCCCCATATAGACGCCATAGGCCGCCCCTTCATTCCTGTTCAGCCCCTGCTCGCTCGCCTTCTGATCGGCGGACTTCGGCGGGATCTGGTCGCGCGGAACGAGCTTCGACGTGAAAGCGAGATAAGTAGGCATCCCAAACATGACCTGCCGCTCCGGATCGACGGCGACCGAACCCCAGTTGAAGGTTCCGAAGTTGCCGGGATAGACCAGCGTCCCCTGCAATGACGGCGGCGTATACTGGCCTTCATATCTCAACTGACGGAACTGGATGCGGCACAGCATCTGGTCGATCAGCGAGACGCCCCACATGTTGCGTTCTTCCATCTTGGGCGGACGGAAGCTCAAGCCCGACAGCGGCTGCGTCGGAGCAGCGAAATCGTCCTCGATCGCGCCGCCCGGTGCCGGCTGTTCGGTAACGGGAATGAGTGGATCGCCGGTGCGGCGGTCGAGAACATAGATGTCGCCCTGTTTGGTCGGCCCGACGAGCGCCGGCACGACCGCGCCATACCGCGTGATATCAAGCAAGACGGGCTGGGCCGGCACGTCCATGTCCCAGAGATCGTGATGAACCGTCTGGCGAACCCAGCGATCAGCGCCGGTGTTGATATCGAGCGCGACGATCGAGGACGAATATTTTTCGACACTCTCGCTGCGGCCGATGCCGATCTGGTCCGGGACCTGATTGCCCAGTGGAATGTAGACAAGCCCCAACTGCTCATCGACCGAAAACACCGACCAGCTATTCGGGGAGTTCGCGGAATAAGTCTGGCCCTCCGGCAGTGGCGCCGTCTGGGTCGGATTGCCCGAATCCCAGTTCCAGATCAATGCACCGCTATTGACGTCGAAGGCGCGGATGACACCCGACTGCGACTTGACCGAGTAGTTGTCATTGACCGCACCGCCGATGATAATCTTCCCGGCAGCGATCACAGGCGGCGACGTGGAATAGTAATAGCCGGCGGGATTGTAGGGCATGCCCTGCTCGAGGCGCAGCGTGCCGCGATCGGCGAAGCTCTCGCAGACCGATCCGTTTTGCGCGTCGAGCGCAATCAGACGCGCATCCGATGTCGGCAGGTAGACCCTGGTCGCGCAGGCGGCACCAGCAGTGGCAGCCGGATCGGCATAGTAAGTCACGCCGCGGCAAGTCTGGTGCTGACGGTCAGGATTGAGGCCCGCATTGGGATCGTATTTCCATTTCTCCTTGCCGGTCGCGGCATCGATGGCGATTGCCCAGTTATGCGGCGTGCAGAGATAGAGCGTGTTTCCCACTTTGAGCGGTGTGACCTGATAGGTGGTCTCGCCGACATCCTCCGGCAGCTTCACGTCGCCTGTCTGGTAGCGCCAGGCCTCCTGCAACTGATCGACATTGTCGACGGTGATCTGGGTGAGCGGCGAATAGCGCTGGCCATAGGGCGTGCGGCCATACTGATGCCATTCGCCATCGGGCACGTTGCCGCCATAGCTGACCACGTCAGTGACTTTCTCCGTCGGCAGGGCGCCGACCTTGTCATAGCTGTCGAAGCTCAGGGAATAGCCGGCAACGACGACCGCCAGAAGCACCGGGATTGCGACAGGCCATGGCCGCGCCGGATAGCGGTTGCCCGTGACGCCGACAAAGCCCAGAGGGCGGCGTATCCAGGGAGTCATCAGCCAGATTCCGGCAAGCACCACCAGTCCGCCGCGCGTGCCGAGTTGCCACCAATCGAAACCAACTTCCCAGATCGCCCAGGCCAGGCTGGCCACGATGAAGATGCCGTAGAGCATCAAGGCCTGCGGCCTGCGCATGAACAGCAAAACGCCGGTCGCCAGAAAGACAATGCCGGCGACCAGATAATAGGGACTTCCACCGAGCATCACCAACTGACCGCCGCCTATGCCGAGCACGAGGCCCAGCAGGCCGAAAACGAGTGCGGTCAATATGATAGCCATATCAATATCCTGAATATTTACGTGATGAGGCTTCCGCGATGGGAAACGGATGATTAGCCGAACAAACGCCTGACATCCGAAAATGTTCCGCCTCGCGGCGCGAATGCTCAAATCGCTTTTCAATGTCGACTCATCAAGTAAGCTAGGCTTGGTCCGCTAGGGCCATGAGGACAAAGAGGGGGCGGGTCGAGATGCGATTGAAAATCGTGATGTTGTCAGGCGTGACCCGGCACAACCGCCACCAGGTGATGGCTGATATCAATGACGCCATCTCTGCCGCCGGCGGCTGGGTCAGCAACCACAGCCTGTTCTCCAACATTGCCGCCACGGTGCATTTCGCCCTGTCGCCTGGACGCTTCGCTGTGCTGAGCCAGCGCATCGCCGAGATTGGCGTGCGACTGGACGACGAGAGCATCGCCCTGCTAAAAACGCTGCCAGACGCCCCACCCCGCCCCGAAGATGAGATCAACGCGTCGCTCAACATTACCTTCATTCACGACGAGCCCGACCTGCGTCGTGACGTCCCGGCGGTGCCGGGCTGAACGAAAAAATCGTCTCGCGCCCTCCGACCGGCACAGACACCATCCGCGTCTAAAAGGCTGCGGTGAAAGCAATAGGAATTTCCATGACCAATGACATCTCGATCACGCCGGAACGCATCGCGGAGACGGCGAGCCGCATCATTCCCTTTGTCCGGCAGACGCCGGTGCTGTCGGTCAATCTTGCCGATTTCGGCATGGAGCCGATGCCGGTCGATCTGAAGCTGGAATGCCTGCAGCATTCGGGATCGTTCAAGGTGCGCGGGGCTTTTTCGGGCCTGCTGGGCGAGGCCGTGCCGGATGCCGGTGTCGTGGCCGCCTCCGGAGGCAATCACGGCGCCGCGGTTGCCTATGCTGCCCAGAAGCTGGGTGTGGCGGCCACCATCTTCGTGCCGTCCATCACCTCACCCGCCAAGCTCGACCGCATCCGCAGCTATGGCGCGGAACTGGTTGTCGGCGGTGAACGCTATGCCGATGCCCTTGCGGTAAGCGAAGAGTTCGCCAGAAAAACGGGCGCGCGTCCCATACATGCCTTCGATGACGTGACCACATTGCTCGGCCAGGGCACGCTGGGGCGTGAAATCGAAGAGCAACTGCCTGAGATCACCACCCTGCTGGTTGCGGTCGGCGGCGGCGGGCTGATCGGAGGCGTCTCCGCCTGGTACCAGAGCCGCATCAAGATTGTCGCCGTGGAGCCTGAAGGCGCGCCAACGCTGCATATGGCGCTGCAGGCAGGCCACCCGGTCGACGCACCGACGGAGGGCATTGCGGCGGATTCGCTTGCCCCGAAACAGGTCGGTGGGCGGGTGTTCGAGATCGCCAGACAGCATGTTGGGCAATCGGTGCTGGTCACCGACCAGGCAATCCGGGATGCCCAGATCGCCTGCTGGAACACCTTACGCATGGTGCTTGAGCCAGGCGGCGCCGCCGCCTTTGCGGCCCTGCTATCAGGGGCCTATAAACCCGATCCAAACGAACGGGTCGCTGTGCTGCTCTGTGGCGCCAACACCGACGGCAGTCAACTTCCAATAAAATCGACACCGCAACGAAAAAAGGCGGCACAGCGCCGCCTTTCGAAAAGTGTATGTTGAAAATTACCGGTAGGGCGACATGCACTGGGCGCGAACGCCGGCACGCGGCACATAGGTATTGTCGTAGGCGCGATAGGTCCGGTAGCGGTTTGCGCACCACTGCACATGGGCATTGCCGCCGGAATAGGCGCGCGGCGGAGCAGCGATCGCGCCACCGATAATGGCACCGGCACCGAAGGCAGCCAACGGATACCACCAGCCATCATTGTGGCGACGATAGCCCGGACGATAATCCCGATAGCCGCGGTGACCGCGATGCCAGCCACGACGATCATCCCAGTGGCGGCGATACTGAACCTGCTCGACGTCTGATGCCTGCTGCACCTTCACGACCGGCAACGGCGCCGCGGCGGCCGGCAACATCGAGGTGAGCGACATGATCGACGCCAGACCGGCGACAAAGACGGGTTTGATGAAGTTTTTCATGGGAGTCTCCTCGTTCATTTGAGGATTAAACTTTCAACTCGTGCGAAAGTTCCGCATGGCGCAGCCGGCGCGGCCAATGTCTGCGGGTAAGCGCTTGCGCTCTTGATCGCAGCAACAGGGCTTGCAATGTTAGGACCATGACAGCCCAGGAGATTTCATGACCAAGGCCCTACTTGTCATCGATATTCAGAACGGATTCTGCCCCGGTGGAAATCTGCCGGTGGCGCAAGGCGATGAGGTGGTGCCGGTGGCCAACGCGCTGATGGCATCGGGACAGTATGATCTGGTGGTCGCCTCGCAGGATTGGCATCCGCCCGGACACGGCAGCTTCGCCTCAAGCCATCCCGGCGCGAAACCCTTCGACATGGGCGAACTGTCAGGCAAGCCCCAGGTGCTGTGGCCCGACCATTGCGTCCAGGGCACCGGCGACGCCGAATTCCATCCCGGTTTGGACACGAAGCGTATCGACCACGTGCAGCGCAAGGGCGAAAATCCCGCCGTCGACAGCTATTCCGCCTTTCGCGACAATGACCGCTCGGCTCTGACGGGCCTCGCCGGCTACCTGGCATCCCGCGACGTGCGCGAGCTAGATGTCATGGGCCTTGCCACGGATTACTGCGTCAAGTTTTCCGCGCTCGATGCCGTCGAGATGCTTCCGGGCGTCAGGGTCCGCTTCATCGAGGATGGATCCCGTGGCATCGATCCGGCCGGCGTCATCCGCGCCATTGCCGAGATGAAGGCAGCCGGAATTGCAGTGACCCAAAGCACCGACCTGCTCAAGGCAGGCGCATAGTCCGATCGGACGCGATTGCATTCGCCTGCCATCCGCGCTAGGGGACCGGCCAGCGGCCGCGACCCGACCGGCCCGCACCATGTCCTGGAGGAGGAGCCGGAAATGGAGACGGTGACATCGATCGAGGAACTGCGTCGCAAGCTGCAGCCGTCGCGGCTCCAGGGCCGCACCATCGGCTTTGTCCCGACCATGGGCTACCTGCATCAGGGTCACATGCAGCTCGTTGCACGGGCCAAAGCCGAAAACGCGGTTACCGTCGTCTCGATTTTCGTCAATCCCCTGCAGTTTGGCGCCAATGAGGACCTCGCGCGCTATCCCCGCGACCTCCCGCGCGACAGCGCCATGCTGGAAGCGGCCGGTGTCGACTTTCTGTTCGCGCCTGAGGTCACTGATATGTATCCGCGCCCGATGCAGACGGTGGTCGATGTACCAACGCTGGGCTCGCAACTGGAAGGCGAAGCGCGCCCCGGACATTTTGCCGGCGTCGCGACTGTTGTGACGAAGCTGTTCAACATCGTCCAGCCGGATTCCGCCTATTTCGGCGAGAAGGATTACCAGCAGGTGGCGATCATCAGGCGCATGGTCGAGGACCTCGCCCAGCCAGTGCGCGTCGTGCCGGTGCCCACAGTGCGTGAGGCAGATGGCCTCGCCTGCTCCTCGCGCAATGTCTATCTTTCAGAACAGGAACGGGCGGCGGCCGTGATCGTGCCGCGCGCCCTTGATGAAGCGGAACGGCTGGTCAGCGCCGGCATGACCGACATCGCCGAACTCGAAAAAGCCGTCCGGGCTTTCATTGCCAGCGAACCGCTGGCAATGGCCGAGATCGTCGCCATCTGCCACCCCGATACCCTGGAGCCGATGCCATCGGCCACGGGTCCGATCCTCGTGCTGCTGTTCATCCGCATCGGCAAGACCCGGCTGCTGGACAACAGGGTCATCGGCAAGGCGCAGACGGCAAGCAAGGACATGGAGGCTGCCTGAGATGAGTACACCACCCCGCCAGAAGCGTTTGACGCCGGCGAATGTCACCGCGCTCAAAGGCGAGCGTCCGATCGTCTCGCTCACCGCCTATACCACGCCGACGGCGCGCATCTTCGACCGGCATTGCGATCTTCTCCTGGTCGGCGACAGCCTGGGCATGGTCCTCTATGGGCTGGAAACCACTGTTGGTGTCACTGTCGAGATGATGATCGCCCATGGCCAGGCCGTCATGCGCGGCGTATCCCGCGCCTGCGTCGTCGTCGATCTTCCATTCGGCAGCTATCAGGAAAGCCGTGAACAGGCCTTTCGGACGGCCGCCCGCATCATGAAGGAAACCGGCTGCGACGCGGTCAAGCTTGAGGGCGGCGCTGAAATGGCCGACACCATCGCCTTCCTGACGGACCGGGGCGTGCCCGTGCTCGCCCATGTCGGCCTGATGCCGCAGCAGGTCAACACCCATGGCGGCTATCGCTCGCAGGGCCATGACACCGTCGAGGCCGACAAGATCCGCAATGATGCCGCCGCCGTTGCTCGCGCCGGCGCCTTTGCCATGGTGATTGAAGGAACCGTCGAGCCGCTGGCGCGGGAGATCACCGCAGCCCTGTCCGTGCCCACGATCGGCATCGGCGCATCGCCAGCCTGCGACGGGCAGATCCTCGTGTCTGATGACATGCTGGGCCTGTTCAACGACTTCAAGCCGCGCTTCGTCAAGCATTATGCGGAACTCGCGGTGACGATCGACCAAGCCGTGGAGAGCTACGCCGCCGAGGTGAAGGCCCGCGCCTTCCCCGGCCCGGAGCACACCTTCCAGGTCAGGCCGAAGAAGGCCTGATCAGAATCAGGACTTTGGCTGCCGCTCAAGCTGATAGATAGCATCGTTGATGTCATCGACCTTCGCCATCAGTACGGCCTGCGCATCGGCAAGCCCCTTGTTGTAGGCGCGCACGCCCACTTCCTCCGCGAAGAAGGCGATTAGCGCCTCGACCTCGAACCGCCCTGCCGTGAGGTCGAACTCCATTTGCAGAAATGCTCTGGCGCGATCGATCAGGTCCGCCATTTCTTCTTTCGTGAAATCAGACAGCATCACGATTGCCTCCCCCTCGATCTGTGGCGCTTCACCCGTTTCAATCGACCCATCAGTGAAATTGAATTGTCGATTCTGGCAACGCACCGTAATCCGGGTGGCTGCGAAAGAAAGAGCATCATGCGTACTGTTTTCCTAGAGGGCGCACGCGCCAGCCTGCCGATCCTCGTTTCCACGGTTCCCATGGCCGTCCTGTTCGGCGCCCTGGCCGTCGGCAACGGCCAGTCGGTGATCGAGGCGATCCTGATGAGCGCGACGATCTTCGCCGGGGCAAGCCAGCTTGTCGGCATCGAATTGTTCAACCACTCCGTTCCGGCATGGCTGATCGTCCTGTCGGTTTTTGCGGTGAACTTCCGGCATATCCTCTATTCGGCGGCGGCCAGTCCTCTCTTTGCGAGCTTCTCTCCGTTTCAGCGCTACCTGTCTTTCTTCCTGCTCACCGATCCGCAATTCGCTCTGTCGCTTACGCGCAGCGAAAGCGGCAAACCGGTCACCTTCACCTGGTATATCGGGCTTGGCGCCGTCATCTATTGCTCCTGGGTCGGCATGACGGCCGTCGGCGCGATGTTTGGCCAGTTGATCGGCGATCCCAAGGCGCTCGGCATTGATGTCCTCATGCCGATCTATTTCATGGGTTTGGTCCTCGGCTTCCGCCAGCGCAGCAATTTCATGCCGATTGTGGCTGTCAGCGCCACCGTGTCGGTCGCCGCCATGCATTTCGTGGGATCGCCCTGGCATGTCAGCATCGGCGCCTTCGCCGGCATTGCGCTGGCGGCCCTCTTACCGCCCAAGAAGGAGCAAGAGGCAGTCGAGAAGGAGGCAAAGGCGTGAGCGAACTCTATGACCTCAAGATCGTCCTGACGATCCTCGCCGGCGCGGTCGCAACCTATCTGACGCGTATATCCGGCCATCTCCTGATTTCGCGCATGAAATCCGTGCCGCCGCGCCTTGAGGCGGCGCTGAACGCCGTTCCTGCCGCGGTTCTGACGACCCTTGTCGCTCCCGCCTTCTTTTACGGCGGGCTCGATATGCAGATCGCCATGGCGGTCGCGTTTCTGGTCGCCTTCCGCACCACGGGCATACCGATGCTCGTGGCCGGATGGATTACTCTTGCCATCGCCCGCGCCTATCTAGGCTGACGGTATCAGTCAGTCGAAGGGCTGGGTCGCACGCTCCAGCCAGGCCCGGACCTCATGCCCGTGCAGCAGCGGCATCAGTTCCTCACGCACCTTCTGGTGATAGGCGTCGAGCCAGCGGATTTCCTCGCGAGTCAGAAGATCGGTCACGACGAGATACCGGTCGATCGGCACGAAGGTTAGCGTGCCAAAGGACATCATCGGCATATCGCCGCCCTCGACCGGCTCCAGTTCCCGCACATAGACGAGATTCTCGATGCGGATACCGAAGGCGCCGGGCCGGTAATAGCCGGGCTCATTGGACAGGATCATGCCGGGAAGCAGCTCCTGCGTCGACAGCCGCGAAATCCGCTGTGGCCCTTCATGGACCGACAGATAGGAACCGACGCCGTGGCCTGTGCCATGGGCAAAGTCGGCGCCTGCCTTCCACAAGGCGATGCGCGCCAGCGGATCGAGATCGCAGCCGCGGGTGCCCCTTGGGAAACGCGCCGTGCTGATCGCAATCATGCCCTTGAGCACCAGTGTGAAGAACCGTTTCTGCTCCTCCGGCACCGCGCCGATGGCCACCGTCCGGGTGATGTCTGTGGTTCCGTTGACATATTGCGCTCCGGAATCGATCAGGAACAGCTCCCCGCCCTTGATCGGCCGGTCGCTTTCGGTCGTCACCCGGTAATGCATGATGGCCGCATGCGGTCCGGCGCCGGAAATCGTATCGAAGGAAATATCCTTGAGCGGATTCTGCATCCGCTCGCCGACCCGGGCGCGTGCTGCTTCCAGCGCCCGCGCCGCATCGATTTCGGTAATGCTGCCGGGATGCTGCTGGTCGAGCCAGTGCAGGAACTCCACCATGGCCACGCCATCCTGCAGATGCGCCGCCGCCGACCCGTTCAGCTCCACGCTATTCTTCACCGCGCGTGGCAGCTTGGCTGGGTCATTGCCTTCCACGACGACGCCGCCTTCGCGACGGATGAGCTCCGACAGCGCAAAAGGCGTCAGGTCCGGATCGACGAGGATCCGCCCGCCGCCCGCCGACAGGGCAGCCAGCCGATCGGAAAGCGCCTGCGGTTCCCGCTGCACACCGAGCTGTCCCAGATAGGCCTCGGCCTCGATGCCGGTCTTGCGCTTGTCGAGAAAGATGTCCGCGGAGCCGTCAGCCAGTATGATGGCCCTCGCGAGGGGATGGGGCGTGTGCGGCACATCCGCGCCACGGATATTGAAGATCCAGGCGACCGACGACGGGTCGGTGACCAGGGCGGCCTTGAGGTTGCGCTCTGCCAGATCCGCGGCAATTTCCGCGATCTTTTCCTTTGCCAGGCGGCCGGCATAGCTTTCGGTCTGGATCGTCACCGCCCCCAGCGGCTCCTGCGGCCTGTCACTCCAGATGGCATCGAGCGGGTTGGCGGCCAGTTGCACCAGCGCACCGTCCTTCTCAGCCAAAGCCTTCTCCAGCCGGCGGATTTCGGCACCGGTATGCAGCCACGGGTCAAGCCCGAGACGGAAACCTTTGGTCGCGTGTGCGGCAATCCATCTGTGCGGCGGCTCGCCTACGAGATCGCCCGGGGTAAACACCTCCAGATCGACCTGCTCGGCGACCTGCGTCACATAGCGTCCATCGACGAAGACGATCGCCTGGTTGCGCATGACAAGGGCGACACCCGCGGAGCCGGTGAAACCCGTCAACCAGGACAGACGCTCCGACGACGCCGGCACATATTCGCCCTGGTATTCGTCGGCACGCGGCACCAGGAATCCATCGATGCCGAGTGCATCGAACTGCGCCCTGAGCGCCTCGAGCCTTGAACGGCCGAACTGGGGCGTGGAAGTGACCTCAAAGGATTGAAACATCGAACCGCCTGCTATCTGTCATCAATGAGCGAGCTATAGCAGCCGACACTCCCGAGCGCCATTCTGACCGACAAAATCCGAGTCGCGCTTATTATCTGCGGACCACACTGGCAGAACGATGCTGCATCGCAAAAGGCAAATGCCTTTACCCCATGCCTGCCAGATAGGCATTTCGACAAAATTTGGATGGCAAAACCCCTGAGTATTGCATTCAGTGCATGACACCCATGTAGGAAGCCCTCTGCCTAAATCGGCGATAACGCCTATATTCATAATCACGAACGGGGGCAAAATTGACCTCGGAACCAAAGGATCACTTCCATGGCAAACTCGATTTTCCGCAATGCCTATAACCGCGTAATCGAAGCCCGCGAACGCCAGGCCAACCGCTATGTCAACGGCGCGCTGATGAACCTTGACGACAAGACCCTGGCTTCCATGGGCCTGACGCGCGAAGAACTGCGCCGCAAGGGCACCGCGGCTTACATTTTCTGAACGGATTGGCCGCGTCGACATTCTCTCCCTCTGTCGGCGGTCAGTTCAGTACCAAATCCGCTTGAGCGCACTCCTCCCATGGGCTCGCGGATTTGACACACAAAAGGCGGCATCACCGATGCCGCCTTTTGTTTTGTCTCACAAAGCCTGAGTTATGCTTTTGATGCAACGCTGCATCGCAATATCGGCACCCGCGTCCTTTATCCGAGATGGATCGTGACCCAGCCATTGCGCCAGATGGTGCGGATGTGGCGCATGCCGACACCATTGTAAGCGGCCAGCACCTTCCAGCGCTGCTCCGCCAGGATGCCTGATAGGATCACCGTGCCACGCGGTGTCAGATGCGACACGAGTTGCGGCGCCATCTTCATCAGCGGCCGCGCCAGGATATTGGCAATGATCAGGTCGAACGGACCATGCTTGCCAAAGGCCGGCGAGTGGAAGCCGGGTGCCGTCTCGAATGCAATGCCCTCGGAAATCCCGTTGCGACGCGCATTCTCCCGCGCGACCCGCGTTGCCACCGGATCGATATCCGTGGCCAGCACCGGCACCCTGATAAGTTTGCGCACCCCGATCGCCAGCACGCCGCTGCCGGTCCCGAGATCCAGCGCATTGGTGACCGTGCGCGACCGAACCACCTGCTCGATCATCTCAAGGCAGCCGGCCGTCGTCCCATGATGGCCGGTTCCGAAAGCCTGGCCGGCCTCGATTTCCATGGCAAGGTCGTTGATCGCCACCTTGTCTCGGTCGTGGGACCCATGGACCAGGAACCGCCCTGCCCGCACGGGCTTCAAGCCCTCAAGTGACTTGGCGATCCAGTCGATATCCGGGATCACTTCGCGCGCCACGACCAAATCCGGGTAAAGCCCTGATACCGTGGCCTGGAACAGCGCGCCGACATCGCCCTCGTCATCTGCGAGACAATAGACCGATGCCTCCCAGACATTGTTCTTCTCGTCGATCTCGGTGGTGGCGACGGCAAACTCCTCGAAGTCCGCCTCCTCGGTCATGGCGTCGAGGATCCGGGTCGCCTCTTTTTCACCTGTCGTCACATATAAGCGGATTTCACTCACGGTCGGGCTTTCGATTTCGATTGCGGGTCTTGGCGCGGCATCGCGGCTCGCGCCTGCTTTGCCGTTTGGGTACAACGCAAGCCATGGCCTTGCAATGCCGAACCATGAGCCCCGCAAGCAGAAACGCCGAGAAAGGTTCAGCCCTTCAGCAGGTTCGCCAGCTTCTGCTGCGCGACATCGGTATTCTCACCATAGGAAATGGTGCCCTTGAACCGCCCTTGCGCATCCAAGAGGAAGACCGAGGCGGTGTGGTCCATGGTGTAGTCGCCGTTCGGATCCTTTTCGTCCGTCGGGATCTTCTTGGCATAGACCTTGAAGCCCTTGATAACCTCCGCGATCTTTGCGGGATCGCCAGCAATGCCCTTCACCCGGTCAGTCACATTGGAAATGTAACGCCCCAAGAGCTCAGGCGTATCGCGTTCCGGGTCGACAGTGACGAAATAGGCCTGCAGGCCGGTGCCCGAGGGATCGACTGACTTCAGCCAGCCATCCAGTTCGAACAGGGTCGTCGGGCAAACTTCCGGGCAATGGGTGAAACCAAAGAACAGCGCGGTCGGCTTGCCGCGGAAGGCCTGCTCGGTAATCGGCTTTCCGGTCTGGTCCACCAGTTCGAACGGAACGCCGAAGGGCGCATCCGCCACCTGCTGCTTGCTTTGCGTGATGGTGAGAGTAAGCCAGCCCAAAACACCAGCCAAGGCCAGAACGGCCACCCAGAGAACAACCCGTACCGTCTTCATAAAATACCTTCCTGCGCCGCTCAATTCCGGCAAACGCCTTCAGATACGCTGAGCCTCGTTTCAAGGCAAATCAACTGGCGGTCAAAACACCGGGGCGCGCGCATTTGTCTCGGTTCTACCCGCCCGTGTCCGGGCACGATCGGCCATCCGCTAAAAACAGTAGGCGAGCCCTGTTTCCGAAAGAGACAGGATGATGGCGTCACCGAAATGCAGCCAGCCTGTGAAAGCCATCGCCGCCGCGGCAACAGCGAGCGCCGACAGCGCCACAAAGGGCAAGAAGGCAGATGATCTTATGGCAGCAGCAATCATGGCGCTATGATAACGCAGCCGGTGTCAGGGCGAAAGTGGCAACTATTTCGTCATAACTCCGGGAAGGCTTGACGGAAATCAAGGATTGCACAAGCGATTTGCCCATAGGATTCAAGGTGCCACAATCGTCTTGGGAGGGATGAATGGAACAGCAGACCATCACGGGCATACCGCCGAAGCTGAAGATCAACAAGCTGGAGCTTGCCGATGTGAAGTCGGCATTTTTAGCGGGTTGGGCGGATTTCCTGAGCTATCCGCTCTATGGTCTGTTCTTCGGCGCCATCTATGCAGCCGGCGGCGTGTTCATCACCGTCTTCCTGGCCTATTATCACCTGCCCTGGATGATCATCCCCGTGGCGATCGGCTTCCCGCTGATCGGTCCCTTCGTGGCGGTCGGCCTTTACGAAATCAGCCGTCGCCGGCAAGCAGGCATCGCCATAACCTGGCAGGGTATCCTCGGCGAAGTGTTTCGCCAGAGGGAGCGCCAACTGTCCTGGATGGCGTTTGCGGTGCTGTTCATCTTCTGGATCTGGATCTATCAGGTGCGCCTGCTGCTGGCGCTGTTTCTCGGCTTCAAGATCCCGGCATCGCTCGGCGCCTTGGCAACCGTCATCGCGACAACGCCCGAAGGCCTGACATTTCTCTGCGTCGGCACGATCGTCGGCGCCGTGCTGGCAACGCTTCTGTTTTCCGTAACCGTCATATCGATGCCGCTGCTGCTTGACCAGGACATCGACTTCATCACGGCCATGATCACCAGCGTGCGCAGCGTGGCGGAAAATCCAGCACCCATGCTGCTCTTCGGCTTCATCATAGCCTGCCTGACGCTAGTCGCGCTGATCCCCGCCTTCCTCGGACTGCTTGTCGTCCTGCCCGTCGCCGGCCATGCCACATGGCATCTCTACCGGCGTGCGATCGCCCCGATCTTCTAGCTGATCTGGGCTTCGCACACTTCCCAGTATACAGCAGTTTCCGCCCGCAATTGCTTCGGCTGCCTTTAGTATTAGCGAAAGTTTAACTAATATTGGCGACAGTTGATAAGCGAAGATGCCCATCCGGGTTATTTGGATATGACGTCCGCCGCGCGTTGATCGCCCCCGGCCTCCGCATGATCGATACCAGCAGTACGATTGACGGAACGCGTGGAGCGCGAGGGCTTGCATGTTAGGCGATGCGATTGGCAAGAAATTTACGGTCAAACAACGCCTCATGACGCTGGGCGGCGCTGCGGTGTTTGGCATCGCGTCCATGCTCGGCGTCGGCTGGTACCAGAGCGCGGGTCTCAGCAGCGCGCTTGCCCGCGCAATTGAAGTTCAAAAGGCCAACGAACGCATCAACGAAATGCGCCTCGCCAACACCAATCTGGTGCTGATCGCGATGGACAGCATCATCGATCGCGGCGAAGGCAAGATATCGCCGGAACGTCTTGCGGCGGTCAAGAAAGAGTCCGATCTGCTGGAGGCGGGATCCGCGACCCTGAAGGATGTTGCCTCCCGGCTCGGCGACCCCGGCAAGGTGAGCAGCTACGATGCGGACCTGTCTCTTGTTCGCAAGGCCATCGAAACCGACCTCAAGAACCTGATCGAGACCGGCGCACCAGAGGAAAGCTACGCGCAGATCGACGACGTCATCGATGATGCCGGAGAGCGCATCAGCGTCATGCTGCACGATATCTCCGTCGCCGCCGGCAAGCTCGCCGAAGAGCGGGTCACAGAGGCAACCACCCGCTCGCGCGACACCCTCTATGCCCAGATCGGCCTTGGCGGCCTGGCGTTCATCACGGTGCTCGTCCTTCAGATCATTCATGGCAACGCCATTGCCAATGGCATCCGCGCGGTTCGCGCCGGCATGCAGCGCATCGTCGATGGCGACTACGAGACCCAGGTCGAGATGCTTGACCGGCAGGACGAGATCGGCTCCATGGCCCGCGCCGCCGATGTGTTTCGGCGCGCTGCAATCGAAAAACAGACCGTGGAAGCCAACGCCGCTGCCGCGCGGGTTCAGAACGATGCGGAGCGCCGCCAGCGCGATGCTGTCAGCCAGGCCGATGCCCTTTCGGTCAAGAACGTGGTCGACGCGCTCGGCCTTGGTTTGAACCGCCTGTCGGAGGGCGACCTTTCGGTCCGCATCGACGTGCCTTTCGAAGGCGACCTGGACAAGCTGCGCGCCGATTTCAACAATGTCACCGAACGCCTGCAGCAGGTGATGAGCGACATCACCGGCAACACGAACTCCATCCAGGCCAATAGCCAGCAGATGCGCAGCGCGGCCGACGACCTGGCCCGCCGCACCGAACAGCAGGCCGCATCCCTGGAGCAGACATCCGCCGCCCTCGACCAGATCACGGTCACCGTCCGCAATGCCACGAGCCGCGCGGAAGACGCAAGCCACATGGTGGACAACGCCAAGACCTATGCGGAGAAATCCGGCGCTGTGGTCTCGGATGCCATGGCGGCGATGGAGCGAATCGAAAGCGCGACCGGAGAGATCGGCAAGATCATCAACGTGGTCGACGAGATCGCCTTCCAGACCAACCTGCTGGCGCTGAATGCAGGCGTCGAGGCTGCCCGCGCGGGCGATGCCGGCAAGGGCTTTGCCGTTGTTGCGCAAGAGGTCCGTGCCCTGGCCGGACGCGCCGCCGACGCCGCCCGCGATATCAAGGCTTTGGTCGGCAAGTCGAATGTCGAGGTCAAGACCGGCGTTGAGCTCGTCACCGCCACCGGAGAGGCCTTGCATCGCATCGGCGAGGATGTCGCGCGCATCAATGAGCACGTGAAGTCGATTGTAACCTCCGCGCGCGACCAGTCGATCGGCCTCGGCGAAATCAATTCCTCCGTCAGCCAGATGGACCAGGTCACGCAGCAGAACGCTGCCATGGTCGAGCAGACCAATGCCGCAAGCCACACACTTGCCAGCGACGCCGAAGCCCTCACGAGGCTGGTGGCGCAGTTCAAGATTGGCGGGAGCCCCGCTCCCGCCCGTAAGCCGGAGGTCGCAACCGCTGCCTCCCTACCGAAGCCGTCTCCCGCCAGGCAACTTGTCAGCAAGGTGGCGGGAGCGATGAACCGCAGCACAGCGGCCGCCCCCAAGCAACAGGCGGCTGCAGAGAATTGGGAAGAGTTCTGAACATGTCCAACGCGATCAAGCAGTCGGGTGCCTATCTCGAAATCGTATCCTTCCACCTGGCCGAACAGGAATTCTGCATCGACATCATGGCGATCCGCGAAATCCGCGGCTGGGCACCGGTCACGCCGATGCCCCACACCCCGCCCTACGTGCTGGGTCTGATCAACCTGCGCGGCGCCGTGATCCCGGTCATCGACATGGCCTGCCGTCTGGGCATGAACATGACCGAGCCATCCGAGCGGGCCGCCATCATCGTCACCGACATCGCCGGCAAGCTCGTTGGCCTGCTTGTCGAGCAGGTGTCGGACATGATGACCATCCGTTCGGAAGACCTGCAGCCGGCACCGGAAATCATCCCGGAAGCACAGCGCGCCTTCTGCCGCGGCATTGTCGCCCTGGAAAAGACCATGGTCTGCTTCCTCAATCTCGATACGGTCATCGCCGACGAACTCGCTCAGGCCGCCTGAGCCGTCGACGCCCTACTCTTCCCCAAGATCGGTCTCCAGCCTCGCGCTGGAGGCCCGATTAGCCGTGTCTGGCAAGTGGAGCACGGTTGGGACAGGCGCGCCTCCAACGCCGCCCACAGTCATCAGCAGAGCAAAAATTCAAGAGCACTCACGAAATTTTGATTTCACAAGTATTTGATATCTATATGCTTTCTTAAGATTTAATTTGGAACAATGCCGTTTCCTCATCGTTTCTCCATCGCTTCCCCAACGGGAAAGATAAAACACGAGAAGGAGAACGAACATGAACAAGACCATCAAGATTGCACTGGCCGGCATGCTGGCTGCTTCTTCTGTCAGCGGTGTTGCCCTGGCACAGTCTGCCATGGCCCCGATGGCCGATGACGGTGTCAGCATCGTTCGGATCGACAGCCTGAACCAGGACAGCACACGCAGCCAGTTCCGCGAGCTCGAACTGAAGGCAACCGACACGGCTGGCGTTCAGGAGGCTCAGGCGGAGGTTCAGGCAGACCCAGCGATCGTGAGCGCGCTGGCCGAGCAGAACCTGCAGCTGTCCTTTGTCGTTGACGTCCAGACGGCCGCAAATGGCGGCAAGATCGTCTACGTCCGCTAAGTCTGGCTTGATTTGACAGACATGTGGCAATCAGAAAAACGCCCTGAAAGCTTGGCTTTCAGGGCGTTTTCGCCTTTGGCGAAATTGTTTGGCTCCACCAAGGTGCTGGGCAAGATACGAGCAGACCGGAAAGCGTTGGGGTTTACGCCTCAGCCATCAAATATCCACTGGGGAGCTTGCACCAATTCCTAACAGGGCAAAAGTGACGGAGCGCACAAACTTGCTCATTTGGCGACGATGACCCTGACCAATTTTGGTTGTATCTGGGACCAGCGTTCGACAGGGTCATGCAGCATCAACCGAGGCGCTACTTCGGCTTTCCATTGGTCCAGGTGACCTGTTGCGAGAACAACGGCACCGTGGAAATGGCCATCTTGGCAGAACCGTCCGTGACCTGGCGGGAATGAACCAGATAGACAAGCGTATCATTGGCCTTGTCATAAATCCGGTTGACGACAAGCGTCTTCCAGATCAGCGACATTCCCTCGCGGAAGACCTCCTCACCCTCCTGGCCCAGGTCGATATCGCCGATCGTGATCGGTCCCGTCTGACGGCAGGCGATCGAATTGTTGGACGGGTCCTCGAACCAGTTGCCCTTTGATAGGCGATCGATGATGGAGCGATCGAAATAGGTCACGTGGCACGTCACCCCGGAAATCTTGGGATCCGTCATGGCCTCGATGACGATATCGTTGCCGACCCAGTCGACCCCGACCTTGCCGATCACTTCCGCCGACGCTACGCCCGCCCATAGGGCTCCGGCGGCCATCGCTCCCGTCAGGATTTTCTTCCATGCCATATCGAACTCTCCTATGAACCGTTGCAGCCAAGGTAAGCACGCCGATGACCGTTGCAAGGGCTGGCCTCATGCCCTTCGGCAGGAGCACGCCTCATAGCCACCGGCATAAAGACGCCCGGGACGCATGCCGATAACCCCGGCAATGGCGGCGACATGGGACACACCCGCCTGCCGCGCCATGGCAATCGAGGCTTCCGCGCAGATGGCGGCGTCCTCTGCGGCATTGTGATGGCGAAACATCAGCCCCAGATGATCCGCCAGCACATTCAGCCGATGGGAGGTCAGATGCGGCCAAAGCCGCTGCGCCATCTTCACGCTGCACAGGTAGGAAAGCTGCGGATAGGCCTGCCGGTAGGAATCAAGCGCACTGCGCCAGACGCTGAAATCGAAGGCGGCATTGTGCGCGATCATGGTGGCACCGGCAAAGTCGTCGGCAAACTCGTCCATCACCTCCGGAAATTCCGGCGCGTCTTCGACATGCTCCGGTCGAATGCCGTGAATGGCGATGTTGAACGAGGAAAAGCGCATCGAGCGCGGACGGATCAGCCGCTCCTCCACCCTGACGACCCGGCCATCCTCGATCCAGGCAAGGCCAACCGAGCAGGCGCTTCCGCGCTCTTCATTGGCGGTCTCGAAATCAATGGCGATGGTCTTGCCATTAGGCAGTGCAGGCAGTGCGTTCAACATGGTCATGCGGATGGAATAGGCGTTAGCGGGGATTCGGACAATGCTCTCGGTGTCAGCCGTCCACTCTGGACAATGCCTGTGGCCGTCGCGCGACATCGTCGAGAACAGAGCACAACCTTCTCATCCTGTCATTGACAACTGACAGTCGAGCCGGCAGTTTTCCTCCATGATCGCGAACATTACACTCATGCACATGACCCATGTCACCGTCGTCCTGTCGAAGGGCGCTGGAACGCGGTCACGTCCATAGACACGCGATCATCCGGCAAACCCTACCGAGGCGAGTAGGGTTTGAAGACACCTGCTCTCCCGGCAATCGATGAGAGAGCCATGGCAGAAGCACCACCGACACCACCAATCCGTTACCGACAATATTTGCCCGAAGGGCTAAGCATTCGCGGACGGGTCCCTTCCGATGCACCAGAAATCGCGGCCCTGCACAATATGCCGGGCTATCGCAACGGCACGCTGCGGCTTCCCCATCACACGCCAGACGAAGTCCGCAAGGGCATCGAAAATGCGCCTACCGGCTATATCAACCTCGTGGCTGTCCTTGACGGCAGGATCGTCGGCGATATCGGCCTCAGCCGGTTTTTGGGACGTCGCGCCCATGTCGGCAGCGTCGGCATGGGCGTGCATGACGACTATCAGCGCCGCGGCATCGGCCGCGCCTTGCTGGGCGAAGTCATCATGATGGCGGATGACTGGTACAATCTGCGCCGCCTGGAACTCACCGTGTTCATCGACAATGCGCCGGCCATCGCGCTCTATGAAAGCTTCGGCTTTGAGCGGGAAGGCACGCATCGCCAGTTTGCCTATCGTGCGGGTGCCTATGTTGATGCCTATGCCATGGCACGGATAAGGCCCTGAGACCGCCTAGCGGGAGATGGAATGCGTATCCCGCGTAAACCATTCCGTCCCTTTCAGGTCTGCCTTGCAGAATCGGCGCTGTACAATTGCGGCTTTGACGTTTAGGAACGCCCCATCTGAACCCGCTTCGCGCGGGCGCGGCCTTGTTTGCCGCCCGATTGCACCATCGGCCAAGAGTGCAAGTGACCTGAATTCGAAAGACGACATCCATGACAGAATTTGACGGCATCGTCCCGGCGATTGCCGAAGCCTTGCGTAAACGCGGCTATACCGACCTGACCCCTGTGCAGCAGTCGATGATCGACCCCGATCTCGAAGGCCGCGACGCCCTGGTTTCCGCCCAGACCGGCTCCGGCAAGACCGTCGCCTTCGGTCTTGCGCTGGCGCCGACCTTGCTCGGCACGGAAAGCCGCTTTGCCCGTGCCGGCAGCCCGCTGGCACTGGCCATCGCGCCCACCCGCGAACTTGCCATGCAGGTGATGCGCGAGCTTGAATGGCTCTATGAGTTGACCGGCGCCGTCATCACCTCTTGCGTCGGCGGCATGGATGCGCGCAGCGAACGGCGCGCGCTGGAGCGCGGCGCCCATATCGTCGTCGGTACGCCAGGCCGCCTGCGCGACCATATCACCCGTGGCTCGCTCGACCTTTCCGGACTGCGCGCCGTCGTGCTGGACGAGGCGGATGAAATGCTGGACCTCGGCTTTCGCGAGGACCTGGAATTCATCCTCGAAGCCTCGCCGGACGACCGCCGCACCCTGATGTTCTCGGCCACCGTGCCGAAGTCGATCGCCGGCCTCGCCAAAAGCTACCAGCGCGACGCGCGGCGCATCGAAACGGTGTCGGAAAAGAAGCAGCATGTCGATATCGAATATCGCGCGCTGACCGTCGCCAATCCAGACCGGGAAAATGCGATCATCAACGTCCTGCGCTATTACGAGGCGCGCAACGCCATCGTGTTCTGCTCCACCCGCGCCGCGGTCAACCACCTGACGGCCCGCCTGCACAACAGGGGCTTCTCGGTGGTGGCGCTTTCGGGCGAACTGTCCCAGAACGAACGCACCCATGCCCTCCAGGCGATGCGGGATGGACGTGCAAGGGTCTGCATCGCCACCGACGTCGCCGCCCGCGGCATCGATCTGCCGGGCCTGGAACTCGTCATCCACGCCGACCTGCCGACCAATTCGGAAACCCTGCTGCATCGCTCCGGCCGTACCGGCCGTGCCGGCAACAAGGGCGTGTCCGCCCTCATCGTGCCCGTCAGCGCCCGCCGCAAGGCGGAGCGACTTCTGGGCGGCGCAAACGTCCAGCCGACCTGGGCCCTGCCCCCGTCCGCCGACGAGGTGATTGCCCGCGACGACGAGCGCCTGCTGGCCGATCCGAACCTGTCGCTGCCGCTGAGCGAGGACGAAGCCCCGTTCATCGCCACCCTTCTGGCGCAGTATAGCGCCGAACAGGTCGCAGCCGCCTTCCTGAGGCTGCAGCGCGGCAACCGCTCGGCACCGGAAGACCTGATCCCGATCTCGCTACAGCCCGAGCGCAAGCGCCGCGAAGGCGAAAACTTCGAGCCCGGCCCGCGCGCCGAGCCGCGTCCGCGCAGCGAATTCGGCCCCAGCGTCTGGTTTTCTCTGTCGGTAGGTCGCAAGCAGAATGCCGAGCCGCGCTGGCTGATCCCGATGCTGTGCCGTCACGGCCAGATCACCAAGAATGAGATCGGCGCGATCAAGATGCAGGGCGAAGAGACCTTCGTCGAAATCGCGGCTGGCAATGTCGACGGTTTCGTCGGCGCGCTTGGCCCCGACATGACCATGGAGCGCGGCGTCCGGGTGAAGCGGCTGAACGGGATTCCAGACCTTTCCGGTGGCCGCGACAAGCCGGCCCGCGACAGCAAGCCCTATGGCGAGAAGAAGAGCTTCGGCGATAAAAAGCCCTATGGCGAAAAGAAGCCCTATGCTGGCAAGCGCCGCGACGACGACATGATCAGCGCCGATCGAGACGTCTGGGGTGATCCGAAGCCGGCAGGCGAAAAGCAGGCCTGGAAGCCGAGAGGCGACAAGCCGGCATATGCCGGCAAGCCCAAGGGCAAGTTCGATGACCGCAGCAATGCGGCACCGGGCAAGAAGAAGCCCTACAAGCCCAAGGGCTGATTTCCCATCGCGGCCGGGCCAGTCTCCGCCGCTTACAAGACAGCTTGCCGGATCTCTGCCACAGGTCCGGCATCCTCGTCCGATCTCAGGAACAAATCCGCCATCCACGCATTACCCCGCCACATCAGGCAAGGGGCATGAATGATGGATATGGCGGCGCAAAGCGGCGACAGTTTCGATGACGCGCGCCGTGTGAGGCGCAACCGCTTCCTGATGGGCCTGGCGCGCGGCATAGCCGGCGCCCTGCTCTTCGCATTGCCCATGCTCATGACGATGGAGATGTGGTTCCTCGGCTTCTACATGGGCCGCGACCGCCTGCTTCTCCTGATGCTTCTCAACATTCCCCTGCTGGTCGTGCTGGCCCACCGCATCGGCTTCGAGCGCACCGTCAGCTGGCGGGAGGCCGCGCGCGACGCCACCGTCGCCTATGGCATCGGCATTGTCTCCAGCGCCCTGATCTTGACGGTTTTCGGGTTGTTGAAGGGCGACATGCCGGGAACCGAGATCATCGGCAAGATCGCCCTGCAGTCCGTGCCCGCCAGCATCGGCGCTATGCTGGGCCGCAGCCAGTTGGCAGGCGATGCGGATGACGACGAGGACGAAGAAGAGCCGGACGAGACGCAGACCACCTATTTCGGCGAATTGTTTCTGATGGCCGTCGGCGCGCTCATTCTCTCGCTCAATGTTGCACCCACGGAAGAGATGATAGTGATCGCCTACAAGATGACGCACTGGCACGCGCTGGCGCTGGTGATCCTCTCGATCGCCTTGATGCACGGCTTTGTCTATGCGGTGTCGTTCGAGGGTGGCCACGAGCTTTCGCCTGACACACCGTGGTGGCATGCCTTCGTGCGCTTCACCCTGCCCGGCTTCGTCATCGCCTTGTCGATCAGCCTCTACACATTGTGGAGCTTCGAGCGGATCGACGACACCTCGGCCGCCAATGTCCTGCTGTCCGTCATCGTGCTGGCCTTTCCGGCGTCGCTCGGTGCGGCTGCGGCCCGGCTCATTCTGTGAGGTAACCCATGACCACGACGACAAAAGGCCGGCATACGGAAGGCGACCAGCCCCACTGGGTCGAATGGGTGACAGGCATCATCTCGGCGGCGCTGGTGCTGTTCATCCTCTCCTGGATTGCCGTGGAGGCCTTCACCCATACGGCGGAGCCGCCCGAGTTGGAGGTTGCCGAGGTTTCTGAAGGTGCGACAGCCAGCGGCTACCGTGTTACCTTTGAGATCTCCAACAGCTCCAACACCACGGCGGCCGCCGTCGTCGTCAGGGCAGAGCTTCGCGAACGAGGCGAAGTCGTCGAGGAAGCAGAGGTGACCTTCGACTATGTGCCGGCACAATCGCTGACCCGCGGTGCCGTTCTCTTCGCGACCGATCCCGCCGGTCGCGAGCTGACGCTACGCGCCATCGGCTTCACCGATCCCTGAGCCTATCCGCCGATCAGTTCCAGCCACTCGTCCTCGGTCATGACGGCGACACCCAGTTCGCGGGCCTTGTCGAGCTTGGAGCCAGCCCCGGGGCCTGCCACGACATAGTCCGTCTTCTTGGACACCGATCCCGCCACCTTGGCACCCAGACCTTCCGCGCGCGCCTTCGCCTCGTCACGGGTGAAGCGCTCCAGCGAACCTGTAAAGACGACGGTCTTGCCGGCGACCGGGCTGCCTGATGTCACCGGCGCTTCGGCATCCAGCGGCGTCACCTCGTCGATCAGCCGTGCCACGACTTCGAGGTTGCGCGGCTCCTTGTAGAATTCGACGATGGAGGCCGCGACCACCTCGCCAATGCCATCGATGGCATTGAGTTCGTTCCAGGCATCACCGGCCCGCGGTGCGGCTGCCTTCATCGCCTCTTCGAAGGCGGCATAGCTGCCATAGGAGCGCGCCAGCAGCTTGGCCGTCGTCTCACCGACATGGCGGATACCGAGCGCATAGATGAAGCGGTTGAGCGCGATCTCGCGCCGCGCATCAATGGCGTCGAACAGCTTTTTGACGCTCACCTTGCCGAAGCCGTCGATATTTTCGAGCTTCGTCAGCGTGGACGATTCCTGACGCTTCTTTAGTGTGAAGATATCAGGCGCGGTGCGGACCTTCAGCGCATCGTCTTCACTCTCGAAGAAGAAATCCACCTGCTTGGTGCCCAGCCCCTCGATGTCGAAGGCATTGCGGGAGACGAAATGCTTGATGTGCTCCACCGCCTGCGCGCGGCAGACGAAGCCGCCCGTGCAGCGCGTCACGGAATCGAGCTTGCCGGTCTTCTCGTTCTTTTCACGCACGGCATGGCTGCCGCAGACCGGACATTTCGTCGGAAACACATATTTTTCGGCCGATACCGGGCGCTTTTCCAGCACCACATCCAGCACCTGCGGGATAACGTCACCGGCGCGCTGGACGATGACCGTATCACCCACCCGGATATCATGCTCCTCGGGCCGGATCCGCTCGCCTGAATTGCCGATACCCTCGATATAATCGGCATTGTGCAGCGTCGCATTGGTGACCACCACGCCGCCCACCGTGATCGGCTCCAGCCTTGCGACCGGCGTCAATGCCCCGGTGCGTCCGACCTGGATGTCGATCGCCTCCACCTTGGTAAAGGCCTGCTCGGCTGGGAATTTATGGGCAGTCGCCCAGCGCGGCGACCGCGAGCGGAAGCCAAGCCGCTCCTGCAGGTCGAGGCGGTCCACCTTGTATACAACGCCGTCGATATCGTAGTCGAGATCAGCCCGTTGCAGGCCGATGGCATGGTAATGCTCCAGGATCTCGGCAGTCGAGGAAAGCCGCTTCATCAGCGGGTTGACGGGAAAACCCCATTCCCGGAGCGTCTCCACCATGCCGAATTGCGTGTCGGCTGGCATTTGCGACATTTCTCCCCAGGCATAGGCAAAGAAGCGCAGCTTGCGGCTGGCGGTAACCTTGGGATCGAGCTGCCTCAGCGAACCGGAGGCCGTGTTGCGCGGGTTGACATAGGTCTGCTTGCCCTCGGCTTCCATCTGCGCGTTCAGCGCCAGAAAATCGCTCTTGGCCATGTAGACCTCGCCGCGCACCTCGACGATTTCGGGCACGCCCGCGGGCAATGTCCGCGGAATTTCCTTGATGGTCAGGATATTGGCTGTGACGTTTTCGCCTGTTGTCCCGTCGCCGCGCGTCGCTGCCGTGGTCAGGCGACCGTTCTCGTAACGAATCGACATCGACAGGCCGTCGATCTTCGGCTCCGCGGTAAAGGCAATCGACTGGTCGGGCAGATTGCCGAGGAAACGATAGACCGAGGCGACGAAATCGGCCACGTCCTCATCGGAAAACGTGTTGTCGAGCGACAGCATCGGCCGGGCATGGGTGACCTGGGAAAAGATGCCGGCGGGCGCCGCCCCTACCCTCTGCGACGGGCTGTCCGTCCGGATGAGATCCGGGAACAGCGCCTCTATAGCATCGTTCCGCTGCTTCAGCGCATCGTAATCGGCGTCGGAAACCTCAGGCTGGTCCTTGCCGTGATACAGCGCATCATGGTGCGCGATCTCGCGGGCAAGTCTTTCCAGTTCCGCGCGTGCGGCCTCTGCGTCAAGCTGCTCGACTGGCGTGATGGGGTTCGACATGACCGCTCTCCGTATTCAACCTGAACGTCTTACTGCAAAATTCCTTGAATCGAAATCGATTCAAGGCGAAAATTATGCAGCAGATACAAAGAGCTACAGCGAACCTTTGTGCGCCATATTTGGCGCACGGGCTGTAGCGAAAAAAAGCGAATGAAAAGATGCTGCTCAGGCCTCGACCGCCGTACCCAGATCGATACGCGCCTTGATCGGCAGATGATCCGATGCGAGGCGGGCAAGCGGGGAATCATGCACGGCAATCTCCTGGATCAAACCCTCGCGATTAGCCATGATCCGGTCCAGCGATAAGACGGGCAGTTGCGCCGGAAAGCTCGGGAGCGCGGGCGGCAGCGGACCGAACACTCGCTCCAGCCGCTTCAACGACGAGCCGTTGCCGAGCCGCCACTCGTTGAAATCGCCCATCAGTACGGTCGGGCAGTCCTCGCGCATGCCGATGATGTCGACCAGCGTATCGGCCTGCTGCCGCCGTGAACGACGCATCAGGCCGAGATGGGCGGCGATCACCCGCAGCGCCTTGCCGTTATCAAGGTCGATCTCCGCCACCAGCGCCCCGCGCGGCTCCAGCCCCGGCAACGCCACCTGGTGCACGTCGCGCAGCACCCCCTGCTTGAACAGCAGCACATTGCCGCGCCATCCATGCGACTTCGGTTTTGCCGCCACCGTCACCGGGATCGGCGCAAGGCCCGTCTCTTGCCTAAGCCGCGGCAGGTCTAGCAACCCTGCCCGCTCGCCAAAGCGCATGTCAGCCTCCTGCAGCGCAATCACATCCGGATCGATCTCGTGGATCACCTCGATGGTGCGGCCCGGATCGAAGCGGCCATCCACACCGACGCATTTATGCACATTGTAGGAGGCGAACAGCAGGCTGCCGGCAGGCCTGTGATAGGGCAGAAGCTCGGCCGGGCGATTGTGCCTGTTGCGGATCGAAGCCAGCAGGGCGCTTGCGATATTGGCATTGTTCTTCTTCATGCGGAGCCGTTCCGTCCTGGGTATTCGCTAAAGATAGGGCGATGCCAGCCAAACGACACGGTCAAACAACCGGACCAGGAATGGTCGTTGTCTGAGCGTATCGAGATCGACCGCCTCGGCGTGTTCAAGCGCATGCCGGATGCGCGCGTCCACTGCCTCGGCGAAAGCAGGATCATAGACCTCCACATCCACCTCGAAGTTAAGACGCAGCGATCGAGAATCCAGATTGGACGATCCGACGAAACTCCATTGCCCGTCGACCGTGGCCAGCTTGGAGTGATCGAACGGCCCCTGAACCCGGTGGATGCGGCAACCATCCCTAAGGATCTGCTCGAACTGTGCCGTCATCGCATGGCTGACGATGGCCAGATTGTTGTTGGCGGGAACCAGGATATCCACCGTCACCCCACGGCGAGCGGCCGTCGCCAGCGCGCCGAGCAGGATGTTGTCGGGCAGGAAGTAAGGCGACATGATGCGGATCGAAGTTTCCGCGACGGAGAACGCCCCCATCAGTGTCTTGTGGTTCGTCTCGAGATTCGTATCCGGCCCCGACACGACGGCGCGCATATAAGGCTTTGTGCCCGGCTCCTCGCAATCCACGGACACCGCCCAGGCTTCCCCCGTCAGCGTCTCTCCCGTCTCGAAGGCCCAGTCCTCCGCCGCAACGGCCTGCACATCGGCAACGACGGGTCCGGAGAGACGGAAATGCGTGTCATGCAGTCTGTCCGGGCCGGTAAAACCCGCCCTGATATTCATGCCCCCCATGAAAGCGGTCTCGCCATCGACAACCAGGATCTTCCGGTGCGTCCTGAGATTGGCATAGGGCAGTCGCAGGCCGAGGATGACCTGGCCATTGAACGAGGCGGTCGTGACCCCGCGTTCACGCAGGTAGCCGACAATGCTCGGCACGCTATAGCGGGCGCCGACCGCATCGATCAGCACCCGCACCTCGACGCCGCGCCGATGGGCAGCAACGAGACAATCGGCGATCCTCAGCCCCGCCGCATCCCGGTCGAAGATATAGGTTTCCAGCAGCACGCTATGCCTGGCAGCATTGATCGCCTTGGCGAAGGCGTCATAGGTCTCGTCACCCGAGGCGAGGATCTCGATCCGATTGCCGGAGGTCAGGCTATGACCGGCCACCCGGTCGCCCAACACCTTCAGCGCCGCAAAACGCCGCCCGAACTGCGCTTCGATCTCGCCGGTCGCGACAACATATTGCGACAAGACTTTCCAGAGGCCCGGATGGCGCGCGCGGCGCAGCATCTTCGAGGCCCGGCGGATGCGGTTGATGCCAGCGACCGTATAGATCAGGGCACCGACGATCGGAGAGAGGATGATGATGCCGACCCAGCCGATGGCGGAGCGCACGTCCCGCTTGGTCATGGCGGCATGGATGGCTGCGACCCCGCCCATCAGCACGGAAAGTGCAGCCAGGACATGTGGCCAGTAGTTGGAGAGGACTTCGAACATCGATCACCGGGACTGAGGAACGTGCCGCGCAAGGATGACCGTGCGAACTGCCGGATGGCAAGCGGAAAGGCATCATTGCGAGGCAATCAATAACGCGCGAGACGCCGTCGCGTTCACCCAGCAGGGAAAAAATCAGTTTTCGCCCGACAGCAGCTTGGCCGCAGCCGCCCGCGCCTCTTCGGTAACCGTCGCGCCCGCCAGCATGCGGGCGATCTCTTCCGTGCGGTGCCCCGGCTCCATGGTCGCAACACGCGTCGCGATGCGGTCGCCGCCCTCGGCCGAGGGGCCCTTGGAAATCAACAGATGGGTCGCGGCCCGCGCCGCCACCTGCGGCGCATGGGTGACCGAGAGAACCTGCACACGCTCTGACAACCGCTTCAGACGCTGGCCAATCGCATCTGCGACTGCCCCGCCAACACCCGTGTCGATTTCATCGAAGACCAGCGTCGGCGCCGAACCGCGATCGGCAAGCGCCACCTTCAGCGCCAGCAGGAAGCGCGACAGTTCCCCGCCCGAGGCGACCTTCATGATCGGCCCCGGACGCGTGCCGGGATTGGTCTGCACATGGAACTCGACGATGTCGATGCCATCTGCCGTCAGCGCTTCCGCATCGCTGGTGATTTCCACCATGAAACGGGCGCGCTCCAGTTTCAGCGCCGGCAATTCCTGCATCACGGCCTCTGCAAGCGCGCTTGCCGCATGATGCCGCTTGTCGGAGAGCGAACGGGCCTTGCGATCAAACACCGCACGCGTTTCCGAGACGGCAGCCAGGAGATGGCCGAGTTTTTCCTCGCCTGCATCCAGGTCCGCGAGATCGCTGATCATCTTCTGCGCCAGGGCGGGCAATTGCATCACCTGGACCTGGTACTTGCGGGCGGCAGCGCGCAGGGCAAACAGCCGCTCTTCCACCCTTTCCAGTTCCCGCGGATCGAACTCCGTGCGCCGCAGGGCGGCTTCCACTTCCATCTGGGCGTTGGAGAGCGAATCGAGCGCCGAATCCAGCAGCTGGACCGTTTCCTCCAGCAAACCAGGCGCTTCCGCGCTCTTGCGCTCCAGTCGCCGCATCAACGATGCGATGACAGGCACTGGCGAGGCATTGCCGTTCAGAAACTCGGAGGCTTCTGCAATATCGCCGGCGATCCGCTCGGATTTCTGCATCACGGCGCGGCGCTCGGCCAGTTCATCCTCTTCCCCGTCCTGGGGCGAAAGCGTCTCCAGCTCTTCGACTGAAGATCGGAGGTAATCCGCCTCGCGGGCAGCAGCCTCGACCTTGGCCTTGTGGGTCTTGTAGGCGCGCTCTGCCTCGCGCCAGCGGCGATAGGCCTCGCCCACGTCGGCTGCGTCGTCGGCCAGGCCCGCAAACGCGTCGAGCAGCACCCGGTGGGCATCGGTATCGACCAGCGCTCGGTCGTCATGCTGGCCGTGGATTTCGACGAGCAACTGGCCCGCCTGCCGCATCAGTTGAACACTGACCGGCTGGTCGTTGATATAGGCACGGGTGCGTCCGTCGCCCGACTGGACCCGTCGAAAGATCAGGTCGCCATCGTCATCGACGCCATTTTCCTTGAGAAGTGCGCGAGCCCTGTGGGTGCCGGAAACGTCAAAGACGGCCGTCACCTGCCCCTTGTCCATGCCGTGTCGAACGAGAGACCCGTCCCCGCGCCCGCCAAGGGCGAGCGACAGGCTGTCCAGGAGGATGGACTTGCCCGCACCGGTTTCACCGGTCAGCACCGAAAGCCCGGCCTCGAATGAGAGGTCGAGCCGTTCGATCAAGACGATGTCGCGGATCGATAGCTGGACCAGCATGGGCGCAATGTTCTCGATCTAGATTGGGGTCAGGCTCCGATGAGCTTCTTTCCGGCGCGAGAAATCCAGGAGCCGGAATTCTCCCGCGGCTCCAAGCCACCGCTCTGCAGCAGCTTGAACGAATCGGCATACCACTGGCTATCAGGATAGTTGTGGCCCAGAACCGCCGCCGCGGTCTGCGCTTCCTGAACCACGCCAAGGGCGAAATAGGCTTCGACCAGGCGGGCAAGCGCTTCCTCGACCTGATTGGTGTTCGGATACTTTTCGACAACGGCACGGAAGCGCTGGATGGCGCCGAGGAATTCCTTGCGCTCCAGATAGTAACGACCGACCTGCATCTCCTTGCCGGCCAGCTGGTCGCGAGCAAAGCGGATCTTTGCCTGGGCGTCGTCGACATATTCGGAATTGGGATAGTTATCCACGACCTTCTGCATCGCCTCGATCGTGCGCTGCGAGCTCTTCTGGTCCTGGGTCACGTCGACGATCTGCTTCCAATAGGCCAGACCGACAAGATACTGGACATAGGCGGCGTCTTCCGACTGCGGATAGAGGCTGAGATAGCGGTTGCCGCTGGTCACGGCTTCGGTGTTGCGACCGGCGCGATACTTGGTGAAGGTCCCCATGACCTGCGCCTTGCGCGACCACTCGGAGAACGGGTTCTGCGCATCGACGGCATCGAATTTGCGGATGGCTTCGGACATCTTGCCGGCCTTGATATTGGCCAGACCCTGATTGTAGAGCACTTCCGGTGGTTCGGTCTCGGCAGCGAGCTTGGTGATGTCGATATCAGGATCCGTCTGGCAGGACGACAGCAGCGCACCGATCCCGGCTGCGACGATAACGACAGAGCCGATCCGCGCCGCTTTCTTCACCATCAAAGACACAACATTACCCATTTAACAGATCCCGATTGCAGCCCGGCACTGGCCCTGGACACCATCTCGGCATCCCCAGGGTCGATGCGTTCAACTCAATTCCCACCAGCAACCCCGCAACCTCCGTCACGAAGTCCGCGGTCGCCGTGCTGAACACGATCGCATCCGACCGCGTTCTATCCTTAAAAGCCATTTCAGAGCAACGCAATGATGGCGCTTTAACGCATTTTTATGGCAGCGCGAAGTCTTTGCCGCAAACTCACCATTTTCGTAAATTCACCGCGCGCGGCCCTTCTGCTGAAACGAAAATTGCCGCCGATTTCCATCAGCGGCAATCATAAATTCCAAAGGTTTAAAGGCTCACGCCGTCCAGGGCGCGAAATCAGCCACGCTGACCGGCACGAATTCCCGGGCCCGAACCTGTTGGCCGCGCGAGCGCGTTTCAACGACTTCGTAAGCCGTCGGATCCGACAGCAGGGCCTTCAGCGCATTGGCATTCATCTTGTGACCGCCGCGATAGGAGCGATAGCAACCGATAAACTGAGCGCCGGCAAGCGCGAGATCGCCGACGGCATCCAGCGTCTTGTGACGCACGAACTCGTCGTGATAGCGCAGGCCTTCCATGTTGATCACGGTATTGTCGTCGGAAATGACGACCGAATTTTCAAGCGATGAGCCGAGCGCAAATCCAGCGGCCCACAGACGCTCCACGTCGCGCATGAAGCCGAAGGTACGGGCGCGCGACAATTCCTTGCGGAAGGAGACCGGCGTCAGGTCCCCCTTCCAGCTCTGCCGACCGATCAGCGGGCAATCGAAGTCGATTTCGACCTCGAAGCGCGTGCCGTCATAAGGCCGAAACTCCGACCAAGACCCACCAGATTCGACGCGAACCGGCTTCACAACACGGATGTAGCGGCGCTTGACGCCGAGATTGACCACACCGGTCTGCTCAAAGGCGTCCATGAAGGCTTCGGAGCTGCCGTCCATGATCGGCATTTCCGCACCATCGACCTCAATGACCAGGTTATCGACGCCATAGGCGTAGATGGCGGCCATGACATGCTCGATCGTCGCCACCGAATGGGCCGGAGAAAAGCCGAGAACGGTGCACAGATCGGTATTGCCGACCTGCGAGGAAACTGCCTTGAGCTCGATCATGGACCCATCAGCCGCCATGCGGTTGAACACGATGCCGGTTCCGGCCTCAGCGGGCTGGAAGGTGATGGAGACCGAAGTTCCCGAATGCACGCCGATACCCGTCAACGTGACCGGTGCAGCGATAGTGGTCTGGAACCCCAGCAAACCGATTGCCATGAACTTGCCTTCCTTTATGCGGATCGCCATTCTTCAATCCAGGCCAGCTGCATCGCCGGCCTGCGACAGAACAAACATTTTTAGGTTAATGCTTGCTTCCCCTGCATCCTTCATACGGGTGTCGACGCAACTTTCCAAATCACTGTTCATTTCGATTTGTTACGAAGTTAACCATCTGAAATAATTTGATAATGGCCTCCAGACCAAACAAAAATGCCCGGGTTTGTTACCCGGGCATTCACAAGGCGCATCAAAGTCGGCTGGCGGATTCGCATCCGCCGGGCGTCGTGGCGACGATCGCCGCCGACCGGGCCTATCAGTTCGACTGCCGGCGAAGGAAGGCCGGGATTTCGAGCTGATCTTCTTCGTGCGAGGCACGCGACTGCGGAACGGCACGACCCTGATCGTCAAGCTGGCCACGACGCGGTGCGTAGAGGCTGGCTTCCGGCGACAGCGGGCGACGCTGCTGCGAGGCGGCGGCTGGTGCGGAGGTCATTTCCGGAACCGCCTGCTCCTCGTCTTCGCGACGGCCGAGCGAGTTGGTGATGCGCTTCAGCAGTCCCATCGGGCCACGCTCGTCGGCTGTCGGGGCGGCCGCGGGCTGGCTGCGATGATCGAGCTCGGCGCGTAGGACCGGCGGAAAATCCTCGACCTTGGGCATGCGGACCGGATCGACCGACTGGCGCAGGACCGGAGCGACCGGCTCATGATGCATCGGCGCAACCGGTGCAGCGGCGATCGGAGCAGCGGGGCGCTGCAAGACCGGCGCCGGCTGCGGTGCTGCGGCACGCAGGACCGGCTGCGGCTCGACTGCCGGAGGCGGCGTGAACAGCCGGCTCTGCGGGCGGAACTCCTCGGCAACGGGAGCCTGCATCGGTGCCGGCGCCGGAGCGGCGGCAACCTGGCGGGCCATGGCAATTTCCAGTTCGCGTTCCATTTCGGCTTCTGCCGAACGGATGGTCTCGGCGATCGGGTCCGCTACGCGGGGTGCCTGCGCGACTGCAGGCTGCATGGCGGCCGGAGCCGGAGCAACGGCCGCCGAAGGACGGATAACGGGCTTCGACTGGGCTGCGGCCTGGAAGGCGCTGTTGGCAGCAGCATTGGTGGCGCGATCGATACCGGTCGCGACGACCGAAACGCGGATGATGCCTTCCAGCGCTTCGTCGAAGGTGGCGCCGAGGATGATGTTGGCGTCCGGATCGACTTCCTCGCGGATGCGGGTTGCCGCTTCGTCCACTTCGAACAGCGTCATGTCGCGACCGCCGGTGATGGAGATCAAGAGACCCTGAGCGCCCTTCATCGAGGTTTCGTCGAGCAGCGGATTGGCGATCGCAGCTTCCGCTGCCTGCATGGCGCGGCCCTGGCCCGAGGCCTCGCCGGTGCCCATCATCGCACGACCCATTTCGCGCATCACGGAGCGAACGTCGGCGAAGTCGAGGTTGATGAGACCTTCCTTGACCATCAGGTCGGTGATGCAGGCGACGCCCGAATACAGCACCTGGTCGGCCATGGCGAAGGCATCAGCAAAGGTCGTCTTGTCGTTGGCGATGCGGAAAAGGTTCTGGTTCGGGATGACGATCAGCGTATCGACGGACTTCTGCAGCTCCTCGATGCCCTGCTCGGCAAGCCGCATGCGGCGCTGACCTTCGAAGTGGAACGGCTTGGTGACGACGCCGACGGTCAGGATGCCCTTGTTGCGGGCGGCCTGAGCCACGACCGGGGCAGCACCCGTGCCGGTGCCGCCGCCCATGCCGGCGGTGACGAAGCACATATGCGTGCCGTTGAGATGATCGATGATCTCATCGATGCACTCCTCGGCGGCTGCGCGACCGACTTCCGGCTGCGAACCGGCACCAAGACCTTCGGTGACATTCACACCGAGCTGGATGATCCGTTCGGCGCGGGTCATCGTCAGGGCCTGGGCATCGGTATTGGCAACGACAAAGTCGACGCCCTGCAGGCCGGCCGTGATCATGTTGTTGACGGCGTTGCCGCCGCCGCCCCCGACGCCAAACACCGTGATCCGAGGCTTCAGCTCGGTGATATCTGGCTTTTGCAGCTTTATCGTCATGGTACCCGTTCCTTCTTTCTCTGGCCGCATCGCCATGCCGGCCAAGTATTTCATCTTCTCTGACCGCCAACCTTGTGCGAAGCTTGCGTGGTGGTGGAATTCACTCAATCGACGCTCCCTTTCGCGAAAAACCTTTTGGGCATCCGCGGGGAGGAAAACGCTAGAAACTCTCCTTCAGCCACTGCCCGACGCGGGCAATACGGCCATTTCCGGCGGCAAAGGGCGAGAACATGCCGCCCTGGCCGATATGTGTCTCCTGGTCCGCGACCTGCGGGTAGATCATCAACCCGACAGCCGTGGAAAAAGCAGGCCCCTTGGCCGCAGCCGGCAGGCCGGCAACACCCATGGGACGCCCGATGCGGACATTGCGAGCCAGAACCCGACGCGCCGTTTCCGGGATGCCGGTGAGCTGGCAAGCGCCACCGGTCAGCACCACCCGCTTGCCCACGACGGGGCTGAAGCCGGACTTGGTGATTCGGTCGCGGATCAGTTCCAGTGTCTCCTCGATGCGCGCCCGGATGATTCTCGTCACCAGCGCCTTCGGCACCTGGGTCGGCAGGTCACGCTCGTCTTCGCCGATCGGCGGCACGGCAATCACGTCCCGCTCGTCGGCGCTGTTGGACAGAGCCGATCCGTGCACCACCTTCAGCCGCTCCGCATCGTCGATCCGGGTGGACAGACCACGCGCCAGGTCAGTGGTCACGTGATGGCCGCCAAGACCGATCGCATCGGTGTGGATCAGCTTGCCCTCGGCAAAGACGGAAATGGTCGTCATGCCGCCACCCATGTCGATGCAGGCGCAACCCAGTTCGACTTCATCATCGACCAGGGCAGCCAGACCGCTGGCATAGGGTGTCGCCACCACGCCTTCGACCGACAGATGCGCCCGGTTGACGCAAAGCTCGAGATTCTTCAGCGCTGCACGCTCGGCGGTCACCACATGCATGTCGACACCGAGCACGTCGCCGAACATGCCGAGCGGATCGGCAATGCCGCGCTCGCCGTCGAGCGAGAAGCCGGTTGCCAGCGAATGGACCACGCCGCGCTCCAGCCCCTGCGACTGCTGGGCAGCCGCAACCAGAACCTTGCGCAGATCGCTTGCCTCGACTTCCTGGCCGCCGAGATCGATCGTCGCCGTGTAGACATCGCTGCCGACCCGGCCGGCGGATACGTTCACGATCAGGCTTTCGACCGTCAGGCCAGCCATGCGCTCGGCGGCATCCACCGCCAGGCGAACCACGCTCTCCAGCGCGTCGAGATCGGAAATGATGCCGGACTTCACGCCACGGGACCGCTGATGGCCGATGCCGATGATCTCCACGCTATGCGTGCGACCCGGCAGCACGGCGCTTTCCTTGCGCGGATTGAGCCGGCCGATCATGCAGACCACCTTGGTGGAGCCGATGTCCAGAACCGAAACGACATGTGACCGCTTCGAGGACAGTGGCTTCAGCCGAGGCATGCCGAAATTGGATGAGCCGAACAGGTTCATATGTTCTGCTCCGCCTTCTTGAGTGCCTTCGTCCGAGCCTCAACCGCCGCCTGACGGCGTGCCTGGGCTTCGGGCGTCAGTTGCACCGTGGTGCGATCCTTGAGCCGCAGGTCGATGGAGGCGATGTCACGCGACAAGATCTGCTGCTCGGCATCGAGACGCGACAGCAGTGCAAGTGCGTCGCTCAAGCCATCCTGCGGCAGCTTGACGATGATGCCATTGTCCATGTGCAGGTCCCAGCGGCGGCTTGCGACCCGGACATAGGCCTTCACATGGGCGGCAATCTGCGGCCACTCGGCAAATTCCTTTTCGACGGAGGCAGCAGCCGTTTCCGCGTCGCGGCCGACAAACAGCGGCAGAGAGGCGAACTGGCTGTCCCGCAGCGGTGCGATCACGCTGCCGCTCTTTTCGATCAATGCCAGATCGCTGCCATGCTGCCAGATGCCATAGGCCTCACGCTCCTTCAGAGCCACCTCGATGGTGTTCGGATAGACCTTGCGCACCTCAGCGGCCTGAACCCAGGGAAGTTCGGTCAGGCGCTGGCGAGCCGTGTCAATATCGAGTGCTACGAGCGACGTCGTGCCGTCAAGACCGAGCAGCTGCAGGATATCCAGTTCCGACGTATGGGTGTTACCGGAGACGCGAACATCCTCGATCGCAAAGCCGGCGATCGACGTTGCGGCCTGGAACACGGTAGCCGTATGCCCGCCTGCCACCACGCCCTGGGCCGTAACCGCAGCGCAATAGACAGCAAGGGAAACCGTCCCGACATGGTTGGGGATGGCGATCCGCCCCGAGCAGAGGCTGACGATAAAGCGCACCATGCGCCGCAGGGGTCGCGGCAACACGAACGATTCAGCGGCGGCCGGCGCACCAAATGCGCCGTCATCCTGCGAATCAACCGACCTCTTGCCGCTCACCGCAAACACGACGCGTCCTCCACCATCCAACGGACCAGATCACCAAAGGAAAGGCCGGCATGTGCGGCCATCTCGGGCACAAGCGAGGTCGGGGTCATGCCGGGCTGCGTGTTGATTTCCAGCCAGATCACCTCTCCATCTTCAGAGAAACGATCATCGTAACGGAAATCCGACCTGCTAACGCCACGGCAACCAACGGCCTGATGCGCCTTGACCGCCAAGTCTTGTATTTTTTGGTAAATTTTCGGTGAAATTTCTGCAGGCAGCACGTGTTTGGAGCCGCCGGCCGCATATTTGGAATCGTAATCGTAGAAGGCGCCGGTCAACGGCACGACCTCCGTCACGCCCAGTGCCTTGCCGTCCATAACCCCGCAGGTCATTTCACGGCCCGCGACATAGCGCTCGACCATGACGCGATCGCCATAGCGCCACTCCGACGAGGTCAGCACCTGCGGCGGATGCGAGCGCCCCTCCTGCACGATGACGACGCCAAAGCTAGAGCCCTCGCGCACCGGCTTGACGACGTAAGGCGGCTTGATCGGGTGCTCCTGGCCGATATCGAAGCGGCTCATCTCGCGGCCTGCCGCAACCGGAACGCCGGCGGCAGCAGCAACGATCTTCGCCTGCGCCTTGTCCATGGCAAGGGCGGAGGCCAGCACGCCGGAATGCGTGTAGGGGATCTCGAGATATTCCAGCACGCCCTGAATGCTGCCATCCTCGCCGAACGGCCCATGAAGCGCATTGAAGGCGACATCCGGCTTCAGTTCCGCCAGGACCTGGGCCACATCACGACCGACATCCACGCGGGTGACGCGATAGCCCTCGCCTTCCAGCGCCTGGGCACAGGCATTTCCCGAGGACAGGCTGACCGGCCGCTCCGAGGAAATTCCGCCCATCAGGACGGCTACATGCTTGCTACCCATCAAACGCCCTCGAATAATCCGCTATGCCTTCATATCTGCACGTTGCAGGCATTTCCCAAAACGGAACCCTGCGCCATGAGCTACTAGAACGACATTAAGGTTAATGAAGCGTTTACTTTGGTTAACCGGGCGGGTCGGGCCGCTAATATTTTAAGCAGGCCAGTGGCGTAAAAACGCCGAAATCCAGCATTTCCGGGCTTTTTCGATTTAGGCCCGACGCTGCATCGGTAACGGATCACCAGGCTGTTCCGGCCGTGATCGCTGGCTCGCGGTCAGTGATTCGACCTGCGACGCGCGGATGATTCGGTTTCGGCCGCCGGCCTTTGCCAGGTAGAGCGCGCTGTCGGCGGCGGCGAAAATCTCGGCGAAGCCCCGCGATATGGTCGAGCGGGCAATGCCGCCTGATATCGTGACCTGGATCGCACCGGAGGCAATCGAAATCGGCGTTCCCGCGATCTTCAACCGCGCCGCTTCCGCCAGGGCGAAACTGTCGCTGTCCGAAGAGAGGAAGCTGAGGATGGCGAATTCCTCCCCACCGATTCGCGCGCAGACATGGCCCTCTCCATAGATGGACCGCAGCATGTTCGCGACGGCGACAATGACGTCGTCGCCGGCCTTGTGGCCATGGGTATCGTTCACTGACTTGAACCGGTCGACATCGAAGAGGATCATCGTCACATCGCCGGACGCGGCATCGAACGCATCCTGGAAAGCTCTGCGGTTCAGAAGACCTGAGAGCATATCGGTTCGGCTCAGCCTCTCGAGCTCCGTGCGCGAGACCGCAAGATCATGGATGGCGAAACCGACGACCGAGTAAGCGATGACCGCCACGATAAACGACACCGGCGGCGTCAAGGCGGTCGCAAGGACCAGCGCCGGCATGAGGTCGTAAGGCATGAGCCCCAGCCCATAGAGCGCGAAATGGGCGAGCACGTTCATGGCATAGGCGATGGCCGCGATCTTGAGGGCCATGCGGCAGGAACGCCGTACAACATCACTGCTCGAATTGAATTCGCCCAGCGTCAACTGCCGCACGATCCATTTTCGGGTCGCCACCACCATGCCCATACTCCATACAGATGGCGGGATCGTAGGGGCCTCGACTTAACAATTCGTCGCCATTGCAGGCGGCATAACCAAAGATTTTGTTATGCCGTGGTAACGCCCATGAAAGGCTTTACCTCACGACCCGGCATGAACAGCCCGAGTCGCTTGATCTCCCATTCCAGCTTGATGCCGGCGGTTTCGAAAACCCGCTGACGCACCGTTTCGCCGAGATATTCCAGGTCATATCCGGTGGCGTGGCCGACATTGATCATGAAATTGCAGTGAAGCGACGACATCTGGGCGCCGCCAATCATAAGACCGCGGCAGCCCGCCTCGTCGATCAGTTTCCAGGCGGAATGACCCTCTGGGTTCTTGAACGTCGAACCGCCGGTCTTTTCCTTGACCGGCTGCACGGTTTCACGGTGGTGGCGCACTGCATCCATGTCGGCGCGGATCTGCGCCCGGTCGCCCGGATAGCCTTCGAACACGGCGCTGGTAAAGATCAGGTCCGACGCTGCCTCGCTGTGGCGATAGCTGTAGCCCATATCGGCATTCGACAGCGTCAGGATATTGCCCTTGCGATCGACCGCCTCCACCTCGACGACGCGCTGGGACGTGTCGCCGCCGTTCGCGCCGGCATTCATGCGAAGCGCGCCACCGATCGAACCGGGAATGCCATAGTAGAAATGGAAGCCGCCGATATTGTTGTCCATTGCCATGGCGGCAATGTATTTGTCCGGGCAGATGGCGCCGGCACGAATGCGGTTTTCGCCGGCCAGTTCCACCTGGCCAAAGCCCTTGGCCGACAGCCGCAGAACAACGCCGGGAATGCCACCATCGCGCACCAGAAGGTTGGAGCCGACGCCAACCACCGTCAGCGGCACCTCTTCCGGCAGGATCTTGAGGAAGGCCACGAGATCGTCCCGGTCATGGGGCTGGAACATCAGTTCGGCCAGCCCACCCGCCTGGAACCAGGTCACCCGGTCCATCGGCGCGTCAGGCGTCAGCCGCCCCCTGATATCCTTGACCCCGCTTCCCAGCGAGGCCAGCAGCTTTTCCCCATCCACCTGTTTCATGCCGTCTTTCCCGAAAGGCTTTCCAATTCCCCGGGCAGCGCCGCCGCCCACTGCGTGATACTACCCGCGCCCAATAGAACTACGAAGTCACCAGGCTTTGCAATGTCTGCGACAATTGGCGCAAGTTCGGCCGGCGAAGAGAGGAAGCGCGCATCGCGATGGCCGCCGGAACGGATCCGTTCGACCAGCGCTTCCGACGTGATGCCCTCGATCGGGTCCTCGCCGGCTGCATAGACCGGGGCCAGGAGAATGCTGTCGGCCTCGTTGAAGCAGTTCGCGAAGTCATCAAACAGGCTGGAGAGCCGCGTGAAGCGATGCGGCTGATGGACGGCAATGATTCGACCCTGGCAGGCCTCTCGGGCCGCTTTCAGCACGGCCTTGATCTCAACGGGATGATGACCGTAGTCGTCGAAGACGCTGACACCATTCCAGGTGCCGGTCAGGGTGAAGCGCCGCTTGACGCCGCCAAAGGCCGACAACCCCTTCTTGATCGCCTCCTCGGAAATCCCGAGCCGGTTGGCAACCGCAATGGCGGCAGTCGCATTGGAGATGTTGTGGCGACCCGGCATCGGCAGGGCCAGGTCCTTGAACTCGAACACGCGGCCGGTGCGCCGACGGCGGATAACCACGTCGAACAGCGAGCGGGTGCCCTCATGGCGCACATTCATGAAGCGCACATCCGCCTGCGGGTTCTCGCCATAGGTGATGACCTTGCGATCCTCGATCCGGCTGACCAGCGCCTGGACCTCTGGATGATCGATGCACATGACGCCGAAGCCGTAGAACGGCACGTTTTCCACGAACTGGCGGAAGGCCGCCCGAACCGCGTCGAAATTTCCGTAATGGTCCAGATGCTCGGGATCGATATTGGTGACGATGGCGACATCGGCGGGCAGTTTCAGAAAGGTGCCGTCGGATTCGTCGGCCTCGACCACCATCCACTCGCCCTCGCCCATGCGGGCATTGGTGCCATAGGCATTGATGATGCCGCCGTTGATGACGGTCGGATCGAGACCGCCAGCCTCCAGCAGGGTCGCGACCATCGAGGTGGTCGTCGTCTTGCCATGGGTGCCGCCGATCGCGATGGCATTGCGGAAGCGCATCAGTTCGGCCAGCATCTCGGCGCGACGCACCACCGGCAGCAAGCGCTCCCGTGCGGCCTTCAGTTCCGGATTGTCCTTCTTGATCGCGGTCGAGACGACCACGACTTCGGCATCGCCTAGGTTCTCGGCGCGGTGCCCCACGAACACCTCGATACCCTTGGCACGCAGCCGCTGCACATTGGCGCCATCGGACTGGTCGGAGCCCTGCACCCTGTGGCCAAGATTGTGCAGTACCTCGGCAATGCCACTCATGCCGATGCCACCGATCCCGATAAAGTGGACCAGCCCGATGGTTTGCGGCATTTTCATGCGTTGGCTCCCTTGATGTCCGTCAGCGTCTTGCCTGCGGCAATAGCCTCAACGAGGTCGGCAAGCAAGCGCGCGGCATCCGGCTTGCCGGAAAGCCTGGCTGCGGCCGCCATGGCAGACAGTTTTTCCGGCTGGCGCATGGCCTCGCTCAGCAGGGATGCGACGCGCTCCGGCGACAGTTCGGCCTGCGGAATGACCGTCGCACCACCCGCCTTTTGCAAGGCGGCGGCATTGGCGGCCTGGTCATGGTCCAAGGCGTAAGGATAGGGCACCAGGATGGACGGCCGGCCGATGACCGACAGTTCCGACACCGTCGAGGCGCCCGAGCGGCAAATGACGAACTGCGCCTTGGCGATACGCGCGGCCATGTCGGAGAAGAAGGGCGACACCTCGGCCTGCACGCCAAGCTCGCGATAGGCGGCAACCACCTGCTCGCGATCCTCAGGCCGGGCCTGGTGGGTCAGGACAAGGCGCTGTCGCAGATCGGCATCCATCAGGCGGATGGCAGCAGGTAGAGCTGCCGAAAAGAACTGCGCGCCTTGGCTCCCGCCGAACACGACAAGATTGAACGGCGCATCACCGTGAGACGCGACATAGGGAACGGCAGATGCCTCTATGACCGCCGGTCGCACGGGATTGCCTGTTACCACGGTCTTGCCGGCATAGGCGCCGGCCGCCGGCAGAAAGCCACCGGCGATGGCGCGCACGCGTGCGGCAAGCGCCTTGTTGGCGCGCCCCATGACAGCGTTCTGCTCATGCACCAGGCTTGGTACGCCGAGCCGGGTCGCGGCAAGAAGCGGTGGCACGGTCGGATAACCACCAAAGCCCACGACAGCCTTTGGCCTGAGCTGGCGGACCAGCTTCGTGGCAAGTCTCACGCCGCGCCACAGCGTCCACGCCGTTTTCAAGACGGCAATCGGGTTCTTGGAGGCAAAGGTGGCCGACGGAACGGTATGGATCGCCCCGGCCGGGAACTTGCCGGCAAAGCGCTCCGCACGACTGTCTGTGACAAGGTGAACATCATAACCGCGATCCGCCAGCGTATGCGCCAGCGCCTCGGCAGGAAACAGATGCCCGCCGGTTCCGCCGGCAGCAAGAAGGATGATACCTTTGGTCATGATTTTACACCTGGGGCATACCCCCCTCTGCCCTGCCGGGCATCTCCCCCACAAGGAGGGAGATCAGTTGGAGCCGCCGCAGTCAATGCTTGGTTTCGTGAATGCGATACGCCGCCCCGAGTCGATCTCCCCCCATGTGGGGTAGATGCCTGGCAAGGCAGAGAGGGGTAAACCACAGTCACTGCTCTACTCCGCCGGCACGCCATGCGAGCCGCGGAACAGGATGCGCTCCTGCGCCCGCTTTTCCGGCCGGCGTCGCGTCAGCGCCAGAATGAAGCCGGCGGTCACGCAGATGGCGATCATCGAGGAACCGCCCGAGGAAATCAGCGGCAGGGTCATGCCCTTGGCGGGGAGCAGTTCCAGATTGACGCCGATATTGATCATCGACTGTGCACCGATCTGCAGCACGAGGCCCGCCACGGCGAAGCGGTTGAAATCGTCCCGCTCGCTATAGGCATGGGAGAGGCCGCGCACCACCAGGACTGCAAAGAGCGCGACAAGCGCCATGCAGAACAAGATGCCGAATTCCTCGGCGGCGACGGAGAAGATGAAGTCGGTATGGCTGTCGGGAATGATCCGCTTGACGATGCCTTCGCCAGGCCCCTGCCCCAGCCAGTCACCGCGAATGATCGCCTCGCGCGCCGTATCGACCTGAAACGTATCGCCTTCCCCGGTGAGAAAGCGATCGACACGCGCCGTAACGTGCGGAAGACTGTAATAGGCAGCCGTGAAGCCCACCGCCCCCAGCGCGCCTAGCACCGTGATCCAGAGCCAGGGCATGCCGGCCATGAAGAACATGCCGCCCCAAACGACCGAGGTCAGGATGGTCTGGCCAAGGTCCGGCTGCGCAATCAGCAGGACCGCCACGATGCCGAACAGCATCATGGCAAACAGGTTGCCCGGGATATCGGGCTGGCGAGCATGTTCGGCGAACAGCCAGGCGCAGACGACCACGAAGGCCGGCTTCATGAATTCGGAGGGCTGGATCGAGTTGCCGAAAATGTTGATCCAGCGGCGCGCGCCCTTGATCTCCGCACCGAAGAACAGCGCCAGCACCATCAGGCCCAGCGAGACGATCAACAGCACCAGCGCCGTGCGCCGGATCTGTCGCGGGCTGAGGAAGGATAGGCCGATCATCACCGCAAGTGACGGCACGATGAACATGGCGTGACGCTTGACGAAGTGGAAGCTGTCGAGGTTCAGGCGCTCGGCAACGGCGGGCGACGCCGCAAAGGACAGCATCAGCCCGATGCCCATCAGCAGCACGAACAGGATTAGAAACAACCGGTCGATTGTCCAGAACCAGTCTGCGACCGGCCCGCGTTCCGCGCGACTTACCATCTCACGTCCCTCCTTGTGGCGCTTCCACCAGCATGGTTACTCCATCGAGTGCCGCGACATGGCCGACAAAGGCCTCACCGCGCACTTCGAAGTTCTTGTACTGGTCGAAGCTTGCGCAAGCCGGGGAGAGCATCACGGCCACGTCGCGCCCATCTTCGGCCGCATCGGCAGCCGCATGGACCAGCGCCCGCTCAAGCGTGCCGGAAATCTCGAAAGGCACGGCGTCACCAAGCGTGGCCGCGAAGGCGGAGGCCGCCTCGCCGATCAGATAGGCCTTGGCAATGCGCGGGAAGAGCGGCGCAAGCGTGGTGATGCCACCCTCCTTGGGCAGGCCACCGGCGATCCAGTAGATGCGGTCATAGCTGGAAAGCGCCGGCGCGGCGGCATCGGCATTGGTCGCCTTGCTGTCGTTGACGAAGACGACATTGCGGCGCCGTCCGACCGGCTGCATGCGATGCTTGAGACCGGCAAAGGATTTGAGCCCCGCCCTCACCTCGTCAGCGGAGACGCCAACGGCCAGGCAGGCGGCAATCGCCGCAGCGGCATTCTGCGCATTGTGGCTGCCGCGCAACGTCTGGATGCCATCCAGATCGCAAAGCAAGGTGGCCGTTCCACCATGCGCCTCCATGATCCGTTGCCGCTCGGCATAGAAGCCATCGGCCAGCGGCTGGCGCTTCGAAATGCGGACTACTTTTGTGCCCGAACGCTCGATGCGGTCGGCAATGCGCTCGCAATAGCTGTCATCGACACCGACGACGGCAGTGGCGCTACCCGCCACGAGCCGTTCCTTGACATCGGCATAATGCTGCATCGTGCCGTGACGGTCGAGATGATCCGGCGTGAGGTTGAGCAGGATGCCGGCGGATGGATCGATCGTCGGCGCCAGGTCGATCTGGTAGGACGAGCATTCGACCACGAAGAACCGTCCGGGCTTCGGCGGATCGAGCGTCAGCACGGCGCGGCCGATATTGCCGCCCAGTTGCGTGTCGCGGCCCGCGGCAGAAAGGATGTGCGCGATCAAGGCCGTCGTGGTGGACTTGCCGTTTGTGCCGGTAATGGCAATGAACGGGCAGTCCGGCGCATGCGCCCGGCGCTCCCGCACGAAGAGTTCGACATCGCCGATGATCTCGACCCCGGCCGCTTTGGCCAGCCCCACCGTCCAATGCGGCTTGGGGTGGGTGAGCGGCACGCCGGGCGAGAGCACGAAGGCGGCGAAGCCGTTCCAGTCGACACTACGAAGGTCGGCGGTTCCGATGCCCTGGGCCGCAGCCTTGGCGACGCTGTCGGGATTGTCGTCGCAGGCAACCACATCGGCGCCGCCGGCAACCAGCGCCTGCGCCGTCGCAAGGCCGGAGCCGCCGAGGCCGAACAACGCCAACCTGCGACCCTTGAAGGTGGTGACCGGGATCATGGCCGCCTCACCGCAGCTTGAGCGTGGACAGGCCGAGCATGGCCAGGCCCACGGCGATGATCCAGAAGCGGATAACCACCTGGCTTTCGGTCCAGCCCAGCTTTTCGAAGTGATGGTGGATCGGCGCCATCAGGAAGACCCGCTTGCCGGTCATCTTGAAATAGCCGACCTGGATGATGACCGACAACGTCTCGGCGACGAACAGGCCACCGATGATGACCATGACGATCTCGTGCTTGGTGGCAACGGCCACCGAGCCGATCAGGCCGCCGAGCGCCAGAGATCCGGTATCGCCCATGAAGATTGCGGCGGGCGGTGCGTTGAACCAGAGGAACCCGAGACCGGCACCGATCACGGCACCGAGGATCACCGCAAGCTCGCCCGTTCCCGGCACGAAGTTGATCTGCAGGTAGTTGGCGAACATGGCATTGCCGGCCAGATAGGCGATCAGCCCGAAGGCGGCCGCAGCAATCATGACCGGCACGATGGCAAGACCGTCGAGACCGTCGGTGAGGTTGACGGCATTGCCGGCCGCCACGATCACGAAGCCGCCGAACAGCACGAAGAAGATGCCGAGATCGACAAGGAAATCCTTCACGAAGGGAAAGGCGATCGAGGAGCCGAGATGCGAGCCGGAAGCGCTGGCGTTGAGCGCGGAATTCATCATGAAATAGACAGCGATACCGGCAACGACAAACTCGATGGCCAGGCGCGCCTTGCCGGAAAAGCCCTTGTCGGTCTGCTTGGTGACCTTGAGATAGTCGTCATAGAAGCCGATTGCGCCGAAGGAGAGCGTCACCAGCAGCGTCGCCACCACATAGATGTTGGAGAGATCGGCCCACAAGAGCGACGAACCGACGATGCCGGCAAGGATCATCAGGCCGCCCATCGTGGGAGTGCCAGCCTTCTTGAAATGCGTCTGCGGACCATCGGCGCGGATTGGCTGCCCCTTGCCCTGGCGCACCCTGAGGGAGGAGATCATCCGCGGCCCGAACAGGAAGACAATCAGCGCCCCGGTGAACATCGCCGCTCCGGTACGGAAGGTGATGTACCGGAAGAGATTGAAGAATTGCAGGTTGTCCGCCAGTTCGACAAGCCAGATCAGCATTGGAGCCCTTTCGAAGAAGCCCGGATTAAATTTGGCGCCCCGTGTCGTGGAATGCCGGATACTTGTCAAGCAGGGCTGCGACGATCTTGCCGAAACCGATGCCGAGGGATGATTTGACCATGACGACATCGTCCGGACGCACCGCATCCACGACGAATTGAGCCAGATCCTCGGTGCGCTCGCGATACTCCACCTGGACGTTTTCCGGCAGAGATGCCTTCAGCGCGGCCATTTCGGCGCCGGCGAGCCAGACATGCTCGATGCCAGCTGCCAGGATCGGGCTCGACAGCTCGGCATGCACCTTCTCGGAGAATTCGCCCATTTCCAGCATGTCGCCAAGGACGGCAATCCGCCGCCCTGCCCCCTCGGGATGGGAGGACGCGAGCACCGCAAGGGCGGCCCGCATGGAGGCCGGATTGGCATTGTAGCTTTCATCGATCAGCGTGAAAGCGCCGTCGCCCAGGTCAAGCCGGTGGCGAGCGCCCCGTCCCTTGACGGGCGTCAGCCGGGTCAACACCTCGATCGCCTGATCAAGGTCGGCGCTGCACAGCCGAACGGCGGCCAGCACGGCGAGCGCGTTTTCCGCGATATGCTTGCCCGGAGCCCCAATTTCGACTTCGCGGGCGACACCCGCCAGATCGACCGACATTGCCGAGCGTTCCGGCCCGCCATGAAACTCCAGCAGCCGGAAATCAGCCTTGGAATGGTGGCCGAAGCTCATGACGTGGTCGATGCCGATGGCATGCGCCGCCTTTTGCAGGAAGTCATACTGCCCGTTGTCGCGGTTGAGGAGTGCGTAGCCACCCGGCTCCACGCCTTCGAAGATTTCCGCCTTGGCAGCCGCGATCTCCTTGAGATTGCGGAAATTGCCGAGATGAGCCGCGGCGATGGTGGTGATGATCGCGACGTGCGGCCGCACCATCCGGGTGAGCGGCGATATCTCACCGGGATGGTTCATCCCGATCTCGAACACGCCGAAATCCGTATCGGCCGGCATGCGCGCGAGCGTTAGCGGCACGCCCCAGTGGTTATTGAAGGAGGCGACCGCCGCATGCACCTTGCCGGAGGGCTCCAGCACCTTGCGCAGCATTTCCTTGGTCGTGGTCTTGCCGACCGAGCCGGTGACGCCGATGATGCGCGCGCGTGACCGATCGCGAGCCGCAATGCCCAGCCGCTGCAGGCCGACCAGCACGTCATCGACCACGATCATCGGCACGGTCAGGCGCCCAAGCGCCGGAAGCTTGGCCTCGCTCACGACCAGCAGCGAAGCGCCGTTCGCAACGGCAAGGCTCGCAAAATCATGGCCGTCGACACGGTCTCCCTTGATGGCGAAGAAGACATCGCCGGGAGAGATTGAACGGCTATCGATGGAAATGCCGGTAATGCCATCCGGAAGGCTGCCATAGGGGCGCCCCGCCATGGCTGCGATCATGTCCTTCGTGGTCCAGAGAAAGGTCAAGTCCGAAGCTCCTCCAATGCCTTGCGTATTTCGGCATGGTCCGAGAAGGGCAGCGTGACATCGCCAACGGTCTGCCCCTCCTCATGCCCCTTGCCGGCGACGATCAAAGTATCGCCCGTGCCCAGCAGACCGACGGCATGCCGGATGGCCGCGGCCCGGTCGCCGATCTCCGTCGCGCAACTGGCCGCCGCCATGATCTCGGAGCGAATGGTTTGCGGCACCTCCGAGCGCGGATTGTCGTCGGTCACGATCACCACATCGGCCAGCCGGCAGGCGATCTCGCCCATGATCGGCCGCTTGCCGCGATCCCGGTCGCCGCCGCAGCCGAAGACGACGATGACGCGGCCCGTCGTGAACGGGCGAACCGAATTCAAAACGTTTTCCAGTGCATCCGGCTTGTGCGCGTAGTCGACATAGGCGAGCGCGCCCGAGGCCGTGTTACCGACCAGTTCCAGACGCCCGGCCGCACCCTTCAGTTTTTCCAGCGCCTTCAATGCCATCTCGGCCGGAACGCCGGTCGAGATGGCAAGCCCGGCGGCAACAAGCGCATTCGCCACCTGGAAATCCCCCGCCAACGGGATATGCACCTCGAAAATCTGACCACCGACATGCACCTCGACGGTCTGCTTGTGGCGAAAATGCTCGATCCGCTTTACGGTCAGGAAATTCCCTTTGCGACCGACGGTGCGGACGTCATGGCCAGCCTCGGTTGCGACGCGGATCGCCTGATCAGACCAGGCGTCATCCGCAAAGATGATCGCCGGCGCGCCCTTGGGCAGCAGCGTGTCGAACAGCCGCATCTTGGCCGCCATATAGTCTTCAACGGTGGGATGATAATCCATGTGATCACGGCCAAGATTGGTGAAGGCCGCAGCAGCGAGCCTGACGCCATCCAGGCGGCACTGGTCCAGACCGTGGCTCGAAGCCTCCATAGCAGCGTGGGTCACGCCTTCGGCGGCAAGCTCTGCCAGCATGCGATGCAGCGCGACCGGGTCCGGCGTCGTCAGCGAGCCGTAGTCGTTGCGCGTCGGCGAAACAACGCCGGTCGTGCCTACCTGCGCCGCGGCCAGGCCGGCAGCCGCCCAGATCTGGCGGGTGAAGGAAACAACCGATGTCTTGCCGGCCGTGCCGGTCACCGCCACCATCGTCTCCGGCTGCGCGCCTGCGAGCTTGGCGGCGGCTAGCGCCAGGAAGCGCCTGGGATTGCCGACAACAAACACCGGCACAGCGGCTTCGACGACATGCGCGGACACGACGGCGGCCGCCCCCTTGGCCACGGCATCCTCGACGAACCGCGCGCCATCGGCCTTGGAGCCGGCCAAAGCGACGAAAACATCGCCCGGCACAATCTTCCGGCTGTCGGCCAAGACCCCGGATATCTCAATTGAACCGTCCGGGCCGTCAAGCCGATCGCCCAGATCGGCATCCCCGTCGAAAGCCAGGTCACGCAGTTTCATGTCCGCCACTTTTCCATTCCTGACGCGCGATTTCCAGCGAATCGCGCGACATAATCCTACTCAATAGGAAACGAGCAATCCCGACCCGTCGTCCCCGAAGCTGGGTTCTACACCAAGAATTGCGGCGGTTCTGCGGATAATATCGCCCGCCATGGGCGCTGCAGACGTGCCGGCCAGCGCAGCACCATTGCCTTTGTCCGTTTTCGGCTCGTCGATGAAGGTCAGCACCACATATTGCGGATCGCTGATCGGAAAGGCCGCGAGGAAGGCGTTAAAGTTCTTGTCGCCGACATAGCGGCCGTTCACGACCTTGTCGGCGGTTCCCGTCTTTCCGCCGACATCAAAGCCTTCGACACGCGCGTTGCGGCCGGAGCCCTTGACCCCGTTCCAAGCGAACAGGAAGCGCATGTCCTTGCTGGTGGAGGGCTGCATGACCTGCTGGGCCACGAGATCGGCCTCTTCGCGGGTTCTCGGCAGGAATGTCGGCTGGATCAGCTTGCCGCCATTGACCAGCGCGACCCCGGCGACGGCAGTCTGCAGCGGCGTGGTCGAGACGCCGTGACCGAAGGAAATGGTGATCGAGTTGATCTTCTTCCATTCCCGGGGCTGGCTCGGCATGGCCACCTCGGGCAGTTCCGTCTTCATCTTCGTCAGCAGGCCCAGCCGCGTCAGGAACTCCTTATGTCCCTCGGTGCCAACCATGTCGGCAATCTTCGCCGTACCGATGTTGGAGGAGTACTGGAAGACTTCCGGCACCGACAGGACACGGTTCTTGCCGTGAAAGTCTTTGATGGTGAAGCCGCCGATCCGGATCGGATAACGCGCATCGACGGAATCGCGCAACGTGATCTTGCCGGCATCGAGACCCATGGCGAGCGAGAAGGACTTGAAGGTCGAGCCCATCTCGAACGTGCCGTTCGACATCCGGTTCAGCCAACCTTCCTTGCTACCCTCAGCCGGATTGTTGGGATCGAAATCCGGCAAGGACGACATGCCGAGGATTTCGCCGGTATGGGCATTGATCACGACCGCACCGGCACCCAGAGCCTGGAACTTGACGACGGCATCCGCCAGCACGTCCCGGACAATATTCTGAACGCGCAGATCGATCGAAAGCTTGACCGGTTCCAGCGGTGCGTCGCTGGTCATGCCGACAGCCAAGAGGTCTGCAAGACCCTGGTTGTCGATGTATTTCTCCATGCCCGACATGCCGTGGTTGTCGATATTGACATAGCCGACGATATGCGAGGCGGTCGAACCGCCGGGATAGAAGCGCCGCTTCTCCGGCCGGAAACCTATGCCGGGAATGCCGAGCGCCAGGATCTGGCTCTGCTGCTTCGGCGTCAACTGCCGGCGCAGCCACTGGAAATGAGACTTGGAGGAGAGCTTCTTGTAGGTGCCCTTGATGTCGAGATCAGTTAGAACGGTCGCGAGCTTTTCCACCGCCTCATCCGGATCGACGACGCGATGCGGCTCGGCAAACAGCGACACGGTGCGGATATCGGTCGCCAGCACCTCGCCGTTACGATCGAGGATGTCCGGACGCGATGCCATCAGCCGGTCTGCCGGCAGGATGCTGGATGTCGTTTCCGGCTGCGCGAAACCGTATTGAACCAGACGACCGCCGATCACTGAATAGGCGACCGCGAAGCCCGCAATCATCAGGCCGACGCGTTTGCGGGCCAGGCCCGCCTTGCGCTTGCCGGTGCCTTCAAACGTCGTGCCCGAGGCAAAGCCGCCACGATTGCCGTTGGCGGAAAAGTGGGCCTGGCTCTTCAGAAGCATCAAACGGGAGAGAAATGACATCAGCGGTCCACCGATCCTGTCTCTATATCATCCGTGTCGGGCTCCCCCTCCGACGTCGGCGCGAATTGCGATATGGCTTTGGCGATGTCGTCAGGCGGCAATTGCGCACGCGGCATCGGCAATTCCGTCGAACGAGCCAGTTGCGTCGGCTGGGTCGGCTCCAGCTTCAACTCGTTGCTGTAGACGGCAATGAGCCGCTCCAGCCGGTTCGGCTGGGACAAGAGCGCCCAGTCGGCCTTCAGCAGGTCGATGGTGTCCTTCTCCAAGCGGATTTCCGCCTCGAGCCGGCGCACCTCTTCCAGCTTTTCCTCGGCATGGTGCTTGATCTGATAGGTCACCGTGGCGGCGGCCACCATGGCCCCAACCATGATGGCGTCGAAGGTTCTAAACATGGTCTCCTCCGATACGGTCGAGACTGGCTAGGTCAGGCAAATCGAAAATGGAAAAATCGGGCTTTTCGGCCGGGGCTTCGGTGCGCATCCCGACCCTCAGCTTGGCCGAGCGGGCGCGCGGATTGGCCTCGGCTTCCGCCTCAGTCGCGGCCACCATGCCCTTGCCGACGGGCAGAAAGGTCGCGGCCTTTTCGACCACCATCGGCAGATGTCGCGAACCGGAGGCCTTGCCGGAGCGCTCGGAAAAGAACTTCTTGACGATGCGATCTTCAAGGGAATGGAAGGTCACGACGACAAGCCGCCCTCCCGGCTTCAGCGCCTGCTCTGCCGCAAACAGGCTGGCAGCTAGCTGGCCGAGCTCGTCATTCACGAAGATGCGCAAAGCCTGGAAGACGCGCGTGGCGGGATGGATCTTGTCCTTTGCCTTGCGCGGATTGACCGTCTCGATCAGGTTCGCGAGATCGCGGGTGGTCGCAAATGGCTCGGTTGCCCGGCGCTTCTCAATGGCGCGCGCAATACGGCCCGCATGCTTCTCTTCGCCCAGGAAGCCGAAGATGCGGATGAGGTCGGAAACCTTCAACCGGTTGACGACATCGGCCGCAGATACGCCCGCACCCGACATGCGCATGTCGAGCGGTCCGTTGCGCTGGAATGAAAAGCCGCGTTCGGCCTCGTCGATCTGCATCGAGGACACGCCGATATCGAGCACGACGCCATCAAGGCCGTCCTCCGGCGCGAAGTCGGCAAGCCTGGAAAATTCGGTGTGATGAAGGGAAAGCCGGCCACCATAATTGGCAACCAGCGACTGCCCGCCGGCGATCGCATTGGGGTCCCGGTCCAGCGCGATCACGCTGGCACCTCGGTCGAGGATGGCAGAGCTGTAGCCGCCAGCGCCGAACGTGCCGTCCAGCACGATCTTGCCAGGCTCCACCGCCAATGCCTCGACAACCTCTGAGAGGAGGACCGGAATGTGACGAACCGGTCCGCCACCGGCATCAGTAGAACCTCCGCCAGGATTCGCCGCCATTCCGTTTCCCCGTCTCAATTGGAACGCAGGCCCCGCAGCCGGCGCTCCTCTCTTGCCGCCGCCTGCGCCTCGTGGAACGCCTGCGGCTGCCAAAGCTGAAAATGATCGGACCGCCCGACAAAGGCGACTTCCGATGTGATGCCCGTGAAGTCGCGGATGAAATCCGTGACCATCAGACGCCCTTCGGCATCGAGCTTCATGAAGACCCCGCCACCGTGAACCAGCAGCGACATCTCGTTCGCCAGGGGCGAAAACGGATCCTCCTGCCCGATCTGGCGCTCGTAGCGCTCCAGAAGATCGGGGCCACCCACCGTAATGGCCGGAAACACGAAATCCTGGATGCAATAGAGCTCCTGGATATCGCGCTGCGCCAAGACCGCACGGAAGGGCGCTGGGACGGAGACCCGGCCCTTGGAATCGATCCTGTTCGTTGCGTTGGACAGGAAGCGGTTCATGACGCCTTACCGCCGCTCCTCCTGGAAAGGGATGCGTGAGGCACCCCCGGAAACCCGAATACACGTGCATTGCGGCCGACATTGCCGGGCGATCAGCAACAGGGGCTGAACACCGTCCAATCTCGAAATTTGGAGCCTTCATCGGCTCTCCGACAATACGCATTTGGGATACCATGGGACAGCATGGGCGTCAATGGGACGGGACCCCCTCGGGAGGTCGCCGACCCTCAATCCTTTCTAACCGGTTAAGCTTAACGAAACGTTAGGATGCCATTGAAAAGACAGCCGGAAACGGGCCTGTTGCGCTCCCCGCCAGGGCACAACCGGAATGATTTTTCTTAAGTTTTTCAATGGATTGAAAAAATATGGCGGAATCGCTTCCTGATCCGCTTCAAGCTTTGGGTGAAAACGCCAGTCGGCCTGTAAGCCGGGTTCTGTATGGCCCCGGTTTCCCGGAACGTGGCAGCCATTCCTCTGGGACAGCGCTTGCGCACTGCCTCTCGCAACCCACCCGGATGACTGGCCCGGAAACAGGCTGTAGCCCCGCTTGCGCGCGGCCCGCATCATCCCTATTCGGTCTTGCTCCCGGTGGGGTTTACCATGCCGGTCCTGTTGCCAGGTCCGCGGTGGGCTCTTACCCCACCCTTTCACCCTTACCCCGCCGCCTCTCCCGCTCTCGGTGAGCAGGACAGAAGGCGGGGCGGTCTTCTCTCTGTGGCACTTTCCCTGAGGTCGCCCTCGCCGGACGTTATCCGGCACCGTGTTTCCGTGGAGCCCGGACTTTCCTCACCCCATCGCCTTTCGGCATTGATGAAGCGCGGCTGCCCGGCCGACTGGCAGGGGCTCAATAGCCGAGACGGCGGGTGAAAGCCATCAAAATATCGGAGGACCCGAACTCAGTGGAATATCGGTTGGAAATCAACGCCATAGTCCGGATCGTTGATTCGCCCTGCCAGAAGCACTTCCGCGCCCAGGCGCCCGATTTCATCGGAACTCTTGGCCGCCGCGCCGCAGCCACCCGTGACGGTCGCGATACGGCTGCTGCCGGGCGCAAAACCGATGGCCGGATAGCCCGTCGGCGTGAAGCTCGTCACGCAGGCCGACATGCTCGGCTCGGTGTTTGCAAGGCTCGGGATCAGTTGATCGATGATCCGCTTCAAATGCTTGCGCGTGCTTTCGCGGCCACCGCTTCGAAACCAGGCCCGGATGTCAGGCTCGTTGGTCAATTGCAGATCATCGGGATCGCCGCCGATCTTCAGATAGGTCTTGCCGTCGGGGTAACGCACCGGCGGCAGCAGATAGATGTGGTCGGTGGGATTATCAGGCTGATGGATGAGCGACGGCATGCCGGCGTAACGGCCGAGCTCATGCTCTGGAATTTCGAAGAAAGCCACGGTGCGGGCAAAGACCTTGAGATCGATCTGACGCGGCATAAGGCCTTCGGCAATCGAAAAGCCACCGGCGGCAACCAGCACCTTGTCGGCCTCGTAGCGCCCGCCGACATCGGTCTCCACCACAACGCCACTCCCCTCTTCCCGTACGGAAACGACCGTCTCCGCAATCAGCGTCGCACCGGCCTTCTTCGCCAGGATCGACTGTGCCTCGACCAGCCGACGCGGGTTGACATAGCCGGCATCGCGGGCCTGAAACACGCCTTCGCAGCCGTGTCCGAAATCGAAATAGTCAAACCGGTTCGACAACTGTCCCGCGTCTAACAATTCGGTCTTGACGGACAGTCGCCCAGCGGCCTCCAGGATGTTGCCGACATAGGGATCGGAACCGCCCTGCCGCGGACCGACCATCAGGCACCCGGCCTCATGGTAAAACTTGACGCCACTCTCCCGCTCGATCTCGTCATAGCGGGCGATCGCGCGGTTCGCGAGAAGCGCCCAGACCGGATTGGGATCGATCGTCCGGGTGATGCGCGCCTCGTCGTAATGGCTGGCAAACACCCCGCCATGACGCGGGATATCGGCGGGTTCGTCGGGACCGATGAGCGCAACGCCGTCGCTGCCTTGGGCAAGGTAGCGTGCGGCCGCTGCCCCCATCATGCCCCGTCCGATAACGATATATTTGAAACGACCCGCCATGCGCCACGGCTCCAGAAAATTGACAAATTTCGATTCTGAAACCGGAGCTTATACGGAGAGTTGGAATCAAAACCAGAGCCAAGCCGTCGCAGGCTTCATACGCAACATCAAAAGGCGACCCAGCAGACCGGATCGCCTTTCAAGTGACACGGGCGTCAGTTGATCAGCGCCAGCACCTTGCCGCAATAGCGCTTGGAGATCGGGTTCATGCGCTTGGCGCCATGACCCGCATTGTATTTCAGGATCGTGCTGCAGGTCTCGCCACCGCCGAGCTGGTGCGCGGCCGCCAGGTACTTCATGCCGAAGCGGATATTGGTTTCAGGATCATACAGGCCCTTGGTGGAGCCGCCGTAGCCCATGGCGCGCGCCGTGGCCGGCTTGATCTGCATGAGCCCAACTTCGCCTGCCGCGCCCCGCGCCTTCGGATTGAAATTGCTTTCGATCCGCACCACCGCATGGGCAAGCGATACCGGCACACCATATGCCCGCGCATATTTGGAGATCAGTTTTCCATAGGGAGCCTTGGGAACCTCGGCATCCGAGGCTTTCTCCGTGCCGCTTTTCAAGGAGGCAAACAGGGGCTTGATCGTGATTGTCTCGCGCTCATTGGCCATCGCAGGGACGCAAAAAGACACAACGGCGGCAATGCATGCCGCAGCAGCAACAGATAGTCTCATCATGTGGAAATTCAGTCTCCGAACCTAAAGTCCTGGCAACCCGCGCATATTAGCGACATGGGCGTTTGCGGCAGTCGCCATCGACGAACCGCAGCCAGGCCTTATCGTTGATATCGACGGTCGCAGGACAGGAGATTTTCTCAACGCCTTCCAGACCGCCATTCAGCAGGGAGGTTAAAGCGGCCCAATATGGATTTCCTGTGGCGGTGCAGCATTTTCACATCCGGCAGCGTATCCGGCCAGCGAATCGGCTGCCGGAAACGAATGTGGATCAGCTGAATTTCGGCAGGGACGAAAGCAGCCGGTGCAGCGTGCCGATCGTCGACATATCGGCAATTCCGTCAACCCTTTCGGTCCGGAAATGCCGCTGGAAGGCGGCCACCACGCCTTCCGTCCGGTCGTCGTATTCGCCAGTCACTTCAATGCCGTAGCCATAGAGCGACAACATAGACTGCAAGGCCTCGACCGGCTGCCCCACATCGCCCCGCTGGAAGAAGCGACCACCCTGCACCGGCAGCGGCTCGACCAGATGACCCACACCCGCCGCATGCAGCTTGGCCCAGGGAAACTTTTCACCCGGATCGACCTTGCGAACCGGCGCGACATCCGAATGCGCCAGCACCCTTTCAGGGGCAATACCGAGCCGCCTGCCGCAGTCGAGACACAATTCGATGACCGCCTGGATCTGGATATCGGGAAAATCCGGAAGCCCCGCGGGATGGCCGCCATTGGCAATCTCGATGCCGATCGAGCGGGAATTGATGTCCGTCTCCCCGGCCCAGACGCTCTTGCCCGCATGCCAGGCCCGGCGCTCCTCCGGAACCATCTGCACCACGCGCCCGTCTTCATGGACGAAGTAGTGGCACGAGACCTGGCTTTCGGGATTGCAAAGCCATGCCAGCGCGCCAAGCTCGGTCGCCATTCCGGTATAATGCAACAGGATGATATCGGGCGCGCAGCCATCCGCACGCGCGCCGTGATTGGGAGACGGCAAGACGCTCGCTCCGCTGTAATCGGCCTTGAACAGGCTCATGCTGCGCGGCGTTCTTTCTCGATCGCCGTGTAGGCGGCGTTCAGGGCCGCCATGCGATGATGCGCCACCGCATGAAACTCGGCAGGCACTCCCCGGGCATGCAGGCGATCAGGGTGATGTTCGGCAGCGAGCGCGCGGTACCGCTTGCGGATCGTTGCAAAGTCATCGGCCGGCGAGACGCCAAGAATGCCATAGGGATCGCCATCGGGGCGCAGATGCCGGTTGGCGATGCGTTCGAATCGCTCCTCGTCGATGCCGAAGATCTCGGCGATGCGCGCCAGGAAATCGAGCTCCTTGGTGTGCAGCATGCCATCGGCCTTGGCGATGTGGAACAGACCGTCGATCACGTCCTGCAGAACGGGGCAGTCTCGCTCGCCGGACGAGCACATGCGCGCGATCTTTTCCGCATAGGCCTCATAACCCGCCACGTCCTGCCGGGCGAGATTGTAGAGGCGCGCGACATTCTTGGCTTCCTCAGGCGGAAAATCGAAGATCGTGCGGAAGGCATCGACCTCGGCATTGGTCACCACACCGTCAGCCTTGGCCATCTTGGCGGACAGCGCGATGATCGCGACGGAGAAGGACACCTTGCGGCGCGTTTCCGGATCGCCTTCGAACACCGTGCGCACGGCCTCGACCAGGCCGGACAGCACGCTGCCTGCCGTGTCGCTGACTGCGCCAAGCAACCTGTCCCAGAGCGATGCTAATTGTTCACAGGCAAAATCGAATATCATGGTGCGAGCTTGGACATATAATCGTTGAAATGCAAGAAGCGACGATGCCGCAACTGGATTAAACTTCGTCCATAATTGCACGGGCAGCGATTGCGGTTAAGAGACCGTTGCAACAGTTAATTTGATTGGATGATCAGGGGTATTCATGCCAGAGGCGGCAGAAGAACCAGGATTGATCATGACCGCCTCCGACAGAACGCCTCGCCAGTCCCTCATCCTCGGCTATAGCCTCGGCCTGATCGGCGTCACCATCTTCGGCCTGACCCTGCCGATGACCCGCCTTGCGCTGACAGGCTTTTCGCCGCTGTTCATCACCTTCGGCCGCGCTGTCATGGCAGCCTGCATTGCCGGAACCGTGCTTATTCTTCTCGGCAAGCGCTGGCCCAAAGGCAGCTTCCTCACCATGCTCGGCGCGGGCTTCTGCCTCGTACTCGGCTTTCCGATTTTCACGTCAATCGCCATGCAGACCCTGCCTGCCAGCCATGGCGGCATCGTCCTGGCCATCCTGCCGCTGGTGACATCCTTCTTCTCCGTCGTCATGACCGGAGAGCGACCGAGCCCGTTGTTCTGGCTCTGTGGCGTGGCCGGAGCGGCAATCGTCATCGGCTTCTCGCTCAGGCAAAGCGCCTTTCATCTTGCTGTCGGCGACCTGTGGCTGCTGGCCGCCGCGATCGTGACGGGATTGGGCTATGTCATCTCGGCCCGGCTGGCCAAGCAGCTCTCCGGATGGGAAGTCATGGCCTGGATCCTCGTTGTCATGCTGCCGATCACGCTGGTCGGCACGGTTCTCACCGCGTCCTCGGGCATTCATTCTCCCGGCTACGACGCCATCGGCGCGCTTGCCTATCAAGGCTCGTTTTCCATGTTCATCGGATTCGTGTTCTGGAATGCAGGCCTGTCGATCGGCGGAATTTCGCGCGTCGCGCAGGTGCAACTGTTCCAGACCTTCGTCACCCTTGCCTTCTCGGCACTACTTCTGGGCGAGCACATCGGCATTGAAACGATTATATTCGCGCTGGCCGTCGCATTGACTGTGTGGATGGGGCGAAAGGCCCGAATTTCTTGATTTATTCACTTTACAGAGCCGCCGTTCCTGTCGCATCCATGCGTCCGGATTGCTTTCGAACATCGCGCTAGACCGGCGTTGAAGGAGGAATGATGGCCAAACAGAAAGTTGCAATGTTGACCGCCGGAGGGCTTGCACCCTGCCTTTCGTCGGCTGTCGGCGGATTGATCGAGCGTTACACCGACATTGCTCCCGAGGTGGAACTCATCGCCTACAAATCAGGCTATCGCGGCCTGCTGATGGACTACAAGATCGAAATCACCAAGGAGATGCGCGAGAAAGCCCATGTGCTGCATCGCTATGGCGGCTCCCCGATCGGCAACAGCCGCGTCAAGCTGACCAATGTCGCCGACTGCCTGAAGCGCGGCCTGATCCAGGAAGGTCAGAACCCGCTGCAGGTGGCAGCCGAACGGCTGGCTGCAGACGGCGTCACCATTCTCCACACCATCGGCGGCGACGACACCAACACCACGGCGGCCGACCTCGCGGCCTATCTCGGTGCCAATGGCTATGAACTGACGGTCGTCGGCCTGCCCAAGACGGTCGACAACGATGTCGTTCCGATCCGCCAGTCGCTTGGCGCCTGGACGGCGGCCGAGGTTGGCGCGCGCTTCTTCGATCACGTCTCGAACGAGCAGAGCGCCTCGCCGCGCACGCTCGTCATCCATGAAGTCATGGGCCGGCACTGCGGCTGGCTGACGGCGGCTACGGCACGCACCTATATGCAGCGCACGAAGCACAACGAATATATCGAAGGCTTCATGATGAATGCGCAGCTGAAGAACATCGACGGCCTCTATATTCCAGAAGCGCATTTCGACCTGGATGCCGAAGCGGACCGCCTGAAGAAGATCATGGATGACACGGGCTTCGTGACGCTGTTCGTTTCGGAAGGCGCCTGCCTCGAGGAAATCGTCGCAGACCGCGAAGCCGCGGGCGAGGACATCAAGCGCGACGCCTTTGGCCATGTGAAGATCGACACGATCAATGTCGGAAGCTGGTTCCAGAAACATTTCGCCAAGCTGCTCGACGCGGACCGCTCGATGGTGCAAAAATCGGGTTATTATGCGCGGTCGGCCCCAGCGAATCACGAAGACCTACGACTGATCCAGAGCATGGTTGACCTGGCGGTCGAGAGTGGCCTGAACAAGGTCTCGGGTGTAACCGGCCATGATGAGGACCAGAACGGCCGTCTGCGGACCATCGAGTTCCCGCGGATCAAGGGCGGAAAGGCCTTCGACGTGACGACGCCGTGGTTCCTGGAGGTCATGGACCGCATCGGCCAAAAATTCGACGCGAACAATTGACGAGCACCCGTTTTGGTGGCTTTGCTGGCTTCAGGAGGAGTGATCATCATGTCTATCGAACATTGGTTGGCTTTCGCCGCCGCTTCGGCGGTGATGCTTGCTATTCCTGGCCCGACGATCTTGCTGGTCATTTCCTATGCGCTCGGCCATGGCCGCAAGACGGCGTTTGCAACCGTGTCGGGGGTTGCGCTCGGCGACCTCACCGCCATGACGGCATCCATCCTTGGACTGGGCGCCCTGCTCGCCACGTCGGCGACCGCCTTCACGGTGCTGAAGTGGATCGGCGGCGCCTATCTCATCTATCTCGGCATCCGCCTGTGGCGGGCGCCGGTGGGCGACGGGCCGCTGGCGGACAATGACAACCTGCCGGAAAAGAAGTCTCTGCGGATCTTTGGCCATGCCTTTGCGGTGACGGCGCTCAATCCCAAGAGCATCGTTTTCTTCATGGCCTTCATGCCACAATTCGTCGATCACTCGGCCCCATTCTGGCCGCAGATGGTGATTTTCGAAGCGACATTCCTGGTTCTGGCAATCCTGAATGCGCTGACTTACGCCTTGGTCGCGGACAAGGCACGCGGCTTCATCCGCCGCCGTTCGGTGCAGAAAGCCGTCAATCGGACCGGTGGAACCCTGCTGATCGCGGCTGGAGCGGTTACCGCGGGCTATCGCCGCATTGCAGCATAAGCATGCGTTAACGCATAAGCTTCTGTTAACACTTGCCGCAATTTTGCCCTTCCATTATGACAAGCGAATAGGACAACGCGCATCGCTTGAGGCGGGCGTCACCTCATTGCATGGGTTTCCGATGACCGCTTGTACGAATCGCCTTCTTGGCCTTGGACTGACCGCAACGCTGCTGACCGGCCTTGCCGGATGTGTCGGCATCGAGGAAGCCACCAAGATCGACCCCAAGACTTTGCCTCCGGCGAGCAAGTCCGCAAATCCCCAGGCCGTTGCCGCCGTGCAGCCGCCGCCGGGCATGCCGGTCACGCCGACCGGACCGGTCACGATCGAGGGCACCACGGTCTCCAATATACCCGTGCCGATTCCGAAGGGCGGACCGACCATCGAGAATGCCCAGGCCATGAACCCGGCCGCGCCCACCCTGGCCAATGCGCAGGCGATCAAGCCCGGCGGACCGACCATCGCCAACGCCATGGCGGCCAATACAGCAAGCCCCGCCACCCAGGCTGTCAACGCGCAGGCCATGGCGCAGAACACCGCCCTGCCGCCCGAGGTTGAAGCCGAATCGGCCGTGGCGACGACCGAACTGATCGCCGCCCAGAAGGTCATTCCGCTGCCGAAGCCGAAAATGGAACTGGCCTATGCCGCAAACCCGGCTGCGGCGCGTTTCTCGGCCATCGACAACCAGTTTGACACCTCGCCTCCCGGCGCGCCGCCGGCCCTCCAGCCCAAGGCGGCAACATCAGGCCCCGGTCCGATCAACGATCTGATCAAGAAATACGCGGCCATGTACGAATTGCCGGAAGCGCTGGTGCACAGGGTGGTCCACCGCGAAAGCCGGTACAATCCCGCCGCCTTCAACCGTGGTCACTACGGGCTGATGCAGATCAAGTACAATACGGCGAAGTCCATGGGCTTCAGCGGCACCGCAGCCGGCCTGTTTGATGCGGAAAACAATCTGAAATACGCCATCAAGTATCTGCGCGGCGCCTATCTCGTGGCGGACCGCAATCCTGATGGCGCCGTGAAGCTCTATGCACGCGGCTATTATTATGACGCCAAGCGCAAGGGTATGCTGCACGTACTCGAGTAACAGGGCCACCGTCCGGCACCTTACCGAACAGACTCCAACACCCCGTTCAGCAAGGTTTGCGGCCGGTAGCCGCGGCGCGAAGGAGTTAGCCCCAGCCGGACGACAACAAGCCTCTCAGACGGAACGATCGCGATCGTCTGACCGTCATGTCCCTGCAGCCAGGTCGTATCCTCCGGCAGCCCAAAACTTGCATCACTGCCTCCGCCCGGCCCGTTGGCCCAGGCCTGAACCTTGGTGTAATTGCCGCCCGATAGCGGCGTCGGTTCGCGCAGCGCCGCAACATAGCCTTCCGGCAGCAGCCGTTCGCCGTTCCACATACCATCCTGCAGCAGAAACAGGCCGAAGCGCGCCCAGTCCCGGGCCGAGGCGTAGAGATAGGAACTGCCGACGAAGGTGCCGGCAGCATCCGCTTCCATGACGGCGCTGGTCATGCCAAGGGGCCGAAACAGCGCCTCCCGCGGATAGGCCAAGGCTTCAGCGGAACTGGCAAACCTGTTCATCCAGATCTTCGACAGGAGAACCGCCGTTCCGGATGAATAGCTGAACTTAGTGCCCGGCGACGCTTCCAGCGTACCTGACGCAGCAAACCTCGCCATGTCGGGCTCCAGATAGAGCATCCGGGTGACATCCGCCACGTCGCCGTAATTCTCGTTGAAGGCAAGGCCGCTTTCCATGGCCAGAAGCTGCGACAGGGTGATCTTGCCGCGATCATCGCCCTTCCATTCGTCAAACAGTTCGGAATCGGTAAGGTCGAGGCGCTCCTCCGCAATCAGGCGTCCGATCAGCGCCGCATTCACGGTTTTTGTGATCGACCAGCCAAGCAGGGGCGTGGTTGGGCCAAATCCAGGGCCATAGACTTCGCCTATAATGCGGCCATCCCGGACGACCACCACGGCGCGCATGCCGGGTCCGGTCAGGGCGCGGTTGCTCAGAACGGCGCCGAGGCGGGGCGTAACCCGCTCTAGCATGTCTCCCTGCGGCCAGAAGCCACCAGCCTGGCCCGCGATTGGAGGCTGTTGCGGAAGCGAGACGGCACGTGCCGCTTCGACATCACCGTCGGGCACGTTGGCGCATCCTAGGCCTTCACGATAGATGGCGGTCGAGGGCGTAAAGGCACTCATGAACCGCGCCGTCACCCAGCGCTCTTCCTCGTTCACTTCGACATCAATGAGCCGCAACAAGGGATTGCCCGGTGCCTGCACATCTTGTGACAGCACGTCAGCAGCAGGACGACCGGCAATGAAGACATTGGAACAGACGATCTTGGCTGCGTAGCCGGTTCCGACCCTCAACAACTCCGGCTGCACAAGGGTGAGATAGATGATCAGACCCGTCAGAGCCATCACCAGCAGGAGGACAGTGCCTCGACCGATCATCACAAGCCAGCGCATATCCGCCTCCCAGTTGGCTCGACGCCATGCAATCAGCAATCACGACGGGGCGGAAGTCCGAATCACCCCCGACCGGATATTTGCACGGTTTCTTATGATGCTACTGCGAAGAGGTTACGATCTGGCGTCAGCAGGTCAGGAACCATGTCCGCGGCGACGGGCCGAGATATCAGGAAGCCCTGCGCCTCCTCGATCCCGAGCGCCCGGACGAAATCCAACTGCGGCCTAGTCTCGATACCTTCGATGGTCGTATCGATCTGGAAAGTCTCCGACAGAAGCCGGATCAAGTCGACAAGGCGCGCGTCCCGCGTGGTTTCCAGCATTTCCCGCGCAAAGGAGCGGTCGATCTTTAACTGGTCGAGCGGGAACACCTTGAGATTGTTGATGGAGGAAAATCCCGTCCCGAAGTCATCCAGCGCCACCCGCACGCCCGCGGCGCGAAGCTGCGCCAGGCTCTCCCGCACCAGCTGGATATCGACGGAGAACACCGCCTCGGTCACCTCGATGGTCAGCCGCCCAGGCGCCAGCCCGCTGTCGTCAAGGCAGCCCAGGATATAGGCAACGAAGCCGCGATCCTTGAATTGGTCGCCGGAAACATTCACGCCGACACCGACCGGCGCAGGCCACTTCACGGCCTCGCTGCAGGCCTTCTGCACGACCCATTTGCCTATGGCCAGGATCATGCCACTGCGCTCAGCCAGCGGCACGAAAACCTCGGGCGAGATGACGCCGAGGCTCGGATGCCGCCAGCGCAGCAAGGCTTCCAAGGAGCGGACCTTGCCGCTCTTGATGCCGATGATCGGCTGGTATTCGAGGAAGAATTCGCCTTCGCTCAAGGCCCGGCCGAGATCCCGCTCGATCTCGAACATCCTGAGATCCTCGGCCGCCATGAGAGGTTCGTAGAAGGTATGGGCGGAGCCAAAATCCGCCTTTGCGCGGTAGAGCGCCAGATCGGCCCGCTTCAGCACCTGTCCGATAGAGTCATCCTCTTCCTCAACGAAGGTGACGCCGATGCTGAGCCCCGTCGCAACCCGCCCCTGGGCAAGCTCGAACGGCGTGCTCGCCTCCCGTGCCAGGTCAAGGCAATAGGGTTCGACAGCCTGGGGAGTGGCGCAGCCATCCAGCAGGATGACAAATTCGTCGCCGCCCAGCCGGTAGATCTCGCCACGGCCGCCCAGGACCTGCTTCAGCCGCTGGGTCAGTGCGATCAGCAGCGAATCGCCCGTATCATGGCCCATCGTGTCGTTGACGAACTTGAACCGGTCGAGGTCGATGGCAAGCACGGCCGTAGAGGTCTTGTTGACCTTGGCCATCCGCGCTTGCAGTGCCTGTTCCATCGCCAGCCGATTGCCGATGCCGGTCAGGGGATCGCGGGAAGCGACTTCCTGCAATTCCCGACGGCGATGCTCCAACTCATGGATGCGTTGGCGCAGTTGCAGTGTCCGCCATCCGATCTGATAGGCCAGATAGCCCGTCGCCGCGGGCAGCGCCGCGGTCGCAAACAGCAGGGGATCGGATGTGAATTGATGGAAGCCGGACCAGGGATCGCCGGGTGAGGCGAGCAGATAGAGCGTAGTCAGCGGTGCCACAGCACCTAACGCCGAGCCGGCGAAGACATATCGCCACAAAGAGCCCGGCGAAAACGTCCTTAACATCATGTTAATCGTCCTCGTCACTTTCGAGCAGTATTGACCAGCACGAGTTAAGCCTTCGTTATTCACTTTCGGATTTGGCCACGTCATGAAGCTGTAGCATTAGAGTTTTACACGCCACCAACTGCAAACAGGATGGCGGAATCGATGACCGACGTTGCACGGGATACTGGCTTTCACAAGAACAGGAAGCTCAAGGACGCTCTTCTCCAGCACAAGCCATTGTCGCGCGACGGCCTGTCGGAACGGCTGTTCGGCATGCTGTTTTCCGGTCTGGTCTATGCCCAAATCTGGGAAGATCCCGAGGTCGACATGGAGGCCATGGAACTGAAGCCGGGGCACTCGATCGTCACGATCGGCTCCGGTGGCTGCAACATGCTGACCTATCTCTCCCGCGATCCCAAGAGCATCGACGTCGTCGACCTCAATCCGCATCATGTAGCCCTGAACCGGCTGAAGCTTGCGGCCTTCCGCAGCCTGCCCGACCACGCCGCTGTCGTGCGCCAGTTCGGCATGGAGAACATCAAGGGCAACAGCCGCAACTACGATCGCTTCATTTCGCCCGCCCTGGACACCTCGACGCAGGCCTATTGGAGCAAGCGGACGCTGTCGGGCCGTCGCCGCATCGCGGTCTTCAACCGCAACATCTACCGCACGGGCCTGCTTGGCCGCTTCATCACTGCAGGGCATCTGCTTGCGCGCCTGCACGGCGTGAAGCTCACCGAAATCACCCAGACCCGCTCGCTGCGCGAACAGCGCCAGTTCTTTGATGAGCGCATCGCGCCGCTGTTCGAAAAGCCGCTGATCCGCTGGATGACCAGCCGCAAGAGCTCGCTCTTCGGCCTGGGTATCCCGCCGCAGCAGTATGACGAACTGGCCAGCCTCTCCGAAGGTGGCACGATTGCGCCTGTCCTGCGCCACCGGCTCGAAAAGCTCGCCTGCCACTTCCCGATCCGCGAAAACTATTTTGCCTGGCAGGCCTTTGCCCGCCGCTATCCCAAGCCCCATGAAGGCGCCCTGCCCGCCTATCTCAAGGCGGAATACTATCCGGCGATCCGCCGCAATGCCGAGCGCGTGACCGTCCATCACGCCAACTTCACCGAGCTTCTGTCCGGCAAGCCGGCCGCCAGCGTCGACCGCTATGTGCTGCTCGATGCGCAGGACTGGATGAACGACAGCCAGTTGAACGCGTTGTGGGCGGAGATCACCCGCACTGCGGCGCCCGGCGCGCGCGTGATCTTCCGCACGGCCGCGGAAAAGAGCGTGCTCGACGGTCGCCTGTCGCCGGCGCTGCTCGACCAGTGGACCTATCACGCCGCGCGCTCGGCGGATCTCAACAAGCAGGACCGGTCCGCCATCTATGGAGGCTTCCACATCTACGAAAAGAGGGCGTGATGAGCTTCGCCGACTTCAAGCCCGCCGCCAGCGAACACGCCGAGCAGATGGACAATATGTACCGCTACCAGCGACACATCTATGACCTCACGCGGAAATACTACCTGCTCGGCCGCGACACCACGATTGCATCCCTTGATGTGCCGCGGGGCGGCAGCCTGCTGGAAGTCGGCTGCGGCACGGGGCGCAACCTCCTGCTGATCCACAAGCTCTATCCCCACGCCAAGCTTTATGGCCTCGACATATCGGCGGAGATGCTCACCTCCGCCAAGGCGAATTTCCGCGGAACCACGCTCCAGCCGGTGCTGCGCGTGGCCGATGCCACGGCATTCGAAGCCTCGGAGTTCGGCACCGACGGCTTCGACCGAGTGATGATCTCCTATGCCCTGTCCATGATTCCCGACTGGGAAAAGGCGGTGGAGCGGGCCTTGGCCGCGCTGAAACCCGGCGGCTCCCTGCATATCATCGATTTCGGCCAGCAGGAAAACCTCCCCGCCTGGTTTGGCCGCATGCTGAAGGGCTGGCTCGCCCGCTTCCATGTGACACCACGTCCTGATCTGCGGGAGGTCCTGGAAGCCAAGGCCGCCGCCATCAATGCCCGGCTCGAATTCAAGACGATCGGCCGCGGCTATGCCTGGCAGGGCACGATCCGCACCTGAAACCGCTTTTTCAGTTGATCCTAACGCATTATTTACCATGATGCGGGATGAGGGAGGATAAGCCTCTCTTGTTCCCGCGTCGGTGCGCACCGCATCAGGGGCAACTCTGTGGAAGTCAGCGGGATTACGGATTTTCGATGCGGTGGTTATTCGCGGCGCTCTTGCCCCTCACGCTCCTGGTCGGCGGCTGTACGTCCAACAGCCTTGATGCGCTGGAAACGGCGGCGATATCCCCGCGTTTTGCCGACACAGACCCGCAGGATTTCGGCCGGATCACGCCGCACCACCATCAGGTCCACGGCATCGACGTGTCGAAGTGGAATGGCGACGTCGAATGGTCCAAGGTGCGCCAGTCGGGCGTCTCCTTCGTCTTTATCAAGGCGACCGAAGGCGGTGATATGCTCGATCCGCGCTTCCACGAATACTGGCGCGGCGCCCGGGCTTCCGGCGTGCTGCATGCGCCCTACCACTTCTACTATTTCTGCTCCACGGCGGACCAGCAGGCGGACTGGTTCATCCAGAACGTGCCGAAAGAGGCCGTGCGCCTGCCGCCGGTCCTCGATGTCGAGTGGAACCCGCTCTCGCCCACCTGCAAGCTGCGGCCGCCACCGGAGACAGTGCGTTCGGAAATGCAGCGCTTCATGGACCGGATCGAGGCGCATTACGGCAAGCGGCCGATCATCTACACCTCGGTCGACTTCCACCGGGACAATCTGGCCGGCCATTTCGACAAGTATCATTTCTGGGTCAGGGCGGTCGCCCAGCACCCGCAGGAGATCTATCCCGGCCGCCGCTGGGCCTTCTGGCAATACACGTCCACCGGCGTCATACCCGGCATCCGTGGCGAGACCGACATCAACGTCTTTGCCGGTACGGCAGCCAACTGGAAGAAATGGGTGGCCGCATCATCCGCCCGATGATGTCGAACGCCTTGATTCCTCCGGATTCCTGGGCTTGAACGGGGTCAGAATTCCGGTCGCCTGCGCCTCGAAGTCGTCAGCGTCGCCGTCATCGGAACAGTCCTGATCATTTTTCAAAATCGAGGATCTTATATGCACATGCTACGCCTCCCCCTTGCCGTCACGCTCGCCTCGCTGCTTGCGACCTCCGCCATGGCTGCCGAATGCGGCGGCGATCTCTCGACCTTCCTTCAGGGCGTGAAGGCTGAGGCCGTGGCCGCCGGTGCCTCTGCGGCAGCAGCCGACAAGGCACTGGCCGGCGCCCAGATCGATCAGAAGGTGCTGAGCCGCGACCGCGCGCAAGGCGTGTTCAAGCAGACCTTCCTCGACTTTTCCCAGCGCACCGTCAGCAAGGCGCGCCTGGATATCGGTGCAAAGAAAATCCGCGAACTCTCTGACGTCTTTGGCCGGGCAGAAAGCGAATTCGGGGTCCCCGCCGGTGTGATCGCCGCCTTCTGGGCCATGGAAACGGATTTCGGCGCCGTCCAGGGCGACTTCAACACCCGAAACGCCCTCGTCACCCTCGCCCATGACTGCCGCCGCCCGGAACTCTTCCGGCCGCAACTGCTGGCGCTGATCACCATGGTCGAACACGGAGACCTGGAGCCGGAAAGCAATACCGGCGCCTGGGCCGGCGAAATCGGCCAGGTGCAGATGCTTCCCAAGGATATCGTCGCACTCGGCGTCGATGGCGACGGCAACGGCCATATCGACGTGAAGAAGAGCTCGGCGGATGCCATCCTGACGGCTGCCAAGTTCATCCAGCATCTCGGCTTCCGTCGCGGCGAACCGTGGATCCAGGAAGTGACCGTTCCTGAAAACCTGCCCTGGGAAAAGACCGGTTTTGACGCCGGTATGACCGCTGGCGACTGGTTCAAGCTCGGCGTGAAGCCGCGCAACGGCGATACCAGCGCCGCCAATCTCGAAGGAGAACTGCTGCTCCCGCAAGGCCGCAAGGGTCCGGCCTTCATGGCCTATCCCAATTTCAACATCTATCTGGAATGGAACCAGTCCTTCATCTACACCACGTCTGCCGCCTATTTCGCCACCCGCCTGATGGGTGCCGAGCCCTATCTCAAGGGCAATCCGGAGCAGGGACTGGACGACAACCAGATGAAGCAGTTGCAGACCAAGCTGCAGGCCGCCGGACATGACGTCGGCAAGATCGACGGTATCCTGGGCGCTGGCACGCGCGTGGCCATCCAGAAAGAACAACAACGCCTCGGCATGCCCGCGGACGGCTGGCCGACGCCTGCATTGCTGGCCGCACTGTAAGCGACAGGCAAGACGAGAACGCCTCGCCTATCGGCGCTTGCCGATGGCGAGGCGTATACTATTATAGATGTGCTTGAGCACGTCGCGGCCACGCACCACTTCGTTCAGCTCGCGGGCATAGGCAAGCCGGAGCACCTGGCGATAGTTTTCCAGACGCTCCGAGGCCAGGTTCTCCAGCCGGTGCATCAGACTGACCCACAGCGGCGACAGCAGCAGCGAAACGGCCGTCACGGCAATCGAAAGCCGGAACAGGTCGAAACCGAGCGCGCCGGACGAGAAGCCCGCGGCCGCTAGCACAAACGAGAATTCCCCGATCTGCGCCATCGACAGGCCCGCGATCAGCGCGGTCTGCGGATCCGATCCGGTCTTGCGCAGCAGGAAGATGTTGAGGATCGTCTTGACCGTCGTCACCAGAACCGACAATCCGAGCACCTGCCAGAGAAATTCCCGGATGAAGTCCAGGTCGATCAGCAGGCCGATCGACAGGAAGAAGATGACCAGCAGCACGCTCTGGATCGGTTCGATGACCGGGATGACGCGGCTGCGTAGCGTCGAATTGCCGACCAGGATGCCGGCGAGGAAGGCGCCATAGGCGGGAGACAGACCGGCAATACCGGACAGGGCTGCCGCCGTGAAGCATAGCCCCAAGGCACCGAGCGCCAAGAGTTCGATCTTGTGCTCCACCCGCTCGGCAAAGGGCACCTTCAGCTTGACGTGCTTGCCGAACCACCAGAGCACGCCAGCTAGAAGCGCGACGGCGACCAGGATGCGCAGGGCGATGCTGCCATAATCGATGGCACCGCGGCCCAGGCTGGTGACGAAAATCAGCATCGGCACGACGGCGATATCCTGAGCAATCAGCACGCCGATCGCCACACGCCCAGCATTGCCGCGCAAGACGCCCATGTCCTCCAGCATCTTCATCGCCACGACGGTGGAAGACATGCCAATGATAAAGCCGAGGATAATGGTTTCCGCCGCCGTAGCCTCGATCAGCATGCCGAAGCCCAAAGCCAGCAGCATGGCGGCCAGCAACTGCCCGCCCATGACCAGAAGCGCCTGACGCAATGACAGCACGAAGGCGCGCACCGACAGCTCCATGCCGATGAAGAACAGCAGCACCACGACGCCCATTTCCGCGAACAAGGCGACGTTCTCGGAATTGTCGATCAGCTCAAGGCCGGTCGGCCCAAGTGCCACGCCGGCGACGATGAAACCGACAAGCGGCGGTTGACGTAGCCACAGGAACAGCAATCCCAGTAAGGTTGCGATGGCGATCACGCCGGCAATGGCGACAAGCGCCCCGCCATGCCCTGCCGCTTCTGGCACCGTTCCCGTCACAAGCGTTTCCAGGGGCCTCTCCTTCCAAGCGAATCCTGTTCAATATCATGCACATCAGGAATCGGGTGGCAAACCGGCGCCAGGCTGAATATGGTCTGCCGCCACAAGAGGATAATTCGATGCCGCAGCAGAGCCCATCCATGACCGCCAAGACTTGGGGCTTGCTGTTGATCCTCGGCCTGATCTGGGGCGGCTCGTTCTTCTTCGCGCGGATCGCCGTTCAGCATGTTCCGCCCTTCACGCTGGTTTTCCTGCGGCTTTCCCTGGCCGCCCTCGCGCTCCACATCTATCTGCGCGGCGGCTTTGGCCTCTATGGTGCACTGAGATCCCGCTGGCGCGAATTTCTTGTCATGGGGCTGATCAACAACGCCCTGCCCCACACCCTGATCTTCTTCGGCCAGACCGAGATCGGCGCGGGGCTGGCGGCGATCCTGAATGCCACGACGCCCATCTTCACCGTCCTGATCGCCAACAAGCTGACCACGGATGAGAAGCTGTCCTCGACCAAGCTTGCCGGCTGCCTGCTCGGCCTTGCCGGTACCGCCGTGCTGATCGGCCCCAGCGCCTTGCTGCAGCACAGCGTTCCGCTATGGGCGTTGATGCTACCGGTACTCGCCGCGGTGTCCTATGGACTGGCCAGCACCTACGGCAAGCGTTTCAAGGCCTTGCCTGCACCGGTAACCGCCACCGGCCAACTCACGGCATCGACCCTCATCATGCTGCCGGTCGCGCTCCTGGCAGACCATCCCTGGACACTGAGCCTTCCGCCAATGACGTCTATCCTTGCGATCCTGGCGCTGGCCCTGATATCCACCGCCTTCGGCTACATCCTGTTCTTCCGCATCATGGCCCTAGCGGGCGCAACAAACGCCTCCCTGGTGACGCTGCTGGTGCCGCCAAGCGCGCTGCTTCTCGGCATCCTGTTTCTCGGCGAGCGTCTTGAGGTGACGGATCTGGCGGGAATGACGCTGATCGGTGCAGGCCTCGTAGTCCTGGACGGGCGGCTTTTGCACCTGCGAAGAGCAGGTGCCTGAGACTCGGGCGCACCTTGTCCAATGGTGCAGAAATAGCACAGATCGGCATGAAAATTTGTTGCGGGGACATCCAGGCGGCAGCTTTCCTTAATGATCATCAGCTGCGACTAAATTTTATTTACCAAAATAAATTCATGGTTTTAGGCCATAAATTGGAATGTTATCCACTGACTCACGCCGCATCGCAGCACACTATTCGCTTTCCAACCGACACAAATCCGACATATTATCTGCTCGTCAACGCAAGGAGGCAGATATGGGACTAACGCATTCTTTGAATGTCCTGATCGTCGGTGCAGCGTTTGTGTTCATTGGCGCTATGCTCTTCATCTGAGACATAAGCGGCATCATCAGGCAGAACAGCTGGTAAAGATCGCATATCCCTAAAGTCGCCTTTGAGGCACGGGTTCAAAACATAAGGCGCATGGACCAGAGCGGTTCATGCGCCTTTTAGCTTTTCGCTTTCGACCAACGGTCAGGCAGCCGCTTCCGCCGGGTTCGCGGCACGGGGGCGCAGGCCAAGACGCTCGAGCGTGCCGGCGATCAACGGCACGCGGTTCATCGTATACAGGTGGAACTCGTGGATGCCTCGGCGCTGCAGGTCTGCGATCTGCTCGGCGGCGATATCCGCCGCCACTTGCGCCCGGTCCTCGGGCTTATCATCCAGCCCCTCGAAACGGTCATCGAGAAACGCCGGCACGGAAGCGCCGCAACGCCGCGCAAACCGCTTCAACTGCGTCAGGTTCTGGATCGGCATGATCCCCGGCACGATCGGGATCGCAATCCCGGCCGCCCGTACCTTGTCGAGGTAGCGCTCGAAGATATCGTTGTCGAAAAAGAACTGCGTGAGCGCACGATGGGCGCCGGCATCCGCCTTGCTCTTCAGCGTATCGATATCCACGTCGATGCTCGGGCTTTCGGGATGCATTTCCGGATAGGCCGAGACCGACACATCCAGGTCGCCATAAGCCACGAGGTCACGCACGAGATCTGCGGTGCGCTGATAGCCTTCTGGATGCGGAACATAGCTGGTGCCGACACCCGTCGTCGGATCGCCACGCAAGGCGACGATACGGCGAACACCGGCCGCGCGGAATTCCTCAACCACGGCGCGGACCTCGTTACGGGAGGCGTCAACGCAGGTCAGGTGGGCAGCCGTGGACAGCTTCATCTCGCCGACCATACGCTTCACCGCCGAAAGTGTCGGTTCCCGCGTGGAGCCCCCTGCCCCATAGGTCATGGTGACATAATCAGGATTCCAGTTCGCGAGCTCGGTTACCGTCTCCCAGAGCTGGCTTTCCATTTCATCGGATTTTGGCGGGAAGAACTCGAAGGAGATCCGCAAATTCGACTTGCCACCGGTGCCGTTGTCATTGCGCGCCATTGCCAAGCTCTCCCTGTTGAAACGTGGAATTTCTGCCGCTCACCGGAACCACCGCATCCGCATCCGCCTGACGGGCAAGCCAGATGGTCACGGTCAGCGAATTCGGACCAGATTTTGTTGGCCTGACATCCGTCACCTCCTCGACCGTGAGGCCGGTGCGCGTCAGCCATTCGGCCATCAGATCCTTGGCGAAGCCAAGCCTCAGATGGGCATGGTCTTCGCGAAGATATTCAAGGCCATGGGGCGCGAGATCGATGATCACAAGCCGTCCGCCCGGCTTCAGCAGGCGAGCGGCCTCGCTGATCGCCAGTTCCGGCTGCGGCAGGAAATGCAGTACCTGGTGCACGGTGATCAGGTCGAATTCGCCACCATCGAGCGGCAGGTTCAGGATATCGCCGTGTCGCACCGAGGCCTTGACCACCCCGGCCTTGTCCAGGTTGGCCCGCGCCACCGCGAGCATGTCGCGGCTTGCGTCGATCCCCACGGCACGGGTAAAATGCGCTTCAAGCAGTTGCAGGATACGGCCGGTGCCGGTGCCCAAGTCCAGCAGCGCATCGACCGGTTCCGAGCCGATCAGACGCAGCAGGGCCGCCTCGACATCGGCATCATCCACATGCAGCCGACGCAGTTCATCCCATTCGGAAGCGTTGCGGCTGAAATAGACCTGGGCTCGTTCCGCCCGAAGCCGCTTGACGGCGGCCAGCCGCTCGCTGTCACGCTGCAACACCTGGTCCTGAGATGAGGCGGCCTGAAGCAGCACGCGTGCCAGCTCCGCCGCATCGCCATGCTGCTTCAGCCGGAAATAGGCCCAGGCGCCTTCCTGGTAGCGGTCGATCAGCCCGGCTTCCGTCAGAAGCTTGAGATGCCGCGAAATCCGCGGTTGCGACTGCCCGAGGATATCGGTGAGATCGGTCACCGTGAGGTCGCCGGAAGCCAGAAGAACCAGCAGGCGCAGCCGTGTAGGCTCTCCAGCCGCCTTCAGCAACTCAACGAGATCATCGACACCAAAATCCATTCAACATCCTCAAACCTAATCAAGATATAAAGATATCTTTATATCGTTTCGACTGTCGATGCAAGGAAAAATCGCCGGCTTTTCTCGCCCACAGGTCGACTGTGGAGAATGCCCTTCTGAAAACGACAAACGGCCGCGCTATGGCGGCCGTTTGCAGAAGCGTGCGTGGGTCGGTTCGGCTCAGAACTCTTCCCAGTTGTCGCCCTTTGTTGCAGCAGCAGCGCCACCATAACCACCCGCGGCGGCACGAACTGGGGCACGGGCCGCGGCAGGACGCGACGGCGCCGGGCTGCGCGTGGCGGCCTGGTGGCTCGGAGCGGACGGTGCGCGCATGGCGCTGGCCGTCTGGCGAAGCGCATGAACCGGATTGCCGAGCTGGAACCCGGACAGCAGCGATTCGAGCTTGCTGCTTTCCTGCGCCAGGCCGGCACCGGCCGCATTCATTTCTTCCACCATCGCGGCATTCTGCTGCGTGGCCTGGTCCATGTGGTTGACCGCGGAGTTGACTTCTCCGAGACCCACGGACTGTTCCTGCGCGGCGGTGGCAATGGCATCCATATGCTCGTTGATGGCCTGGACGAGCTGCGCGATGGCCGTCAGGCCTTCGCCGGTATCGTTGACCAGCTTGACGCCCTCGCTGACCGCAACTTCCGAATTGCCGATCAGAGACTTGATCTCCTTGGCAGCATTGGCGGAGCGCTGGGCGAGTTCGCGCACTTCCTGGGCCACGACCGCAAAGCCCTTGCCCGCTTCACCGGCACGCGCAGCCTCAACACCGGCATTCAGCGCCAGCAGGTTGGTCTGGAAGGCAATCTCATCGATCACGCCGATGATCTGGCCGATCTGGCGCGACGAATGCTCGATCTTCTCCATGGCCGTGACGGCATTGGATACGACGACGCCGGACTTTTCGGCGCGGGTCTTGGTGTCGCGAACGAGGTCGCGGGCATCGCCGGTGCGCTTGGACGTAGCCGTGACATTGGCCGTGATCTCTTCGAGCGCCGCGGCAGTCTCTTCTAGGGAAGCGGCCTGCTGCTCGGTGCGCTTGGCCAGATTATCAGAGGCCTGCGAGATCTCGCCGCTACCGCTGGTCACAACGGTTGCCGACTGCCCAACAGCCACCAGCGCTTCGCGCAACTGGCTGACGGATGCGTTGAAGTCGTGGCGCAGGGCCTCGAATTGCGGTGCAAACTGCTCGTTGATCTCGCAGAGCAGGTCACCGGCCGCCAGCCGCTTCAGACCGGTCGCCAGAGCGCCGGTCGCCTTGGTGAGCCGCTCCTCGGCTTCCGCCTCGGCAAGCTTCTGGGCTTCCGCACGCTGACGCTCAGCCGCGGCACGATTGGCCTCGGCGCCGGCTTCCAGTTCGCGGTTGCGGATCGCGGATTCGCGGAACACTTCCACGGAGCGCGCCATGTCGCCGATTTCGTCCTTGCGCGCGACATAGGGGATCGCGCTGTCGGCATCGCCTTCGGCAAGCGCCGTCATGCGATGTCCGATCGTCCGGATCGCGCCGGAGAGCACGCTGGCAATCGCCACCATCAAGCCGACAGCCACGAGAACGAAGGCGCCGAGCAGGGAGAGGAACAGGATGAAGGACGACTGCGCAGCCTCAAGCTTGTTCACGGCGGTCTCGCGAACCTTGGTCGCGGTTTCGACAAGAAGACCGGCGACGAAGTCACGGCGCTCGGCCATGGCCTTGGTCCAGTTGTCGAGATCGGTCGGAGCCGGCGTATAGGCGAGGCTCTTGGACATGTCATCGACCGTCTTCAGGACCAGTTGGCCCGTCGGGGTCTGCATGAAGGTGTCGTAGCGCGACATGATGTCAGCATCGACGAATTCACGCACCGTGCGGGTATAGATACGAATCTGGTTGAAGCCGCCGGAGAATCGCGAGAATTCCTCGACGTTCAATGTGCCATTCTTGGTGTATTGCTGGCCAATACGGTTGAAGACCAGGAAGCCCTCGTTGAATTGCAGGAAGGCGTGATAGCCGGACACGCCATGTGCCAAATCGCTGTCCTGCATGAGATTGGCAGCGCGGGCCGTCATGCTGATGGATGCGGCCGAGAGCGGCTGCAAGTATCGCAAGGGAACCATGGCCTCGACGGGGCCCGCATCCACCATCGCGCGGAACTCCGCAAGCTTGGCATAGCGCTCGTCGACCATCTGCTTGGTGTCGGAGAGGAACTTGTCGCTGAGCCCGGTGGCCGTCACGGCAGCATAGGCGGCATCCAGGTTCTTGTAGGCCGCGTCGGTCTTCTGGCGAAGCTGCGCCCGTGTCTCGGGCTTTGCGGCACTTTCGACCGGCAGCGCCATCATCAATTCGCCACCGGCATTGCCGATGCGCTCAAGAAGCACATCGCGCGCAAGCGCGTCGTAGTTCTGATAGGCCTCGGTGACGGCGAGCGTGCCCAGCCCCAATACGGCGACGAGGGGCACCACGGCGAGTGTTGTCAGCAAAGTTCGAAAAGAAAGGGCTTCCAATAATCGGCGCATGGGCTTCTATCCTCCAAGAATTTGCCTGCGCGCTGCCGCGAACCGGCGACGGCGATCACAATTCAGTGAGGATAGGCAGAAGATTCTTATGAATTGATTTAAGTTTGCAATATCGCCGCCCGAGCCAGACTGGGAAAAGCCAACAGCGCCAGACCTTTTTGGGATATGGAAGAAGATGACGCTGCCTTGGCAATCCGGTCCACCGACGGGCCGGCGGCCTGCAAGCAGTAGCCCTAAAATATCGAGATGCCTCTTTCATGCATGCGACGCACTCGCCTTTCGGCAGTGCGTCGCCATGATCGTCGTCCGGCTTGCCAGCCTTTCAGCGCGCTTGCCGGGGCAGCACTCTCCCGCGCCTAGAACTCTTCCCAGTTCTCCCGTGCCACCGCTGTGTTGCCGACAACGGCAGGACGAGCCGAAGCACGCGCCGGCGCCGGGCTGCGTCGAACGTCCTGCACGGGCGGGCGGCCAGTAGCGTTGGACGCGGTGGCCGGGGCGTCGGTGCCGGTGCGGAACTGGCTGAGCAATTGCGCAAGATTGGCCGCTTCCTGCGCGAGGCCGGCAGAGGCCGCATTCATTTCTTCGACCATGGCCGCGTTCTTCTGCGTCGCCTGGTCCATGTGGTTCACCGCATGATTGACCTCACCCAGTCCCACCGATTGCTCATGCGCAGCCGAGGCGATCGCATCCATGTGTTCGTTGATGGTCAGTACGAGGGCAGCGATTGCGGTCAGTCCGTCGCCGGTATCGTGCACGAGCTTGACGCCTTCGCTGACGGCCAGTTCGGAATTGCCGATCAGGTGCTTGATCTCCTTGGCGGCATTGGCGGAGCGCTGGGCAAGCTCGCGAACTTCCTGCGCCACGACAGCAAAGCCCTTGCCCGCTTCGCCGGCACGCGCGGCCTCGACCCCGGCATTGAGAGCCAGAAGGTTGGTCTGGAAGGCGATCTCGTCGATCACGCCAATGATCTGGCTGATCTGCTTGGACGCATGCTCGATGCGCTCCATCGCCGTCACGGCATTGCCGACCACGACGCCGGATTGCTCCGCCCGATTGCGCGTGTTGCGAACGATGTCACGCGCTTCGCCGGTGCGCCGCGATGTGGCGGTCACGTTGGCGGTGATCTCCTCAAGCGCGGCCGCGGTCTCCTCAAGCGAGGCCGCCTGCTGCTCCGTTCGCTTGGCCAGGTCGTCGGAGGCGTGAGAAATCTCGCCCGAGCCGCCGCTGACCACATGGGCCGAGTGCCCGACCGACAGCAACACGTCACGCAATTGCTGGACCGACGTGTTGAAGTCATGGCGCAGCGCCTCGAACTGTGGTGCGAACTGCTCCTGGATCTCGCACAGCATGTCGCCGGAGGAGAGGCGCTTCAGTGCCAGCGCCAGCGATCCGGTCGCCCGGTTGAGCCTATCTTCGGCTTCGGCCTCGGCAATGCGCTGGACTTCCAGACGATCAAGCTCGGCTTTCCTGCGGTTCTCCTCGGCTTCAACCTCAAGCTGGGCATTGCGGATGGCAGCCTCGCGGAACACCTCGACTGAGCGGGCCATGCCACCGATTTCATCGCCGCGATCGGCAAACGGGATCGGCATGTCGCGATCGCCTTCCGCAAGCCGGTGCATGCGGTCAGCCGTTGCACGGATCATCCGCGAGACAGCGCGAACCACGAAGAAGAAGAGACCCAGCACGACAAGCGTCACGCCGACGGCGATCACCGCCGCGCGGATGAAGCTGCTATACAGGCTGTCGAGCTTCTGTTGTGCGCCGGCATTCAGCATCGCCGCCGTCTTCGGAATAAGCTCGCGCATCAGGGCCGCCTGGGCACCGGAAGCCTTGGTCCAGGCGCTACCGGCAGCCTCGTCAGGACCTGCGGGCGTATTCTCCTGGAGCTTGACGCGGCCGGTCGCCAGGGCCTGGCCGTCGGGACCGCTGCGGAACGCGTCGAACGGCTGGACGATCTCGGACGGCAGAAATTCGCGCATGATGGGCGTGAAGCGTTCACGCAGCCCCTTGGCATGCAGCGCAAAAGCATATTGCACCGGCTTCAGGGGTTCCCCCCGATAATATTGCTCGCCCTGGCGAAACTCGATCAGGCCGGAGTCGTTCACCTGCATCAGCGCATAATAGCCCTCGATGAAGCGCGCCAGTTGCAGATCGTTGATGGTTCCACCGGAGCGGCGCACCAGCTCAAGGCCGGCCGCCGAGGCAGGCTGCAGCACCACAAGCGCTTCGTTGGAACTCTCGACGCCCGCATCCATGTTCTTGCGATAGGCTGCAAGACCGGGTTCCTTGCTGAGGATCAGGTTAAACGCGTTCTCGATGGTATCGTCCTTGCGCCCCTGCTCCTTCCAGGCGGCAAAGGCGCTCTTCAGCTCTACCAGCCCTTCATCAACAGCCTTGCGTCGGTCGGCCCGGTTCTCCGGCGTAGCGAAAGCCTCCGCCGGCAGCACTTGGGCCATGCGGCCGCCAGCCATGGCCAGCGTCTGCACCACCATCTGCTGGTTCAATTCGGCATATTGCTGGTAGCTCGTCCAGACTGCCGAAATACTCAGCCAAAGGAATGCGACCAACGGTGCAAGAGCGATCAGATACAGTTGTTTGCGAAGCGACAGCGCAGCCATGAGACCCCCATAAACGCAAATGGCAAATCAGCCACCCAACGATTGACGGTGATGCTATGGCGAGCAAATTAATATTTGCTAAATTATAAATTAATTAACATTTTGCTGTGGTTTCACCCGCAGATCTAGCCATGAAAAAGGGCGAGCTTCGATGGAAGCCCGCCCTCTTGATTGAAGACCTGTTCGTCCGGCTCAGCGCGTCAGGCGCTTGTAGGCCTGGCTGCCGGGGTTCAGGGCATCTGGGCCGAGACGGCGGACCTTGTCCTGCTCGTAGTCTTCGAAGTTGCCTTCGAACCACTCCACATGGCCGTCGCCTTCGAAGGCAAGAATGTGGGTCGCCAGACGGTCGAGGAACATGCGATCGTGGCTGATGATGATGGCGCAGCCGGCAAAGGCTTCGAGCGCGCTTTCAAGAGCGCCGAGCGTTTCCGTATCAAGGTCGTTGGTCGGTTCGTCGAGCAGCAGCACATTGCCGCCGGCCTTCAGCATCTTGGCGAGATGCACACGGTTGCGCTGGCCGCCGGAGAGGTTGCCGACCTTCTGCTGCTGGTCGCCGCCCTTGAAGTTGAAGGCGCCGCAATAGGCGCGGGAGTTCATGTCGAACTTGCCGAGCTTGATGATTTCGGCCCCACCGGAGATTTCCTCCCAGACGGTCTTGTTGGCATCGAGCGAATCGCGGCTCTGGTCGACATAGCCCAGATGAACCGTGTCGCCGATGCGGATCGAGCCGGCATCCGGCTTTTCCTGGCCGGTGATCATCTTGAACAGTGTTGACTTGCCGGCGCCGTTCGGGCCGATGATGCCGACGATGCCGCCCGGCGGCAGCTTGATCGACAGGTCGTTGATCAGGGTGCGACCCTCGAAGCCCTTCTTGATGCCCTCGAGTTCGATGACGACGTTGCCGAGACGCTCGGAGACGGGGATGATGATCTGAGCATCGCCCGGCCGGATGTTTTCCGCCGCATCGACCAGCTGTTCATAGGCCTTGATACGGGCCTTGGACTTGGCCTGACGTGCCTTGGGGCTGGAGGCGATCCATTCCTGTTCACGCGACAGCGCCTTCTGGCGGCCGGCCTCTTCGCGGGCCTCCTGCTGCATGCGCTTGGCCTTGGCGGTCAGGTAGGCGGAATAGTTGCCTTCGTAGGGAATGCCGCGGCCTCGGTCGAGCTCCAGGATCCAGCCGGTAACATTGTCCAGGAAGTAGCGGTCGTGGGTGATCATCATCACAGCGCCGGGATAGTCGCGCAGGTGCTTTTCAAGCCAGGCAATGGTTTCGGCATCGAGGTGGTTGGTCGGTTCGTCGAGCAGCAGCAGGTCGGGCTGCGACAAAAGCAAGCGGCATAGCGCGATACGACGACGCTCACCACCCGAGAGATTGTTGACGTCGGAGTCCTTCGGCGGGCAGCGCAGTGCTTCCATCGCCATCTCAACCTGCTGTTCCAGGTCCCACAGGTTCTGGCTGTCGATGATGTCCTGGAGCTTCGCGCCTTCGTCGGCGGTCTCGTCGGAATAGTTCATCATCAGTTCGTTGTAGCGATCGAGAATGGCCTGCTTGTCGGCCACGCCTTCCATGACGTTCTCGAAGGCGTTCTTGTTGGGGTCGAGATGCGGCTCCTGCTCCAGATAGCCGACGGTCGCACCATCGGCGAGCCAGGCTTCACCGGTATATTCCTTGTCCTTGCCGGCGATGATGCGCAGCACGGTCGATTTACCGGCGCCGTTCGGACCGAGGATACCGATCTTCGCATCCGGGTAGAACGACAGGTTGACGTTCTCGAGAATCTTCTTGGCGCCATAGGACTTGTTCAGTCCCGACATATGATAGATGAACTGACGTGCCATCGATAAACTGCTCCGCAAGGGGGAAAATGGGGTTTGCCGCTATGTAGGCGAAACCGGCTACAGGAGCAATCACCAAGGACAAAATCTATCCTTGTCCGTGCGTCCTGTGCCGGCTGGGACATGGTCCGCGCGCCCTGTGCCGCTAGCTTTGGTCAAGCATCTGTGAATTCATGCGTTCATTGCGAGACAAGCCGACTTCGACCATTGCGTGAATTCGAAAAATCGCATTTGCTATATGTATGTCGAGGCGGAGGACACATGTTCAGCGAAACGAAAAGGTTCTCTAGCCCCAGTGGCGCCCTGCTCGCCTATCACCATCAGCGGGCCCGTGGCGAGGCGCGCGGACTGCTGCTGTTGAGTCACGGCATGATCGAGCATTCCCTGCGCTACGAGCCGTTTGCTCTGACGATGGCAGCGCGCGGATATCATGTGTATGCTCACGATCACCGCGGCCACGGTGAAACGACATCGGCGGAAGCGCCGCTCGGTCGTTTCTCCGATCACAACGGCGCGGAAAAGCTGATTGAAGACCTGAAAGCCATGCGCGACATGGCCAGCGTTGACCATCCCGGCCTGCCGATGCTGCTGCTCGGCCATTCCATGGGTGGGCTGATCGCGCTCAATACGGCCGCCACCCACCCCCGGGCCTTTCAGGGTGTGGCCATCTGGAACTCGAATTTCAACACCGGCCTCGGCGGCGTGGTCGCAAAGGCGGTCTTGCGCCTGGAGCGCATGTTGAAAGGTTCCGACGTACCCAGCGGCATCCTGCCCAAAGCCACCTTCGATGCCTGGGGCAAATCCATCGACAGGGCGCGCACGCCGCATGACTGGCTGTCGAGGGACCCCGTGGAAGTGGACAAATACGCCTCTGATCCCCTGTGCCGCTTCGACGCAACGGTATCGATGTGGCTGGACGTGGTCAGCCTTGCCAGCCGCGGCGCGAAGCCAGGCATGCTGGCCCGGTTGCCGAGCGATTTGCCGCTACATCTGGTCGGCGGCGGCAAGGATCCCGCGACCCGCGGTGGGCGGGATATCGCCTGGCTCGCCAATCGCCTCATTGGCAAGGGTTTTTCGCGGGTCACGCATCGTCATTATCCCGACATGCGACATGAAACGCTGAATGAAATCGGCCGCGAGATCGCCATCGAAGACTTCGCGTCCTGGTGCGACCGCATCGCCACCCTTCCCGCCGCCCCAACCCGTTTCTCCGAGGTTCTTTCCGAAACGGAATAGCCCCATGACGGAAAATCACGTGCACGCCCTGCCGCGGGAGGCTAGAGCGATGATGCCGCTCCGGCTGGGGTCACGGAGGGCGGCATAGGCCGGCAAATGCGGCTTGATGATGCGCCCCGCGGAAAGGCCCGACATGAGCGACGGCACGACAGGCTTGCCTCCCCTCCATGGCATCAGAGTTCTGGAACTCGCGCGCGTTCTTGCGGGCCCCTGGGCCGGCCAGATGCTGGCCGACATGGGCGCCGACGTGATCAAGGTGGAAAACCCCGGCGAAGGCGATGACACCCGCGCCTGGGGACCGCCCTTCGTCGAGGGCAACGACGGCGCCAACCTGTCGGCCGCCTATTACCATTCGACCAACCGGGGCAAGCGCTCCATCGCCGTCGACCTGAAGACGGAGGAAGGCCGCGAGACGGTCCGCCGCCTTGCAGCAAATTCCGACGTCCTCATCGAAAACTTCAAGCTCGGCGGCCTGAAGAAATACGGACTGGATTACGAGAGCCTGCGGGAAATCAATCCGCGCCTGATCTATTGCTCGATCACCGGCTTTGGCCAGACCGGCCCCTATGCGAATTTCGCCGGCTATGACTATATCGTCCAGGGCATGTCCGGTTTCATGTCGATCACCGGAGAGCCGGACGGCCAGCCTATGAAGGCTGGCGTCGCGATCGCTGACATTTTCACAGGCATCTATGCCGTCACGGCGATCCAGGCAGCGCTGATCCATGTGCTGAAGGGCGGCCAGGGCCAGCATATCGATATGGCGCTGCTGGATGTCCAGGCCGGCGTGCTCGCCAACCAGAACATGAACTACCTCGTCTCCGGCAAGGCACCGGTGCGGCTCGGCAACGCCCATCCGAATATCTCGCCCTACGAGGTCGTGCCCACGGCCGACGGACACCTGATTCTTGCTGTCGGCAATGACGGGCAGTTCCGCCGGCTCTGCGCCATTCTGGGGCTTGATGGCGTGGCCGATGATGAGCGTTTCGCCACCAACAAGGCGCGTGTGGCGCACAAGGGGGACGTCCAGCGCCTCGTGACCGAGCAGACCTCAAAATGGGCGAAGCGGGAGCTTCTGACCGCCTGCGAAGCCAATGCCGTTCCGGCAGGCCCGATCAATTCCATCGAGGAAATGTTCGAGGACCCCCAAGTCAAGGCGCGGGGGCTAAGGATCGACCTGCCCGATGGCGACGGCAATCTCATCCCGGGTGTCCGCACCCCCATTGTCCTGTCCGAGACCCCCTTACGCTATACAAGGCCAAGCCCGCGCCTGGGAGAACACGGCGAAGACATCCTGGCCGAACTGGCCGAACTAGAAGGAAAGGCCACGAAATGAAGAAGACTGGTGGTCAATTGATCGTCGACGCGCTGAAAGCCAATGGCGTCAAGCGCATTTCCTGCGTGCCGGGCGAAAGCTATCTGGCGGTGCTCGACGCGCTGCATGACAGCGGCATCGACACCCTGGTCTGCCGACAGGAAGGCGGAGCCGCGATGATGGCCGATACCTGGGGCCGTCTGACCGGCGAGCCCGGCATCTGCATGGTGACCCGCGGCCCGGGCGCCACCAATGCCTCTGCCGGCCTGCATATCGCCCGGCAGGACTCCATTCCGATGATCCTGTTCATCGGCCAGGTTGCCCGCGACATGCGCGAGCGCGAAGCCTTTCAGGAAGTCGAATACCGGCGCGCCTTCACCGAATTCGCCAAATGGGTCGGCGAAATCGACGACGCCCGCCGCATTCCGGAATTCGTCACCCGCGCCTTCGCCGTTGCCACCTCAGGCCGGCCCGGCCCTGTGGTGTTGACACTCCCTGAAGATATGCTGGTGGACGAGGTCGAGGCTCCCGAGGCCCAACCCTATACGCCGGTGGAAAACCATCCCGGCCCCGCCCAGATTGCCGAACTTGGCGAACTCCTGAAGACGGCAAAGCGCCCGCTCTTCATCATCGGCGGCACCCGCTGGAACGAGGAAGCCGTCGCGGACTTCAAGGATTTTGCCGAACGCTGGAAGCTGCCGGTGGGCTGCTCCTTCCGCCGCCAGATGTTGTTCGACCACACCAGCCCTTCCTATGCCGGCGATGTCGGCATCGGCATCAACCCAGCCTTAGCAAACGAAATCCGCGAGGCCGACGTGCTGGTGCTGCTCGGCAGCCGCATGTCGGAAATGCCGTCGTCCAGCTACACGCTGATCGACATTCCCTACCCACAGCAGACCCTGGTGCACATCTTCCCCGAAGCCGAGGAACTCGGTCGCCTCTACCGGCCGGATCTCGCCATCTGCGCTGCGCCTGCGGAATTCGTGGATGCGCTCAAGATGCTCGAGGCGCCGGCTTCCCCGGCCTGGGCGGAGCGCACGGACGCCATGCACGCGACCTATCTCAAGTGGTCCACACCTCCCACGACCGGCCCCGGCCAGGTCCATATGGGGCCGATCATGACCTGGATCGAGGAGAATGTCGCCGCCGACACCATCTTCACCAATGGCGCCGGCAACTATGCCACCTGGGTGCATCGCTTTCACCGTTTCCGCAAGTACAACACCCAGTCGGCGCCAACATCCGGCTCCATGGGCTACGGCCTGCCGGCAGCCGTGGCGGCCAAACATTTGTTTCCGGAGCGGGAGGTCATCTGCTTTGCCGGCGACGGCTGCTTCATGATGCATGGGCAGGAATTCATCACAGCCGTGCGCTACGGGTTGCCGATCATCACGGTGCTGGTCAACAACGGCATCTACGGCACGATCCGCATGCATCAGGAGCGGGAATATCCGAACCGCGTCAGCGCCACCGATCTGGTGAACCCCGACTTCGTCGCTTATGCCAAAGCCTTCGGCGGCCATGGCGAACTGGTGGAAAAGACAGAGGATTTTGCTCCGGCCTTCGAGCGAGCCCGCGCCAGCGGCAAGCCGGCGATCATCGAGGTCAGGCTCGACCCCGAGGCGATCACCCCCACCCGTACCTTGTCGCAGATCCGCGACAAGAGCTAAAAGCGCGCCTACTCTTCCGTGCGGCCGGAATTCTCCCGGTTGCCGGTATGGTGGCGCGACAAGGGCAAGGGCGGCAGCCAGGACTCGCGCCTCACTGTCCAGAGTTCGTAGGTCGGCTTAAACTGGTCGGGCGCATCGAGCGTGCCGGCATGCAGTTCGATCTCGTCGTCCGCCTCGATAAAGACTGACGATCCGCAGCGGGGGCAGAAATTTCTGCCGCCATAGGCGCTTGTCTGGCCCTCGACCGAAAACGCGTCCTTCGGGACGATCGCGATCGTCGAAAAGATCGCACCGTGATGTTTGCGGCAATCGAGACAATGGCAGATGCCAACCCGATAAGGCTTGCCCCGAACCTTGATCCTGACATCACCGCACAGGCAACCACCCGCAATCTCGTTCATGTCCGCGTCCTCCTTTGCGCCTCAGGAGAGCCCCGGGCAGCGACGCAACGGCATAACCGAAAATCCCGCCCGCGGGTTCCGAAACGAAAGAAGCCGGCGACGTTCATCACCGGCTTCCTGATTTTTCTTGTCTTGCAGCGCTTAGATGGCGGCGGTGACGATGAACTCGACCTTGTAGGCCGGCGTTGCCAGCGGTGCGCCCGAGGTGGCGCGGGCCGGCGGGTTGGCCGGATCGATCCATGCTTCCCAGACGGCATTCATTTCAGCGAAGGTCGACATGTCAGAGAGGTAGATGATCGTCTGCAGGATCTTCGACTTGTCGGTGCCGGCGAGCGCCAGCAGGCGATCGACTTCAGCCAGCGCCGACTTCGACTGCTCGGTCACGGTGGCGCCTTCGCCGACCTGGCCTGCCAGGTAGACGGTGTTGCCGTGGACGACGGCGCCGCTCATGCGGGCGCCCGGCTCGATGCGCTTGATGCTCATGGATAGTCTCCTTGTGGTATGGAAATGGGTGGGCTGATCAGGATCAGCCGCGCTGGCTCATGGCCAGTTGGTAGGTCTTGGTGGAACGGGCGCCGGAGCGGCAATAGCCAAGCATCGGGCGGTCGAAATCGTCGAGCGCATCGACCATGTCGGCCACGGCCTCTTCGGTCACGCCCATCGGACCAACAGGCACATGCTTGACCTTGAGGCCGAGCGATTCGGCGCGCGCCGCGATCTCAGCGAAATCAGGCTGGCCCGGCTCCTCGTGATCGGGACGATGGCAGACCATCGACTTGAAGCCGAGCGCCTTGATCTGGTCGACATCCTCGACCGTGATCTGGCCGGAAACCGAATATTCGTCGTTGATCTGCCTGATATCCATGGCCTTGCTCCCATCCGTTTTCGGGGGAAACATCTACGCTGCCGGGTCAGGTGCGTCAATCGCCGGCCGGGCGCTGCCCTCAGATGAATGCGAAGGACAGCCCGTATTCCCGGCTTTCGCCCGGCGCCATCAGCGGCAATTCGCCGGCCTGCTGCAGCTCGGCGCGGCCAACCCAGCGATGGGACACAGGCTCGATGCCCAGCACATGGGCCGGCGCCTGCTGGTTGCGCCAGATCTGCAGGAAGGGCAAGGTATCCGTGCGGAAGCGAACCTTGAGCGTCAGCCCGGCAACCCGCTCGATCGGCCCGAGCCTGAGTTCGGCCCAGCCGCCGAAGCCCGCCGGCACGCAGAACACGCCACCCGGCTCCTCGCCGAAGTTCCACGGCATCCCGCCGCCCTCCAGCATGGCGCCGGACAGCCGCACATTCCCATCGAACAGGTGCGCGCCGATGTTCATGTGATACATCAGCATAGGCGGAAAGGCGCTGTCACCGGTATTCGTGACCCGGTCGCGCAGATGCACTTCGCCGGTCTGGCTGTCGATCCGCCAATGCCGCTCAAGCAGCGCGCTGCCGCCATCGGCGCAGCGGACGGGAACACGCGCATGACACTCGACATTGCCATCCACCTCGCCGACGGAAACGATTTCCGCCGGATGCGACGAAAAGGAGCCGTGCAGAGGATAGCGCCCCTCGCGCCCGCCGCCCAGGGGTTCGGGATGGCGGATGTGATCCGGCCCACAGGTAAAGAGGAAGCCCTCAAGGGAATGATCGATTCGCGGATCGCCGTCGTCGGGAATGGCACGCCCAGGGGCGAGATCCACGCCGGCAATATAGAGCGAACGGATGTCAAGCACCGACGTGGGATCCAGGATCACACGAGGTCCACGCGACGCCTTGAATTCCATCAATCCCCCTACCGAGAGACGCCTGTGCCGGGAACGGTCAGAAGACCGCCGGCGATGGCGTCTTCCATGCCAAGCAAACCCTCGTCCAGGGCATTTCGATAGGGCAGATCGAGCGTGGTTTCAAGCCAGCGCTGATAGTGACCGGCGAGCTGCCTGAGCTCGTTATAATTGCGCCGGCCTTCCGAGGTCAGTCGCAATTGCTCGAATCGGCGATCCTCTTCGCTGGTGCTGCGCTCCAGCCAGCCTCGGTCATCCAGCGCCTTGACGGCCCGGCTGACCTTGGTTTTCCCAAGGCCGGAATGATTGGAGATTGCCTTGGCAGTGGCATGCACTTCTTCGCCGAGCGCCCAGAGCACTTGCCACTCCGACCAGGAGAGCTCGTAGTTCTGGCTGCAGTAGCGCGCGAAGTTGCCGCTGAAAGTTTCTGCAAGGCGATTTAGCCTGTAGGGCAAGAATCGCTCTATATCGAATTGAACATGCATCGTGCTGCTCACAGTCGTCATCGAGGAGCGCCGGGATTGACGTCCTTTGCCGGGCTGCCGCAACCCGGTCATCTCCTCGCCATAAAAAAGGGAATTTCTTAATTAATTGTTCACCATGAATTCACCTTTTGCATTTTAATGTAGATTTGCCTGAATAAAGCCCCGGGGACCCTTCAGAGGATGCGAATGACACTGCGAAAAGCCCAGAAATCTGGACTGTTGCTGGCGACGCTTGCGGCGCTGCACACTGCCGCAGCCTGGCCGGCGGCCGCCCAGGTGCGCTACGGCATGCCGGAAAGCTCGACATTGCTGGTAACGCCCGAAGGCGACCTGTTGGGATTCGTTCCGGAGGCCGGTGAAGTGATCATCAGCCGCGACCGTATGGGCCGTCGCATCCTGCTCGACCACTACGGCAATCTCGTTGCCACCGAAGTTCCCTCCGAGGCCTATTATCCCCGCCAGCGCAACACGCGTTATCCCGCGGAGTATGACGACCTCAACAACCGCCGCGCCGCCTGGAACGACCAGCCGGGCTGGCAGGAAGACGATGTCATCACCGGCACCGTGCCGGCCCCCGGCGGCATTGACCGGCAACCGTTACAGGAGCCAGGCGAAGGCATTTACCCGAACGATGACACCCCGGCCATGGCAGCCCCTCAGCCGGCCCCTGCCCCCGCGCCGCATTACAACATCATCGAACCCAAGGGCCGCACGACCGCGGAAATCACAGCGCTGCAGGTCTTCCTGGATCGCGAAGGCATTTCCCCTGGCGTGATCGACGGCAAGGTCGGCCAGAACGTCAACAAGGCCATCGACGCGTGGCAGAAGAAGACGGGCGAAACCCTCGACCCGAACAATGTCGATGATATCCTGGAGCGCCTGCGTCTATCAGGCGGTCTGGCCATCATGACCTATACGATCACGCCAGGCGATGCAGCCGGGCCATTCGTCGCCGCGATCCCGGAAGACTATGCCCATAAGGCGATGCTGCCGGCGCTCAGCTACACATCGACGGTGGAAATGCTCGCCGAGCGCTTTCACATGGATGAGAACTACCTGCGCGCGCTCAATCCCAATGTCGATTTCACCATTCCGGGCACGATCATCAAGGTGGTCGATGTCGGACAGCCACAGACCGGACAGGTCGCCAAGATCGTGGCCGACAAGGGACGCAAGCAGGTTTTTGCCTATGATCAGGCCGGCGGCCTGATCGCGGCCTATCCCGCGAGCATCGGCTCGTCCGACACCCCCTCCCCGTCCGGCACGGTCACGGTCGAGCGCGTCGCGCTCAATCCCGGCTATACCTACAACCCGAAGATCAACTTCAAGCAGGGCAACAACGACAAGATCCTGAACATCCCGCCGGGTCCAAACGGCCCGGTCGGTACCGTCTGGATGGCCTTGTCCAAGCCGACCTACGGCATCCACGGCACGCCCGAGCCCTCCAAGATCGGGCGCACCCAGAGCCACGGCTGCATCCGCCTCAGCAACTGGGACGCGACCGAACTCGCCAAGATGGTCAAGCCCGGCGTGACAGTCGAGTTTATTGACTGATAGCTGCGGCGACTTTTCCGAATGGCCACCGGACAAAAAAGCCAGGTTGATGACAAAGATAGGTGTTCCGCGAGACCCTATTCAGCCGTCATTCCGGCGAAGGCCGGAATCCAGCCACGGCGCGTCTGCGCCGTGAAAAGAGTCTTTCGCAATCAAGGACTTGATTGCACTGGATGCCGGCTCGACGGCCGGCATGACGGTGAGGTTTTCGGTGAAAACCAACGTCAAAAGACCTGGAATGACAGTTTGTCAGCACGAAAAAGCCGCCGTCTTTCGACCGGCGGCTTTTTCGTCTGAGGTCCCCTTACCGACGCCTTATGCGGCGTCGCGCACCAGTTTCAGCCAGTTGCGGGTTGCCGGGCTGCGGACCACCCGCATGGGCAAGAGGCGCGATACTTCCATGGCAAAGGCGCGGGAGTTTTCGCGGGCCTTGTCGAGATTGCTGACCTTCGCCGGATCCATGGTGTAGAGCGTGCCGCCGTAATCGAACAGCTCGCGGAAGGCGCTGCGCTCGGCAATCGGCGTGTCGATGACGTTGACGCCACGGGTGGCCAGAAGGCCTTTGATCGTCAGCAAGGCACGGGTCGTCACCATCGAGGCGACGCGGGTGAGAACCACCGAATGGGAAATCTTGACGTTGCCGGCCTGCTCCATCAGCTTGATCAGGTCGAGGATCTGCGCGCCCCCGCGCGCATCCATCGCACATCCTTGAACTGGGATCATCACGTGGTCCGAAAGCCCAATAGCCGCTGTCACCAAGGCATCGCGCGCGCCAGCCAGATCGATGATCGTGTATTCGACTTCACCGGCGAGGCTGCGGATATGCCCCTGCAAGGATGCCACAGACACTTCGGAGATCACCTGGATATTCGGCAGCGCCCCGGTGATGTCGTGCCATTGGGTAATCCAGCGTTGCGGATCGGCATCGAGAATGGCAACACGAAAGCCCTGTCGGGCGAACTCGGTGGCAAGCAACAGCGCGGCTGTCGTCTTGCCTGCTCCGCCCTTGGCATTGGCGAAAGTGATGACTGGCATGCTATGTCCTCAAAGTCTGAACCGAGCCGATCATCGCTCATCAAGGGCCCCCAATTTCATCGGCCTTGTAAATGCAGTCTTGCTAATTATGGTTAATAAACAGCAAAGACCGCATACAACTTATCTTCCATCAAAGTTTGAAAAATGAGAGCATCTCTTGATAATCATCAAGAATAGCGATCTGACAGCGGTTAACGGGTTGCGTTGCCGTCGTCGGGTCCTCGACTTTAATTGGCATCACGGCCACGTCAGTAGAGCCTCATTTGCGGTGTGGTCCGCAGCTACCAACATCTTGCGGCCTTGGACGACCGCCTTGAAGGTCCGCCCATTGAGGAAGAGAGGGATCCGGGCCTCCGATGGCCGCCTCGAACACCTTCCGATCGATCGCAACAATTCGGCCGGCAGCTGTGAATCCGCCCATCTTGTGCTTGCCGTCGTAGAAGGTTGAAACGTTCATTTGGCAGAAGAACTGCTTGTCAGCCTTTGAGACCACCCAGCCGCGGTTTCCCGATTTCGCCTGGGTCAGCTTCCCCGTCTTGTAGCCCTGCTTTACAAGATTGCTATAGGTCTCGGCCTGCGCCAATCCGGGCAGCATCACCACACCAAGACCGGCGGCCACCACACAACGCAAGAAGATCGATCTCATTATTCTGCTCCCCCAAGAATCTTAAATCGATCGCGTATCTAAAGCGCGGCGTGGAGACCGATAAAGTGGGATCAAACCGGAACCTGCAACCGGCACAAAAAAGGCCCGGATCGCTCCGGGCCTGTGTGCGATGAGACCGCGGCTCAGAAGCAGTCCTTGAACAGCTGGATCGTGTTCTCCAGGGTCATCTTCACCGGATTGCCGCCGGCGCTCGGATCTTCGATGGCCATGGCCGAGAGTTCTTCGATGCGGTCGGGCTTGATGCCCATCGCCGAGAGATTATCCGGCACATGCAGTTCGGCACGCAGCGACAGCACATAGTCATAGAAGCCGTCGAAACCGCCCGAAATGCCGAGATAGGCAGCCGCGAGCTCGATGCGTTTCTCGATGACGGAGCGGTTGAAACGCAGCACCGGCGGCATGACGACGGCATTGGTCATGCCGTGATGGGTATTGTAGACCGCGCCGATCGGGTGCGACAGCGCGTGGATCGCGCCGAGCCCCTTCTGGAAGGCGACGGCACCCATGGCCGCGGCCGACATCATGTTGGTGCGGGCCTCGATATCCGCGCCGTCCTTATAGGCGCGCGGCAGGAAATCCTTCACCAGCCGCATGCCTTCGAGCGCGATGCCCTGGCTCATCGGATGATAGAAGGGCGAGGAATAGGCTTCCAGGCAATGGGCAAAGGCATCCATGCCGGTGCCGGCGGTGATGACCTTCGGCATGCCCATGGTCAGTTCGGGATCGCAGATCACCACGCCCGGCAGGAACTTCGGATGGAAGATGATCTTCTTCACATGGGTCTTGGAATTGGTGATGACCGAGGCACGACCGACTTCCGAACCGGTGCCCGCCGTGGTCGGCACGGCGACGATCGGAGCAATGCCGTCGACATTGGCCCTAGTCCACCAGTCGCCGATATCTTCGAAATCCCAAACGGGCCGCGTCTGGCCAGCCATGAAGGCAACGCATTTGCCGAGATCAAGGCCGGAGCCGCCGCCGAAGGCGACGACGCCATCATGGCCGCCATCCTTGAAGGCCTTCACACCGGCTTCGAGGTTGATCTCATTCGGATTGGGATCGACATCGGCGAAGATGGCACGGCCAAGCCCGGCTGCCTCAAGCACGTCAAGCGCGGCCTGGGTGATCTGCATGCTCGCAAGGCCACGATCCGTGATCAGCAGCGGCTTCTTGATGCCAAGCGTCTTGCAGGCCTCGGCAAGTTCCTTGATCCGGCCCCGGCCCATCTTGATGGCGGTCGGATAGCTCCAGTTGGCGACGATGTTCATTGGGTGACTTTCTTCAGGTGATAGGATTTCGGACGGGTCAGGTTCTGGAAGCCGAGTAGGGAGAGCGAGCCGCCCTTGCCGGTTTCCTTGACACCGGTCCAGCAAAGGGCAGGATCGAGATAGTCGGCTCGGTTCATGAACACTGTGCCGGTTTCAATGTCGCGACCGATCCGGGCCGCCCGTTCCGGATCCTTGGTCCAGAGCGACGCCGTCAGGCCATAGGGGCTGTCGTTCATCAGCGAGAGCGCTTCCTCGTCGCTCTTCACCTTCATGATACCAACGGCCGGACCGAACGTCTCGTCCTTCATGAAGGCCATGGAATGATCGACATTGACGAGGATCTGCGGCATCAGATAGGCGCCACCGTCATCCTGCGGGAAAAGCTTCGGGTCGACCAGGGTCTTGGCACCCTTGGAGACAGCATCGGCAATCTGCTCGCGAACAACCTTGGCGAAGCGCTTGTTGGCCATCGGCCCGAGCGTGGTTTCCTTATCGAGCGGATTGCCGAGCTTGTAATTCGACACCCAGGCGACCGACTTCTCGACGAAGCTGTCATAGAGGCTCTCATGCACATAGATGCGCTCGATGCCGCAGCAGCACTGCCCGGAATTGTAGGTCGCGCCATCCATCAGCGTGTCGACGGCAGCGTCGAGATCCGCATCCTCCATCACATAGCCCGGATCCTTGCCACCGAGTTCGAGCCCAAGGCCCGCGAATGTACCGGCCGCGGCGCGCTCGATCGACCGGCCGCCCTCGACCGAACCGGTGAAATTGATGAAGTTGAAATTTCCAGCGGCGATCAGGGCCGAGGTCGTGGCATGATCGAGGAACACATTGACGAACACATCGTCGGGCACACCGGCCTCGACGAACGCGCGCACCATGCGCTCGCCCACCAGCAGGGTCTGGGTGGCGTGCTTGATGACAACGGTATTGCCGGCCATCAGCGCCGGGGCAACCGTGTTGATCGCCGTCATATAGGGATAGTTCCACGGCGCGATGACGAAGACGACGCCATGGGGCTCGCGCTCGATCCGGCGCTCGAAATTGTTGCTGGCTTCGACAACCAGCGGCGCGAGTGAATCAGCGGCAATCGAGGCAACGTAGTTCGAGCGCTCGTTGAAGCCCTTGTATTCGCCGCCATAACGCACCGGCCGGCCCATCATATGCGCAAGCTCCGGCACCACCTCGTCCGCCATCTCGTTCAGGCGGGCAACGCCCTTCAGCACGAGTTGCACGCGCTCTTCGAGCGGCCGGCGGGCCCAGGCCTTCTGCGCCTTGCGGGCGCGGCCAACAGCCTCGGTCGCGGCATCAAGCGAAAGCGCCGGACGCTCGGCAAACACCGACCCATCGATCGGCGAAATGCATTGGATCATTGTCATTGTCTTCTCCAGATAGGCCTAGCAGGCCAGTACTTTCACATGTCCCAGGGCGCCATAGGACAGAATGGCACGGTCCCGGGTGATAATAGTCAAATCATGCTCGCGCGCGGTCGCAATGATAATGCGGTCGGTTGGATCATTGTGCACGGGTTGTGGAAGGAAGCATGAGGCCACGTAGATTTCGGCAGTAACCGGTTGCTCCTCAAGCCGGCTTTCCCGAATAAAATCCCGGTACCAACGCAACGGCTCCTTCGTTTCCGTCATTCTCCCCCTAGACACCAGCATCGCCATCTCCCACGCCGTAACGGCTGAGACGCAAACCGACACCTGATCACGCCAAGCCCTCTTCAGTGCCAGCCTCGCCTCGGGCGCGACTTCGGCACGTTGCGTGAGCCATATCGCAGCACAGGTGTCGACCAGATAGCCACTACTCATTATAGAGTGTTTGACCCCACTCAAACTCCATCGGCGCAGTCAGATCAACACCTGGCATGACGGTGATCGTTCCAGCCATGGAGCCCCATATGGGATGATCCGGCAAATCCTGATCATCATCGGTATCTTTCACTACGACCGCTAATCTTCCGCGCTTCACACCGCTCCCGGTATCGAATGGCGCTTGACCGCGCTCGGCAAACCCGCCCTGATCACCAGTCCGTAATGCTGCAAACTCCTCGACGCTGATACCAAGAATGTGCGCGATCTTGTCCTGCTCATGGGCATTCAAACCACGCTTGCCCGATAGAAGCCGGCTTACAGCACTTTTGTCGAGACCGAGCGCGCGAGCGATATCACTTTGATTCATGCGCTTCTTTTTCAACTGATCGACAAACCACTCCCGATTGATACTGGACATTGGCGCCTCCTATTGGAGGCACCGTACGCCAGTGTTGCGATTTCGTCAAAATTAGAACAACGTCAAATGTTGCGATTTACGCACGCTCGAACCCTCTGGCCACCTCCCAATCGGTGATCTTGCGGTCGTATTCCTCCTGCTCCCATTCCGCCGCGCGCACATAGTGGTCGATCACGTCGTCGCCGAAGGCGGAGCGCAGCATATCGGATTTCGCCAACGCCTCGGTCGCCGACCGCAGGGTGCGCGGTATTTCGCGAACGCCCTTGGCGCCATAGGCATCGCCCGTGAAGGCAGGCTCCAGGGCCATCTTCTTCTCGATCCCGTCGATACCGGCCGCCAAAAGCGCGGCCATTGCGAGATAGGGATTGAGGTCGGAGCCGCCGACGCGGCACTCGACACGGATGCTCTTGGTGCCATCCCCGCAGAGGCGGTAGCCGGCGGTGCGGTTGTCCTTGGACCAGATCGCCTTGGTCGGCGCGAAGGTGCCCGCCATGAACCGCTTGTAGGAGTTGATATAGGGCGCCAGGAAATACGTGATCTCGCTGGCATGGGCCAAAAGCCCGGCCATGTAATGCCGCATCAGTTCCGACATGCCATGCTCGCCGTCGGCATCGAAGAACATCGGCGTCTTGCCATCGGCGCTCCACAGCGACTGGTGGATATGCGAGGACGAGCCGGCGGCATTGTAGTGCCATTTGGCCAGGAAGGTGATGGCCTTGCCCTTGGACCAGGCGATTTCCTTGCAGGCATTCTTGATGATCACATGCCGGTCGGCCATCGCGAGCGCATCGGCGTAGCGGACGTTGATTTCCTCCTGGCCGGCAGAAGCCTCGCCCTTGGAGTTCTCGACCGGGATGCCGGCGCCCTGCAGACCCTTGCGGATCGCCCGCATCACATCTTCTTCCTTGGTCGTCTGGAAGATGTGATAGTCCTCGTTATAGCCGGAGGCGACCTGCAGGTCGCGGTAACCGCTCAGCCGCGCATCGTCATAGGTCTGGTCGAACAGAAAGAATTCAAGCTCCGTGGCCATGAAAGCTTTCAGGCCCATGGCCTCCAGCCGCTTGACCTGCTTTTTCAGGATCGACCGTGGGGCGTGGGCGATATCCTCATGGGTGTGATGATCCTGGGTGTCGCACAGCACCAGCGCCGTGCCTTCGAGCCACGGCGTCTTGCGCAGGGTCGAGAGGTCGGGCTTCATCGTGTAGTCGCCATAGCCCTTCTCCCAACTGGTGGACTTGTAGCCGGGCACGGTCTCCATTTCCATGTCGGTGGCCAGCAGATAGTTGCAGCTATGGGTTTCCTTGTAGGCGCTCTCCACGAAAAACTCGGCCTGGAAGCGCTTTCCCATCAACCGCCCCTGCATGTCGATCTGGCAGGCGAGCACGGTATCGATACGCCCCTCGGCGACATCCTTCTTGAGTTCGTCGAATGTGTATTGCGCAGTCATGACTTTATCCTGGAGACGGCTTGAGGCCTGGGGGCGGACGAATGATGGAAGGATGCCGGGAGCCGATCGCCCCCGACATCCGCGGGTTAAAAGCGGTTAGCCGTAACGGTAGGGCTTGCCGGCCTTTTCCATGTCGGCATTGTACTTCTTGAGGATCTCGACGACCTTGCCGGTGCGCGGCGTCTGCTTGGCGACCTCCTCCCAGAACACATGGGCGGCATCTTCCACCGTCTTCCATTCCGCATCCGGAATGCTGGTGAGTTCCAGCTTGCCGCCCTCGGCGCGAAGGCGGGCTTCGCCGCCCCAGTACCAGTGCAGGCGCTTGTAGTGGGACGAATCCATGCACATCTGCCACAGGGTCTGGAGATGCGGCGGCACTTCCTTCCAGCGGTCGGCATTGGCGAAGAACGAGCCACACCAGCCGCCCGAGACGTTGTTGGTGAGGAAGTATTTCGTCACATCCACCCAGCCCGATGTGTGGACTTCGGTGATACCCGACCAGGCGATCGCGTCGATTTCGCCGGTCTGCATCGCAACCGGAACATCCTCGAACGGGATGGTGACCGGCACCACGCCGAACTGCGCCAGAAACTGGCCGGCCGTCGGGAAGGTGAATACGCGCAGGCCTTTCAGATCATCCAGCTTGGTGATCGGCTTGTTGGTGGCGAAGTTGCAGGGGTCCCAAGCGCCGGCAGAAAGCCATTTCACGCCCACTTCCGAATAGGCTTCGTCCCAGATCTGCGCCAGGCCGTATTCGTAAAACAGTGTCGGAACGTCGAGGCTGTAGCGCGATGCAAACGGGAAGTAGCCGCCGAAGACCTTGATGTCGACGGGCGAATTCATCGAGTCGTCGTCCGACTGGACGGCATCGATCGTGCCGGCCTGCATGGCGCGGAACAGTTCCCCGGTCGGGACCAACTGGTCGGCGGTGTAGAGCTGTATTTCCATCTCGCCATTGGCAGCCTTGTTGAAGGCATCGACGGCGGGACGGATGACGAATTCGGCGAGTGCAGCGCCGGCATAGGTCTGCAGCCGCCACGTGATCTTGGCATTCTGGGCCTTGACGTAAGGTGCTGCCAGAACGGCGGGGGTCGCCATGGCGGCCGTCTTCAGGAATGAACGTCTGCTGTTGGTCATTTCGTTTCCCTCTGTTCTTCGTTTCTCTGAGAACCCGGCAGATCTTGTGATCCCGCGGGTAGTCTTTTGGCGGGCCCGTTTGCCGGGCCTCTTGTCATTCGAACGCTAGCCTCTGACGTAGACCTGGCTCGGCAGCCATGTCGCAATCTGCGGGAAGATCATGATGATGATCATGCCGAGTATCATGATCAGGACGAAAGGCACGATCGACCTGTAGATGTCGATCAGCCTGAGATCCGGCGGCGCCATCGCCTTCATCAGGAAAAGATTGTAGCCGAAGGGCGGTGTCATATAGGCGATCTGGCAGGTGATCGTGTACAGCACGCCGTACCAGATCAGCGCATTGTCGACCCCAAGGTCCAGCTTGCCGACCAGCGGAATGTAGAGCGGCGCAACGATGACCAGCATCGCCGTGTCATCCAGGAAAGCCCCCATCACCAGGAACGACAGCTGCATCATGATCAGGATCTGCCAGGGTGTCAGGCCGATATCGTTGACCAGCAGCTTTTCGATCGCGCGGACCGCCCCCAGACCATCGAACACCGCACCGAAGCAGAGCGCTGCCAGGATGATCCACATGAACATGCAGGAAATGCCGAGTGTCTGCTCCAGGACGCGGTTCCACACCGCCTTGGTCAGGCGGCCCTTGTACCAGGCAGCAAACAGAGCGCCGAGAGCACCAACGGCCGAGCTTTCGACCAGGCTGGTGATGCCCATCAGGAACAGCCCCATCATCAGGAAGAAGATGAGGAATGGCAGGATGCCGGCGCGCAGCAGCTTCAGCTTCTCGACCATCGGCATGTCGCGCTCTTCCTTCGGAAGTGCGGGACCAAGCGCCGGATTGAGACGGCAGCGGATGATGATGTAGATGCAGAACAGCGTCGCGAGCAGCAGGCCCGGAAAGACGCCCGCAAGCCAGAGCTGGCTGACCGGCTGGCGCGCGATCATGCCGTAGAGCACCAGCACCACGCTCGGCGGGATCAGGATGCCAAGCGAGCTGCCGGCCTGGATCACGCCCGACACCATGATTTTGTCGTAGCCGCGGCGCAGCAATTCAGGCAGCGCAATCGACGCGCCGATCGCCATACCGGCAACCGATAGGCCGTTCATGGCCGAAATCACCACCATCAGGCCGATCGTGCCGACCGCAAGACCGCCCGGCATGCCTCCGAACCAGACATGGAAAGCCTTGTAGAGGTCTTCCGCAATGCCGGATTCCGACAGCATGTAGCCCATGTAGATGAACAGTGGCAGCGTCAGCAGCGGATACCACTTCATCAGCTTCATGCCGGCCGAGAAGCCCATCTCAAAGCCGCCATTGCCCCAGAGCACGGCTGCGGCGACAACACCGACAAAGCCGATGGTCGCGAAGACACGCTGTCCCGTCAGCATCGACATCATCATCGACGAGAACATCAGGAGCGCGATCATTTCATAGCTCAGCATGGCGCTCATGCGATCGGCCTCCCCATGGCGACCGCAAGGTCCTTGATGAAGATCGAGGTGGCCTGCAGGAATGTCAGGACGATACCGACGACCATGATGATCTTGATCGGCGCCATGTAGGGCGACCAGGAGGAATAGCTGGTTTCCCCATATTGAAGCGCATAGGCTGTGCTTGATACGCCGCCCCAGAGCAGGAAGAACAGATAGACGAACAGCATCATGATGGTGATGACGTCGACCAGCGCCTTCGTCTTCGGCGACCAGCGACCATAGAGCAGGTCCATCCGCACATGGCTGTCGAGCTGCAGCGAATAGGCTCCGCCCAGCAGGTAGTAGCCGGCCATCACGAACTGCGCCATTTCCAGCGTCCAGTGAGCCGGCAGGAACATGCTCTTGGACAGGGAAGAATAGAGCAGGATGCCCATCATGACGAACACGCCATACATAATGATGCGTCCGACACGGCGGTTAAACGCATCGACGATGCGCACATAGGTCTTCAGCGCCTCAGGCATCGGCACATTGACGGCAATCACGGGGCATGCCCCGCATCGCTGCCGTTCCTTTTACTTCACGCATTCCAGCCGGCATAGGTTCCCCTTATTGTTGGTGCCGTCATTCGTCGTGTCTTTTGGGCTCCGTGGTTTCAGAGCCAAACCCTCATGCGGTCAGGCCTTCGCGCAGCAGGCGGCACAAATATGCCGCCACGCGCTGCTGTCCCGCATCGTCTCTCACGAGATCGTTGCGGACCTCGATCATCACATTCATCAGCCCGTTTGGCAGGGCATGAAGCTTCAGGCTGTGGGTCACGCCATCGGCAGGGCCATAGGGTTGATTGCGCTCCACCCTGTGAGGCGGATCTGCACCGACAGCACTCAGCATGCCGTCTGCCAGCCGGCTGTCCTCGTCATGGAGGATGCCGATCTCCACCGCTCGCGGCTTGCCGAAATAGACGGGCGTGAAGGTGTGAACCGTGACCAGCACCGGCGGGCGCCCGGTAGCCACCCTTTCGGCAACGATCTCAGCAATGCGATCATGGAAGGGCACGTAAAGTGCGGCTGTCCGAGCATAGCGCTCGGCGGTGCTCAAATCCTCGTTGCCGGGAATCCGGTAGATCTCGGAGGTTTCCGGCATGGCGGCCGGACTGTCCGGCGGCCGATTGCAGTCATAGATCAGCCGGGAGAAGCGCTGGTACACGAGGGTCCCGTCGAGCTCACTGGCCATGAGCCGTGCGACCACCAGCGCGCCCGGATCCCAGGCGATGTGACTTTTCAGCGCTTCGGCCTCAAGCCCGAGATCGCCGGCCCGCTCCGGCAGTGTCGACGACGCGTGTTCGCAGATCAGGAGGATGTCACCGCCCGCGGTCTCGTTCTCCACGGCGACGGACGCGCCATCGGCAGCGGTCAAAATGTCCGATCGAACCAGCATGTCTACCGCCCCCTGGAATTTTCCCAGCTCCCGTTACGAAAAGAATTCTTCACGATTAACCCGTTGTCAATCTCCTGTTGAAAATTCCTCTTCAAAAATTCCGTTGACTCCCGGCAATTGTGACAGGATAGATTTGTGACAACGCCGACAAAGATCGGCAGGGGAACATGAGGTCACAGTGCCGAATACGTCGAGGACAGTCTCGGACACAATCCGTGCGCATTTTGGCGGGCTGACGCGCGCCGAACGGCAACTGGCCGACAGTCTGCTCGACAACTACCCGGTATCGGGTCTTGGCAGCATCACAACGGTTGCCGACAATGCCGGCGTTTCCACACCGACCGTCGCCCGCATGGTGCAGAAACTAGGCTACAAGGGTTATCCCGAATTCCAGGCGCATCTGCATCAAGAACTGGAAGCCACGCTCTCCAATCCGATCGCCAAGCACGATCGCTGGGCGGCCAATGCACCCGACACTCATATCCTGAACCGCTTTGCCGATGCGGTGATGACCAACATGCGCCAGACGCTAACCGAGCTCGACACCAACGTCTTCGATGAGGTCGCTCGCCTGCTGTCGGATCGCAAGCGCTCCGTCTATTTTGTCGGCGGCCGCATCACCGGCGCGCTGGCCGAATATTTCTATACCCACATGCAGGTGATCCGGCCCAAGACGACGCTGATGTCGCTGAATGCCAGCGCCTGGCCGCAGCATATGCTGAACATGAGCCGCGGCGACGTGCTGGTGATTTTCGACATCCGCCGCTACGAGGCCGACATGGTGACGCTGGCGGAAGTGGCGAAGGCAAGCGGCGTGGAGATCGTTCTTTTCACCGACCCCTGGAGTTCGCCGGTCTCCAAGCATGCCCGGCACAGCTTCAAGGTCCATATCGAGGCACCCTCAGCCTGGGATTCCTCCGTCGTCATGCTGTTCGTCATCGAGGCTCTTATCGAGGCAGTGCAAAGCTCCTCCTGGGCCGAGACGCGCGAACGTATCCACACCCTGGAAGGCCTGTTCGAGCAGGCCCGCCTGTTCCGCAAGCCACGGTAAGATGTTGAGCCAGAGAGAAAAAGGGAGGCCTCTAAACGACAGAAATTGCTGCAGGGACTGTGAAAGCAGCCGTTCGAGGAGCCGCTCAAGCCGTCACAAAACTATCACCCAACACGCATAACAACTCGCCCATCGCTGTGACACCAACAAGGAGAACGTCAGTGAAAACTAATTTCCGCCGACTGCTGTCGCTTTCGACCGCCATGGTCGTGGCCTCGACTTCGCTCGCATTCGCAGAGCCGAGCGCCGAACTCATCGCCGCTGCCAAGAAAGAGGGCATGCTGACCACCATCGCCCTGCCCCACGACTGGTGCGGCTATGGCGAAGTCATCGCCGCCTTCAAGAAGAAGTATCCGGAAATCACCGTCAACGAACTGAACCCGGATGCCGGCTCGGCTGACGAAGTCGAAGCCGTCAAGGCCAACAAGGATAACAAGGGCCCGCAGGCTCCTGACGTTGTCGACGTCGGCCTCGCGTTCGGTCCGCAGATGAAGAAGGAAGGTCTCCTTCAGCCGTACAAGGTTTCCACCTGGGACGAGATTCCGGACAACATCAAAGACGCCGAAGGCTACTGGTATGGCGACTACTACGGCGTCATGTCCTTCCTGGTGAACAAGGACCTGGTCAAGACCGCGCCGCAGGATTGGGCCGATCTGCTGAAGCCGGAATATGCCGGTCAGGTCGCGCTAGCCGGTGACCCGCGTGCTTCCAACCAGGCCATCCTCGGTGTTCTGGCTGCCGGCATGTCGACCGGTGCCAAGGCTGGCAAGGAAGCCGGTGAAGCCGGTCTGAAGTATTTCGCCGAGCTCAACAAGGCCGGCAACTTCGTACCCGTCATCGGCAAGTCCGGCACGCTCGCCCAGGGCGCCACCCCGATCGTCGTGATGTGGGACTACAACGCGCTCGCCGCCAAGGACACGCTTGCCGGCAACCCGCCTGTTGAAGTCGTCGTTCCCGCTTCCGGCGTTCTCGCCGGCGTCTATGTCCAGGGCATTTCCGCCTATGCTCCCCATCCGAATGCAGCCAAGCTGTGGATGGAGCACCTGTATTCCGACGAAGGCCAGAACCTCTGGCTGAAGGGCTATTGCCACCCGGCCCGCTTCAACGCAATGGTCAAGGCTGGCAAGGTTCCGCAGGACCTGATCGACAAGCTGCCGCCGGCTGCTGCCTATGAAAAGGCCTACTTCCCTACGCTCGAGGAAGTCGACGCCAACAAGGCTGCCGTTACCGGCGGCTGGGATGCCGTCGTCGGCGCCAACGTCCAGTAACCGGACATGACTTCCACCGTCCCGGCTTTTTTGGAGCCGGGACGGATTTTGACAAACGCAGTTTTCATCTGACATTAGAAAAAGCCTGGGCCGGGGATCGAACAGGATGCAATCCGAAAATGCCAGCATGCAGACGGCCCCGATGCCGCCAAAGCGACGGTTGCCATTGTATTGGCTGGGAGTCGTGCCGTTCTTCCTGTTCGTGACGCTGTTTCTGATCCTGCCCACGATGCGCATCGTTGTCGGCGCATTCCAGACACCCGATGGCACCTTCACCTTCAACAATATCCTGGGGCTTTTCAAACCCTCGATCCTGGCGGCCTACTGGATATCGATCAAGATCAGCCTCGCCTCCGCGGTGCTGGGCTGCGCCATCGGCTTTGCCATGGCAGCCGCCGTTGTGCTTGGAGGCCTGCCGCGCTTCATCCGCGGACCGCTTCTGACCTTCTCCGGCGTCGCCTCGAACTTTGCCGGCGTGCCACTGGCCTTTGCCTTTCTGGCGACCCTGGGTCCCGTAGGCCTTATCACCGTGTTCCTGCGCAGCGAACTGGGCATCGACCTGCGGGTCCTCGGTTTCAATCTATTGTCCTTCTGGGGCCTGACGCTGACATACCTGTTTTTCCAGATCCCGCTGATGGTGCTGATCATCACGCCGGCCCTTGACGGGTTGAAGCGCGAATGGCGCGAGGCGGCCTCGATCCTCGGGGCAACGGGCTTCCAATACTGGCGCATGGTCGCCTTTCCGATCCTCTTTCCGTCGCTGCTGGGCACGCTGGCCCTGCTTTTCGCCAATGCCTTCGGCGCGGTCGCAACAGCGATCGCGTTGACGGGCTCCTCGCTGAACATCGTGCCGATCCTGTTGTTCGCCCAGATCCGCGGCGATGTGCTGGGCGATCCGCATCTGGGCTATGCCCTCGCCTTCGGGATGATCGTCGTCACCGGCGTGGCCAATGCGCTCTACATCTGGCTGCGGACACGCAGCGAAAGGTGGCTGAAATGATGAGAATCTGGAACTGGGCTGCCTTCACCTTCGGGCTCCTATACTTCACCCTGCCGCTCGTCGGCATGACCAACTTCTCGCTGAAGATGCGCCGCGGCGAGTATTCCTTCGACGCCTATGCGAAAGTGTTCGGCGATCCGCGCTTCCAGGAAACCTTCGGCTACTCGGTCGGCATGGCGCTGTTCACCATCGTGTTCGGCGTTCTGCTGGTCGTGCCCACCACCTATTGGGTGCGGCTGAAGATGCCGTGGCTGCGGCCCTATATCGAATTCATCACGCTGCTACCGCTCGTCATCCCCGCCATCGTGATCGTGTTCGGCTATATCCGGCTCTACAACACGTCGAGCTGGCTGCCGCTGACAGGCACCACGACCGGTACTAACATCCTCCTGATGTTCGGCTATGCCACACTCGCCCTGCCCTACATGTATCGCGCCGTTGATACCGGTCTTCGCACCATCGACGTGACAACACTCACCGAAGCGGCACAGAGCTTGGGCGCCGGATGGGGCACCATACTTTTCCGCGTGATCATGCCGAATGTGCTGGTGGCCGTGCTCTCGGGTGCCTTCCTGACCTTCGCCATCGTCATCGGCGAATTCACCATGGCGGCCCTGCTGAACCGTCCGGCCTTTGGGCCCTACATGCAGCTCCTAGGCGCCAACCGCGCCTATGAGCCGGCGGCACTGGCCGTCATCGCCTTCTTCATCACCTGGGGCTGCATGGGCATTATCCAGCTCGTCTCCCGTCTCCAGAAATCTGCACAGCGTCCGGTCTGAGGATTATCAAGCATGTCGTTTCTCACCCTCAGCAATCTCCAGAAATCCTTCGGTCCGGTGACTGTCGTCCACGGCTTCAACATGGCTATCCACAAGGGCGAGTTCATCTCGTTTCTCGGGCCATCCGGTTGCGGCAAGACGACGGTCCTGCGCATGATCGCCGGCTTCGAGACGCCAACAGGCGGTACCATCTCCATCGACGGCAAGGACCAGACATCCCTGAAGCCGAACCAGCGCAACATCGGCATGGTGTTCCAGGCCTACGCGCTGTTTCCCAACATGGACGTCTTCGGCAATGTCGCCTTCGGCCTCAAGGTGGCCGGCATGCCCAAGGCCGATATCGAGCAGCGCGTCATGGAAATGCTGCGGCTGATCAAGCTCGACCATCTGAAGGACCGCTACCCCTACCAGATGTCCGGCGGCCAGCAGCAACGCGTGGCACTGGCCCGCGCCCTGGCGCCGAAGCCACAGGTGCTGCTGCTCGACGAGCCGCTCTCGGCGCTCGATGCCAAGATCCGCGTGTCGCTGCGCGAGGAAATCCGCCAGATCCAGCAGCAGCTCGGCATCACCACCGTCTTCGTCACCCATGACCAGGAAGAGGCGCTGTCGATCTCCGATCGCGTCGTGGTTATGAATGCCGGCCGCGCCGACCAGATCGGCAATCCCTTCGAGATCTACAACAAGCCTGCCACGCGCTTCGTCGCGTCCTTCGTCGGCACGCTGAATGTCATCGAGAGCACGGTGATCGATCCGACCACCGGCACCATCAAGGTCGGAGACGATACCGTCACCCTGAAAAAGCCCCTGCAGCAGCCGGCGGGAAGCCCGGTTCAGCTCGCGATGCGGCCGGAAGCGGGCTCGCTCAGCGGCCGCACCAATGGCGACACGACCTTGCACGGCACGGTGATCTCCAGCCACTTCCTGGGCTCGGTCATCCGCACCCGGGTCAATGTCGCCGGCAATCCGCTGTCCTTCGACATGTTCAACGATCCCGGCACCAAGCCGCCGGCCGTTGGCGAGGCGGTCGCTGTCAAGATAAACGCCGACGACCTGCTCGTCCTTCAGGACTGAAACCCACTATCCTTTGCAACGTCGCAGGGGTTGCTGACGTCACAGCTTGGCGGCACCTCACGAGACAGGGCTTGAACCGGAGCGCCGGTTGCTTCTACTGTGTCCCTGCGGGCCTTCACGGTCCCCTGGTCGGAGGGTTGGCATGGGCATGAGAAGGTCTAGGCACGGCATGGTCACACCCCGCAACAACGCATGGACGAGCCTGACATGACGGTGGGTATGCGCACCATCGATCTCGTGGAGATGTTCTCCGAAGTCGCGGCCGCCATGCAGGAAAACGGCGAAATCCTGTCCCGTCTCGACACCATCGACGGCGACCATGGCAAGACCATGGTTCAGGCCTTTGCCCTGATCGAAACGAAACTGGCGGCGCTGGAGCCGGACAGCATCTCGCCATCCGACGTCTTCGATATGGCCGCGGAAATCCTTCTTTCGATGAACGCCGCCTCGGCAAGGCTTTATGCCGCCGCCTTTCGCCGCGCCGGAACCTCCATCATGCGCCGCCGTGTGCTGAAACCGGAGGACTTCGCCACAGCCTTCGGTCAGATGGCGGCGGGCATCGCTGCCCATGGCGAACCAGGAGCCGAGGCGCGCAACATTGCCGATGTCTGGGACACCGCCGCCCGCGCCTATATGGCAGCGGCCCATGCCGGCCACGCGCCGGTGGAGTGCCTGACATCAGCTCTCTCGGCTGCCGAAGGCGATACGGAAACCAGCTCGCTGCTGGCCGGCACGGAAGCCTTCATGACGGGACGGCGCTTCATGGATGCCGGCGCAATCTCGGCGCTCGTGATGATCCGCGCCATGCGCGACGCCCTCCGCTGACCCACGCCATCAATCCATCTCTGATCATCTCACTCCAACCCTGGAGCCCATAACCTTGACCTCTGCCTTCAGCCTCGTCGTTCTCGACAGCATCACCGATCCCGGCAAACCGGACCGGCCGAACGAGGATCGCTTCGGCTACAATGACGTCGCGGCTTTCGTGCTGGATGGTGCGACAGGGCTCGGCGATCGGCAGTTCATGGACGGCCATGGCTCCGACGCGGCCTGGATCGCGGAGTTCGGTGCGGACCGCCTGGCCGCAAGACTGGATGTCGAGGCCGATCCCAAAGCCGTGCTCGCCACCATATCGGCAGAGGCACGGCAGCACTTCGAGGCTGTGGCCGGCAATCAGCCGCGTTATGCCTGGCCGCTCTGCAGCCTCACGGCCCTGCGCGCGACGCCCAATGGTTTCCAGTATTTCGGCCTGGGCGATAGCTGCCTCTACCTGCTGCATGACAACGGCCAAAGCGACTTCGTCATCCCGATCCCCGGCGCCTATGAATGGGAACAGCATGCCGCCGCCAAGCACATCGCCCGCCTCGGCGGCATCGGCGCATCCGGCAGCGCCAACACCGACCCAACCACGCTGGAAGATCTGCGCCGCGGCCGCGCGCGGCAGAACACGCCCGACGGCATCACCTGGACCTTCGGCATCGTGCCGGAAGCGGCTGAGCATCTCTTTATGTGCGACGTGCCCGTCCACGGCGGCGGCGCATATGCCCTGCTCTGCTCCGATGGCCTCGCGGACCTGGTCGCCCTCTACAAGGCCTATGATGCCGGCTCGCTGGTGCAGGCGGCCAGGAGCAAGGGGCTGGCCGCGTTGGTGGAGGAACTCAGGCGGTTCGAGCGGGAAATCGATCCGGATGGGCTGAAATACCCAAGGTTCAAGCAGAGCGATGACACGACGGCGGTGCTCTTGCGGCTGACATCAGCAGCCTGACCTCACGCCCCCATCCGCAGAAACAAAAACGCCTCCCACGGGGTAGATGGGAGGCGTCTGCTTTGGCAAGCCGGGCGAAAAATGGCCCGACCACAACCGTCACTCAGCCGCATCGATTCCTCATCCCCCAAATGGGGGAGAGGCGAATTTTTCTAGCGACTGGCAGTCGTCAAGCCGCCTCGTCCACAGCGCCCGCTGCCTTGCCCGGCACGTAGTTTAGAACCGGCCCGAGCCAGCGCTCGATCTCCTCGACCGCCATGCGCTTGCGGGCCGCATAGTCTTCCACCTGGTCGCGCTCGACCTTGGCGACGCCAAAATAATAGCTGTCGGGATGGCCGATATAGATGCCCGACACCGAGGAGCCCGGCCACATCGCCATGCTTTCCGTGAGCTTCACGCCGGTCGCGGCTTCCGCGTCGAGCAGCGAGAATAGCGTGACCTTCTCCGTATGATCAGGCTGGGCGGGATAGCCCGGTGCCGGGCGGATGCCGGCATAGCTCTCGCCGATCAGTTCTTCCGGTGCCAGCGTCTCGTCGCTGGCATAGCCCCAGAATTCGCGGCGCACACGCTCGTGCATATGCTCGGCAAAGGCTTCGGCGAAGCGGTCCGCCAGCGCCTTGACCAGGATCGACGAGTAGTCGTCATTGGCCCGCTCGAAGCGCTCGGCAATGGCGATCTCCTCGAAGCCGGCGGTGACGACAAAGCCGCCGACATAATCCTCGACGCCGCTATCGACAGGCGCGACGAAGTCCGACAGCGCCACATTCGGCCGGCCATCGCGCTTCGATAGCTGCTGGCGCAACGTGAAGAAGGTCGCGAGAGCTTCGCCACGATCTTCGCCGGTGAACAGCCTGATATCGTCGCCGATGCTGTTGGCCGGCCAGAAGCCGATCACGGCCCGCGGGCGGAACCACTTCTCATCGATGATCTTGGCCAGCATGGTCTGCGCATCGGCAAACAGCGCCCGCGCCGCCGCCCCCTGCGTCTCGTCTTCCAGGATCGCCGAATAGCGGCCCTTCAACTCCCATGTCTGGAAGAACGGCGTCCAGTCGATATACTTCGCCAGTTCCGCCAAGTCGTAATCCTCGAACACCTTGGTGCCGGTGAAGCTCGGCTTCTTCGGCTTGTAGCTCGACCAGTCCACCTTTTCCGCATTCTCCCGCGCGCGCGCGAGCGGCAGGCGCTGCTTTTCCCGTTCGGCGCGGGCATGGGCCTCCGCCACCTTGGCATATTCCGCGCGGATGCCGGCCGCATAGCTTTCGCGGGTATCCGGCGACAGAAGCGCGGAGACCACGCCGACGGCGCGGCTGGCATCGGTCACGTAGACAGCCTGGCCCTTCTCGTAGCGCGGGCTGATCTTGACGGCGGTATGCACGCGGCTCGTCGTCGCGCCGCCGATGAGCAGCGGAACCTCAAAACCCTGGCGCTCCATTTCGGAGGCCACATGCACCATCTCGTCTAGCGAGGGGGTGATAAGTCCGGACAGGCCGATGATATCGACCTTCTCCTTGATCGCCGTCTCGAAGATCTTGGTGGCCGGCACCATGACGCCGAGATCGATGATTTCGTAGTTGTTGCAGGCCAGCACAACACCGACGATGTTCTTGCCGATATCGTGCACGTCGCCCTTGACGGTGGCGAGCAACACCTTGCCTGCCGTCTGGCGTTCGCCCTCGACACCGCCATTGGCGAGCTTCTCGGCTTCCATATGCGGCAGCAGCACAGCGACGGCCTGCTTCATCACGCGCGCGGATTTCACCACCTGCGGCAGGAACATCTTGCCCGACCCGAAGAGATCGCCGACCACGTTCATGCCCGCCATCAGCGGCCCTTCGATCACATGCAGCGGGCGTTCGACATTGAGCCGCGCCTCATCGGTATCGGCATCAATGTACTCGGTAATACCGTTGACCAGCGCGTGCTCCAGCCGCTTTTCAACAGGCCATTCGCGCCAGCTGAGATCCTGCGCCTTGGCCTCCTTGCCGGGACCGCCGCGGAAGCGCTCGGCAATTTCGAGCAGCCGTTCGGTCGCATCGGCGCGGCGGTTCAGCACCACGTCTTCGCAGGCCTCGCGAAGCTCCGGGTCGATGCTTTCATAAACCGCCAACTGGCCGGCATTGACGATGCCCATGTCCATGCCCGCCTGGATGGCGTGATACAGGAACACGGCATGCATGGCCTCGCGCACCGGTTCATTGCCACGGAACGAGAAGGACAGGTTCGACACACCGCCGGAGATATGCACCAGCGGCATTTCCTGGCGGATCGTGCGGGTCGCCTCAATGAAGTCGACACCGTAATTGTTGTGCTCCTCGATGCCAGTGGCGACGGCGAAGATATTGGGGTCGAATATGATATCCTCGGGCGCAAAGCCCGCGTCTTCTGTCAGCAGCTTGTAGGCGCGACGGCAGATCTCGATCTTGCGCTCATAGGTATCGGCCTGGCCCTTCTCGTCGAAGGCCATGACCACGACGGCCGCACCGTAATTGCGCACCAGCTTGGCCTGGGTGATGAAGGCTTCCTCGCCTTCCTTCATCGAGATGGAATTGACCACCGCCTTGCCCTGTACGCATTTCAGGCCGGCCTCGATGATCGGGAACTTCGAGCTATCGATCATGACGGGAACGCGAGCGATATCGGGTTCGGCCGCGATCAGGTTGAGGAACTCGACCATGGCCTTCTCGGAGTCGATCAGGCCTTCGTCCATGTTGATGTCGATGATCTGCGCGCCGTTCTCCACCTGGTCGCGAGCGACCGCGAGGGCGGCGGTGTAGTCGCCCGCCGTGATGAGCTTGCGGAACTTGGCCGAGCCGGTGACATTCGTCCGCTCGCCGACATTGACGAAGGGAATGTCCTTGGTCAGCACGAAGGGCTCAAGGCCCGAGAGCGACATGAAGGGTACATGGTCGGGCACCTGCCGCGGCTTGTGACCGGCAACCGCCTGGGCGATCGCCCTGATATGCTCCGGCGTCGAGCCGCAGCAACCGCCGACGATGTTGACGAGACCGTCGCGGGCAAAGCCCTCGACCTGCGCTGCCATCATCTCGGGCGTTTCGTCATACTGGCCGAATTCGTTTGGCAGGCCGGCATTGGGATAGGCGCAGATGAAGGTATCGGCGACGCCGGACAATTCCTGAAGATGCGGGCGCATGGCATCGGCACCGAGCGCGCAGTTCAGCCCGATGGTGAAGGGCTTGGCATGGCGCACAGAGTTCCAGAAGGCCGACGGCGTCTGGCCGGACAGCGTGCGGCCCGAGAGGTCGGTAATCGTGCCGGAGATCATCACCGGCAGGTGGATGCCCTTGGCCTCAAACCGCTCTTCGCAGGCGAAGATTGCGGCCTTGGCGTTCAGCGTATCAAAGATCGTCTCGATCAGGATGAGATCGGCGCCACCATCGATCAGCCCGTCAATCTGCTCGCCATAGGCGATGCGCAGATCATCGAACGAGACGGCGCGATAGCCGGGATTGTTGACATCAGGCGAAATCGACGCGGTACGGTTCGTTGGCCCGATGGCGCCGGCGATGAAGCGGCGCTTGCCGTCCTCGCGCTCGGCGCGGATGGCGGCACGACGGGCCACGATGGCACCCTGCTTGTTGAGGTCATAGACCGCCTCCTCCATCTCGTAGTCCGCCTGGGCAATGCGGGTGGACGAGAAGGTGTTGGTCTCGATGATATCGGCACCGGCCATCGCATAGCGATAGTGGATCTCCTCGATCGCATCGGGCTGGCTGAGGATCAACAGGTCGTTGTTGCCTTGCTGATGGCAGGCGCAGCCGATGAAGCGGTCGCCGCGAAAGGCGGTCTCGTCGAAGCCCAGCCCCTGGATCTGGGTGCCCATGGCACCGTCGAGAATGAGAATGCGCTCCCGCGCGGCCTTGGCCAGGGCTTCAGCAATCTCCTTGCCATCGCGCTTGGCGCCTTCGGCACCGAACAGACCGTCGAGCATGAGCGAACTCCCTTGTTCTCATTGCGACACACTATCGAAATCACATAAAGATATGCTTATGTCAACATGCGAATGCTCATGTGTACATTTCCCTTGGAAATGGTCCCCTTAAGCGCGGTGACAAGCCGCCCCTCACCCGCTATAGAAATTCAACCGATTGAATGCGATGCGACTGAGGAGGACAGCATGACCGAGGCAACTGAAGGCGTGGCGACGACCGCATGGAGCGAGCGCAGCTATCACCGCCATTGGCTGCTGGCCCAGGCCGACAGCCTGTTCGATGTCTTCCAGTTTAACTCTATCAATCCCAAGGGCGGCTTCTACGATCTCGATCCGACCGGGCGCCCCTTCCCTGGCGACAACCAGATCCGCGGCATTCATTCGAGCGCCCGCATGGTGCATTGCTTTGCCATCGGCGAACTCTTGGGCCGGCCGGGCTCGGGCGACATGGTCGACCACGGCATGGACGTGCTGTGGAACCGCCACCGCGATCAGGCGAATGGCGGCTATTTCTGGCAGGTCGATGATACCGGCGCCGCCGATGGCTCCAAGCAGGGCTATGGCCACGCCTTTGTGCTGCTCGCCGCCTCCTCCGCAAAAGTGGTGGGCCATCCCCTCGCCGATGCCATGCTGGCGGATATCACCGAGGTTCTGGAAAAGCGTTTCTGGGAACCGGCGCACGGCGCCATCGCGGAAGAGTTTTCTGAGGATTGGCAGCCCGTGCCCGGCTATCGCGGCCAGAACTCCAACATGCACCTCACCGAAGCGCTGATGGCGGCCTATGAGGCAACCGGCGAAACCCACTATCTCGACAAGGCCGCCAGCATCGCCGACCTGATCATCCGTCGCCGCGCGGCCGAATGCGGTTACCGGGTTGCCGAGCATTTCGACGAAGGCTGGACCATCGACGAAAACTACTATCACCCGAACGAGATGTTCCGCCCGGCCGGCACGACACCGGGCCACTGGCTCGAATGGGCCCGCCTCGTGCTGCAGCTCTGGGTCCTGCGCGGCAAGACCGACGACTGGATGCCGGTCGCCGCGCGCGGCCTGTTCTTCCAGTCCATGTCGCTTGGCTGGGACAAGGACCAGGGCGGCTTTTTCTATACGCTCGATTGGGAAAACGTGCCGGCCAAGCGCGCCAAGCTGTGGTGGCCGCTCTGCGAAGGGGCGGCGGCAGCGCACTTCCTCAACCAGCACCAGGAAAGCGATTTCCACGAGCAGAGCTACCGCAAGATCTGGAGCTTCATCGCCCGCTACAGCCTCGATCGCCAGCATGGCGGCTGGCATGAGGAACTGACCGAAGATCTCCAGCCGTCGCACGAGCTGTTCAAGGGCAAGGGCGATATCTATCACGCCCTGCAGGCTTGCCTGATCCCGCTCTTTTCGGCGACCGGCAGCCTGACAAAGGTCATCCCCGAGTCCGGCAGCCGCTTCTGAACGATTGGATAAGCATGTCTCCCAAAAGTGGACGCCGCTTTTGGGACAAAGACATGCGAAAACAAAAGTCTACAGCAGGGCGACCTGCTGTAGCCGCCGATCACTCGGTCGGCGGCGTGCCATCCGTCTCAAACGACGCCACGAAATCCTGCAAGCGTCCGAGCTTGCCGGCGCAGCGAACCGTCATGCGCCCGCGATAGGGATCGCCATAGGTGCAACTGCCTTCGGCAGCAATGACTTCGGGCTTGTTGGTTTCCAGGCCGTCGTTCAAGACGATGCGGTCCACCTGCACGGCATTCGATTGCTGTTTCGAATGAATCCCCGACACCGTGAAGATATGGCGGCTGCGCATCATGAAGTGGAAACCGGTGCGCCCATCGGCATAGACGGCCATGCCGAGCTCGCCGGTGCAACGCCCGGTCAGATCGTCGCGCGCAATCGACACCTTGAGGCATTGCCCCCTGACGGTGAGCAGGCCCACGAGATTTGGCGGCGTCTCCTCGGCCCTGATAACCCAGGCCGAACAGCCCACCGCCAGCATCGTGGCTAGCAACAAGGATCCGCGCCGGCGCATCAATAGCCCGGCATCGGCGCCTGCGGGTTCTGGCGGAACCAGTCGATATCGCGCTGCGCCACCCCAAGCTGGAAATTGACGTCATCAATGTCACGACGCATCCGGCGGATTTCCCGATCCAGCTGGTCGATCTCGTCGCGCAGCAAGCGACGGCGGTTCTCGTCCTGCGAGCCCTTCATCTCGTTATATTTCCGGTCGATCTCGGATTCCTTGAACGACATGCTGGAGCGGATCGAATCGGCTTGCGAGCGCAGTTCGTAGCCACGGCGTCCGAGGCCATAGCCCTTCAGGAAGCCGGCCGATGTCTCCGGCGGGCAGACATTGTGATAGCTGTCGCCGGCCTCGCCATGGGTCAGACCGCTGAGCGGCGTGCAATAGCGCTTGAGGCCGGCCTGGTAGCCCTCATACCACTTGGTCTGGTCCGGCACGACCTTGATCCGGGCGCAGGATTTGACGTGGGAGGCAAAACGATCCTGCGGATTGTAGCCCGCGGCACCGTCGGTATCCCCGATCACAAGCCAATCCGCCGCGGCGCATTCTTCCTTAGACAAGGAGTTGCACGATGCCAGCGACAACAAAACGACCATCATGGTCAAAAGCGGAACGAAACGCATGAAATCCCCCAAAGATTTGCCAGTTCCTTATAGGCGCTTTTTTCGCCACAAGCCTAGGCGTCATCGCCCAATTCTGGAGGTTCCCCAGCTCAAATGAGCCATTATCGCGCCTCCACCAGATTGCCATCCGCCAGGGTGTCGCGCGGATGCAGGATCACAACATCGCCCTGCGACAGACCCGACAGCACTTCGGCCGTTTCGTCGTTCATATGGCCAATCTCCAGGGGAACCTGTCGCGCCCGGCCGTCCCTGAGCGTGAACAGGTTCCATTCCCGGCCATTGCGGAACAGCGCGGAGATCGGCACCTGCAAGGCGTTCTCGCTCTGCCACAGGGTCATCCGGGCATAGACTCTGAAGCCATGGCCGAGACGTGGATCGCCCTCATCGAGATCCAGCACCAGATTGACCCGCTGCTCCTCGATCCCAAGTGCCGAAACCTTGGTAAAGCCGGCCGGCTCGACCCGTCTCACCGTTGCCGGCAAGGCACGGTCGCCGCCCCAGTCGATAATCTCCGCCTTGGCGCCGGGCGCCAGTCTCACCGCGTCGGATGACAGGAGGTCGACCTGGACTTCCAGATCCCGGGGATCGCCGATCTCGGCAATCTTCGCTCCCACGGCGATCGGCTGCTCGCTCTTGGCGAAGACACTGAGAACGACGCCATCCACCGGCGCCGTCAGGTTGACGCAGCAGGTCCGGCGCATGTCTGCGGTTTCCGTCGGCTGGCTGAGTTTTGCCTCGATGCTGGAAAGCTCCGCCTTGCGCAATTCGATTGCAGCGCGCATCTGGTCGGCCTGGGCCTCCAGCACCTCCACATCAGTGCCCGCCTTCTGCAGGGCACTTTCGGCCATGACGCCCGTTTTGGCCAGTTGCACGGCGCGGTCCAGATTCTTGCGCGCCAGATCCAGATCGAACTGCACGCGCCGAGACTCGATCTCGGCCATTCTCACGGAGGCCCGTGCACCATCGCGTGCCGCCGTCAGTTCCGCCAGGCTGCGGCGATCGATGAGCGGCGGATCGAGCGGATGGATCGCCGCGACAACGGTGATATCGGCGCGAACCCTGTCGCCTTCAACCAGCAGCGTGCGGGCCAGATGCCCGGCAATCGGTGCTGAGACGGTGTAGACATCCCGCACCCGCGTGCTGCCCTCCTGGGATATCGTCACCCTCATCGGCCCGCTCACCACAGTCGCAGTATCGACCGGTTGCGGCTGTTCGCGCATCGCATAGGCCAGGCCACCGGCCAGCGCGGCCAGCAACAGGAACAAGGCCAGACGTTTTGCCCATATCATCATGGTCACTCCCGTGTTTTCAGCACTGCGATCAGGTCGAGATTGTCGATCCGCCGGCGCACGATCAGCGCCGCCGCAAGCGAGGCGGCCAGCACGACCAGGCTCGCCATCGCGAAGGTGGCGCTCTCGACGACGAAGGGGATGCGGAACAGATCGCTTGCCACGCCATCAATGACCATCTTCGAAAATCCGTAGCCAAGCCCCCAGCCCACCGGCTGCGCCGCAAGCACGATGATGGCAAGCTCGGTCAGAAGCACGCTCGACACCTCGCCGCGGGTGAAGCCCAGCACCCGGAGGCTCGCCAGTTCGCGCGCCCGCTCCGAAAGCTGGATGCGGGCGGAATTGTAGATGAGGCCGACGGCGACGATGATCGCCAGCGTGGTATAAACCACGTTCATCATGGTGATATTCTGTTCGATGGTGGCGCGGAACTGGTCACGCGACAGGCCGATCACCATGATATAGGCGATGGCCGGCGTCGCCTTGACCGCGTCGAACAAGGCGACACGCTCCAGCGGATCGATGGCAACCCGCACGCCGGTAAGGCGCCGCCCGTCGCCAACCAACCGGTCCAGCGCCTCCTTGCGCATATAGGCATCGATTCCGACAAGGCTCTGGGAAATGCCGGCGACCACCACCGATACCCGCCGATGATCCTTCTCGGTCAGCTCCATCTCGAGCGTATCGCCGACGCGGAGATTGAGCTGTTCCGCCACCCGGCCCACCACCAGCAATCCGTTCTGTGGTGTGGGAATCGGCCGCATGTCCCGATCCATGATCTGCAGCAGGTCGCTGTCTTCCTCCACGCCAAACACGGTCAGTTCCTTGTCGCGGTGGCCGTGATGCAGCTTGACCGGCACCGAACGGAATGCCTCCGCGCGCAATACGCCCGGCAGCCGCGCGACTTCGTCAAGCGCCGCCTGCGGTCGTTCCCGGTCGAACCTCAGCAAGGCATCGGACCGCTCCATGCGGAAGAACACCTGCTCGATCATGTATTCGACGGAGTCTGAGGTGAACATCGCGACCACCAGCAGCGCGACCGAAAAGGCGGCGCCAAGCGAAGTGAGCGCCGCCCGCACCGGCCTGCGGATCATCTGGCGCAACGCCATGATCGTCAGTTGCGAGAAGATCTTCGAGGCGCCGCCGCCGGCCGCAAACATCTGGCGGAACCGCTCCGGTGCTGGCGGTTTCATGGCAATCGCGGCCGGCAGCGCGATCACGGTCCAGATCGCCCTGCCCGCTCCAGCAAGCGCCGAGGCGATGCTGACGCCGGCGGCAATGCCATAGAGGTCGAAGCTCTGGCGGAAGATCAGGAACGGAAAGGAAAAGAATTCCGCATAAAGCCGTGTCAGCCCGCGCCCTGTCCAGTTGCCGACGATGCAGCCGATCGTAACGCCGATCATCGCCACCACGATGGTCAGCTTGGCATAGTGCCAGGCCACCGCCCATTCGCTATAGCCGAGTGCCTTCAAGAGCCCGATCTGTTCACGCTCCAGCGCGATTAACCGCGTCAGGATCATGTTCACCAGGAAGGCCGCGACAAACAGGAAGATCGGCGGGATCACCGCTGCCATGGCCCGCAACTGGGTCAGCTCGTTATCGAGGAACGTGTGGGAGATCTGGTCCTTGCGCAGATAGGCGCCCCGCCCGCCATAGCGCTCCAAGACCTCATCCACCGCGCTGAGCAGCGGCGCGGTCTGCACGCCGCGCAGGGTCGACAGCGCTAGGCTGTTGAAGGCCCCGCCCATGTCGAAAATACCCTCCAGCGTCGAGCGCGACATGTAGAAAACGCCAAAGCGGCTGGGATCCGGCATCATGTCGCCGGGCCCGATGGCATAGATATATTCCGGAGACAGCACGATGCCGGTGACCACAAGCTGCTGCCGGCGGCCGTTCATGATCGCGGTAAAGGTGCTGCCCTCGCGCAGCCGATGGGCGGTGGCGAAGCTCTCGATGACGGCTGCCTCCTGCGGCCGCCCCGGATCCGGCAGTCGCCCGGAGCGCATGTAGAGCCTGTTGACCGAGGGCTGGCCGTCGTCTGGCAGCGAAACGGCCACCCCGGTGGCGGGCGCTTCCATGCCGGGCATGTCGAGCAGCACGTATTTGACGATCCTGAGGTCGATGCCCGCAACGCCCTCGATACCGGCGATCCTCTCGCGCAGGGAAAGCGGCGCCCGATTGGCCGTGGCGAAGACATTGGCAAAGCGATAGCGGTCGTAGAAGGCGGAACGGGTCTCCTCCAGCGATCGATAGGCGCCGATTGCGATGATGATCGTCATGACACCGCAGGCCATGACCAGCGCAATCGCCAGCACCTGGGCCCAAAGCCGCGCGAGATCGCGCAGCAATTTGCGATCGAGCATCGACATCACCAAGTCACCTCTTCCGGCTTCAGCCTGATGGCGTTTTCCACCGCTTCTTCGATGCGCCCGTCCCGGAAGGAAAACACCCGGTGGGCGATCTGCCGGATCCCGGCATTGTGGGTGATGATCGCAGTTGTGGTGCCGAACTCCTCGTTGACACGCCGCAACACCTCAAGCACCAGCACGCCGGTCTTGGAATCGAGCGCGCCGGTCGGCTCGTCGCAGAGTAGCACGCCGGGACGCTTGGCAATCGCGCGCGCGATCGCCACCCTCTGCTGCTCGCCACCGGACAGCTGCGCCGGGAAATGCGTCATTCGATCCTTGAGCCCGACCATGTCGAGCGCTTCGGCCGGATCAAGCGGGTTCACGGCAATCTCGGCAACCAGCGCCACATTTTCCCAGGCGGTCAGGCTCGGGATGAGATTGTAGAACTGGAAGACGAAGCCGACATGCTCGCGGCGAAAACGCGTCAACTGCCGCTCGGAACAGGCCGTGAGATCCTGCCCATCGAACCGCACCACCCCGCCCGACGCCCGGTCGAGCCCACCCATGATGTTGAGAAGCGTCGACTTGCCGCTTCCCGACGGCCCCAACAGCACCGCCATCTCGCCACGATGAAGCGCCAGATCAACACCCCGCAGCGCCCAGACCTCCACATCGCCGGTGCGATAGGACTTCGTGACATTCTCAACCTGAAACAGCGGCTCCGCCATGCCCAACGCCTCATTGACGGCTGGGACTATACCCGATGAGGGAGCGTCGGTCTTGAGGTGGATCAAAGGAGGTGGCGGGGGGTGCCAAGGATGAATTGCATGCGTATCAGCACGCATACCAGCTTGCGCCAGCGCATAAAAAGCGAAGCCTGCGCAACAAAAAACAGAATTGGTACATCAAGAGAAGCACCTCGAACCCTGGCATCAAGATGGCGGGGTCTTCTCAGCCTGCCACCTTGACCTCAGTGATCATCCAAGGCTGCTCAGCGACCTCGATAAAAACTCCATGGCATAGTTGGCCACGTCCTTTGGCGGCAGCGTAGGCGCGGTTAGGGTGACTTTCCTTTTGGCTCTCACAACCTGTAAATCTCGAAATTCAAGTACCGTTTCATTCATGCCGATTAACAGGTGCCTCCCGTTAACAAGCAAATCATGGCCGTTAACGTGCAATGCTCCTTGGACGCGTCGAAGTGCAGGGGCGCTCGTACCGTCAGCAGTGTGCTCCTCAGTATTTCTAGCTTCCCAAACATAGTCAAGGAGAGGGTCGAAAATGCGCTCATGATGCATTTCGTCCGCAAGCTTATCCATTGAATTATTTCGATAATGTGCTGAAACTTGGTTCAAGCTTCTGCGCCACGCAGAGAGAAAAACCTCCCAGGCTCTTTGTTGTTCAACAATATCTGTTGACAGAGATAAGCGTGCCAGTGCCTCTCGCGCCTCGGTCGCACTCCTTCGTATACGTGCTTCTTGCGTCATGATGCACTCTCCGATGTCTGAGCACGGGAGTGAACAAAGGGTCGTTCGATGAGTCAACGAGAACAGAAGGGGCACGCTAGGTTGATTGAGGCGCAACGCTTGGCTTTAATCTGGGAGTAAGGCGCCACGACGGCGGGCCGTTCTTTGACATCTTGACGCGTCAAAGCCCGTTGAAGACGTGGGTTTTGGATCGGTCTGCAACAATCCCGCCGGCATTCGCGCGAGCCTAGATATACATCCCCCGGAAAACCGGCGTGCTCTCCTAACCTCAGATATTCATGGCGTCGATAATGCTCCCCATGTCCATCGTCATATTGGCGAAGGGACGTATGGCGCATGTGTGCGGCGGCTTGTTCGGGATGGCGGCACGCTCGCACACTGCCGTTTGACAATGCTTCTGGAATTTTCATCATTCGATTTTGGGTGACAATGCTCCCGCTTTTAAGATGAACCATAGCTAAGTTGTTGATTTTATTGAATTTTTCTGAAAAAATGATTGGTGGGCCCGGAGGGACTCGAACCCCCAACCAAGCGGTTATGAGCCGCCGGCTCTAACCATTGAGCTACAGGCCCGCCGTGCCGGGGCATGGCCGGTTGGGTCATGCGGGGGCGGGTCGCGGGCAATGGTTCCCGCGACGGAAACCCGCTCTAAACCAAATAATCGAAAGCTACAAGTCGTTGCCGCAATGGCTTCACAATCAATCGTCATGAGGGCATTGATCATGCCAAACTAGGGAAACCATCATGCAGATCCAGAAGAATGTCCTCCTCGCCGCCGTCGCCGTGTCTTCATTGCTTGCCGCGCCGGCGGTGGCCGAGGAGCGCCCGCGCGAGGCCACGATCATCGTGTCCGGTGAGGGCGAAGCGAGCCTTGCGCCCGATATGGCGATCATGACCATGGCTGTCGTGAAGCAGGCGGAAACGGCTGAGCAGGCCCTTGCCGACAACAATGGTGCCATGGCATCCGTGCTTGCCGATCTCAAGGCGACTGGCATCGAGGATCGCGATCTGCAGACCACCGGCTTTTCCATCTCGCCGCAATATCGCCAGGAGCCGGATGGCAATGGCGGCTACAAGCCCCCGGTGATCATCGGCTACCAGGTGAGCAACTCGCTGACCCTGCGCATTCGCGATCTCGCCAAGCTCGGCGAAGTCATCGATCGCTCGGTGAAGCTCGGCATCAACCAGGGCGGTGAGATCAACTTCACCAACAACGATCCCGAAGCCGCCGTGACGGAAGCGCGCAAGGCTGCGATGCAGGAAGCCATGGCCAAGGCCAAGACGCTCACCGAAGCCGCTGGCGTATCGCTTGGCCGCGTCATCGAAATCAGCGAGAATTTCGCCCGTCCCATGCCCCAGCCGATGTTCCGCGCCGCCGCGGCCAAGGAAGTGTCGGATGCCGTTCCCATGGCCTCGGGGGAGAACACCTACACCGTCACCGTTAACGTGACATTTGGCATCGATCCGGAGTGAGCCGAACCCGGCCGTGCCAGTCGTGGCACGGCCACATCGCCGGGCTTGCATGACCGGTCGCCGCTTCGGGCGGATATCGCGAGGGAGCCATGGTGAGGTATTCCCGACTATGCCCAGAGATGGCAGGGCGTCGCATCGGGATGTGGCGCCGGTGAACGTCATCGCGTCGATAGCAATCGCCGCGGGTGGAATGATGCCCTGCATGCCGGCCGGGGCACGACCGATGGTCTCGGGCACTCGCATCTTATGACCACCCAAAACGACACCGTCCCCGCCGAGCCGAGATCGACGGGGACGGTGCTCGGCAGTCCGCTCCCGGGCAAGGAGACATGACGGACGGCCGGTTGACGCGGGGCCGCGGGCGAGGCCCCGATGACGGAGAAGGATTAGCCGCGCAGCAGCGGGCAGCCGCGCACATTGGCGAACACCATCCGGTCCGGATAGCCATGGCGCAGGCCGCCGATCACCACCCGACGCGGGGAGATATCGCGCACATGGGCGCGGCGCAGACCGTTCCAGCGGGCTTTCTCAACAGCATGGCCCGGTGCGCAGGCGCCATGCCGAGGGCCATCCCAGCCCGGTCCACGGCCACGATCGTCCCAGCCGCGGCGCGGTCCGTCCCAACCGGGGCCACGGCGATCCCAGCCGGGGCCGTCGACATAGATGCCAAAGCCAATGCCATCGGCGGCGGCGGTCGAAACACTGCCGAAAACCGCGGTGAGCGCCATGGCAGCGGCAATGCCCAGTTTTGCGAAATGATTGGTCATGGTCCTGTCTCCTTGGTGCGATGGGCCTGTCCGCCCAATCGGTTCCCGCTCTCATCAGCGATTGGTGAGACACTAGTCGACCGCACCTGAACGCTCTCAGAACCACGCGTTCAGCTTTCGTTCATCGCAAGGAAAGACGAACAGGACCCTGTTTTCACTGCGTTATTAGGGAGAGAGATGCAGCACGATCTCTCGCCGGTGCGCCTCGTCGCGGTGTTCGAAGAGATAGAGCCCCTGCCATGTGCCGAGCAAAGGCGCGCCATCCGCGACCGGAATGGATAGCGACACTGCAGTCAGCGCCGCCTTGATATGGGCTGGCATGTCGTCGGGCCCCTCGAGGCGATGCGTCGCCCAGTTCATGGATGGATCGGTAGCGGCCGGCACCAGTCGCCTGAAGAACTGATCCAGATCGCGACGCACATCGGGATCTGCATTTTCCTGGATGAGCAGCGAGCAGGAGGTATGCCGCACGAACACCGTCAACAGCCCCTCCCCGGCACCTTGTTCGCGCACGAAGGCGTGCGCCCTGTCGGTAAACTCGTAAAATCCCTGTCCGCGCGTTGCGATCGTCAGTCTGGTTTGCGGCATGCCGGTCTTCTCCTCTGCACATGTGTAAACGCGCCAGCCTGCCCTGCGCTGCCAAGATAAGACAAGACAGAATCATTTTGCTTCCCGCCAAGATGCAGTAGGGTCGCCGCGCCATTCAGACCGAGGAGGAATACCGTGTCGAGCGACAGCAATCTTATCGAAATCCTTGCCGAGCAGGAAAGCCGCCTGGTTTTTCCAGCCTTCGACGAGACGGTCGCCCTGGCCGTCGGGCTGAAGCTCGTGGATATTGCGCGTCGTGACAACGCCCCCGTGATCATCAATATCAGGACGCCGGACCGGGTCTTGTTTCATGCCGCGATGCCAGGCTCCTCGCCGGACAATGACCATTGGGCGCGGCGCAAGAGCAATGTGACGCTGCGCTTTCACAAGGCATCCATGCGCATCGGCGAGGCGCTGCGGCTGAAGGGCCGGGAACCATCGCCCGATATCGGTCTCGACCCCCTAGATTATGCCAGCCATGGCGGCAGCTTTCCCGCACGCGTTGCCGGCACCGGCGTGGTGGCCGCCATCACCGTCTCGGGTCTCGCCTCGCGGGAAGACCACGACATGATCGTCGCAGCCATCGAGGATTATCTGGCCGCGCTCTGATCGGCCCGCTCGACCAAGTCCCGCTGCGAAAACAGCGGCATCAGCAGCTCGAAAGGCTGTGGCTTGCTGTAGTAATAGCCCTGTTGCCGGCAGCAGCCGGTAGCGGTCAGCCAGTCTGCCTGCGCCTTGACTTCGATGCCCTCGGCAATCACCTCGACGCCTAGTCCTTTTGCCATCTGTAGAACCGCCCGCACGATCGCCTGGTCCACCGGCTGCCGCTCCACATGGGTCAGCAAGCTGCGGTCGAGCTTCAGCCAGTCGATCGGTAGCTTGCGCAGCGAGGCAATGTTGGAATATCCGGTTCCAAAATCATCCAGCGCCAGCCGAACCCCGCGTTTTGCCAGTTGCGACAGTTCGCGGAAGGCGGTGCGCAGGTTGCTCATGACAAGTTCCTCGGTGATCTCGATCACCAGGGCGCTTGCGGGAAATCCGGTTTCCGCCAGCACCGCCTGCACCGTCGCAGCCAGCCCAGATGTGCGAAACTGGCTGGGCGAAGCATTGAGCGAGACGTAGGAGATCTTGCCGGATAGGACCAGCGGTGCGGCCAGTTGGCAGGAGCGCTTCAGCATGGCGCGGAACAGCGGCTCCATCAGGTTCTTTTCTTCCGCCAGTGGGATGAACAGCGAGGGCGGAAGCATGCCGCGCAGCGGGTGCCGCCACCGCGCCAGCGCCTCCAGTCCCACCACCTTGCCGGAGATGGTATCCACGATCGGCTGGAACCAGGGCAGAATATCCCCGCAGGTCAGGGCCTGCGGCAGTTCGGAGGCAAGGCCGCGTCGCTCTTCGACCTCGGTGCGCAGCTTGTCGTTGAAGGCCTGCATCTGCGAGCGGCCGTGTCCCTTGGCATGATCGAGAGCCATGCCGGCAAATCGCTGCAGGTTCTCAGGCGTGGACGCGTGATCCGGCAACAGCGCGTAGCCGATGCTGGCGGTGACATCCAGCATGCGGTCGTCCACCGCAATCGGCGGCCGCAAGGTATCGAGCAGCGCCAAGGCGAGCGCGTCGGCCGCCATGTCCTCGTCTATATCGCCTGCAACAAGCGCAAATTCGTCGCCGCCCAGGCGGGCGGCATGATCGATGCTGGGACAAGCCGCAAGCCGGCTGGCTACCGCGCACAGAACCGCGTCGCCGACGGCATGTCCCATCGTGTCGTTGATGCTCTTGAAGTTGTCGATGTTCAGCAGAAACACAGACAGCCTCTTGCCAGTGGCCAAGGCCTGGGCGATCGCCTCTTCGAGATAGGTGGCATGGTATCGTCTGTTGGCAATGCCCGTCAGCAGGTCCTCGCGCGCCAGGGAAACGGCGCGTTCCCGCTCCCGCGTCAACTCGGCCGTCCGCTGATGGATCCGCTCTTCCAGTGCGCCGGCAAAGGCTGCGAGTTCGCGGTTCGCGACAGACAGCGCCTGGGATTTTTCCTCCAGAAGAGCCTCGGCCTTGATGCGCGCTGCCTCTTCCCGCTCAAGACGTCGTTCCAGCCGCGCGATCTTCTGCTGGTCGGTTTCCACTAGGCTCGCCGCCGCGGACTTGCTCATGCTGCCAATCCGATCGACAAACGATTGATAGCCCCGCCCGCTTCCGAGGTGTTATCCCGACACCCTTTGAACCCGATACCGGTCATTTCGAACATATGCCCCCCTCGTCCTCCCAGCAGTTGGCGGATGCTCTTTAGAAAACAGACCTGTATCGGAAAAAGCTTAGCAAAGCATTTGCAAGGCAATTTTGTTTCGATGTGACACAGAAAATCACCGCATCACATAATGTATACAATGAGGAGCGACGGATTTCGCCTGCCTCAAGAGCCGTAAAGGCTGATGCGGACGATCAGGTCATTGTCCCGTTCGACAACAAGCACGGCCGATGTGCTGAGGCCATTGTTCTTCAGGGTCACTTCTGCCGCACCCCGCTGCTGCGTGGCATCACTCATGAATACGCTGTCGGCAAACTGCACATCGCCCTGCAGCAGATAGGCGGCGAGCGAATTTCGCAGACTCTCCCGGCCGATGATGCGGCTGCCGCCCGGCAGATCCAGCACGCAATCGTCATCCACCATCATCTCAACGCCGGCAAACTCCCGGCGGTTGATGAGGTCGATCAGTTTGGACATCGCGGTTTCAAGGCCAGGTCTCATCGTCGTCATCCCCTATGTTTCCCCGTTGAGGGTGCGGAGCTTAACGCATCTCGGTCAGGCTGGTTCCAGACCCATACCCTGGCGGCAGCAGCGCGCCACGGGCCGCCTGCTGCACGGATTGTGTGACCGGCATCATCGCCTTTCCCACCGACCGGCTCCAGTGCCAGAAAAGTGGCACGTCGAGAAAGGCATTGTCGACCAGCGGCACCAGCCTGCCCGTCGCAATCAGATCCGAGACCAGGTTCAACGGGTTCATTCCCCATCCAAGTCCAGCCAGGCATCCATCCACGAAAGCCTGCGACGACGGCAGCCAATGGGTCGGCGGGTCGATCCGCTGACCGGTCGTCGCTTCGATCCACCGCGTCTGCAGGGCGTCCTTGGCATTGAAGGTGATGCAGGGTGCCTGTGCCAGCGCTTGGCGCCCGACACCCTCAGCAAACCAACGGCTGACAAAGGCCGGGCTTGCCGTCGCGATATAGCGCAGGGCGCCGAGCGGCTTGACGTCGCAACCCTGCACGGCGCCGGAAAAGGCGCTGACCGCGGCCCGCACCTCGCCGCGCCTAAGCCAGTCCGCACTGTGATCCTGGTCGTCGAGCACGAGATCGAACAGGCATTCCCCGGCGCCTGCCATGGCCTCAATGAACCAGGTGGCCAGGCTGTCGGCATTGACGGCAATGCGCAGCATCGGCATTGGACCTTCGCCAAGGCCCAATTCGCGGCTGAGCCCGCGCTCCATCAACGCCACCTCCTCGGCATGGCGGAAAAGGCGTTCGCCTGCTGGCGTTGCCACGCATGGCTGCCCCCGGACGATGAGGATGATCCCAAGCTGCTCCTCGAGCTGCCGCACGCGCTGCGACACCGCAGACGGCGTGATGGCGAGATGCCGTGCGGCCTTCTCAAAACTGCCGGTGCGGATCACCGCCTCCACCGCCGCCACCTGCGCGTAGTCGAACATCGGATTAAAATTCCTAATGCCAGGACAATTTATTTAATTTTCCTAATGGTCGGACATGATCTAGTCAACGCCGTGCATAACGGGGAAAACACAATGCTAGCAGCCACCGTCTCGGGTTTCTTCCTGGGTTTGAGCCTTATCGTTGCCATTGGCGCGCAAAACGCCTTCGTCCTGCGTCAGGGGTTGTTGAAAAGCCATGTCTTTGCGATCTGCCTGACCTGCGCCCTGTCGGATGCCCTTTTGATTGCCGCCGGCGTGAGCGGCTTTGCCGGTGCTGCCGATGCGCTGCCCTATCTCGTTCCCTTGCTGCGCTATGGCGGAGCAGCCTTCCTGTTGATCTACGGGCTGCGGAGCTTCCGCTCGGCCTTCGGGCAGGCCCAGACGCTGGCGCCGGCTGATGCCACCTCGACCGGCCTTTCAAAGGCGCTGGCCACCTGCCTGGCGCTGACCTGGCTCAATCCGCATGTCTATCTGGATACGGTCGTGCTGCTCGGATCAATCTCCACCCGCTTTGCAGGACACGAACTCTATTTCGGCCTGGGCGCCACGACAGCCTCCTTCGTGTTTTTCTTCTCGCTCGGCTATGGCGCCCGGCTGCTGCGGCCAGTCTTTGCCCGTCCCCTGGCCTGGCGGATCTTGGATGGGGCTATCGCGCTGATCATGTGGTCGATCGCGGCACGGCTGGTGCTGATGGAGTGACTGCGATAAGACCGAAACAATGATTTCGAGGGAGGTGCGCCATGTTTTTGACCGAGAGGGATATCGTCGAACTCACCGCCCTGCGGCATGACCTGCACCGCTTCCCGGAAATCTCTGGGGAGGAGCGCGAAACCGCAGCGCGCGTGCGCGACTTCGTCAAGGGTTTCGGGCCCGACGCGATCATCGAACATCTCGGCGGTCATGGCCTGGCGGTGGTGTATGACAGTGGCAAACCCGGCCCGACCTTGCTCTTCCGCTCCGAACTCGACGCCCTTCCGATCGAGGAGTTGTCCGAGATCCCGCACCGCTCGATCATCAAGGGCAAGGGCCATCTCTGCGGTCATGACGGCCATTCGACCATTCTCGCGGCCATGGCAGTGGCGCTATCGCGGCAGCGCCCCGGCAAGGGCCGGGTGGTGCTGCTCTATCAGCCGGCGGAGGAAAACGGCGCCGGCGCGGCTGCCGTCATCGCAGATCCGCGCTTTTCGGAAATTGCGCCCGATTTCGCCTTTTCGTTGCACAACCTCCCGGGCATGCCGCTCGGCCATGTCGCGCTGAAAGCCGGCCCGGTCAACTGCGCATCTCGCGGCATGCTGATCCGCCTGACCGGCAAGACCGCCCACGCTTCGCAGCCGGAAGCCGGCACCTCTCCCATGCGGGCCATGTCTGGCCTGCTGCCGCTGCTGACGGATCTGGCCCATTCCATGCCGCCGGACCCGGCATTCCGCATGGCGACCGTCACCCACGCACGCCTTGGAGAGGCCGCCTTCGGCATAGCCCCGGGTGAAGCCGAAATCTGGGTGACGCTGCGTACCCTCACCGACGACCGCATGGCCGAACTGGTGGCAATGGCAGAAAAAGCCGCACACGATGCCGCTGCTGCGCATGGCCTGCAGTTGCAGATCGGCTATCACGACATATTCCATCACTGCGAAAACGCGCCCGAGGCCGTCGGCCATCTGCTGCGCGCGGTTGAGGCGGAGAGGCTGACCCACGACGAGCGCGGCCTGCCGATCCGCGCCTCGGAGGATTTCGGCCGCTTCCGCGACAAGGCGCCATCGGCCATGTTCTTCCTAGGAGCCGGCGAAGCATCCCCCGCCCTGCACAACCCGGATTACGACTTTCCCGACGCGTTGATCGCGACCGGCGCCCGCGTCTTCATGCGGGTCGTGCGGGATATCCTGGGTTAATTTTCCACCGCCCGGATCATTTCGGGCGTCCACTCGCTGCGCGGTATCACGTCACCAACGCTGAAAGAAAATGACGTGACCTTTGTGACCTTGGCATCCACTTCACAGCGAAAATAGACCTTGTGAAACTTGCCCTTTGCATAAAAGTTGCTTTCAGCCATCTGTACGCCTGATGCTGGCATGCTGTATCGTCGCACCAACTCGACAGCGTAACGCGGCTTCATGTTCCATAACTGCAATTGCAGTTCGGACGAACACAAGACACCGCCCCTAATATCAGGAGGCGTTTGGCCAATCGCGGTCATCGCCAAGAGCGCATCGGTATCGCTCTGGGAGTAGAGTTTCTTCGCCTTGGTCAGCTTGACCTTGCCTGTTGTCAGCGCATCTGTCGGAAGGGACGAGGCAGGCTTGGCCGCGGGTGCCGCCAGCACACCAGCCTTCCCGTCGTCAGCCTCTCCACCCGCACCCGCACGGCTGGGGGAACTCGGACCGAAATCAACGCTGGGCGCCTGGATGTTGTCGGGTATCAAGCTGCCGGCCAAAGTCTGGTTGCCCTGCTCCGGCCCTTCCGATGGTGCGTCCTGGCCAGCCATGGCAACCTGTTCGTCCGGGCTCGTGGCATCGGTGACGTCGGCCGCGTCCTGCTCGGAGGCTGCCGCTTCGGATGCATCTTCTGCTGTCGACGCCCCATCGGTTGCGCCTGGACCTTCAGAGCTTACGCGCGGCCCGCTATTTTCCTCGCCATATCTGCGCACAACCTGCATGAGCGGCACCGGCGATCCGGCACCTTGCTCTCCCTGCGGCTCTGCGGGCTCCGGTTCCTCTGGCATTGCCTCAGCCTTCTCTTCCGGCGGCTTTTCCTGCGGAGCCGGTGGCGGTGGTGGCGGTGGAGGTGGCGGCGGTGGCGGTGCAGCCTGCTCCTCAGCCTGCTTTTCCTCTGGCGGCGGCTCCTCTGGCTTCGGCGCTTCTTCCGGCTTTTCTTCCGGCGGCGGAGGGGGCTCGGCCTTGGCCTCTTCCGGCTTCGGCTCCTCCTTTGGCGGTTCCTCGGCCTGCTCCGGCTCCTCCTCGGGCGGCGGGATGAGATCGACGCTGACGCTTTCCTCCGGCTCCGGCACGGGCGGCTCAGCCGGCAGGTCGATAAGCAACGCGGTTCCGACCGATAGATGCAGGGCCACGGAGGCAATTACGCCTAATCCGACTCGGTCCCGCCAGTTTGCAAATTCCTTAAGCATCGATCGTTCACTACATTGGCCAGCGCCGGCTGCAAAATCAAATCGCCGTAGCTCTCGCTATAGATAGGTGCAGGGCACCGCGCCTGCGATATCGCCGCCCTCGCCTAGACCATTCCCAAGGGCAAAATTTGGCAAAGGGTTCATCATATGCGAGTTTTTTCATGTGCTGATGAGCGAATAATTTACTGCGATGCCTTCAGGATGGGCTATTGCTCAGCCAGGACGACAAAGACTGGTCGGGACCGGACGCCGTCATATCGACGCTCTGATCGGCACAAGGCCGGGCACATCGAATGGAGTGAGGAAACATGTACGCGGTTGCGGTTCTTGATCGTGAGGCTCTGGAAGTCTTTCGGCGGGAATATCCCTGGCTCGAACTTACACCTGACGTGATTGAGGTCAGCCTCTACATGGACGAAAACGGCGCTCCGGTGCGCGTGACCGCCGCAAGCCTTGGCGCCTCAGGGGAGATGCAAGCCTACGACGTCAATGCCTTCGGCGCCGAAACCCTTCTGGCGCTCATCCGCCACGCCCCCCGCGGCAAGACCGCAATGGAGGACTGTCCCGAGGAGATCGAAGTCCGAACCCTCCTGGAAACCCTGCCGATCGCGGATGGCATCCGCAGTGTCGACGAGGTCGAGGCCCAACGAAAGCAGCAGTTGGAGCGCGCCTATGAAAGCCTGCGCACCATCGCCGCCAACAAATTTGAGCAGGCACTGGGCCAGGCCGCCAATGCCACCGAGCGCGACCGCATCGCCAGGAACCTGGCGGCCATCCCGGCAACGCTTCCCGAGATCGACGAGGCCAGCAAGAGCATCTTCCTGGAAGTAGACCTCTGGCGTCTTGTGGCCATCGTCCGCGACGAATATGTCCTGCCGGCCGATTACGACCTGTCGCTGCGCAAGCCCACGGAAAAATCCGTGACCGGCGCCTTTGCCGCAATCGAGGCCGACGCGCTCGCCTATCCCCTCATACAGGCCCTTTTCGACCTCTCGCCGACGGCCTTCTCCATCTCGACGACCGGCCAGGACAGCTCGCGCTTCGTGCGGGTAAACCAGGCCTATCTCGACCTTGTGGGCAAGGCCTGGGACGAGATTGCCGGCTCGGAAATGGTCTCCTCCGGCCTCCTGACCGACGACGCCGGCGCCCGCGCGCGCCGCTTAAGCCTCCTCGACAGCGACGGCGGCTATGTCGGCGAAATCGCCCTTATCCGCAACGGCAAGGGCGAAACCGTCACCGTCTCCATCTCCGCCCGCCGCCTGTTCCTGTCCGGCCAGTTCTACGATTTCGAAGTCCTGACCCCGATTGCGGGGTGAGGCGGGGCGGGAAAGTGTTTCAGCGGAAATGTTGAGGCAAACCCTTTTGCCGGCACTCGTCTTTCAAAGGGATTTGGAAAGCCAATCAAGAACAGGATCGATCCATTTGGCATAACTGGAAACCGCTTTGTCGACGCGTTCAGCTACCTTGCCGCCCTCCTCGGCACGTCGCAAGGCTCCCCATATCCGATTTTGCATGCTCATTTCGGCATGTTGAGCAGCACGGACGGGATCGACACCCGCAATCGGATCAGGCGGCAATGTGGTCGGGGCAGAAGACGAGGCACCGCCGTCAGACGAGGCTTCCTGCTTTTCCGTCGCTGGACGAGCCACATCAACAGCATGTTCAAATGCCGCATCGACCGAGGGTTCGAACACATCTGGCGTGTTGTCTGTAACCACCTGCCGCAACTTGGCGAGCGCCTCCAGCGGTGGAGGCTCAGCCTGACGCGCCTGTTTGACGTCATCATAGAAGTTGAGCAGTTCAGGAAAATAGACTCTCAGCCCATAGTGAGCCTCAATCAACCGCTGAAGCCGTGGGGCGAAACGATCACAGATGCCGTGGCGCATGTCGGTCTCAAGATCATCCCGCAGATTGCGGAGGGCGGCATCGGCTGAGTAGATGCTTTCTGTGGCATCCAGTGGCAGCCGGTCGCGGTAGTTTTCCAACTCCTTGATGTAGTGACGACCAACTTGGAAACGATTGTCCATCAATCCGGCAATCAGATCATTCGCAAGTTGCTTTGCCGCCTCCAACCGCTTTCGTGCGTCGCCAGGATCGCGGCTGGGCAGAACACTCATGGTGTTCATGGCCCCGGCCACAGCCGTGATCGTCTGGTTGGGCGTCAGCTCAAACTCGTAAGGGGACCGAACTCCAGACACCTCAGGCCGCCGCAGTTTGCCGATGGCCTCAAGCACTGCACTACGCCGGGCATCGCCAGTAAGGCCGACGAGAGACTTATAAACGATCTGTTTCGCCAAAGGCGGCAACTCAGTTTTCTCGATCAGGAGCGGGACCAGATATCGCTGCTCACCGGAGGGATCACGGTTGTAGGCAGCATTCCATTCAGCCTGACACTGCATCGATGCAACATATGCCGGCGACAAAACGGCTATCATCCGTTCCGCTTGCAGGCCCTTCTGCATCTCCGTAACAAAGTTCGAACCGATACCGAAATCTTTAAACTGAACAATGGTGGAGTAGCCGGCATCCTCAAAGTAACCGTTGATTTCCCGCGCTTCCGCTTCGTTTCTGGTGGAATAGCTGATGAATAAATCCACCTTTTCGGATGGCGCGTTTAAAGCCGCTTCCGGTTCTTGGCTCGTCTCCCCTCCCCCCAGCCGCTCCGCCAGATCGCGCGTAACTGCATCGGGATCACGTTCCCAGAATGCCTCGTCCTCATCGGCCAGCGCCAGCGTAACGGAGCCGAGCTTGTCCCCGAGATTGGCAAAGAGCGGACGACCATCCCGCAGGGCCTCGTAAAACTCACGAACCACGCGCCAGTCAGAACCGAATGCCTGCAGCTCCGCAGCGAAAGCCTTATCCCAGTCGAAAAACTGTCGTGGCTGAAGTCCCTCCAACCAGAGTGGCGCGGCAAGACAGACAACGACAGACGTCTCTTCCATCCATCTCAGGTCAGCACGAACAACCGCCCACGCAACGTCGGCGTCGGCGGCGGCGGCGGCGGCGTAGGCGGCGGCGGCGGCGTCGGCGGCGGCGGCGGCGTAGGCGGCGTAGGCGGCGGCGTCGGCGGCGGCGGCGGCGTAGGCGGCGGCGGCGTCGGCGTCGGCGGCGGCGGCGGCGTCGTCGTCGGCGGCGGCGGCGTAGGCGGCGGCGGCGGCGTAGGCGGGGCGTAGCTTCTTCTCATGGGCTGGAAAATTGCGCTCAGCCCATGAGAAGAACAGACAGCGAAAAACCAGCAACGTCAATTGCGGTTTTTTACCAGTCTTCAGATTGGATTGCAGCAACAAAAGCGGCATGACCCGAGCGGCAGATCGCAACGCAAGCACTCGCGCCTCGTCAATGGGGCGGCTGCGCAGATAAGCCTCCAGCGTCTCCCGATCTTTGATCACAGCAATGTCAGGCACCGCGTCAACCATCCATCCCCCAAAAGCCCTGTCCCGACACGCTGCAGGCGAAGCACCGCCACCGCGGCTGCATTGCTCCAGACTGCACAACCGCGCGGCGGCAGGCAAGCGGCAACCCTTCTCACCAAGCGAATTTTCCCGCCGTCAGATCGGTGTGGCCCCAGGGAGAGCCTGTCCGGGGAAGCTGAATTGCACAATAGGCGACAGTGCGGATGTCGCCCCCTCTGCCCTGCCGGGCATCTCCCCCACAAGGAGGGAGATCGGTCAGGCGACATCGCCCGCTCCCCTCGAAACAAACTGTGCGCCGATAGGTCTTGGCGAGGCGTGGGCAGCGAGTCGATCTCCCTCCTTGTGGGGGAGATGGTCGGCAGACCAGAGGGGGGTATCACTGCAATCGGCTGGCTTTCACGCACCGCACACGGATTCTTGGACCCCTGCCACTCCCGCATCTGCGCGATGTCCCGGGCCACAAGCCGGTACCGCCTGCGGGAGACAGCCGGTACCGGCAAACATGCCCCCCAACAAAAAACCCGGCGGAACTGCTCCCGCCGGGTTCTGTAATTCTCAAAACATCTGCTGCCTCAGCTATCCAGGAAGCTCCGCAGCTTGCGGCTGCGGCTCGGGTGCTTCAGCTTCCGGAGCGCCTTGGCCTCGATCTGGCGGATACGTTCGCGGGTGACCGAGAACTGCTGGCCGACTTCTTCCAGTGTGTGGTCGGTGTTCATGCCGATGCCGAAGCGCATGCGCAGCACGCGTTCCTCACGCGGGGTGAGCGAGGCGAGAACGCGCGTGGTCGTTTCGCGCAGGTTCGCCTGGATCGCCGCGTCGATCGGCAGCAGCGCGTTCTTGTCCTCGATGAAATCGCCGAGGTGGCTGTCCTCTTCGTCGCCCACCGGGGTTTCGAGCGAGATTGGCTCCTTGGCGATCTTCAGCACCTTGCGCACTTTTTCGAGCGGCATGGCGAGCTTTTCGGCCAGTTCTTCCGGGGTCGGCTCGCGGCCGATCTCGTGCAGCATCTGGCGCGAGGTGCGCACGATCTTGTTGATCGTCTCAATCATGTGCACCGGAATACGGATCGTGCGGGCCTGGTCGGCGATCGAACGGGTGATCGCCTGCCGGATCCACCAGGTGGCATAGGTCGAGAACTTGTAGCCGCGGCGATACTCGAACTTGTCGACCGCCTTCATCAGGCCGATATTGCCTTCCTGGATCAGGTCGAGGAACTGCAGGCCGCGGTTCGTGTATTTCTTGGCGATGGAGATGACGAGACGCAGGTTGGCCTCGACCATTTCCTTCTTGGCGATGCGCGCCTCGCGCTCGCCCTTCTGCACCATGGAAACGATACGGCGGAATTCGGTGATCGAAATCCCGGTTTCAGTCGCGAGATTCTGGATCTCGCCACGGATATCGCGGATCGTCTGGTTTTCCTCGCGGGCAAATTCCTTCCACCCGCGGGCGGAGAGATTGCCGATCGACTTCATCCAGTTCGGGTCGAGCTCGGCGCCCTGATACTGCTCCAGGAACGAATCGCGCTTCACGCCATAGCTCTCGGCCAGGCGCAGCAGGCGGCCTTCGTTCTGCATCAGGCGCTTGGAGATGTCATAGAGCTGCTCGACGAGCGAATCGACGCGGTTCTGGTTGAGCGACAGCGACTTCACCGCCGTGATCAGCTGGTCCTTCAGCTCCTTGTAGCGACGCTCCTGGCCGGAAGACAACGTGCCCGTACAGGCCAGACGCGCCTCGACCTGCTGGTCCTGCAGCTTGCGCAGCTTCTTGTAGGTATCGGCGATGAGGTCGAGGGTTTCCATGACCTGCGGACGCAGTTCGGCTTCCATCGCCGCCAGCGACAGGTTGCTTTCGTCCTCGTCTTCTTCCTCTTCCTCCGGCGGCAAGCCTTCGCCGCCGACATTGGTGATGTCGTCCTCACCTGACGGCGCGCGGCTGCGACGGGTCTTTTCCTTCTCTTCAGCGGCCTTGCGGTCAGCCTCGATCTTTTCCGGGCTCTGGAACTGCGGCGCAGCCTTGGCCTCAGGCCCCGAATAGGTGGTTTCGAGATCGATGATCTCGCGCAGGAGCGTCGTGCCTTCGTTCAACTCGTCGCGCCAGATGATCAGCGCCTGGAAGGTCAGCGGGCTCTCGCAGAGACCCGAGATCATGGTCTCGCGGCCGGCCTCGATGCGCTTGGCGATGGCGATTTCGCCTTCGCGCGACAACAGCTCCACCGACCCCATTTCGCGCAGATACATGCGCACGGGGTCGTCGGTGCGGTCGGTCGGCTCCTTCTTCTTGGCGGTCGCAAGCGCGGTGCCGGTCGAAGCCGTCAGTTCGCCGCCTTCGCTTTCGCCCTCATCGGCTTCGCCATCATCCTCTGGCTGGGCCACCTCTTCGGCGTCCTCATCCTCGATGACATTGATGCCCATGTCGGAAAGCATGGCCATGGTGTCCTCGATCTGCTCGGAGGTCACCTCCTCCGAGGGCAGCACCGAGTTCAACTCGTCCATGGTCACATAGCCGCGCTTCTTGGCGGCCTTGATCATCTTCTTGACCGCGTCATCGGAAAGATCGAGAAGCGGACCGTCAGAAGCGCCATCGCGTTCGTTCTCGGCTTCTTCGTTTTCTTTGACTTTGGTTGCCATTTATCTCGTCGCTTTCCCTGACGCGTACTGCTGACGCTTCCCATGCCATCGTAAGACGCGACCTCGGCTCCATCGCTGGAACTCGTCATCGCCTCGAATCAATGTCAATGACGTAACGGAATGATGTTTAATTCCCGATTAACCACACTGGTACCACCAGCCCGCGGTAGCTTGCGCATAAATGTGACCGGCCATGATATCATCGGTTTGCCTGACCCAATCCATCTTCGCCGCCTCGAATGGTGATTCCCACAATTTTTTCCGGCGTCAAGCTTTTCTCTTGGGTAAAGCGACGAAAATGTGGAAAACACGGACTATGCGGCCCACGGGCGGGTCATCTGCGTTATACCGCCTAGATAGTGACGACTGCTCCTAAGACAAGAGTGCGACTCGATATTGAGTGGCTATGTCCGCTTTCCCGTCAAAAACCACAGTTGCATGATGCCTTTGCCCTTGACGGCGATATCTCCGCGACGTTCGAAGGTGAACCGGTCTTCCAGTGCCTCCTTCAGGCAGTTCGGAACCTGGATATGGCCGCCGACACCGTGGGATTCCATACGGGCCGCCGTGTTCACAGTATCGCCCCAGACATCATAGAGCAACTTGCTGGTGCCGATCACTCCGGCCACGACGGGCCCGGCATCAAGCCCGATCCGAACCGTCACCTCCTGCCCCGTCTCCCGCGAAATCTCCCGGCAAAGATCAAGAATACCGAGCGCCATCTCTGCCACGACAACCCTATGGTCTGGCCGCGGCTCCGGCAATCCGCCCGCCGCCATATAGGCATCGCCGATCGTCTTGATCTTCTCCAACCCGAGACGCGCGGCCAGCTCGTCAAAGCGACCGAAAACGTGACTGAGAAAACTCACCACCTCCTGCGGCTGCCACCCGGCGGAGCGCGGAGTGAAATTGACGATATCGGCAAACAGGATAGTCGCGTCATCGATATGATCGGCGATGATGGCAGCATTGCCCTGCTTCAGGCGCCTCGCCACCGCCTGCGGCAGGATGTTTTCCAGGAGCCGCTCGGAATAGCGATACTCCTCCTCCAGGGCCATTTCCGCCTGCGCCGCCTCCTTGAAGGCGAAGAACACCGTCGTGAAGATCAGCAGGAAGGCGAAGGGTACGGTCAGGTAAAACAGGATTTCGAGAAAGAACTGGTCGACATGGATGAACGGCGCGGGGTGAACGAACACCACTTCCGTTGTCAGGAAGCCGCAAAGGGCGAGGAAGGTAACGAAACCGGACAACAGCAGCCGCTCCGATCCGAAGATCAGCATCGAGGCCGCGGCACCCGGCAGGAAGTAGAAATGCAGCCCCGATTCCCGGCCGAAGAACAGGCAATAGCCGATTCCGAAGACCAACCAGACCATGCAGAGATAGACCGCCCCGACCATCGATCCGAAGCGGTGGAAATAGGGGGTGATGGCAAACAGGATGATCTGCGGGGAAAAAACCAGGACCGCGATCTTCAGCGCCTGCAAATCATAAACGGCGTAAAGCAGGATATAGGGCACGGTCATCAGGCTGACCATGGACGAGATGACATTGGTGACGGCAAGACGGCGCCGGATGCGCGGCGGATAGCCCGCCGTGCCAATCCGTGCGATCAGCCACAGAAAGTTCGGCAGGCGCCAGCGGCTGCGAGCCGGGCGGCCATGGGCCGCCAGAAGTTCCAGTTCTCGCATAGTTGAGCCTTGCCCCCAGGTTTTTCTGGTTGCATGACCTATTCGGCCAGTTCCGGCAACCGGCAAATGGCCCAGCTGGTTACGTCGTGTGACCTATTGCCGGGCCTTTGACACGCCCGGACATCACCCCGAAGCCCTCAATGATCGCTTCCTGGTTTTCCAGCCGGGCGATCTCCTGCTGCACCTGCTGCAGCGCGCTTAAGAACATCGTCATGCGCTCATCATCCTCGGCCTCGGTCGCTTCCGCAATATCGCGCTCCAACTCCTGCCGCTGGCGCAGCAGCGCGCGCCCGCGTTTATGCAATGACAGGGATTGCTGGAACGCCTCGCGTGCATCTTCCGCCGCCGCCGTCGCGGTTGCCGTCCAGAGCCTGGTATTCCTGACCTGCTGGTCGAGCGCCTTCAGGAAGGCCCCAAAACCCTGGTCCTCGAGCCGGGCGATCAGCCCGTCGCGCTCCAACCGCGCCCCGGCGGCCGCAGCGGCCGTCAGCAGCGCCGACCAGAGCCGTTGCAGTTCGCGATTGTCGAAATCGATGGCGGCGACCTCGTCATACTCCTCCTGCAGCAATTGCGGATGGTTGACGATGGTCAGTGCCAGAACGCTCTCGCGCAGACCCGGCTGGTCGCGATGACCCTTGACCAGTCCCGACCGGGCGAGGCGATCGGAGATGCCGCCGATGCGACCGGCACCGGCTTGAGCCCCCTGCCCATTGGCAAAACGTCCGTTGCGGGGGCCAGCGCCGCCCTCCCCGCGCCGCCAGGGTGTCTCGTTCTGCACCGGCTGGAAAAACCGGTAGAGACGGTCGCGCACGTCCTGCAGGTAGTGCCGCCGCACGCTTTCATCTGCGATCACGGAGACCACCTGCTTGAGCTTCGCCTCAAGCGCCGCGCGCTTTTCCGGCGTGTCGAACTGGCCCTGTGCAATCTCGCGACACCAGACCATCTCGGCAAGCGGCATGGCATCCGCCAATACCTTGTCAAACGGTGCGCGGCCCTCGTGGCGCACCAGATCGTCGGGATCCTTTCCGTCAGGCAGCAGGGCGAAAGACAGGGATCGCCCGGGCTTCAGATGCGGCAGGCCGAGATCGACAGCCCGATGTGCTGCCCGCACGCCAGCGCCGTCGCCGTCGAAGCACAGCACCGGCTGCGGCGTCAGCTTCCACAGGAGGTCCAGCTGGTTCTCGGTCAGCGCCGTGCCGAGCGGCGCCACGGCGTTCTCCACGCCGGCCTGATGCAGGGCGATGACATCCATATAGCCCTCAACGGCGATCAAGGTTCCCGCGCTGGCCAAAGCACGACGGGCACGGGCAAAATTGTAAAGCACGCTGCCCTTGTGGAAGAGTTCCGTCTCCGGCGAGTTCATGTATTTGGCCATGGCATCCGCGGCCATGGCTCGCCCGCCGAACGCAATCACCCGCTCGCGTGAGGAGAGGATCGGAAACATGATCCGATCGCGGAAATAGTCATAGGAGACCGGGATATCGTCGCCGTGACGTACCAGGCCGCAAGCCTCGATCTGGTCCTTCGGCACGCCCTTGGAGGCCAGATGCTCCTTCAGGGCATTGCGGCTTTCGGGCGCATACCCCAACCGGAAGGTTTCGATCGTGCGGCCGGTGAGCCCGCGCTCGCGCAGATAGGCCCGTGCCTTGGCACCACCGGCTGCCTGCAGCTGATCCTGGAAAAACAGAGTCGCCAGTTCCATCACGTCGAGAAGGGAGGTGCGCTCCTTCTCCCGCTGCGCCGCTTGCGCATCGGGCTTGGGCATGGCGATGCCGGCCATGTCGGCGACCCGCTCCACCGCTTCGGGGAAGTTCAGGCCCTCGAGATCGGTGAGAAAGCGGAAATGATCACCCGACACACCGCAGCCGAAGCAGTGATAGCGCCCCTTGCGATCCTCACAGTGGAAGCTCGGGCTCTTCTCGCCATGGAATGGGCAGCAGGCCCAGAAGTCCCCGCGCGACACATTGGTCTTGCGCTTGTCCCAGGACACGCGACTGCCGATCACGGCCGAAATCGGCACGCGGTCGCGTATCTCGTCAAGGAAGTCGTTGGAAAAGCGCATCACATTATCCGGTTGAGCATTTCCATATAGGGTCGAGCGAAATTGAAAGCCAAGGCTTTGCTACATTCTGCCCGCTATTCACAGCTTCGGTCATACTTGCCACACCGCAATGACTCCGGCCAGGCGATCCGAAGCAGTCCTTGTCTGCTTCACCGCTCAGAAAATACAGATGCACCAAATTTGCTCTATCCACTTCAATTGAATATTCAAAGTTGCCGACATAGTCTCGACCATCATCGAAGGGAGGCTTTTCGTGATAATTCAAATGATTAGATTTTCTGTTTTCGTATTGGCCGGGACGTTGCTGACAGCGTGCCAAACAGGTGGATTGAAGCCCGGAAGCATCAAGTCAAACTATTCTCCGGCAGGATGGGTGGAAATTTCAAGAGGCGGCAACACGCTTCATGCCTGCCCTATCGAAAAATGCAAAACGCCCCAGGCCGTACTTGTCGGCCCAATTGCTGTTGGCGGCGACGTTGAAACTGCAATCCGCAAGGACATCCTGAGCACAGGCCTGCTTAGGGAGGTGGATAGATCCATCTCACGTGCAACCGATGGACAGCTCGTCGTAACGTCACGGCGCAAGGTGGTCACGAAAACATATTCCGGCTTCGAAGCGACTCTCAAGATAACAGCCGATAACGGCAAGGCGATCTATGTTGCGACCCGTTCGATCGTGCAGAACGACCGCGGCATGCAGATCTCATCGATAGCGACATCGGAAGCCACCGCGCGGGCGAACCTGAATTCGTATCTGGCACGAACGACCATCACGCGTGTTCAGTAAACACTGATTGGCCAAAAAATCAGGGGAGCCCCGCATCGGCGGAACTCCCCTTTTCTGTCTTGAATCAAGATTACTTCAGCAGTTCCTTCACCACGCCGGAGGCCTTGGCGAAATCCATCTTGCCCGTATATTTTTCCTTCAGGGCGTTCATGCACTTGCCCATGTCGCGCAGGCCTTGGGCACCGGTCTCCGAGATGATGCTGGCGCAGAGTTCGCGCACCTTCTCTTCGGAAATCTGCTCGGGCATGAAGCTGCGGATGACGAGGATTTCCTGCCGTTCCTGGGCTGCCAGTTCCGGACGGGCATTGTCCTCATAGATCTTGGCGGATTCTTCCCGCTGCTTGATCATCTTCACGAAGATCTGCATGATGTCGTCGTCGCTGACGGGGTCCTTGCCCAGGCCACGGTTGGCGATGTCGCGATCCTTGATCGCGGTCTGGATCAGCCGCACGGTGGAGGTCCGGACCGTGTCCTTAGCCTTCAGCGCATCTTTTAGTTCGTTGGCGAGCCTGTCGCGCATCATCTCTTTTTCTCCCGGAAAGCAGACCGCAAACCGTTAAGGATTGTGGCTTTTCCTTGTCATTTGTCACGGTGTCATAGCCATGGTCGCACAGACAATCAAATCAATTAGACAAGCTGTTGAAATGGTTTGGTAATAAAACCAAGCTTTCCACAGTGTCCGATTGACCCGCCGGAACGTTTTGGCTATTTTCCGGCACCTGCACGACATTTGGCATCAGGGTTTCAAACGCGAAGGTTAACTCGCGGGCCCTGGCTTGCGATATAGATGGCCCCTAGCCACCTGCCCTTCAAGGTCGGTGCTTCAAGGGCGGAAACGGATAAAAGATGACCTCGACAGCCCCTTGGACCACCCAGAAGCCTACCGCCATGCTCGTTCTTGCCGACGGCACTGTCATCGAGGGTCGCGGTATTGGCGCGACCGGAAAGGTGCAGGCGGAAGTGGTCTTCAACACCGCGCTGACCGGCTACCAGGAAATCCTGACCGACCCCTCCTATCTCGGCCAGATCGTCACCTTCACCTTCCCGCATATCGGCAATGTCGGCGCCAATGACGAGGATATCGAGGACCTGACGCCCGCCGCCCGGCACGGTGCGGTCGGCGTTATCTTCAAGGCCGACATCACCGATCCCTCGAACTACCGCGCCGCCAAGCATCTTGACGTCTGGCTGAAGTCCCGCGGCATCATCGGCCTTGCCGGCATAGACACCCGCGCCCTGACGGCCTGGATCCGTGAGCATGGCGCACCGAACGCCGTGATCGCCCATGATCCGCAGGGTGTTTTCGACATCGAAGCCCTGAAGGCCGAGGCGCGCGCCTGGAGCGGGCTCGAAGGGCTCGACCTCGCCAAGGTTGCCACCTCTGGTCAGTCCTCCCAGTGGAACGAAAAGCCCTGGGTCTGGAACGAGGAATATGCCGCGCTCAATGCCGCCGACGCGCGCTATCACGTGGTTTGCATCGACTACGGCGTGAAGCGCAACATTCTGCGCCTGTTTGCCGGGCTGGACTGCCGCGTCACCATCGTGCCCGCCACCACGAGCGCTGAGGACATCCTGGCGCTGAAGCCAGACGGCATCTTCCTGTCGAATGGCCCTGGAGACCCGGCAGCAACGGGCGAATATGCCGTGCCGGTGATTCAGTCGCTGATCAAGACGGATATCCCGACCTTCGGCATCTGCCTCGGTCACCAGATGCTGGCGCTTGCCGTCGGCGGCAAGACTGAAAAGATGCATCAGGGCCACCACGGCGCTAACCATCCCGTCAAGGATTTCACCACCGGCAAGGTCGAGATCGTCTCGATGAACCACGGTTTCGCGGTGGACTCCAAGTCCCTGCCCGAGGGCATCGAAGAGACCCATATATCGCTGTTCGACAACACCAATTGCGGCCTGCGCGTCACCGGCAAGCCGGTGTTTTCGGTGCAGCATCACCCGGAAGCATCGCCCGGCCCGCAGGACAGCCACTATCTGTTCCGCCGCTTCGTCAACATGCTGCGCGAGCGCAAGGGCGAACCGGCACTGGCCGAGCGCTGAGCCGAACGGCGATGATTGGATTTGGAATGGCCGGGGTTAAATCCCGGCCATTTTCATTTCATGACGCACCTTGGACAGGAACCGGAGGCTCAAAAGAACGGCCGCACTGCCAAGCCCCACAAGGAAGCCGAGCCAGATTCCGACGCTTCCCATGCCCGCGGGAAAGGCCAGGAGCCAGGCCAGGAAAAAGCCGATCGGCCAATAGGAAGCGAGCGCCAGCAACATCGGCACGCGCGCATCCTTCAATCCGCGTAGCAGCCCGCTGGCGATGGCCTGGAGACCGTCCACCAACTGGAATATGCCGGCAATCACCACCAACGGTCCCGCTACGGCAAGCACGGCAGCGGCTTCCGGCGTATTTTCATTAAGGAAAAAGCCGGCAAAAAACTGCGGCGCCACCGCAAACAGAATACCGCCCGTCAGCGAGAAGGCGGCGGCAATACCGAGAACCGCGATGGCCGCCCGCACCAGATCCCCATATTGTCCCCGTCCATGGGCCACGCCGATGCGCACGGTTGCCGCCTGCGACAAACCGAGCGGGATCATGAAGGCAATGGACGCGAGTTGCAGGGCAATACCGTGAGCGGCAAGCTCGATCGTGCCAATCCGTCCCATCAGCAGCGACGCCGCCGCAAACAGGCTGACTTCGGCAAGCACGGTAACGCTGATCGGCAGTCCCAGATGCACGACATCCCAAAGCGCCCGCCAGTCCGGCCGCCAGAAGCGCACGAACAACTCGTAGCGACGCGTCGACGGTTCCCACTGGATATAGGCGACCATCAGGAGAAAGCTCACCACATTGGCGACAACCGCCACGATGGCCGCCCCGCGCATGCCCAGTTCCGGCAGCCCGAGATGGCCGAGCACGAGGCCGTAGGCCAGTACGGCATTCAGCACCAGCGTCAACAGCGTGACCCAGAGAATGATACCGGCCTTGCCGGTGGCGCTGACGAGTGCGCGCAAGACTGCAAACAGCAGCGCGGGCAAGAGGCCGTATTGGCTGATGGCGAGATAATCCGCGGCAAGCTTTGCGACCTCGGGCTTCTGCCCCAAGGCCAGCAGGATCGTCTCCGCAAAGTAGAAAGCCGGAAGCGTGAGGATCGCATAGGCGATCGAGACCCACATGCCCATGCGCATCGAGCGACGGACCGAGATCGCGTCGCCCCGCCCGAAGGCCTGCGCCACCATCGGCACGACGGCGATCGAAAATCCCTGACCGAAGATGAAGATGGTGAAAAAGAACTGCCCAGCGAGCACCAACGCGGCCAAGGGCGCAGCGCCCAATTGCCCGACAATGATGACGTCCGTGGTGTGGATGCCGAGCTGCGCCAGTTGCGCGCCGATCAACGGAATCCCGAGCGACAGGGTCGCACGGATATGCGCCGCCCAGCTATCGACGGCTCCGCGATGCGGCTCTAGGGTCGCTTGCGCAAACATGATGATGCTCCAGACAGAAAAAGCCGCCTGCATTTTAGGCAAGCGGCGCTTTTTTCTGCATAGGAGAAAGCCGCTCGAGGGGCAATCCCAATTTCATAGCCAGTGATATTTGTGGCCGACACATCATCAGGACTGATGGGTTTTACGCTCGCATCGGCTCAATCGCGCGGGGATAACCGGCCAACCGGCCTTTCGCTCTGCCCGCCACCACGCTTAACTGCCCCTATTTTGGGGGATGATGCAAATGGTTGAACTACTCTGGCGCGGCGTGATCATCGGCATCGGTGCCACGATCCTCATGGATCTCTGGGCGATCGTGCTTAATCGCGTATTTGCGCAGCCGCGCGCCAATTGGGCGCCGGTGGGCCGCTGGTTTTATCACCTGAAAAGCGGCAGGATGTTTCACGACAGCATCGCGACATCAGACGCCTATGCCCATGAACTGGCGCTCGGCTGGGTCAGTCATTATGCCGTCGGCATTCTCTATGGCGTGCTGCTGGCGGTGTTCGTTGGGCCGACCTGGTTTGCCGAACCGACATTCCTGCCCGCATGGATCTGGGGCATCGTGACCGTCGGCGCCGGCTGGTTCCTTCTCCAGCCCGGTCTCGGGCTTGGCTGGGCGGCATCGAAAACGCCCAATCCAATGAAGGTCCGCGCCCTGAACCTGGTGGCCCACACCGTCTTTGCACTGGGCCTCTGGGGCACGGCGCTGCTGATCCGCTGAACGTCCGGAATGATTGCGGCCGGCAAACCGGCCGCAGCAAAGATCAGATATCGCCCGAGAACGTGTCGCAGGACTGGAAATTACCACTGTCAAAGCCGCGCTTGAACCACTCCATGCGCTGGGCCGAGGTGCCGTGGTTGAAGCTCTCCGGCACCACATAACCCTGGGAGCGCTTCTGCAGGGTGTCGTCGCCGATCTGCCGTGCGGCATTCAGCGCCTCCTCCAGATCACCGCGCTCCAGCAGCCCCTTTTGCTCGGTATATTTGCCCCAGATCCCGGCGAAGCAATCCGCCTGCAACTCGACGCGGACGGACATCTGGTTGGCTTCCACCTCCGACATGGTCTGCCGCATCTGGTTGAACTTCGGCAGGATGCCGGTGAGGTTCTGGACGTGATGGCCGACCTCGTGGGCGATCACATAGGCCTCGGCAAAGTCGCCCGAGGCGCCGAACTTGTCCTTGAGTTCACGGAAGAACGCGGTGTCCAGATAGACCTTGCGGTCTCCCGGGCAGTAGAAGGGACCTGTTGCGGAGGAGGCAAAGCCGCAAGCGGAGTTGGTGCTGCCGGAAAACAGCACGAGCGTCGGCTCCTCATAGGTCGCCCCCTCGGCCTGGAAGATGCCGTGCCAGGTGTCTTCGGTTTCGGCCAGAACAGTGCGCACGAAAGCCGTCATTTCGTCATTCTGCGGCGTCGACCGCTGCTGCTCGCTCGTCTGCGTCTGCACGCCCGAGCCACTGCCGTCATCCAGCAGCGTCAGCGGATTGATGCCCAGGAACCAACAGACGATCAGGATCAGGACGATCGAGCCGATGCTCAATCCGCCGCCCCGACGGCCACCAGTCGGAATGCGGAAACCGCCACCGCCAAACTGGCCAGTGCCCCTGCCACCGCGTCCGAACGACGTGCCACGACGGTCTTCAACATTGTCCGATTGACGTCGGCCCTTCCATTCCATGTCTTAGTCCTTTCAAGCCGACAGCTAACTTACGCGCGGAAACGCTCTATAGCCAATTGCGTTCCCGACCAACACCGGAATTGCCTTGGGTGCAGATCACGCGGATCGTGCACTGCTGGTCGCATAAGCATAGGCGCCGCCGCGCTCCAGCGCCTTTTTATAGGCAGGACGGGCGCGGATGCGGTCGAGATAGTCCTGGATCGCACCCGTCTCACCCATGTTGCCGATGCGCGTCATGCCCGCCTCGACCGGAAAGCTCATGGCAATATCGGCGGCGGAAAACTCTGGCCCTGCAAACCATCCGTCGCGGGCCAGTTCCGAATTCCAGAAGGCGACGTTATCAGCGAGCTGCGGATCGGTCAGCTTGTTCTGCACGCCCTTGGCGATCATGGCGGCGATCGGTCGGATGAAGAACGGCACCTGGGTGGGGATCTTGAGGAAGACCAGCTTCATCAGCAGAAGCGGCATGGCAGATCCCTCGGCGAAATGCAGCCAATAGGTATAGCGCAGCCGCTCATCCGTGCCCTGGGCCGGGCGCAGGCGAGAAGATTCGCCATAGCTATCGATGAGATATTCGATGATGGCACCGCTTTCGGCGATGATCCGTCCCTTGTCCTCAATAACGGGGGACTTGCCGAGCGGGTGAACCTTCTTCAGGCTCTCCGGCGCCCGCATATCGGGTCCACGCTTGTAATGCTTGATCTCGTAGTCGAGCCCGAGTTCTTCCAGCAGCCAGAGAATGCGATGTGCACGAGAGTTGTCGAGATAATGGACGATGATCAAGGCGATACCTTTCCTGCTGCGCTGAGGCGGAATGCCATCATTTAGCGTGGTTCCGACAGAAGTCGATGCCACAACCCACCGGCAGGGAACAAGAGGTACCAATCAGGCTTTATCACTCATCCCAGATGGAGGAGGAAACCATGGGTATCGAGCAAGCACCAACGGAAAAAGGCAAGGAAGCCGCACGCGGATTGCGCAAGAGCGCTGCACGCGACGAGAAGAAGGTGGAAGCCCGGAAGGGCTCAGACCTCGCGAAAGGTGCCGATCGCGTCGAAGAGCGGGCCAAGAGTTCCGACGGCAAGAGCGCTGGCGCCAAGCAGAAGCCACGCACGACAGGCTGACGACACTGCGCCCACACATTAAACCTTCGTGCACATAACCTGCATGAGGCTTCAGCGCCGCAAGAACGCCGCTGAAGCCTTTGTTTATGGCGATCCGATACACCTTTACGCCTTGTCAAACTTTTCCTGTCGATTCCGTCATCTCAGGGGTTCCGCTCTGCCACACATTTCCCTATAAGCCGCTTCTAGCCTGAAAAGACCCACGATCTGCGCCCGGCCGGTGATGCCTCTCACCGCAGCCGGTTTTTCGCGCAGCCTGAAAGCGGAATGACGAACCATGCCCAAGCGCCAAGATATCAAGTCCATCCTCATCATCGGCGCGGGGCCGATCGTCATCGGTCAGGCATGTGAGTTCGACTATTCCGGCACCCAGGCCTGCAAGGCGCTGAAGGAAGAAGGCTACCGGGTCATCCTGGTGAATTCCAACCCGGCCACCATCATGACAGATCCGGGTCTGGCAGACGCCACTTACGTCGAGCCGATCACGCCGGAAGTGGTCGCCAAGATCATCGCCAAGGAGCGCCCGGACGCGCTGCTGCCGACCATGGGCGGACAGACGGCGCTGAACACCGCGCTTTCCCTCAAGCGAATGGGCGTGCTGGACCGCTACAATGTCGAGATGATCGGCGCAAAGCCCGAAGCAATCGACAAGGCCGAGGACCGAGCGCTGTTCCGCGAGGCCATGGCCAAAATCGGGCTGGAAACGCCGCGCTCGATGCTGGCCAATGCCACCGACATCAAGGACGCCGACCGCAAGAAGCACGAAGCTGCCCGCGCGGAACTGCGGGCGAAGCTCTCGGGCGCGGACCTCGACAAGGCGCTCGACGAACTGGAAAACCAGTGGAACCTCGGCGAGACCGACCGCAAGCAGCGCTACATGAGCCATGCCATGGCGATTGCCGCCCAGGCACTCGACCATGTCGGCCTGCCCGCCATCATCCGCCCGTCGTTTACGCTCGGCGGCACAGGCGGCGGCATCGCCTATAACAGGTCGGAATTCTACGACATCGTCAATGGCGGCCTGGATGCCTCGCCGACCACGGAAGTCCTGATCGAGGAATCCGTCCTCGGCTGGAAGGAATATGAAATGGAAGTGGTCCGTGACAAGGCGGATAACTGCATCATCATCTGCTCCATCGAAAATATCGACCCGATGGGCGTGCATACCGGTGACTCGATCACCGTGGCGCCAGCGCTGACCTTGACCGACAAGGAATACCAGATCATGCGCAACGCCTCGATCGCGGTGCTGCGCGAGATCGGCGTCGAGACCGGCGGTTCGAACGTCCAGTTCGCCGTCAACCCGAAGGACGGCCGCCTGGTCGTCATCGAAATGAACCCGCGCGTCTCGCGTTCTTCGGCACTGGCGTCGAAGGCGACCGGCTTCCCGATCGCCAAGATCGCCGCCAAACTCGCCATCGGCTATACGCTGGACGAACTCGAAAACGACATCACCGGTGGCGCGACGCCCGCCTCGTTCGAACCCTCGATCGACTATGTCGTCACCAAGATCCCGCGCTTTGCCTTCGAGAAGTTCCCGGGCGCCTCGCCTGTCCTGACCACTGCCATGAAATCCGTCGGCGAAGTCATGGCGATCGGACGTACCTTTGCCGAATCCCTGCAGAAGGCCCTGCGCGGTCTTGAAACCGGCCTGACCGGCCTTGATGAGATCGAGATCCCGGGCCTTGGCGCCAATGGCGACACCGCCGACGACAAGAATGCCATCCGTGCGGCCATCGGCACCCCGACCCCGGACCGGTTGCGCATGGTGGCGCAGGCACTGCGCCTCGGCATGACCCAAGCCGAAGTGCATGAAGGCTGCAAGATCGACCCCTGGTTCATCGCCCAGCTCAAGGCGATCGTCGAAATGGAAGCCCGCATCCGCGAGCACGGCCTGCCGAAGGATGCGGAAAACCTGCGCATGCTGAAGGCCATGGGCTTCTCCGACGCCCGCCTCGCCAGCCTGACCTCAAAGCGCCCGAAGGAAGTCGCCGAACTGCGCAACAGCCTCGGCGTACGCCCCGTCTTTAAGCGCATCGACACCTGCGCCGCCGAATTCGCCTCGCCGACGGCCTATATGTACTCGACCTATGAGACGCCGTTCGCCGGCGCCACGCGCTCTGAAGCCCAGGTTTCCGACCGCAAGAAGGTGGTGATCCTCGGCGGCGGTCCGAACCGTATCGGCCAGGGCATCGAATTCGACTATTGCTGCTGCCACGCCGCCTTCGCCCTGAAGGATGCTGGCTTCGAAGCCATCATGATCAACTGCAACCCGGAAACCGTGTCCACCGACTACGACACCTCGGACCGGCTCTATTTCGAGCCGCTGACCGCCGAGGACGTGATCGAGATCATGCGCGCCGAGCAGGAAAAGGGCGAACTGGTCGGCGTCATCGTCCAGTTCGGCGGCCAGACCCCGCTGAAGCTCGCCGAAGCCTTGGAAAAGAACGGCATCCCGATCCTCGGCACCGCACCTGATGCGATCGACCTCGCCGAAGACCGCGACCGCTTCCAGAAGCTGTTGATGAAGCTGGACCTCGCCCAGCCGAACAACGGCATCGCCTATTCGGTCGAGCAGGCCCGCTTGGTTGCGTCTGAAATCGGCTTCCCGCTGGTCGTGCGCCCGTCCTACGTGCTCGGCGGTCGCGCCATGCAGATCATCCACAACGAGGGCATGCTGCAGACCTATCTGCTCGACACCGTGCCGGAACTCGTGCCTGAGGATATCAAGCAGCGCTATCCCAACGACAAGACCGGCCAGATCAACACGCTCCTGGGCAAAAACCCGCTGCTGTTCGACAGCTACCTCACCAATGCGGTCGAGGTGGACGTCGATGCGCTGTGCGACGGCGAAAACGTCTTCGTATCCGGCATCATGGAGCATATCGAAGAGGCCGGCATTCACTCCGGCGACTCGGCCTGCTCGCTGCCGTCGCGCTCCTTCAGCCCGGAACTGCTTGACGAGCTGGAGCGCCAGACGAAGGCCATGGCCAAGGCGCTCAAGGTCGGCGGCCTGATGAACGTGCAATACGCCATCAAGGACGGCACGATCTACGTGCTGGAAGTGAACCCGCGCGCCTCGCGCACGGTGCCCTTCGTCGCCAAGACCATCGGCGCCCCGATTGCCAAGATCGCCGCGCGCATCATGACCGGCGAAAAGCTGGATGACGCGATCGCCGTCTATGGCGCAAAGCCCGATCCGCGCAACCTGAAGCACATCGCCGTCAAGGAAGCCGTGTTCCCCTTCGCGCGCTTCCCAGGCGTCGATACGCTGCTCGGCCCGGAAATGCGCTCCACCGGCGAAGTCATCGGCCTCGACACCGATTTCGCGCTGGCCTTTGCCAAGAGCCAGCTCGGCGCCGGCGTCGAACTGCCGCGCGACGGGGCGGTCTTCGTATCGGTGCGCGATGACGACAAGGAACGCGTGCTGCCCGCCGTCAAGCTCTTGACCGAGATCGGCTTCAAGGTCATGGCAACCGGCGGCACCCAGCGTTTCCTCGCCGAAAACGGCATCGAGGCGATCAAGATCAACAAGGTTCTGGAAGGTCGTCCGCATATCGAGGACGCGATCCGCAACCGCCAGGTCCAGCTCGTCATCAACACGACGGACTCGAACAAGGCGATCTCGGATTCGAAATCGCTGCGCCGCGCCGCGCTGATGCAGAAGGTGCCCTACTATACCACCATGGCCGGCGCGCTGGCCGCCGCCGAGGCGATCCAGGCGCTCAAGAAAGGCCAACTCGAAGTCCGCCCGCTGCAGAGCTATTTCTGAGGCCTCATGAACAAGCCGCTCCGATTCACCGTCCATGCACAAACGGTTGTATCGGAGCGGGGGCTTGAAGTCGCTTGGATTGAAGACGCCGTTTTTAATCCAGACTGGACGGAAATCGATCCCTCGGGCCCGCCCTTGGAGCGACGCTATCGCCGCATTGAAGAACGCGACGGCAGAATACTGCGCGTAATCTGCTTGGAAGATGCCGATGAAATTCGTATTATTACGGCATTCCTCGACCGGAAGGCGCAGAAGCCGTGACGAAACCCAAGCTTGAATATGATCCAGCAGCAAACGCTGCCTATGTCAGGTTCTCCAGTGAACCTGTGCTCGAATCCGAGGAAGTTTCTCAAGGCATCGTCCTGGATTATGACCGCAATGGCCATATCGTCGGCATGGAAATCCTGAACGCACGGACAAATCTTCCGGCAGCGGTGCTTGACGCAGCAGCCTGAGCACTGAACTCACTTTTCCTATTTCAACAGCCGCCCATTGACGCCACCCTTGCTATCCTTTATTTAACCTATCAGTTAATTAACTGATCGGCTAACTTCAGCAATGGACCCCCTCTCCGAAACCCTGTCCGCCCTGGCCGACCCCACCCGCCGCGCCATCCTTGCGCGGCTGTCGCGGGGCGAGGCCACGGTCAATGAACTTGCCGCACCTTTTTCCATGAGCCTGCCGGCCGTATCCAAGCACCTGAAAGTGCTGGAAAAGGCCAAGCTGATCTCCCGCGGGAGAAGCGCCCAATGGCGGCCCTGCAGGCTGGAGCCGGAGCCGTTGAAGATCGTGGATCATTGGCTCGATGAATACCGAAGCCTTTGGGAACAGCGGTTCAACCGGCTGGAGGCCTATCTCGAAAGCGTTAAATCGCCATCAGACAAGGAGAGTGACGGCAGTGACCGACAAGCTTGAAATCCTCAACACCCGCCTGATTGCGGCCCGCCGCCAGGATGTGTTCGACGCCTTTGCCGAACCGCCACAACTGGAGCAATGGTGGGGGCCGGATGGTTTCACCAACAAGGTCCCGCATTCTGACCTGCGCCCCGGTGGCCAATGGCGCATCATCATGACCGCCTCGAATGGCACGGATTTTGACAATCTCTGCACCTTCGAAGAGGTCGTGATGCCCGAGCGCGTCAGCTATATCCACCACGAACCCATGCATGTCTTCCACATGAGCATGGTATTCGAAGAGGAGGCCGGCGGCACGCGCCTTACCTGGCGCATGCTGTTCGACAGGACAGAGGAAAATCTCGAACTCGAAAAATTTCTGGCGGCAGCCAATGAGCAAAACTTCGATCGCCTGGAAAGACACCTTCAACAGACCGGAAAGATCCTGTCATGACATCCGCACTCGACCCGACCACAACGCTATCGGTCTCGCGCAGCGTCAAGGCGCCGCCTGCGCTCGTCTTCCAGATGTTTTCCGACGCCCGCCACCTTGATGCCTGGTGGGGGCCTGACGGCTTCACCAACGAGACCCATGCCCTGGATTTCTCCGTCGGGGGTGTTTGGCACTACACAATGCATGGCCCCGACGGCAAAGCCTGGCCGAACTGGATCCGCTACCGGGAGATCGACCCGCCCTCCCGCCTGCTCTACGATCACGGCGGCGAACTCGGTGAACCCGCACATTTCGAAGGCCTCATCACCTTCGAAGCTGACGAAGACGCTACCCTCGTAACGCTGACATTGATCTTCCCCACAGCAGAAGCCCGGAACGCCACGCTGAAGTTCGGCGCAGTCGAAGGCGGCAACCAGACGCTTGCCAAACTCGACGCCTTTGTCACCCGGCAGGCGGCCGGCGAGCACTGAGGAGCAGTACCCTTTTCAGCCAGGCAAACCCCGGCTTATGGCGGCGATTCGCTGGAAATCCTGTTGAAACCGGGCGAGTTCCTCGGCGCGCTTGTGCTCATCCGGCAAGCGAAGCAGATAGGACGGATGCACGGTGACGAACAGCGTGATGCCATTGCCCATCGCGCTCTCGCCCCGCATCTGCGACAGCGGCGACGTCTGCCCCGTCAGCGAATAGACGGCAGTCGCCCCCGTGGCGACGATCAGCTTCGGCTTGACCAGCTCGATTTCGCGCGTCAGCCACCAGCGGCAAATATCCACCTCGCCTTTGTCGGGTCTCTGGTGGATGCGGCGCTTGCCGCGCGGCTCGTATTTGAAGTGCTTGACCGCGTTCGTCATGTAAATCTTCCCGCGATCAATGCCGGCCTCGGCCAGCACGCCGTTCAGCAAACGCCCGGCGGGGCCGACGAATGGACGCCCGGCCAGATCCTCCTCGTCGCCCGGCTGCTCACCTACGATCATGACGTCAGCCTGGGCTGGACCTTCGCCAAAGACGGTTTGCGTGGCGTTGCAGTGGATCGGACAGCGGTCGCAGACCCTCGCCGCTGCGCGCAAGGCCTCGAGGGATTCTGGCTCAGCCGCCGGGTCTTCCTGGACAGGGAGAGGCACTCGCAGCTTGTGGTGAAAGCTCGGCGGAATGGTTGGAGCCCGCGCGGCCATGTCGATCACCCGCGCTTCGGCGGAGGCGATCAGCTCGGGAATGAGCGCGGCCTCCGGCAGGTTCTTCCAGTATTTCTTCGGCATCTCCGTCATCATCATCTTCACCTTCAGCCGGGCCGGATTGAAGATGGAGGCGTAATAGGTGCGCCAGAGATCGTCGGTCTGGTCGGTGAGATCGGGCTTCTCCGCTGGCTGATCTGATGTAAGAAGCTCGGCTCCGTCCCAGATGATCGAACCCTTCGGCGTAGCGATCAGCCAGTCCATGTCGGCAAACCGCCGCTGGAAGAACGGGGCGATCCGGGCGACGATGAAATGATCCGGCTCGAACCAGGCGATGAACCGGCGACGTCCAACGACACCAGGCGGCAGGGGCATTTCCTTGAAACGCACGAAGGCTGTCATCTTGTGGCAGTCGCGGCGCACCGACTGCGCCCATCGCCGCGCCTGGGCCACATCGGCATCGGCACGCATGTCGAGCACATTGCGGTCGCGCGCCAGCCGGAACAGCAGCCGGTAGAGCAGTGCAAACCGAGCGGGATCGCCGTGGCAGATCACCGCCTGCGACAGCGTCAGGAATTCGGCCGGCACGTTCGGGGCGGGAATATCGGGCGACGGCGCCGGCAGGTCCGTCGGCGCGTCGGAAAACAGCCCCGCCTCTCCCCCGGCGGTCCGCCAATCGATCCGCTCCGGCTCGACTCCCGCCATCAGGTAGGCGCGGGCCGGGTCGCGCCATTCGGCAAAGTCGCCCCGGCCCTTGAGGATCGCGACATGCATCACAACAGTGCCAACTGCTCCGGCGGCGGCGCAAACAGGCTGCGCAAGTCGCTGCGTTCGGTAAGCTTCATCGGCGTCCAGCCCTCGGCAACGATAAAGGGCCGCACTTTCTTCAACGACACGTTCAGCCGCTTCAAATCCTCAAGCCGAAGCCGGCCATGACGTCGCGCCGACAGCACGGATTGCACCGTCTTGACGCCAAAGCCCGGAACGCGAAGCAACATCTCCTTGTCCGCCTTGTTGACATCCACGGGAAAACGCGACCGGTTGGCCAAAGCCCAGGCAAGCTTCGGATCGATGTCGAGATCGAGCATCCCGTCTGCGCGCGCCGACGTGATTTCGCCGATATCGAAGCCATAGAAGCGATAGAGCCAGTCTGCCTGGTAGAGCCGATGTTCCCGGATGAGCGGCGGCTTGACGAGAGGCAGCTTGCGCGAGGCATCAGGGATTGGACTGAAAGCCGAATAATAGACGCGTTTCAGCTGATAGCTGCCATAAAGCCGCGCGCTGGTCCCGAGGATGGTGGCATCACTGGCCCCATCGGCACCGACAATCATCTGCGTGCTCTGCCCGGCCGGCGCAAATATCCGGCGACGCTTGGTCTGCACTGTCGGCTCCGCCATTTCCTCGATCTTCAGCCGCAACGCGCCCATGGATCGGCGGATACCCTCAGGTCGTTTCTGCGGGGCGTAATCCGTAATACCGCGGTCCGTCGGCAGCTCTATGTTGATCGACAATCGATCGGCATAGAGCCCCGCCTCCTCGATCAGACCAGCCGATGCCTCGGGAATAGTCTTCAGATGAATATAGCCGCGGAAATTATGCACCGTCCTCAGGTCGCGGGCGACCCGCACCATCTCCTCCATCGTGTGATCCGACGAGCGGATGATGCCCGACGACAGGAACAGTCCCTCGATATAGTTGCGCCGGTAGAATTCGAGGGTCAGCCACACGACTTCCTCCGGCGTGAACCGCGCCCGCGCGACATTGCTCGAGGAGCGGTTGATGCAATAGGCGCAGTCATAGATGCAGAAGTTCGTCAGCAGGATCTTCAGCAGCGATATACAGCGTCCATCGGGTGCATAGGCGTGGCAGATACCGGATCCTTCCGTCGATCCCAACCCGCCCGATCGCGCCGAGTCACGCTTTGTCGTACCGCTCGAGGCACAGGACGCATCATACTTTGCCGCATCGGAAAGGATGGCAAGCCGTTCTTTCAGGGATTTCGCAACCATAAATGTTCACTATACGTTCTTTCTTTTCCTGTCAATCTGTATTAGCTTGGCAACGGCAGCAGGAATTGATCTTCCGCAAGTCAGGCCGGACGCAAGGTGCGCGGCGACAGGAGGATAAGGGATCTGCTAGGCACAACAGAGGCGCATGCGGGGGCACCGACGCCAACAAATCTGGGGACGATGAATGCTGGATACCGCAAGCCTGTCACCGCCTTTGGCCGGGCGTCGAGAATGGATCGGACTGGCGATCCTGTCGATCGCCTGCCTGATCTATTCCATGGATCTCTCGGTCCTGTTCCTTGCCATGCCGGCGATCGTCACCGATCTTGATCCGACGGCTGCCGAACTGCTGTGGGTCAACGATATCTATGGCTTCATGGTTGCCGGTTTCCTGGTCACCATGGGCACGCTGGGCGACAGGATCGGCCGCCGGAAGGTCTTGCTAATCGGCGCGGCTGCCTTTGGGCTGGCCTCCATCTTTGCCGCCTATTCCACGACGGCATCCATGCTGATCCTTGCACGGGCGCTTCTCGGCATAGCCGGCGCCACCATCGCGCCGTCCACCCTGTCGCTGATCGTCAACATGTTCCATGACGAAGGGGAGCGGAACCGGGCGATCGGCATCTGGGGCACCGGTTTCGCACTGGGTGGCCTGATCGGCCCACTGATCGGCGGCGTGCTTCTGGAATATTTCCATTGGGGCTCGGTGTTTCTGATCAATGTTCCCATCATGCTGCTGCTGATCGTGCTGGCGCCCTTTCTGCTGCCGGAATATCGCAGCAACGAGAGCGGCCGGCTCGACCTTGCGAGCGTCGCTCTGTCCTTGGCGACGGTGCTGCCGGTCATCTATGGCGTGAAGAAGATTGCCACGGAAGGCATGTCGCCCCTGTACCTCCTTCCCATCGTTTGCGGCATTCTCTTTGGAGGGCTTTTCATCCGGCGGCAGAAGCGTCTCGCCGACCCGCTCGTGGATCTTGCTTTGTTCAAGATCCCGGCCTTTTCCACGTCACTGATGATCAATCTGGCCGGCGTCTTTTTCATTTTCGGCATCTTCCTGTTCCAGAACCTGTTCCTGCAACTGGTGCTGGGATTGTCGCCACTCGAGGCGGCGCTCTGGTCTGCCGCACCCGGCATCGTGTTCACCATCATGTCGCTGCAGGCCTATCGCATCACCAACCGGCTGGGGCCTGTCCGCACGGTCCTGCTTGGCCTCATCATCGATGCCGTGGGCATGTCACTCATGGCGATGGCCGCCTATGCCCAGAATCTCTACGGCATTCTTGTGGCCAGCATGGTGATGGGACTGGGTTTCGTGCCCGTGGTCTTGACCACGACAGGGCTGATCGTGGGCTCTAGCCCGCCCGAGCGCGCCGGCGCGGCATCCGCCATATCCGAGACGAGCGCCGAGCTCGGCGGTGCGCTTGGCGTTGCCTTCCTGGGAAGCCTGGGGACACTCTTCTATCGCCTTGCCATGGCCGATGTGGATCTCGGTGGCGTTGGCGGCGAGCAGGCAGACGCGGTCCGATCGACGCTCGCGGGGGCTGTCGATACGGCCCGCCAGATCGGCAGCACCGCACCTTTGCCCTGGCTCGATCTCGCCCGTGACAGCTTCTCCATGGGCTTCGCTGTCTGCTGCGCCCTGTCGTCCATGACGCTGATTCTGCTCGTTCTCGTCGCGCGGCGCGTCTACGGCGCGTCAGGCGAGCCGCCAACCGCATCGCATTAGCTTGCACAGCACCGGATCCGTCAGGTTTCCAAATACCTAACGAAATTTCTGGAAATTGCCGCAACCTATCTGCTATATTGCGGTTATTCGATTTGAACATGGTTCCGTAGCTTTGCTTCGGAACCTGTTTTTCTTTTATGTCGTCGCATTGCCGGCATAAGATGTGAAGGAAGAGGAAATGGTAGATAAGGTACCCATGACGCAGAACGGCTTCGCCAAGCTGCAGGAGGAACTGCGCTGGCGTCAGCAGGAAGAGCGTCCGAGAATCATCGAGGCGATCGCCGAAGCGCGGGCCCATGGTGACCTTTCCGAAAACGCCGAGTATCACGCCGCCAAGGAAGCGCAGAGCCACAACGAAGGTCGCATCGGCGAACTCGAGGACCTGACGGCTCGCGCCGAGGTGATCGACCTGTCGAAAATGTCCGGCTCGAAGATCAAGTTCGGCGCCACCGTGAAGCTGGTGGACGAGGACACGGAAGAAGAGAAGACCTACCAGATCGTCGGCGACCAGGAGGCGGACGTGAAGGCGGGCCGCATCTCGATCTCCTCACCGATTGCCCGTGCCCTGATCGGCAAGGAAGCCGGCGACAGCATTGAGGTCGTGGCACCCGGCGGTTCCAAGGCCTATGAAATCATTGCCGTCAACTGGGGCTGATACCGCCACCGCGGTCTCGCGTGACTGGCAGGACATCAGCGATGTCAGGGTTCTCGCACCGAACTTCAAGCGCAGACTGTCAGGCGTAACCTCCACCATCATCCAGCTCGTGCCTGTGCAAAACCGGCTCGGGCAAAAGGTGGCGACGGTCGGCGCCGGGCTGCCGCCGTCCCTCACCGCCGTCAGGTGGCTCGACCTGTTGTCGCTCTGGCGGCCCCCGACAGGATTTTCCAATCGCGTCTGGCACGCGCGCCGCAATATCGAGATGCTGCCGGGCATCATCATGCGCGACGTGTTGCGCATGCCCTTGAAGCTGGTTTTCACCTCGGCGTCCCAGCGCCGCCACAGCCGTTGGACCCGGGTGCTGGTCTCGCGCATGGATGCGGTGATCGCGACCAGCGCCAAGACCTCGGCATATCTCAAGGTGCCCAACACCGTCGTGATGCACGGCATCGACACCGTCAGGTTCTCGCCGCCGGATGATCGCGCGCGCGCCAAATCCAGTCTCGGACTTGACTCGCATCAGCGCCATGTCGGCTGTTTCGGGCGGGTGCGCCGCCAGAAGGGCACCGATCTCTTTGTCGATACCATGATCCGCCTGCTTCCCGACCGTCCGGGCTGGTCGGCGGTGGTGGCCGGTCGCGCAACTGCGCAGCACCAGTCTTTCGAGCAGGACCTCAAACGCAAGGTGGCCGAGGCAAACCTGTCCGACCGCATCCTGTTCGTCGGCGAGCACACCAATATCAACGACTGGTATCGGGCGCTGGACCTGTTTGTCGCACCACAGCGCTGGGAGGGTTTTGGCCTGACCCCGCTAGAGGCCATGGCGACCGCCGTGCCGGTGGTCGCAACCGACGTTGGCGCCTTCAGCGAGCTTCTCGCCTCGCCCAAGGGCGAAACCGGCCTCTTGATTCCGGCCGATGATTTGGAGGCCATGGTCGCCGCCACCGCCACGCTGATGGATGACGATGCACGCCGCCACGGGGCTGCCGCACAGGCGCTGAGCCAGGCCCGGGAGCAGTTCACGATCGAGGGAGAAGCCCGGCAGATCGGGGCGATCTATGACAGCCTGCTGAACAAGGCTCAGCGGTAAAGCGTCAACCGCCCTTTGATGCTCATCGTCCAGTTGCTTGCAGAGGGCGCGGCTCGCCTCAGATCGCGACCAGATCCAGTTTCTTGACTTGCCGGATCGTCAGCATGGTCTTGACCGTGTCGACATTTTCGGTGGCAGTCAGCACTTCGATGACGAAGTCCTGGAAACTGGTGAGGTTTTCCGCCACGCAATGCAGCAGGTAATCGCTTTCGCCGGAGACCATCCAGGCCTGGCGCACCATCGGCCAGCCCTCGGTTGCCGCCGCAAAAGCCTTGAGATTGCTGTCGGACTGGTGCTTCAGCCCCACCATGCAGAAGGCCACGAGGTCGAACCCCAGCCGCGGCGCATTCAGCATGGCGTGATAGCCTTCGATGATGCCGGCCTCTTCCAGCTTGCGAACCCGCCTAAGGCAGGGCGGCGCCGAAACGCCGACGCGCTCCGCCAGCTCGACATTCGTCATCCGGCCGTCGCGCTGCAGCTCCCGCAAAATCTTGAGATCGATGGCATCCAGCGCCGCGCGCAAAGCTCAAACCCTTCCTTGGTAACGAGATGCATTCTTTAGTCGGACCGGAGGGATTCGCAAGAATATGTCGTCGCCGTGAACAGATATGTCAGTCAAAATCCGATGAATCGGAATCTGGCTGGCTAATTTCCGATCCAAGCAAGGTTGCAAAAGCCCGATTTGCCCAATCGGGAGGCAGCCGACCCTCGTCGTTAACAGGAAAAACTGCGACTGCGCCAATTCGGCTTGTTATTTGCGCAAGGCTGCCCTTGAATAAACGCATGGAGCGATAATAATCGCCGATGGAAAAAACGCGTTGCATGTCGGCCTCTGCATCGCCATTTAGAGGGCCTCATCTGCGACGCGATCGAAAGGACATATCATGAGCGCCCGTCATACCAAGGTGCTGATCATCGGCTCTGGCCCGGCCGGCTACACGGCTGCCATTTACGCGGCGCGCGCCATGCTGCAGCCGGTCTTGATCGCTGGCATGGAACAGGGTGGTCAGTTGATGATCACGACCGATGTCGAGAACTATCCGGGCTATGCCGACCCGATCCAGGGTCCCTTCCTGATGGAACAGATGCTGAAGCAGGCGGTCCATGTCGGCGCCGAGATCGTCAATGATCTCGTGACCGAAGTCGATCTGTCGCGCCGCCCGTTCACCGTCAAGACCGATTCGGGCCAGGTCTGGATCGCCGATACGCTGATCATCGCCACGGGCGCCAAGGCCAAGTGGCTCGGTATCGAGAGCGAACAGCATTTCCAGGGTTTTGGCGTCTCGGCCTGCGCCACCTGCGACGGCTTCTTCTATCGCAACCGCGATGTGATCGTGGTTGGCGGCGGCAACTCAGCAGTCGAAGAGGCGCTTTATCTCTCCAATATCGCCAAGACCGTCACCGTCGTTCATCGGCGCGATAGCTTCCGCTCGGAAAAGATCCTGCAGGAACGGCTGTTCGCCAAGCCGAACATCAGGGTGATCTGGAACGCGGAAGTGGTGGAAATCACCGGCGATGCGGCCAAGCCGCCAATGCCGCCGTCTGTTACCGGCGCGCGCCTGCGCGATACCAGGACGGGAGCGATTACCGACGTCTCAACCCACGGCGTCTTCGTCGCGATCGGCCATGCGCCTGCCGTTGAGCTGTTCAAGGACAAGCTGCGGCTGAAGCCGAACGGCTATCTCTGGACCGCGCCGGACTCGACCGCAACGGATGTGGCGGGCGTCTTCGCCGCCGGCGACGTCACGGATGATGTCTACCGGCAGGCAATCACAGCAGCCGGCATGGGATGCATGGCAGCCCTTGAAGCTGAACGATACCTGACAGCCATGGAAACCCGCGCGGAAGCGGCGGAGTAACGATATGCGAGGTGGAGGCATGCCGCTCGATTGGGACAAGCTGCGCATTTTTCACGCAGCGGCAGAGGCCGGTTCCTTCACTCACGCAGCCGACAAGCTGCATCTGTCCCAATCGGCGATCAGCCGTCAGGTCAGCGCGCTGGAGCAGGATATTGGCGTCAAGCTGTTCCACCGCCATGCGCGCGGCCTGATCCTGACCGAACAGGGCGAACTGCTTTACCGCACGGCCCATGACGTGCTGCTGAAGCTCGAGACGGTGAAGATGCAGCTCACCGAGACGACGGAGAAGCCCACCGGGCGGCTGCGCGTCACCACGACGGTCGGCCTCGGCCAGGGCTGGCTCACCGACAAGGTGCAGGAATTCCTGCAGCTCTATCCGGAAATGTCGATCCAGCTCATCCTCGACAACGAGGAGTTGGACGTAAACATGCGCCATGCGGATTGCGCCATCCGCCTGCGCCAGCCGCAGCAATCGGACCTGATCCAGAGGAAACTCTTCACGGTTCACATGCATGTCTACGCCTCGCCGTCCTATATCAACCGCTTCGGCGAGCCCCAGTCGATCGAGGATCTCGACAACCACCGGATCATCTCCTTTGGCGAACCGGCACCGGCCTATCTGCTGGATGTCAACTGGCTGGAAATCGCAGGGCGCAATTCGGACAATCCGCGCCAGGCCCATCTGCAGATCAACAGCCTGACCTCGATCAAGCGCGCCTGCCTGCTGGGGATAGGCATAGCCATGCTGCCGGATTACATCGTCGGACGCGATCCCGGCCTGCTGCAGCTCGTCACCAATGCCGATGTGCCGTCGTTCGACACCTATTTCTGCTATCCCGACGAGATGAAAAATGCTGCAAAGCTGAAGGCTTTTCGCGACTTTATTGTCGCAAAAGCAAGAAACTGGAATTTTTGATTTTTGCGGTCACTCGCCTGAATAAACGATTTCAATAGGTTAACAGAAGCGGTGCATGCTACGCATGTCAGACATGCACAATTAATCATTGTTCACTGCACAAAAAACCACCATATCGCACTCAGCTGATGCACATGGTGGCTTTTCCTCCCAGTTCCACCGCAGCAGCTGTTCCCCTCTGGAGGTTTATTGACCTTCATAACTTATATGGGCCCTGGAGCAATCCGGTGGCCCTTTTTTTTGCCCGGTGATCAAAAATGCAGCGGATGCATGCCAGACATGCACAGGATGCTATTGAAATGTCCCGGGTACCGCCCCATATCCCCGTCAGCTGATGCACATGGTGGCTCCCTCCCAGTTCCACCGCAGCAGCTGTTCCCCTCTGGAGGTTTATTGACCTTCATAACTTGCAAGGGCCTTGGAGCAATCCGGAGGCCCTTTTTTTTTCAAACGTGCCCCTCACCGGGCCTGCCTACACGGATACGTGAATTGACGTATCGGACTTGAACGATATTTATATCGAAGAAATTCGATACGGACTTCAACGCATGCTGCACAAAAGCCTGTCGCAGTCTTGCGATAAGCACATGCGCAAACAACAGGAGCCTGAAGAATAGGGGCGGACGTGACGGTTCGCGACACGCTTCAGGGCATGACCATGGATGTCGATGAGATTTTGAAGGCGCTTGCCCATCCGACTCGGGTGCAGATGCTGCGCTGGCTGAAGGAACCCGAAAAGCATTTCAGCGATCAGGCGCATCCCCTCGACATGGGCATCTGCGCCGGCCAGTTCGAGCGTTGCGGCTTGTCGCAGTCCACCGTGTCGGCGCATCTCGCGACCCTGCAGCGCGCCAATCTGCTGACATCCGAACGCGTGGGCCAATGGATTTTCTACCGCCGCAACGAGGCGACCATCCAGTCATTCCTCACAGACCTTAGGACGCTTCTGTCCTGAACCTCCCTCCCCTCCCCTCCCGGAACGGCGGTCGTCGTTCCACCTCCTAAGCAAACCACAAGGATTGTTTCATGTCCGATCTCTTCGAACCGACCAAGGCCGGCGACATCGCGCTCGCCAACCGCATCGCCATGGCGCCGCTCACGCGCAACCGTTCCCCGGGCGAGGCGCCGAACGATCTCAACGTCACCTACTACCAGCAGCGCGCCACCGCAGGCCTGATCATTACCGAGGGTACGCCGATCACCCATCAGGGCCAGGGCTATGCCCATGTGCCGGGGCTCTACAAGCCCGAGGCGCTGGAAGGCTGGAAAAAAGTCACGGATGCCGTCCACAAGGCTGGTGGCAAGATCGTCACGCAGATCTGGCATGTCGGCCGCGTGTCCCACACCTCGCTGCAGCCTGGCGAAGGCAAGCCGGTGGCGCCCTCGGCGATCACGGCGAAGTCCAAGACCTATATCATCAATCCCGATGGCAGCGGCGCGTTTGCCGATACCTCCGAGCCGCGAGCGCTCTCGCTTGAGGAGATTCCCGGCATTCTTGAGGACTATCGCGTGGCCGCGCGTGCAGCCGTGGATGCCGGTTTCGACGGTGTCGAAATCCACGCCGCCAATGGCTATCTGCTTGACCAGTTCCTGCGCTCCGGCTCCAACCAGCGCACCGACGCCTATGGCGGCTCGATCGAGAACCGCACGCGCCTGACGCTGGAAGTCGCAGCCGTGGTGGCCAAGGAAATCGGCGGCGGTCGCACCGGCATCCGCATCTCGCCCGTCACCCCGGCCAATGATGTCTTCGACCCCGAGCCGCAGCCGCTGTTCAATCATCTGGTTTCGAAGCTCGCGGGGCTCGACCTGGCCTTCATCCACGTCATCGAAGGCGCGACCGGCGGTCCGCGCGACTTCAAGCAGGGCGACAAGCCTTTCGATTGGGACGAGTTGCGCAAGACCTATCGCGACGCCGGCGGCAAGGGCGCCTGGATGGTCAACAACGGCTATGACAAGGCATCCGCCACCGAAGCCGTTGCCAGTGGCCGGGCCGACATTGTCACCTTCGGCAAGCTGTTCATCGCCAATCCCGACCTGGTGCGCCGCTTCAAGGAGGATGCGCCGCTGAACGAGCCGAACAAGGCCACCTTCTATGGCGGCGGCGCCGAAGGCTATACGGACTATCCGTTCCTGCCCTAAGGCCTAGATATGATCGGGCATCCCGGAGCGATCCGGGATGCCCACTTAACTGCTAATGACATTAGAGTGCAGTCCGCCGCCAGCTTTCCACCGTAACCAGCAGCATCACAAGCGCATTGGCCGGATGCAGCGCCGATAGCCAAGGCAGCGAAAGATCCTGACCGAGCACCACAAGCATGACTTGGGTGATGTAGAGCAGCACCAGCATGAGCGCCGGCTGGCGAAAGAGCGCCCCTGCCGGCAGCAGGCTCAAAGCCGCCAGCGCCAGGATCGGCAGGGACAGCACGCCGCCGAAAAGGCCATGCATGCCCCAATCAGTCGGCCCGCCGAATAGCGCAAGCCCTGCCAGAAAGACCTGGACCATGATGCCGGCGATGATCGAGGCGGCGATCAGCGGTGCTGGTCCGTAAAGCGATTTGCTGGACGCGCTCATGCCGCCGCTCCCTGCCGACCCACGGCTGACGAAACCGTATGGTTGCGCTCGTCCGCCGCAGGTTCCAGGCAACCAAGGCTTGCCAACGTCGCCCGCACCGCTTCGTCGATCGGCGTGCGGGGCTCCGCACCGAGGAACGCCACCAGCCTGCCATTGTCCATCCGCACCGGTTGCTTCCAGAGATAGCGCATCTCCATCAACTCCCTGAAGACCGGGACGAAAGGTTGCAGCAACCAAAGCAGACCCCAGGCGAATCCTTTTGTCTTCAGGTCAGGCCGTCCCGTCACCCGCCGGATCGCCGCGCCGAGCTGCAATCCGTCCCGGTCCCAGAAGCCTTCCATATGAAAGCGGGCGAAAGCTGGCAGGTCCTCGGCGCGCTCCAGCAGTTGCACCATCGTTTCGGCCACATCAGGCAGATAGGCCCATTGATGCCCGACGCCTTCGTGACCCGGATTGGTGATAGCCTTGACAGGCTGTCCCGGCTTGACCACCGCCTGGGCAAACCAGTTGTTTCCGGCATTGGGGCCGAAGAAGTCCCCTGCCCGCACCAGGATGACCTGTACGCCCCGCGTCGCCGCAGCTTGGAGCCTTTGCTCCAGCTGCACCCGGATGCCGCCCTTGACCGTGACAGGCCGCTGCGGGCTATCCTCAAAGATATGCTCGAGCTCGCCGGGACCGTAATTATAGACCGTGCCCGGCATGACGATCCGCGCACCCACCGCTTCGGCCGCAGCGATCGTGTTGTCGATCATCGGCAGCACCAACTGGCCCCAGTTGCGATATCCGGGCGGATTGACGGCATGCACGATCACGTCAACGCCATCAGCAGCCCGCATCACGTCGTCCCGGTTCATGGCGTCGCCCTGCACCCAGGCAAACTGCGGCGTCTTGGCTGCCATGGCCTTGGCATTGCGATGCATGGCCCGCACGATATAGCCGCGGGCCGCCAGCTTGTCGGCGACCGCGCCGCCGATGCCGCCGGTCGCGCCGAGTATGAGAGCAACCGGCTTACGCGGGCTTGCTACAGTGTTCTGCCTGTCCGTTGTCATTGTCTTGCTCCTTCGGTTTCGATGAAGCGACTATGCGGCCGACATTCGCTAAACGGAATTGCCTATTAAAATTGAGATGCTATACAAAAATGTATGGCACTTACCGCACTCGACTGGGATCAGTATCGCACCTTTCTGGCCGTCCTCAGCGAAGGCTCGCAATCGGCGGCCGCGCGTGCGCTGGGGCTGACTCAGCCGACAGTGGCCCGCCATATCGATGCACTGGAAGCGGCGGTCGGCAAGCCGCTCTTTATCCGCTCGCAACAGGGACTGCTGCCCACCGAGACCGCCTTGGCCATGCAACCCTATGCGGAAGCCATGGCGGCCAATGCGGCAGCCCTTGCCCGCGCCGCCACGGTAAGCGGCGACGCAGTGGCGGGCACCGTGCGCATCAGCGCCAGCGAGGTCGTGGGGCTTGAGGTCCTGCCGCCCATGCTGAGCGCGCTTCAGGAGCAGCATCCCGGCCTGCAGATCGAACTGTCGATTTCGGATGTGGTGGAAGACCTCCTGCGGCAGGAGGCGGATATCGCGGTCCGCATGGTCGCACCGACCCAGGCCGCACTCATCAGCCGTAAGATCGGCACCATCCCGCTCGGTTTCCATGCCCATCGCCGCTATCTGGAGCGGCACGGCTCACCGGCGACACTTCACGAACTGGCGGACCATCGGCTGATCGGCTTCGACCGCCAACTGGCCTATGTCCGGGCCATGGCGCAGCGCATGCCGGAGGTGGCCGCCATGCGCTTTGCTTTCCGCACCGACAGCAATGTCGCGCAACTCGCCATGATCCGCGCCGGCGGCGGCATCGGCATCTGCCAGCGTGCTCTGGCCGCCCGCGATGCAGACCTCATCGAGGTTCTGCCGGGGCTTCTCGACATGAAGCTTGAAACCCATGTCGTGATGCATGAGAACCTGAAGTCGGCGCCCCGCTGCCGCGTGACATTCGACGCGCTGGTCGAGGGCTTCCTAAAATACATCGCGCAATGAAGGGCGGGAATGCATGACCCAACTTGACCAGGCCGCCCGCAATGCAGCGAACGCGCAGGGCAATATGCCAACGGGAGGCTTTGCGCCACTGGTGCCGGAACTTGACGTCACGAACATCGAGGCGAGCCTCGCCTTCTGGTGCGATCTTCTCGGCTTCCGCATCGCCTATGCGCGGCCGGAGGCGAAATTCGCCTATCTGGAGCGGCAGGGCGCGCAGGTGATGCTGTGCGAGATCAATGGCGAATGGATCACCGGGCCGCTCGATCGCCCGTTCGGACGCGGGGTGAATTTCCAGATCGAGACAGACCAGTTGCTGCCCCTGCTGGATCGCTTGTCAGAAGCAAACTGGCCGCTCTTCCGTCCGGAAAAAGAGAGCTGGTACCGCATCTCCGCCACGCAGGAGCGCGGCTCGCGCGAATTCCTGGTGCAGGACCCCGACGGCTATCTGCTGCGCTTTTCGCAGTCACTCGGTGAGCGCGGCGCCGCGTGATCGCCATCACACCGCCGGATGCTTCGGCTCTTCATAGAGATCGAGAATGACGGCTTCCGGGCGGTCGCCGCCGTCGGAATATTCCTCGTGCCACTTGCCGTTTTCATCCTGGAAGCTGATCTCGGCTGACTCGCCGCCAACCTGCTGCTCCTGGGTCACGATCCGCGCGGCCTCCACCGCTTCAGCATGGCTGGCGAATGTTTCGGAATAGACGCCGTCCAGCCTGTAGGCCCAGCCGCCATCATGCGGCACGATTTCATAGGTCACTCTCATGATGCCTTCTCCCTCGGCGTGAGACCTCCTGCCCGCACCGAATATCGCACCATCAGGGAAAACTGGAAAGCCCAATCGATGAGGCAGACATCAGAAGCCTGAAAACGACAAAGCCCGCTTGGTGGGGCGGGCTTCGGGTCGTTGAGGAAAAGCAACAGTTACCGGCAGGCGGCGCAGAAGCGCTGGATGCGGTTGCAGGCTTCTTCCAGCTTGTCGTTCGAGGTCGCGTAAGAGACGCGGAAGTTCGGGCCGAGTCCGAAGGACGAGCCGTGAACGGTTGCCACGCCCTCGGTTGCCAGGAGTTCCATGACGAAGTCTTCGTCCGTCTCGATGACCTTGCCCGAGGGCGCGGTCTTGCCGATCAGACCGGCGCAGGACGGATAGACGTAGAAGGCGCCTTCTGGCTTGGGGCAAACGATGCCTGTCGCCTGGTTCAGCATCGAGACGACGAGGTCGCGGCGCTCTTCGAAGGCCTTCTTCGATTCCGTGATGAAGTCCTGCGGACCGTTCAGCGCCTCGACGGCAGCCCACTGGGCGACCGAGCAGGCGCCCGAGGTCTGCTGGCCCTGGATCATGTCCATGGCCTTGATCAGCGGCAGAGGACCGGCCGCATAGCCGATACGCCAGCCGGTCATGGCATAGGCCTTGGACACGCCGTTCATGGTCAGCGTGCGGTCGTAAAGCGCCGGCTCGACCTGGGCCGGGGTGTAGTAAACGAAATCGCCGAACACCAGATGCTCGTACATGTCGTCGGTCAGCACCCAGACATGGGGATGCTTCATCAACACATCGGTCAGCGCCTTCAGCTCTTCCTTGCTGTAGGCAGCACCCGACGGGTTCGACGGCGAGTTGAACATGAACCACTTGGTCTTAGGCGTGATCGCCTTGTCCAACTGCTCGGCGGTGAGCTTGAAGTTGTTTTCGATGGTGGTCTCAACAAACACCGGCGTGCCGCCGCACAGCGCGATCATTTCCGGATAGGACACCCAGAACGGCGCGGGGATGACGACTTCGTCGCCGGGATTGATCGTCGCCATGAAGGCGTTGAACAGGATCTGCTTGCCGCCGGTACCGACGATGACCTGCTCCGGCTTGTAGTCCAGGCCGTTTTCGCGCTTGAACTTGTCGGCGATCGCCTTGCGCAGTTCCGGAATGCCGGCAACGGGCGTGTACTTGGTTTCGCCGCGGGCGATCGCGGCAATGGCCGCGTCCTTGATGTTCTGGGGCGTGTCGAAATCCGGCTCGCCGACCGACAGCGAAATGACGTCCTTGCCTTTCGCTTTGAGGTCCCGGGCCATCTGCGTGACAGCGATGGTCGCGGAGGGCTTGATGCGGGAAAGGGCGTCGGCGAGGAAAGCCATTGTTTGGGTCCTGAGCTGATTGAACATCGGCCCCGATACCTCAAGGCCTCAGGTCCAAGCTCTATGGCGAAAGCCGCCGCCTGTTTCAAGCGGAAAGCGGTGAACATGCAAGAAAGCGTCATGATTTCGTCACCCGTTGCAAGCCGACCGGCTCACGATCACGCCCGAAGACCCCTACAGGGGCATAAATCGCAATAAGGCCACAATAATTGCCGCGCTCCGCCGCAATTCGGTCCCCGAAGCGACGCGATGCGGGACTTTCCTTCGCCTTGCCACGGGCAAAAAGGGGACGGTCATGTTTCTGGATGATGAGGATCAGACGAAGCGTTTGCGTGAAAGACGGAAACTGGGGCATCTGCAGATCGTCGCCGCGACGGCGCTCGCTTGCCTGGTCAGCCTTGTCGGTCTGACGGTCACCGTACAGGCCCAGTCGCAGCCGACCGCAAGCCAGGCTTCGTCCGCCGCGACAACAGAGGTTGCGGCCCTCGTCCGGCCCGGCGACATGAACATGGGCGGGCTGCTTCTCCCCTCCAAGGAACCGGGCTTCTTTGTCGAGGCGCCGCGGCTGAAGACCGATGTCGCGATCGACGTTGCCGGCCCCATCGCCCGCGTCAAGCTCACGCAGCGCTTTCAGAACCCGTCCAAGGGCTGGGTCGAAGGCACCTATGTCTTCCCCCTGCCCGAGAATTCGGCGGTCGACAGCCTGCGCATGCAGATCGGCGACCGCTTCATCGAAGGCAAGCTCAAGCCGCGCGAAGAGGCCCGCCAGATCTATGAACAGGCCAAGACCGAGGGCAAGAAGGCCGCTTTGCTGGAGCAGCAGCGTCCCAACATCTTCACCAACCAAGTGGCTAATATCGGCCCTGGCGATGAGATCGTGGTGCAGATCGAATACCAGCAGGCCGTCCACCAATCCCAGGGCGAATTCTCGCTGCGCTTCCCCATGGTGGTCGCCCCTCGTTACAATCCCCAGCCGATCGTGCAATCCGTCGAGTTCAACGGCAATGCCGGCTTTGCCATAAGCCCGGATCCGGTGGAAAACCGGGAAAAGATCGAGGCGCCGGTTCTCGACCCCAAAGAGAACGCGAAGATCAATCCGGTTGCGCTGACCGTGAGCCTTAAATCCGGCTTTCCGCTCGGCGAGGTCAAATCATCCTACCATGACGTTACGATTGCAGGGGAAGGCGACCAGGACCGCCGGATCACCCTGAAGACCGAGTCGGTTCCGGCGGACAAGGATTTCGAGTTGACCTGGCGCGCGGCTCCCGGCGCCTCGCCCCATGCCGGCCTGTTCCGCGAGGTGGTGGACGGCAAGACCTATCTCATGGCCTTCGTCACCCCGCCGGCTGCACCGGCCCAGGCGCCCGCCCCGCGTGAAGTCGTCTTCGTCATCGACAATTCCGGCTCCATGGCCGGCGCCTCGATCGAACAGGCCCGGAAGAGCCTGGCGCTTGCCATCTCACGCCTGAAGCCGACGGACCGCTTCAGCGTCATTCGCTTCGACGACACGATGACCGACTTCTTCGGCGGCCTCGTTCCGGCGACCGGCGACAACCGGGAAAAGGCGGTGGCCTATGTCAACGGCCTGACTGCCGACGGCGGCACGGAGATGCTGCCGGCGCTCCTGTCGGCGCTGCGCACCCAGGGCCCCAAGGCTCCCGATGCCCTGCGCCAGATCGTGTTTCTGACCGACGGCGCCATCGGCAACGAGTCGCAGTTGTTCGACGCGATCTCCGACAATCGCGGCGACGCGCGAGTCTTCACCGTCGGCATCGGCTCGGCGCCGAACTCGTATTTCATGAGCAAGGCCGCCGAAATCGGCCGCGGAACCTTCACCCAGATCGGCACCGACGACCAGATCGCTGAGCGCATGGCCGAGCTGTTCACCAAGCTCGAAAACCCTGTCATGACCGATATCGCCGCGAGTTTCGACGGCGCCAATGCCACCGAGATCACGCCCAATCCGATGCCGGACCTCTATGCCGGCGAACCCGTGATCCTGACCGCCGAGATCGAGGGTGCCGCACCTCAAGGCAAGCTTCAAATCCTCGGCCGCACCGCCGACCAGCCATGGCGGGTGGAGATGGACATTGCCAAGGCCGCCGATGGCCGGGGCATTTCCAAGCTCTGGGCCCGCCGCAAGATCGATGACATCGAGGCGCGCGCCTACCGCGCGGCAAACCCTGAAGAGACCGACAGGCAGGTCGAACAGGTGGCCATGGTCCATGGGCTGGTGTCCCGCATGACAAGCCTCGTTGCCGTCGATGTCACGCCATCAAGGCCTTCCGATGAGCCGGTGCATGACGTCAAGCTGCCGCTGAACCTGCCTGATGGTTGGGACTTCGAAAAGGTCATGGGAGAGCCGTCACCATCGCCGATGCCGATCAACGGTCAGCTGCCGTCTCCGGCCATGCAGGAGGCCAGTGCCGTGACCTATAGCGCGATTGCGGCCGCACCGACGGCCAAGGCCGCTGCGGTGGTCGCCCAGAACAACAGCTCCGTCGCCCTGCCCCAGACCGCGACGCTCGCCGACCAGCGCATCCTGATGGGCCTGATCTTCCTTGCCTTCGCCGCCATGGCGATCGTCTGCCTGGCGCTGTGGCGTCGGGGTCTCAGGGATGTGATCAACGCGGAGTCCCGTCGCCGTGGACGCTGATGTTCTCAACGGCCGTCCGTTCTGGCAGCGACTGGGCGGCGCGGAAAAGGCGGTCGCCTTGGCCGCCTGTGCCGGAGCACTCGCTGGAACGGCTCTCATCGCCGATGGCCTCTACATCAAGGCCAAGGCGTCACTGTCCCAGGTGCTGCTGCAGCGCAGCTTTGCCGCCGAACTCTCAGGTTACGCCGGCGCCAGGCCTTGGCCATGGGCGGATTTCGTCACCGAGGCGAGGATTGCCGCGCCCCGGCTCGGCGCAGAGGCGATCGTGCTGCGGGGCGCCAGCGGCGAGACGCTGGCCTTCGGTCCCGCCCATCTCGAGGGCACGCCGCTGCCCGGCGAAGCAGGCACGGCGGTCATCGCCGCCCATCGCGACACCCATTTCCGCTGGTTGAAGGACCTTCACCCCGGCGATGAGGTCGAGATCACCAGGCGCGATGGCCGCATGCTGGTGTTCGAGGTATCGGAGGCGCGCATCGCACCCTGGAATGAGAGCGGCATCAACGCCTCGGCGCTCGGCGTGCATCTGGCACTCGCCACCTGCTGGCCATTCGACGCCACAACGCCCGGCCCGCTGCGCTATATCGTCGACCTGGAACTGGTCCGGGATGCAACGCTTTCCGAAGAGGCGATCCCCACGGCGGCACGCTACACATCTGCGTTATCGGCGCCATTCCCGTCCTGAGCATCCTTGATGCCGCAGGGGGTGAAAACCATCTTGCCCCTAACGAGGAAACGTCAGGAGGCTCCATTGAATAAGACCCTAAGCACCGCCGTGAAGGTGATGACCCTGTCCACCGCTGGCATGGTGATGGCAAGTTCCATGGCCTGGAGCCAGCAGGGAGACGTCGTCGCCACGCAGGATGCCAATGTCCGGGTGGAGACTGTCGTCGACGGGCTCGAACATCCCTGGGCCGTGGAAGTGCTGCCGGATGGCGCTTACATCGTCACGGAAAGACCGGGCCGCCTCAGGATCGTCCGCGACGGCGCGCTCTCCGATCCCCTGGGCGGATTGCCGGAAATCCGGGCAGCCGGCCAGGGCGGTTTGCTGGATGTGGCGCTCGCACCTGATTTCGCGCAGAGCCGCCTACTCTTCCTTACCGCTTCCGTTCCCGGAGAGGGAGGTGCGGGAACCGCCGTCTTCCGCGCCAAACTCTCCGCTGACGAGAAAAAGCTTGAAAATGTCGAGCGCATCTTTGCCATGAACAAGTTCACCGGCGCCGGCCAGCATTTCGGCTCGCGCATCGCCATCGATCGGGACGGCGCGCTGTTCTTCGGCATCGGCGACCGCGGCGATGGCCCCCGCGCCCAGGACCCGAAGGACCATGCCGGAAAGCTGATGCGCATCAGCCAGGACGGCAAGGTGCCGGCGGACAATCCCTTTGCCAAGGGCGGCGACGCGCTCCCTGAAATCTGGTCCATGGGTCACCGCAACCCGCAGGGCATCACGATCGATCCGGCCGACGGTCGCCTCATCACGGTGGAACATGGCGCACGGGGCGGCGACGAGATCAACGTGCCGCAAGCCGGCAAAAACTATGGCTGGCCGGTGATCAGCTACGGCGTGAACTATTCCGGCTCGCAGATCGGCGAAGGGTCTGCCAAGGAAGGGCTGGAACAGCCGCTGCATTATTGGGATCCCTCTATCGCCCCGGGCGCCATCGCCATCTATCGCGGCGAGATGTTTCCGGAATGGGATGGCGATTTCATTGTGGCGGCCCTGAAGTACCAGTTGATTTCGCGCGTGCCGCGCGACGCCGATGGCAGCATCGGTCCGGAGGAACGCCTGTTTCAGGGAGACTACGGGCGTATCCGTGATGTCGTTGTGGCGCCAGACGGGGCCTTGCTGATGGTGACCGACGAGGACAACGGCGCCCTGCTGCGGGTCTCGCGCGCCTCCAATTCCTGACGCCACACGCCCTTTAAGCGCAAATCACAAAGTTCTGAGGCGAATATCGCCTCGGAACGGTGGGCTGGCGAAGCCCCCTAAAAAAGTTTTTTGCTGACACGATTGGTAAATTTTTGCGCAATGCCTGCCGATTTTGAGCGCAACTGTATCGCGGGCGATGCAATTTTTGCGCTGCTGGATTAAAAAATCCGCACAACCGCGTGAGTCGGCTGTTTTTCGTGCGCGCGCACACGATAATGGACCAAATGTGTTAGAAAAGTTTTGCTTGCCAATTTTATTTAAAGCTAGCACTCTATTGGCGTTCGGGCAGTTTTACGAGCACGGGAAGACCTTATAAATCAATGCGCGCCGGAGACGCAAATAGTTCCGGGCAACCGGTTGGGAGAGCGGTGAAAGCCGTTTCGGACGGGCTGGTTGCGGTAACGAAAGGCCCCTTTCCTCACATTTCGAGAAATGCCTGCCGCACACCCGCCGAGGGTATAATTGTGATGCTGTCCGCCGGCACCGGACAGAGAGAAAAGGACCTTACGCATGGCCGAGACTGGCATTGTTAAATTCTTCAACACCGACAAGGGCTTCGGCTTCATCAAGCCGGACAATGGCGGCGCCGACATCTTCGTGCATATCTCCGCAGTCCAGGCTTCCGGTCTGTCAGGGCTTTCCGAGAACCAGAAGGTAAGCTTCGACACAGAGCCGGACCGCCGCGGCAAGGGACCGAAGGCTGTCAACCTGCAGATCGCAGGCTGATCGCGTCGATATAGCTTTGGCAACGCGTTGCGGCCCGGCAGTGATGCCGGGTTTTTTTGTTCAGCTTGCGTTCAGCCGACTGCCTCTATCAATGGCGCCAGTCGAGGAGCGATACCCCTCGGATCGTTTCGAAGGAAGACCACCATGCTGAAATTCGCACGTCTTGCCCTCATCACCGCAGCCGTCGTATCCGCCGGCATCACCACAGCCTCTCCGGCGCTGGCCGGTGGCCGTCACTGGGACAGGCGCGGCGAGCCGGTCGGCCGCGTGAATGATGATGCGGTCGCCCTTGGCCTGTTTGGCCTCGCAGCCGGTGTAATCGCCGGCTCGGTCATTGCCAGCCAGCCGCGCGAACCGCGTTATGTCGAGCCTGACTACGTCGAACCGGAATACGAGCCGGACTACCGGTCGGGTCCGCGCCCGATCTACAGCTATGACAACGACTACCCGCCGCCGCCGTCGCGCGCCACCTATGGCGCCGGTGCCGAGGCCTGGTCGCCGGAATGGTATCGCTACTGCCAGTCGCGCTATCGCAGCTTCGATCCGCGGACCGGCACCTTCATCGGCTTCGACAACCGCCGCCACTTCTGCACCGCCGGCTGATGACATGATGGGGAGTGCGCGACGCGCGCATTCCCCTATTCCACACCCTACCCCTCTTGGCCCTCTCAGATACCGCGCAGGAACGGGTTTTCCCGCCGCTCGTCGCCGATCCGTCCGCCCGGACCGTGGCCGCAGATGAAGCCCACGTCGTCTCCGAGCGGCAGCACCTTGTTCTTGATCGATTGCAGCAACTGCGCGTGATTGCCGCCGGGCAAGTCGGTGCGGCCGATGGAGCCGGCAAACAGCACGTCGCCCACATGGGCGAACTTCATGGCATCGTTGTAATAGATGACGTGGCCCGGTGCATGGCCGGGGCAATGAAACACCTTGAAGCTGTGGTCGCTGAAGGAGACGCTCTCCCCATCCTCAAGCCAGCGATCCGGCATGCAGTTCTGCAAGCCGGTAATGTTGTATTTTCCGGCCTGGATCTCGATGGACTGCAACAGTGGCAGGTCGTCGCGATGGGGTCCGACGATCTCGACGCCGAGCGCCTCCCTGAGCTGCATCGCACCGCCCGCGTGATCGAGATGGCCGTGGGTCAACCAGATCGCCTTGATCGCGATCTTGTTTTCCGAAAGCACCTGCAGGATCACCTCGACATCCCCGCCCGGATCGACAACCACCCCTTCGCGGGTCTCGGCATCGAACAGGATTGTGCAGTTCTGCTGGAAGGGAGTGACGGGAACGACCCCGGCCTGCAAAGTACCCATGGATATACCTGACGCGCTGTTGAAATTGCGCCCAAGGTAATGATCGCCCGGGCATCGGGAAAGCCAGAACTGCCCCAATCCCCGGAAAGCTCACTCGGTGCGCAGAATTTCCGCGGTCGCCTGGGCATGGCCGGGCATGCTCACATTGGCGATCAGGATGGCGGCGGCCGTCAGCTTGGCGGCAAGCACGGCAATGACGACGGGGCGCAACTGCAACCGAGCGGATTGCCGGTCGTCCTGCAACGTATCGGAAAGGCTCATGCAAAATCCTCTGGCATAGAAGTGCTGTTCCATATCAGCGACACCTTGCGCTGGACTGGAAAACAGGCAGATAGGGATGGACATCGAAGCGGTAACCGCGTCGCAGCCGGCTTTGCGAGCGATGATTTTCTCATTTTGGCACAAGTCGGGCGCGGCTGCGCGAATATCGTCGAAAATGGTAAAGCATATCATTTTCGTTGGAGTTTTTGTTAAGCAGAGCTTAGTTTTGCCGCGAAAACATGGCCGGAGGAATTCCGGATCACAGGGAGTTGGCGCAGGGGGTATCACGATCCTCACGGCAGGAGAGCCGTTCCCGCGCTTGAAATATAAGGACACATGCCAGTGCCGCGACAATCCGCCAGTCGGACTGCCAAGAAGGACATACCGGAAATGCCCGTCGTCGATGACAAGGCCATCGACTTCGAGACCATCGAACTCCTGTTCTTCGCCTATCGCGATTTCATCGCCGATCCGGATGCGATCCTCGCCAAGATCGGTTTCGGCCGCGCCCATCACCGGGTCGTCTATTTCGTCAGCCGGCGACCGGGCATGACCGTGGCGGACCTCCTCGGCATCCTGCAAATCACCAAGCAGAGCCTGGCGCGGGTGTTGAGGGAACTGATCGATTCCGGCTATATCAGGCAGATGGCAGGACCGGCGGACCGGCGCCAGCGGCGGCTTTATCCCACGCTTGCGGGCCGGGAACTGGCGCTCGCCTTGTCAGACCCGCAGTCCCGACGGATCGCCAAGGCCATGGACTCGCTGAACCCCGACATGCGCGATGGTGTGCGGCAGTTCCTGAAGGCGATGAGCGACAGCGAAAAGGCGGCAACACCTGTGGACGTGGAGATCGACTGACATGGCGCGCAAGATCGAACTCGAGGACGACGCCGCGCATCTGCTTGTGGTGGATGACGACACCCGCATCCGCGACCTGCTGCATCGCTACCTCACCGAAAAAGGCTTTCGCGTCACCGTCGCCGCCGATGCCGGCGAGGCCAGGCGCAAACTCAAGGGGCTGAACTACGACCTCCTGATCGTCGACGTGATGATGCCCGGTGAGTCCGGCCTGTCGCTGACCCAGAGCCTGTCGCGCGACAAGCGGGTGCCGATCATCATGCTAACGGCACGCTCCGAGGCGGAATCCCGCATTGCCGGCCTGGAAGCCGGTGCCGACGATTATCTCGCCAAGCCTTTCGACCCGCGTGAACTGGTGCTGCGCATTAACAACATTCTGAAGCGCAACAGCGTTCCCGAGGCTCCGAAGATCGAACAGGTGATGTTCGGGCCCTACACCTTCTCGATCCTGCGCAAGGAGTTGAAAAAGGCCGCTGAGGTCATTCGCCTGACAGATCGCGAGCAGGAAATCATGCTGCTGTTCGCCTCGCGTGCCGGCGATACCATTCCCCGCCATGAACTGATCGGCAACGACACGGAGGTCGGCGAGCGTACCATCGACGTGCAGATCAATCGCCTGCGGCGCAAGATCGAGGACGATCCGGCCAATCCTGTCTGGCTGCAGACCGTGCGCGGCATCGGTTACCGCCTGAGCATGGACTGACCGGTGGAACGGGCGATCGACCAGCTTCGCGACCACCTGCTTTCCGGCCTCGCCCGTCTTCGCGAGCGAAAGCCGCGCACCTGCGAGAAGGGCGAGCCCCTGGTTCCCGGCCTCGACTCGCTGAAGCGTGACTACGAGCGCAGCACCGCCACTGGCTTCAGGGGCTTCCTGCGCTGGATGCGCCGGCGCTTGCCGACGGGCCTGTTTGCCCGCTCCCTGCTCATCATCATCCTGCCGATGCTGATCCTGCAGACGGTCGTCACCTTCGTCTTCATGGAGCGTCACTGGCAGATGGTGACGGAGCGACTGTCCGCGGCCGTCACCCGCGATATCGCCGCGCTGATCGAGATCATCGAGACCTATCCCAACGATCCCGACTACGCCAATGTCGTGCGCATCGCCCGTGAAAAGCTCGACATGACAATCTCGGTCGAGCCGGGCGGCCAGTTGCCGGCTCCAAGGCCGAAACCGTTCTTCTCGATCCTCGACCAGACGCTGAGCGACCAGATCAACCAGCAGATCCACAGGCCCTACTGGATCGATACGGTCGGTGATTCCCAACTGGTCGAGATCCGCATCCAGCTTCCCGACAAGGTGTTGCGCATCTTTGCCCAGCGCAACCAGGCCTATGCCTCCAACAGCCATATCTTCCTGGTGTGGATGGCGAGCACGTCGCTTGTCTTGATCATCATCTCAACCCTGTTCCTGCGCGGCCAGATCCGCCCGATCCTGCTGCTGGCCAAGGCAGCAGAAAGCTTCGGCAAGGGACAGAAGCCGCCGGAGAATTTCAGCCCCCGGGGCGCCGATGAAGTTCGCCGCGCCGGCCTCGCCTTCATCCAGATGCGCGAACGCATCGAACGGCAGATCGAGCAGCGCACGGCCATGCTGACCGGCGTCAGCCACGACCTGCGCACCATCCTGACCCGCTTCAAGCTGCAACTGGCGCTGGCTGGCGACAGTCCCGATCTCGAATACCTGAACAAGGATGTCGACGACATGCAGACCATGCTTGAAGGCTATATGGCCTTTGCGCGGGGCGAAGCGGAAGAGGATGTCGGCAAGGTCAAGCTCAGCACCATCCTGGAAAACCTCAGGAACGAGTTCGTGTTGCACGGCAAGGACTACAGCTACACGATTTCAGGCGACGACAATCTGGCGGTGCGGCCCAATGCATTCACCAGGCTGGTCGGCAATCTCGCCTCCAATGCCCGCCGCTATGCCCAGACCCTGCGCATCGAAGCCGTGCATGATGCGAAATGGCTGACCCTGCATTTCGACGATGACGGTCCGGGCATCGCCCGCGAAAGCCGGGAAGACGTGTTCAAGCCCTTCTACCGGCTGGACGAGGCGCGAAACCTCGATGCCTCGGGCACAGGCCTTGGCCTCGCCATCGCCCGCGACATCGCCCGCACCCATGGCGGCAATGTCACCCTCTCCGACGGCCCTCTGGGTGGGCTGAGAGCGACGGTACGCATTCCCGCCTGAACGATCAAAAGGAGCGCCCCATGTCCATCTGGCACAGCATGACCTGGCTCAACCCGCCGCCTCACCACGAGATCGATGGCACGGCGCTACGGGTGCGCACCGGCGACCACACCGATTTCTGGCAGACCACCTATTACGGCTTCCAGCACGACAATGGCCATTTCCTGCATGTGGAGCGCGAGGGCGAGTTCACGCTGAAGACCAAGTTTACCGGCCGCTACGAAACGCTTTACGACCAGGCCGGCCTGATGATCCGCCATGACGCTGGTAACTGGATGAAATGCGGAATCGAATTCACCGACGGCGCCTGCCACTTCAGCACGGTCGTGACGGTGGAGGGCCGCTCGGATTGGTCCGCCTTTGCCTTGCCGAGCCTGGAGGGCCCGCTGGCAGCCCGCGCAACGCGCATTGGCGACGCGCTCTTCATCCAGTATAGCCTGGATGACGGCAAAAGCTGGAAGATGGCCCGCCTTGCCTATTTCCCGGATCGCTTCAAAAGGCTTTCAGTCGGTGTCACCACCTGCTCACCCCAGCGCAAGGGCTTTGAGGTGGAGTTTCACCGCGTCAGCCTGTCGGATCCCTTGAGCCGGGACATTCACTGATAACGCGGCAGTTTGGCCGTCACATCATGTTCTCGCCGTTCGGCACAGCGCGCTCGACGGCAGCCAGCACGATGTCGCCATTCTCATCCGCGAAACCGAGTGTCAGCACCTCGGAACGAAACGGGCCGATCTGGCGCGGCGGAAAATTGACAACACCAAGCACCTGCCGTCCGAGCAATGTCTCCGGCGTGTAGCGCTTGGTGATCTGGGCCGAGGACTTGCGGATGCCGATGGCAGGGCCGAAATCGATCTTCAGCTTGAAGGCCGGCTTGCGAGCCTCGGGAAACGCCTCGACCTCGACGATGGTGCCGACCCTGATATCCACCTTCTCGAAATCGGCATAGGTGATCGCCTCGCGGGCCTCGCCTGTTCCGCTCATTGCGCCAGCTCCTCGGCGCGCTTGCGCGCGGCCTCGATTGCCGCATCGAACAGCGGTTGCATGCCCTTTTCATCCATCAGCACAGCCAATGCGGCCGCGGTCGTGCCGCCGGGAGAGGTCACGTTCTGCCGCAGGCGATCAGGAGTGTCCGGGGACTGGTGAAGCAGTTCACCAGCCCCCGCGACAGTTTCTCGTGCGAGACGCAAGGCTAGGTCCGCCTGCAGGCCGGCTTTACGGCCTGCCTCAGCCATGCACTCGACGAGATAAAACACATAGGCCGGTCCGCTACCGGAGACGGCGGTCACGGCGTTGATTTCGGCCTCCGAGCCGACCCATTCCACGGGGCCAGAGACCGCCAGCAACTGATGCACGAGATCGCGCTGGGCGGCGGAAACCTTGTCGTTGGCGAAAGCGCCGGTCACGCCGCGGCCGATCATGGCAGGCGTATTGGGCATGGCGCGAACCATGGCCGCCGGACCGAGATGACTTTCCATGGAGGCGAGCGTCTTACCGGCCGCGACGGACACGACAACCGTATCCGGCCCGACAACCGCCTTGAAGGCGGGAAGGACTGCATCCATGACCTGCGGCTTGACCGCGATGAACAGGATATCGGCGCGACCCGCAGCGCCTGCCTCGGCGGTCCACGTTGCACCAGCCTCGGCCAACTTCGCCTTCATGGCATCGGAGGGATTGGGGTCGACCACCGTGACACTGTCACCGGGAATTCCACTCTTGAGCCAGCCCGTCAGCATGGCCCCACCCATATTACCCGCACCGACGAGAACGATACGGCCGATCGGCATGCCAGTCATGCTTCAGGCCTCGCCGACAGTTTCGAACAGAACGGCGTCCATGGCGCTCTTGGCATCCATGCCCGACCAGACGACCAGTTGGAAGGCCTGGAAATAGGCCTCACAGGCTTCAATGGCGCTGGAGAGCAGCACTTCGACCTGGCGATTGGTCGGCTCCGCACCGCCGGCCAGCAGCAAGGATTGACGGAAGATCACCACATCCTCGACCCGCCAAAGGTCGAAATGGCCCATCAGAACCTGACCATTCACATGAGACAGTAGCCGGATGACTTCGTTGACCCGGCTTTCCGGCACGCGGATATCGAAGGCGCATGCCAGGTGCAGCGCCTCGAACTCTTCCATCCAGGAGAACGAGACATGATAGTCCGCCCAATGTCCCTCGACGGTCATGGCGATTTCGTCTTCGCCCGACCGTTCGAACGTCCAGTCGTTGTTCGATGCGACAAACTCGATCATGTCGACCGGGTTGGACTGACGTTCGAATTCAATTTCCATTAGGCTCATGCGGCATCCTCTAGACCGGAATGAATGCGTGCTCGTGCTGAAACGCCGAAAAACACACACCACTGACCGGAAACATTACAGAAGAAACGAGACTGAACAGCCCGAGGATAAAACGCCCACCCTGCCCGAAGCTTGCCAGTCCCTGTTTCGAATCATCATTTAAAATCAGTGTATAACGGCGGAGTCTCAACACCAGCCCCGAGGCGGAAAATCGCAGAAACCGCTGTGGACAGCCCTTCGCTTCCTGCATGCGGCGACGCAGTTAAACGACTCTTTGAATTGGCTTTTTCAGGCTTTCCCACATGTGGAAAAACAGCCGCGTTTTTGGCCTGAAAAGAGGCCCGAAAATCGGCTTGAGGCCTTATCCGAACGCCTTGAACCTCCCCATGAAGGGGCTTCGAAGCGGAGTTGATTCACGAGGGCGCCGACGCAGCGGACGATTCAGCTTGTCCTTCGCGATTAGCCAGGGGCCAGCCATGCCGGCCAAACGAAAAACGGCGACGCAGAGGCTGCATCGCCGTTCAGCATTATCAAGGATTGACGGATCTGATCCGCTTACTTGCCTTCAGCGGCCAGCCGAGCCTCAAGGGCGTCGATGCGGGCGCGCAAGGCGTCGTTCTCGTCACGGGCCTTCAGCGCCATCTCGCGCACGACCTCGAATTCCTCGCGCTTGACCACATCAAGGCTGTTCAGCCAGCGCTCGGCCTGTGCCTGGAAGGCCGTCTCCACCTCGCGCCGAACGCCTTGCGCCGCGCCGGCGGCATCGGTCATGAGTTTGGCGAATTCGTCCATAATACGATTGGGTCCGGTCGTCATGGATAAAGCTCCTGTAAAAAAGAGGCTTGCGCCTCGCCACGGGCGGCATGTCATTGAGGTAGGGTTTCGCCGCCGCCGATGCAAGTGGATTTAGCGCCGCAGCGTTCCCTAAGCATCCAGCATTAACTGTATATCAGGAATAATACATCTTGACCGTACCGAATTGGAACGCCATTTTCCGCGGACCCTTGAGGAACCGATAGCTTGCAGTCAGCCGCCAACCTTTTCGCCATACTGCCGTTTCCGTCCATAGACCCGGTGGCGCTATCGATCGGGCCACTCTCGATTCACTGGTATGGCATCGCCTATGTTGTCGGCATTATGCTGGGCTGGCTGGTCGCGCGCGACATGGCGTCGCGAGACCGCCTTTGGCATGGCAGCCAATCGCAGATCACCCGCGCCCATCTCGATGACTTTCTCGTCTGGGCAGCGATTGGTATCGTGCTGGGCGGCCGCGTGGGCTATATCCTGTTCTATGACATGGCGGCGATTGCGGCCAACCCGTTGCGCGCCATCGAGATCTGGAACGGCGGCATGTCCTTCCATGGCGGCCTCATTGGCACCACTATCGCCATGATCCTGTTTGCCCGGCGCAACGGCATCCCGGTCTGGAGCCTGTTCGACATCATAGCCAGCGTCGCGCCCGTCGGGCTGTTCTTCGGCCGCATCGCCAATTTCATCAATGGCGAATTATGGGGCCGCATCACGGACGTGCCCTGGGCCGTGGTCTTCCCCACCGGCGGCCCCTTTGCCCGACATCCCAGCCAGATTTACGAAGCCCTGCTTGAGGGCCTGCTGACGCTCCTGGTGCTGCAGATCCTGGCCCGACGCTTCGATGCCTTGAAGGCGCCTGGCCGCATCACCGGTGTCTTCATCATTCTCTACGGGTGCTCGCGTATTGCGGTCGAGTTTTTCCGCGAGCCGGATGCCCATATCGGCTATCTCGTCGGGAACTGGCTGACGATGGGTATGGTTTTGTCGCTACCCATGGTGCTCTTGGGCCTATGGGCCGTTTGGCGGGCAAACCGCGCGGCCGCATTGGCGTGAACTTCAAAAGCGAGGTTGAATTGTGAGTACCGCGCTCGGAAACAAGATCAAGACCCTGATCCGGACCTCCGGTCCGATCAGCGTGACGGATTTTTTCGCTCTCTGCTTGGCCGATCCGGAACACGGCTACTACAAGACCCGCGAGCCTTTCGGCATCGCTGGCGATTTCATCACCGCGCCCGAAATCAGCCAGTTGTTCGGCGAAATGATCGGTGTCTTCATGGTGCATGCCTGGCAAAGCCATGGCGAGCCCGATGGAACTCATCTGGCCGAAATCGGCCCGGGCCGCGGCACCATGATGGCGGACATGCTGCGGGTGATCTCGCGCATTGCGCCCAAGCTCTACCAGAGCTGCACGGTTCACCTGGTGGAAACCAGCGATCGGCTGCGCGCAGTCCAGAACGAGACGCTGATCGAACACCAGGGCAAGGTGCGCTGGCACGGCAGCTTCGGTGAATTGCCGCCCGGCTTCACGCTGTTGGCCGCCAACGAATTGTTCGACGCCATTCCGATCCGCCAGTTCGTCAAGACGCCGACCGGTTTTCGCGAACGCATGATCGGCCTCGACGCCGATGACAACCTCGCCTTCAAGATCGGCATTGCGACCCTCGATCCCGCACTGCTGCCGGAGGGCGGACTCCCCGCCGACGGCACCGTGTTCGAATTCGCCCCGGCTCGCCAGGCGGTGATGCAGGCCATATGCGAGCGGCTGCATCTGTTCGGCGGAACGGCGCTGATCATCGACTATGGCCACATGACCACAGGCTATGGCGACACACTGCAGGCAGTGCGCAACCACGAATATGATGGGCCGCTCGACAATCCCGGTCTGGCGGATCTGACCAGCCATGTCGATTTTGCCCATCTGGCACGAACGGCCGTCGCCGCCGGCGCCCATCTCAACGGCTGCATGTTCCAGGGCGATTTTCTTGCCGGGCTCGGCATCGAGACCCGTGCAACAGCGCTGGGTCGCGACAAGACCGACCATACACGGCGCGCGATCAAGACGGCCGTCGAGCGTCTGGCCGGCGCCGGTGAGGGCCGCATGGGCGAGCTGTTCAAGGTGCTCGCCGTTTCCAGCCCCTCGGTGCGACTGGAACCCTTCCGCGTGACGGATTGACAGCACGCGCCGGCTTGGGCCACCATCATCAATACATTGCGCCGCTGGATTGGAGGCGCCAAGAGAAGCGATGTGCTGGCACGGACCGGCGCGCGCACGGCCCGCAACCTTTCCCTTGTCCCTAATAACCCAGCAGACAAAAGCATGACGCAGGATCACCATCACGTGCAGCCGATCGAATCGCCCCTTCTCTCTTCGCCGGGGCTGAAGCACGGCTTCTTTACTCGCCAGGGCGGCGTCTCCTCCGGCATCTATGCCGGGCTGAATGTCGGTCTCGGTTCCCGCGATGAGCGTGAGGCGGTGATGGAAAACCGGGCGCGTGCCAGCCGCTGGTTCGACATCGATCCCGCGCGCCTCGCCACCGTGCACCAGGTTCATTCACCCGATGTCGTCGTGGTGACGGCGGACAACGTGGCGGAACGCCCCGCGGCCGACGCCATGGTGACAGCGACACCTGGGATCATTCTAGGCGTGCTTGCCGCCGATTGCGGCCCCATTCTCTTTGCCGACCCTGAAGCAGGCGTGGTCGGTGCTGCCCATGCCGGCTGGAAGGGCGCCTTGTACGGCGTGCTGGAAAACACCATTGAGGCCATGATTGCGCTCGGCGCCCGCCGCGAAAACATCCGCGCGACCCTGGGGCCCTCGATCAGCAGCGCCAACTATGAAGTAGGTCCCGAATATGTGGCCCGCTTCATCGATCACGATCCGTCCTATCAATCCTTCTTCACGCCGTCCGCCAAGCCGGGCCATGCCATGTTCGACCTGCCGGCGCTCACCCTGAAACGCCTGTCGGCTGCGGGGGTAACGGCCACAAGCCTTGGCCTGTGCACCTATGCCGACCCTAAGCGCTTTTACTCCTATCGCCGCACCACCCATGCCGTCGAGCCGGACTATGGACGACTTCTCTCCGCCATCGCCATCCGGGAGGCATGACGGCGGCGGCAAACGCCGCCTGCCCTGACCACCCGCGCGACGAACCAGATACCATCCAGCCACGAAAGGCGACCGATATGGCCCTGCACTTCGACAACAGCGAATATGCCGCCCGCATGAACAGGCTGACGGAGCGGATGCGCGAGGAAAAGCTGGATGCCCTGCTGCTCTTTGCTCAGGAAAGCATGTACTGGCTGACCGGCTACGACACCTTCGGCTACTGCTTCTTCCAAACCCTGGTGGTGAAGGCGGACGGCACGATGACGCTGCTGACCCGCTCCGCCGATCTCCGCCAGGCGCGCCACACCTCCATCATCGACAACGTCCTCGTCTGGGTCGACCGGGTCAATGCGGACCCTACCGTCGATCTGCGCAACCTGTTGAACGACATGGACCTGCTCGGCGCTCGCATCGGCGTGGAATATGACACCCATGGCATGACGGGCCGCGTGGCGCGGCTCCTGGACAACCAGTTGATGAGTTTCGGCCAGATCGTCGACGCCTCCTATCTCGTGAGCGGCCTGAGGCTGATCAAGAGCTCCGCGGAAATCGCCTATGTCGAACGGGCTGCTGCCTTGGCCGACGATGCGCTCGATGCCGCCCTCCAGATCATCAGGCCCGGCGCAGACGAAGCGGATATCCTGGCGGCCATGCAGGGCGCCATCTTTGCCGGCGGCGGCGATTATCCGGCCAATGAGTTCATCATCGGCTCGGGCAAGGATGCGCTGCTGTGCCGGTATAAGGCCGGCCGCCGCAAGCTCGATGACAAGGATCAACTTACGCTGGAATGGGCCGGCGCCAGCGCCCACTACCATGCGGCGATGATGCGCACCGTGGTGCTTGGCGATGTCACGAGCCGCCACCGGGAACTCTATACGGCCTGCCTGGAAACCATCAAGGCGATCGAACAGGTTCTACGCCCCGGCCATACCTTCGGCGATGTCTTCGACACCCATGCCAAGATCATGGACGATCGCGGCCTGACCCGGCATCGGCTCAATGCCTGCGGCTATTCGCTCGGCGCGCGGTTCTCCCCGTCATGGATGGAGCACCAGATGTTCCACACCGGCAACCCGCAGGAGATCAAGGCCGACATGTCGCTCTTCGTGCATATGATCATCATGGACAGCGAGCGCGGCGTCGCCATGAGCCTTGGCCACACCTATCTCACAACGGAAGAGGCACCGCGCGCCCTCTCGCGCCATCCCCTCGACCTGATTGCACGATAGGCAATGGGCATCACGATCATGTAAAATGGGGGAATTGACAGGCAAGGGCGCAAGCACCCATAAATCGTGTGGAGGACTGCGCCTTGCACGCAGACAACGAGGACGGGCATGGGTTTTGTCAAACTTGCGGCGCTGATCCTCGCCATCGCGGCGGGTCTCGCCTCCTGTAACACCACCGACACGCTGACACCGCCCGCCGATGTCGGCGATGGCTCCGCCATGACGACGTCGGGCGGCGCCGGAACGGCTTACGACCAGGCCCAGTCGGAACCGAACCAGCCCTTTCCCGCCGCACCGGCTTCAAACACGATGCAATCCGGCGCGATGCCGGCGCAGAATTCGCTGGATGCCCAGGCCCAATCGCTCGCCGCCGGCAATGGCCCGATGCAACCGCCACCGCCGGTTTACGGCAATGGCCAGCAGCCAACGCTGCAGCAGACGGCGGCCCGGCAGAACGCCCTGCAACAACCGTCTCCCATCCAGCAACAGCAGCCGGCTCCGCAACAGCAGCAACCGGCCCCGCAGCAACAGCAACAACAGGCGGCCGTCGCGCCGGCGGGTGGCCCGACCATCCGCTTCCTTCCCATCATCGGAGCGCCGGTGCAGGCGGTCACGCCCTTGTCGCGGCAGCTCGGCGCCGATGCCCGCGCCAATGGGCTCACCATCAAGGGTTCCGGCGATCCCGCCAGCGACCATATCCTGAAGGGCTACTTCTCCGCCTTCAGCGATGCCGGCAAGGTCAACGTCGTCTATGTCTGGGACGTGCTCGACGCCAATGGCGGACGGCTGCACCGCATCCAGGGACAGGAAACATTCGCCTCTGCCGCCGGCGATCCCTGGGCGGCGGTCCCGCCCCAGTTGATGCAGCAGATCGCCACCAAGACGATTGCCGAATACATGTCCTGGCGCCGTGGCGCTCCGGGTTGACGCAAACAAGTCACAGGCTTTTAACGAAATCCAACGGCCGGACAGCCTAACCCCTTGCATTCGAGGTCAAGGGCGGTAAAAGGCCCCCATTCAGCATGCTAACGGGCGGGCCACTATGAAGGTATTCGCAGGTAATTCGAACCGGCACCTCGCCGAGGCCATCTGCAATTATCTCAATGTACCACTAGGAAAAGCCAGCGTCAGGCGCTTCGCCGACCAGGAAATCTTCGTGGAAGTGCAGGAAAATGTCCGCGGTGAAGACATTTTCGTGGTCCAGTCGACCTCGTTTCCGGTCAATGACCACCTGATGGAACTCCTGATCATGATCGATGCGTTCCGCCGTTCCTCGGCGCGCCGCATCACCGCGGTGCTGCCCTATTTCGGCTATGCCCGCCAGGACCGCAAGTCAGGCCCGCGCACGCCGATCTCCGCCAAGCTGGTGGCCAACCTGATCACCGAGGCCGGTGCTGACCGCGTTCTGACGCTCGACCTTCATGCCGGCCAGATCCAGGGCTTCTTCGATATCCCGACCGACAACCTCTATGCGGTTCCGATCCTGGCCCGTGACGTGAAGGAACACTACGACACCAAGAACGTCATGGTGGTTTCGCCTGACGTCGGCGGCGTGGTGCGGGCCCGGTCGCTTGCCAAGCGACTGGACTGCCTGCTGGCGATCGTCGACAAGCGTCGCGACCGTCCCGGTGAATCCGAGGTCATGAACGTCATCGGTGACGTGACCGGCAAGGACTGTATCCTAATCGACGACATCGTCGATTCCGGCGGCACGCTTTGCAATGCTGCTGAGGCTCTGCTGAAGCACGGCGCCACGAGCGTCACCGCCTATATCACTCATGGTGTTCTCTCTGGCGGCGCTGTCGCCCGCGTCACCTCCTCCAAGCTGCGCGAATTGGTGATCACCGATTCCATCCAGCCCACGACCGCGGTGCAATCGGCCCATAACATCCGCGTCCTGACCACCGCCAACCTGTTGGGCGAAGCGATCAACCGGACCAGCGCCGAGGAATCGGTTTCCAGCCTGTTCGACTGACAAGGCCATGCCCGTTATGCCATCACCATGGATGGCGGTGCCAGCGCGCTTGGGGTCGATAGTGAGAATGCTGACTTAAGACCTTTGCAACAAATTTAATCGAAACTTCCCCTGGAGTGCATTTTGGGGGATGTTTTATGTCTATTAAGGGTACAAAGTCCGGACCATTTTCGTCCGTCAAGGCCAAGTTTGCGACGCTGGTGCTCGGCGCAACGCTGGTCTCCTGCCTTTCCGTCGGCGCCATCAGCTATCAGATCGGCAAGTCGGGCCTGATCGAAGCCAGCGAACTCCGGCTCGATTCCGTGGCTGGCAACCAGGCCAAGGCCATCAAGGCCTATACCCAGCGGGTGGACCAATCGCTGGCAGAGCTTGCCCAGAACACCGCAATCGGCGAAGCGTCGGAAACGGTGACGAACCTGATCGGCATCGAAGCGGCTGACGTCATCAAGGCTTTCCAGGATCCCTCAAAGACGCCCGAGCAGCGCGCCGCCTTCGATGGCGCCGGCTTGAAGCTGCTCTATGGCGTGCGCCACGCCGGCATTCACGGCACCATTTCCAGTGCCTGGAAGAATTCGAATGTCAGCGATATCTTCGTCACCGACACCAATGGCATGATCATCTACAGCGTCACGAAGGGTCCGGAATTCCTGACCAAGGTCACCGATCCGCAGAACGCCGCGATGAAGACGGTCTATGATGCTGTCCAGGCCGGCGCCGACGACCAGATTCATCGGTCAGGTTTCGTCGACTTCAAGTCCGAGGACGGCACGGTCTCCGCCTTCGTCGCCAAGCCGCTCGCCATCTCCGTCTGGGGCCAGGTCGTGCGCAAGGGCACGATCATCATGCGCATCTCCGCTACCAAGATGGATGGTGTTCTGGCTCCTGAAGGGCTCGGCAAGACGATCGACGATGCCTATCTCCTGTCCAGCACCGGCTCCCTGCGCAGCGGCACTGTCTCGACCGGCGCCGGCGCCAGCATTCCAGGCCGCCTGACAGACGCCGCCAAGACCCAGCAGACCGGCACCCTGTTCTCCGATACCAGCGGCAAGGGCACGTTCTACTCCTATCTGCCGGTTGACGTCTTCGGCCAGCCGCATCTGCTGGTGATCGGCCAGGGCGAAAAGGAAGTACTGGCGGCCGCCAACGAATTGGCCTGGTACGCATTCCTGGCGACCGTCGCCGTGCTGGCCTGCATGGGCGGCGTCGGCGTGCTGGTTTCGTCCAGCCTCACCCGTCCGCTCACCGATCTCGCCAAGCTGATGAACCGGCTGAACGACGGCGACAAGAATATCGACATCAAGGCCACCACCCGGTCCGACGAAATCGGCACCATGGCACGGGCGCTGGAATCCTTCCGCCAGAATGCGCTCGAAAAGGAACGCATGGAAGCCGACGCCGTCACCCGTGGGCAGCAGATCGACGAGGAGCGCCGGCAGCGCGAAACCGAGAAGGCCCGCAGCGCCCAGGAACTGGAGGATGCCGTCTCGGCTCTCGCCACTGGCCTGCAGAACCTCTCGGCCGGTAAGCTGAACCTGCGCATCGAGCGTCCCTTCGTTCCCTCGCTCGATCACCTCCGGCTTGACTTCAATGACTCGGTCGACAAGCTGGAAGCGACGATCCGCAGCATCAGCGAAAGCGCAGACACGATCCGCGCCGGCTCGGGCGATCTCAAGTCGGCTTCGGAAAACCTCGCCCACCGCACCGAGCGCCAGGCAGCCTCGCTGGAGGAAGCAGCCGCGGCGCTGGGCGAAATGACCGGTTCGGTCAATGACGCGCTCAAGCGTTGCGAGACCGCCGTCGATGTTGCCGCCACGGCTCTGAATGGTGCCAAGACCTCGTCCACCGTCGTCAACGAAGCCATCGTTGCCATGGAACGGATCGAAAGCTCCTCGGCCAAGATCCGCCAGATCATCGACGTCATCGACCAGATCGCGTTCCAGACCAACCTGCTGGCGCTCAACGCCGGGGTTGAAGCCGCCCGCGCCGGTGAAGCCGGCAAGGGCTTCGCGGTCGTCGCCCAGGAAGTCCGCGAACTCGCGCAGAAATCCTCAGGTGCTGCCCGCGACATCAACAACCTGATCAACACCTCGACGGCCGATGTCGAAGGTGGCGTGGCCCTCGTTCTGAAGACCGGCGAGAGCCTGCATTTGATCGAGGCCAACATCGTGTCGATCAACGAGCATATCGGCGCGATTGCCGCGGCCTCCCGCGAACAGTCAGGCCGGCTGGGCGAGATCAACGCCTCGGTCAACGATCTCGACCACGTCACCCAGCAGAACGCCGCCATGGTCGAGGAAACCACCGCTGCCGCCTTTGCGCTCTCCAGCGAGGCTGATGGCCTGACCCAGCAGGTCAGCCACTTCCAGATCGGCGCAGCCCCCGTGGCCGCCTACCGCCAGAGCCGCGCGGCCTGACGTAACCGGCAAAAATACACAGGGAAACCCCGTGGAGGCCGATGCCTGCCACGGGGTTTTCATTTCGGGATACCCGTCTCGCTCGGCAAGGGACAAACCTCGTCGCCACCAAACAGCCGTGATCGCGTCAGGAACCGCTTCTCCCGACCATTGTCGAGCGAGAACATGCCGCCCCTACCCGGCACCACGTCGATGATCAATTGCGTGTGCTGCCACAGCGCATATTGCGAGGCATGGATATAGAACGGCACCCCGCCGATCTCACCCAACAGCACATCCGTCTCGCCCACCCTGTATTCATCGGCCGGATAACACATCGGCGACGACCCATCGCAGCAGCCACCGGACTGGTGGAAAAGGATGTCGGGATGCTCGAGACGAATTTCGGCAATCAAGGTCAGAGCAGTATCGGTGGCGATGACGCGGGGTTCATCTTGTTTGGTCATGACTGGCTCCAGCAAGTCCCCTTTCCCCGCTTGCGGGAAGAGGGTTAGGGTGAGGGGCAAATCAGAGCAACGGGCGCACCCTCCCCTTGTGCGGGAGGGTCGGCAAGCAGTGCCGGGGTGGGGTGACCCTTTCGGCGGCGGCACAGTCACCCCCACCCGCAGTTCCGCTGCGACCTCCCCCCTCAAGGGGGAGGTGCGGAACCATCAGAAGAACCCAAGCGCCTTCGGGCTGTAGGACACCAGCATGTTCTTGGTCTGCTGGTAGTGGTCGAGCATCATCTTGTGCGTCTCGCGACCGATGCCCGACTGCTTGTAGCCGCCGAAGGCCGCATGGGCCGGATAGGCATGGTAGCAATTGGTCCAAACGCGACCGGCCTGGATGTTCCGGCCGAAATGGTAGCAGGTATTGGCATCGCGGCTCCACACGCCGGCACCGAGGCCATAAAGCGTGTCGTTGGCGAGTTCCAGCGCTTCGGCCTCGTCCTTGAAGGTGGTGACGGACACAACAGGCCCAAAGATCTCCTCCTGGAAGATGCGCATCTTGTTGTGCCCGCGGAACACCGTCGGCTTCACGTAATAGCCGCCGGCCAGTTCGCCCGGCAGTTCGTTGCGATAGCCACCGGTCAGCACCTCCGCACCTTCCTGTTTGCCGATGTCGATATAGAACAGGATCTTTTCGAGCTGCTCGCTGGAGGCCTGCGCACCGATCATGGTCGACAATTGCAGCGGATGCCCCTGCTGCACGGCTTCCACGCGCTTGATCGCCTTTTCCATGAACCGATCATAGATCTTCTCATGCACCAGCGCCCGGCTCGGGCAGGTGCAGACCTCGCCCTGGTTCAGCGCGAACATGGCAAAGCCTTCCAGCGCCTTGTCGAGATAGTCGTCGTCCTCGCGCATGACGTCTTCAAAGAAGATGTTCGGCGACTTGCCGCCGAGTTCCAGCGTCACCGGGATCAGGTTCTGGCTGGCATATTGCATGATCAGCCGCCCGGTCGAGGTCTCGCCGGTAAAGGCGATCTTGGCGATGCGGGGGCTGGTCGCCAGCGGCTTCCCGGCTTCCAGGCCAAAGCCGTTGACGATGTTGAGCACACCCGGCGGCAGAAGATCGGCGATCAGTTCGGCGAGAACCAGGATGGAGGCCGGCGTCTGCTCGGCCGGCTTCAGCACCACGCAATTGCCGGCGGCGAGCGCAGGCGCCACCTTCCAGGCCGCCATCAGGATCGGGAAGTTCCAGGGAATGATCTGGCCGACGACGCCGAGTGGCTCATGGAAATGATAGGCGACCGTGTCATGATCCACCTCGCCGATCGTGCCTTCCTGGGAGCGCACGCAGGCGGCGAAATAGCGGAAATGGTCGATCGCCAGCGGAATATCCGCGGCCATGGTCTCGCGCAGGGGCTTGCCGTTGTCCCAGGTCTCGGCGCGCGCCAGCAGTTCGAGATTGGCCTCCATGCGGTCGGCGATCTTGTTGAGGAGGTTCGCCCGTTCGGTAGTCGAGGTGCGGCCCCACTTGTCCTTGGCGGCATGGGCGGCATCCAGCGCCAGATCGATATCGCTGGCGTCCGAGCGCGCCACGTCGCAGAGCTTGCCGCCGGTGACGGGCGTGATGTTCTCGAAATAGCGGCCATTGACCGGCTCGCGGAATTCGCCGCCGATGAAATTGCCGTATTTCAGCTTGAACGGCGTGCCTGCGACCGGTTGAACCTGAATATTCATGTCTTCATCCTCCCTGATGATGGCAGCCCCTCCGTGGGCCGTGGGCGAATGATCATCGCGAATCCCGGTCGGCGGTAGTCACCACAGGCCATATCGCAGCGCACACTGTTTCAGTTATGCGACACATACGGACAGGAATGTCATTGCAGGCCGAAGCGCTTCAGCTTGCGGTGCAGCGTGGCGCGGCTGATGCCGAGTTCCTGCGCTGTCTGCGACACATTGCCGTTGCTGCGTGACAAGGCCCGGCGAAGCGCCGCCCGCTCGGCATCGTCGAGTTCCGATGCGCCTGACGGTCGCTGCTCCAGCAATACGTCGGCGGCCGGCAATCCCCGTGCCAGGGCAGCATCGTCCAGCTTCAGCGCCAATCGCGCCGCCCGGTTGGCGCCCACCACCACATCGTCGGCATCGACCGCAAGCAGCGCGCTGGCAACGGAAGAGCCTGACGGAACCAGAACCATCCGCGCCGCCGGAAAAGCCAGCCGGAACAGGCAGGATTCCACGCGGCCCACGACATCGCGGACCGATTGCGACAGGATCGCCAGCGTCAGCTCGCTCACGTCATCGCGGCAGGTTGAGATATCGACCGCCCCGGCCACCCGACCGAGATGATCCCGGAACGGTGCTGTCACGCAGCTCAGCGCGATGTTGGAGGATAGAAAATGCTGGTCGCGATGGATGACGACGGGACGCTCATCGGCGAGCGCCGTGCCGATGCCGTTGGTCCCCACACTGGCCTCGCTCCAGACATTCTGTTGCCAGAGCCCCAGCCGCCGGAAATCAACGTCATCGCCAGCACCGCTGCGGCGATCGACGATCACGCCATCCCGGTCGGACAAGACAATGCAGCAACCGGCGCGCCCGACCGTCTGGTAAAGCCGGTCGAAGTCCTCCGCGCAGGCTTCGATGACCGGCTGCAGCCGTTGCCGGGCCTCCTCGAACCGCGCCTGCTCGACCTGAACCGGCCGCCGCGCCTCCTCCGGGGCGAGATGGTGCACATCAAGGCAGCGACGCCAGGAGGCCGCAATCGGCGAACTGATCGCCGCGGACCGCTGAGATGCCGTATCGTAAACCCTGTCGGAATGTGTTGTGAGATGCCGCATGCGCTCCTCCGGATGCCATGGCATCATGAGCGCGGTACCGGCATCTTTCAATCGGGGAATCACGACCCGCGACGAAAGGATGACCTCAGGCCGCCCGTGTGACAGGCTCCTGCTGGTCCGGCGCGACCGCACTGTCCGGATCCGCGCCTTCGCGGTTGACCATCTCCTGGATATCGCCGCGCGGCACGGGACGGCTGTAGAAATAGCCCTGCACCTGATGGCAGCCTTCGGCCGTCAGGAAGCGGATATGTTCCTCGTTTTCCACGCCCTCGGCCAGGACGGGGATATCGAGGCTCGCCGCCAGGATCAGCGTCGACCGCACGATGGCCGCCGACTGCCGGCTCGTTGCGACGCCATCAATGAAGCCGCGGTCGATCTTGATCTTGTCGAAAGGAAACAGTTGAAGCGTCGACAGCGACGAATACCCGGTGCCGTAATCGTCCATCGCGATCTTCACGCCCAGCACCTTCAGCTGACGGATGATGTGCAGCGCATGCTGCTGGTCGGCAATGATGCCGGACTCGGTGATCTCCAGCTCCAGCCGATGCGGCGCAAGACCGGTATCGATCAGGATCTGGTGCACGACGGCAGGCAGGTTGTTGTTGGCAAGCTGCTGCGGCGCGACATTGACCGCCACACGCAGGGGGCGCTTCCAGGTGGTGGCCTCGCGACAGGCCTCCCGGATCGCCCAGTTGCCAAGCTCGATGATCAGGCCGGTCTTTTCCGCAATCGGGATGAACTCGACCGGCGACACCTTGCCGCGAACCGGATGGTTCCAGCGCATCAAGGCCTCGAAACCGACGAGCTCTCCTCCGACCGTGTTGTTCTGCTGCTGGTAGTAGAGTTCGAACTCGCCCCGCTGGAAGCCGGCACGCATGTCCAGCGCCAGGGCATTGCGCTCGCGCGCCGCCTGGTCCATCGACGTGTCGTAGAAACAGATATTGTTCGATCCCGTCGCTTTCGCCCGGTACATGGCGACATCGGCCTGGGCCAGCAGGTCGTCGATGGTCTCGGCATTGTCGGGATAGAGCGATATGCCGATGCTCGTGCCGACACCGATCACTTCGCCGTTCCAATCGATCGGCTGGCAGATCTCCGTGATCAGCCGCTGCGCCAGTTGATGGGCATCCTTCTGGGTGAAATAGGCGCCGGAAACGGCTACGAATTCATCGCCCCCGGTACGGGCGATGAACTCCCCGTCGCGCAATTTCGCCGCCATGCGCGCCGACACCGTGCGCAGCACGTGGTCGCCTGCCGCATGACCCCGCACGTCATTGATTTCCTTGAAGCGATCCAGATCGAAGGACAGGACCATCATCTTGCCCGTGCGATCGACCGACCGTTCCAGCAGGCGTTCGATATGCTCCATGAATGCTGTGCGGTTCGGCAGGCCCGTCAAGGCGTCATGCAGCGACAGATGGCGGTAGCGCTCAAACGAGGCTCGCGTTGTCTGCATGTCAATCGCATAGGTCGTGGCACCGAGCGACAGGATCACCGTGATGATCGACAGGATCACCACGATCAGCACGCCGTTGTGCAAGACATCGACAGGCGCCAGCGCTTCGGCATTGGGCACCATGGTTACCGCTGTCATGCCGGTAAAATGCATCAGGGCAATCGCGCAAATCAGCGAGACGCCACCGCCATACATGCAGAAGCGTGTATGAGGGCGCGCCACCCTGTTCGTGGCGAGCGCACCGAAAAACGCACCGAGCACCAGCGAAGCGACGACATAAGTGGTGTCCCAGACCATGTCGGCCTGAACCTGATAGGCCGACATGCCGAGATAATGCATCAGCGCAATGCCAAGGCCGAGGATCGCACCGCCACCCTCAATCAAGAGGCCGCGTGTCGCATAGGCAGCGATGGCAAGGCCGGCGCCCGTCGTCAGCACGGCACTGACCAGCGACAGCAAGGTGACGACCGGCTCATAGCCGCTCGGCGTTGCCACGTCATATCCCATGATGGCGACGAAATGCGTGGTCCAGATCGAGGCGCCGCCAACGATCGCCGTCAGCCCAAGCCAGCTGAGCCGCGTCATGCCCCTGTTGTTGCGCGCGCGGGCAAAGAGCCGCATCGTCAGCAGCGAACCCAGCACGCAGACTGCGACGGCTGCGGCAAGAAAGACCGAATCGTGCTCAACTACGATACAGGTCAGGACGTTCAGCATGTTTCACCGGCCATAATAGCATTTCAACAGATGATGATTTAACAGTCGTCAATTTCAAAAGGCTTGCCAATAATGGTTAGCATATTGCTTATTGGCCGCCTAACCGAACGATCTTGCCGCAGCCCGGATCGACAAAACCGGCAATTGCGGCCGAAAAGCCCGCCGCTTCTTGCGTTTCCGGGCTGACTGTATTATAGCGCGCCCACCCGCGTAGACACCCTTGGAGGCAACGCGGATGGAAGCGTTTTGACAACGCCTCCGGTTTTGCGGCCCGGCGCATGCCTATCCGCAAGGCTCTCCATATAACATCGAAAGGAAATGCCATGAGCCACGCATCTTACGAGCTCAAGGCCGAAACGCGCGAACGGGTTGGTAAGGGGTCCTCCCGTGAACTTCGCCGCAACGGTCTCATTCCCGCTGTCATCTATGGTGACAAGCAGGCCCCCATCTCCATCTCGCTGAACACCAACGAGGTGACCAAGCGCATTCACGCCGGCGGTTTCATGACCACCGTTGCCGTGATCGACATCAATGGCGAAAAGATCCGCGTTTTGCCGAAGGACTACCAGCTGGACGTCGTTCGCGACTTCACCATGCACGTAGACTTCCTGCGCGTATCGGCCGACAGCCAGGTCGTTGTTGAAGTGCCGGTTCACTTCATCAACGAAGACAAGTCCGGCATCAAGGTTGGCGGCGTGCTGAACATCGTCCGTCACGCAGTCGAACTGCACTGCCCGGCCAGCGACATTCCGGAATTCATCACGGTTGACCTCGCAGGTCACAAGATCGGCGCCAGCCTGCACATCTCGCATGTGAAGCTGCCGGCCGGCGTGACCCCCGTCATCACCGACCGCGACTTCACCATTGCAACGATCGTGGCACCGGCTGGCGGCACGACCGAAGGCGAAGAAGCCGAAGCCTGATCAAGGGCTCGCCGGACCGGTTCCGGCCTGATAGACTGATAGACGGCCCGAAAATCACCCCGATTTTCGGGCCGTTTCGTTGAAGACGAGACATGGACCAGGCTCATGATCATCCTCGCCGGCCTCGGCAATCCCGGCGCCCAATATGCGGGCAACAGGCACAATATCGGCTTCATGGCGGTGGATGCCATCCAGCGTCGCCACGGCTTTTCGCCCTGGTCGAGGAAATTCAAGGCGGAGATTTCCGAAGGCTCGCTGGCAGGCGAAAAGGTGCTGCTAATGAAGCCGCAGACCTATATGAACGTCTCGGGTGAAGCCGTCGGTGAGGCCATGCGCTTCTACAAGCTCGGCCCTGAAAATCTCGTCGCCATCTATGACGAACTCGATCTCGCGCCGGGCAAGGTCCGCATCAAGACCGGCGGCGGCCATGGCGGCCACAACGGCATCAAGTCGCTGGACGCCCATTGCGGCCTGCCCTATCGACGTCTCAGGCTCGGCATCGGCCATCCCGGCGACAAGGCGCGCGTCCAGGGTCATGTGCTGGGCGATTTCGCCAAGGTCGACCGCGACTGGCTGGATCCTCTGCTCAAGGCGCTGGCAGACAACGCCGACATGCTGGTGCGCGGCGAAGAATCCCAGCTCATGAACAAGCTGGCGCTGGCGACGGGTGGCAAGGCCGACGACGAGAAAGGCGAGAAAGCGGCGAAGCCCGCAAAGCCGCAAGGCCAGTCCCACATCCGGCAGGCCCGTAATTTCGCCCAGCCCAAGAAACTGCCGGAGACCGGTCCCATGGCCGATATGCTGAAGCGCATGTTCGCCAGGAAGGATGAAGACGACAAGTCTTGACGGCCCGCCCGGTCAACAGGCGACACCGAAGTCGCGACAGGATTACGACCAGCTGGCGGTCTCGATGCGGAAGGCCAGGATATTGTCCATGCTGCCGAGGCCGGTATCGACCACCTTGGCCATGACGGCTGCAACGTCGGGCGACGCCAGCATGACACACAGGCCGGACAGAGCCGAAAGCGCAACCGCATTGCGCAGGTTGCGCATCGACGTCAGCCGATAATGTCCGCTCGCATCGTAATCGGTGCGAAGCGGTCCCTGTTCGCCCGGCAGATCGTCGTCAAGCGCCATCTCCAGGGTGGAGAAGTCAGGTGAGCGATCATTAACGGGATTGAACAGCGCACGACAGACATGCGCGAGCGCACCAAGGCAGCAAAACATGCCAATGCCCGCGATGTAGTGCCAGATAGCCACATCATGTTCCATGCGACCTCCTTTGGAGCCCTCATCCCAGACGGCTATACCGCCTACGATGTCACCCGGGCGTCCCAACAGCGGAACGACTCAAACCCGGAGACTCCAACGTCAAGATTATGAAGCAAGAAGGCTAACAAACCGTTGCACGCAACGGACTGAGCTTAACTACTCCTCCGGTTCCGTCGTAAACATCAGGGGAAATCCGGCTTCCTTGGCGAGATCGGTCGCCTCCTTGGCCTTTGTCTCCGCAATATCGCGTGTAAACACCGCAACCACGCACGAACCCTTCTGGTGCGCGGTCATCATGATCCGATAGCTGGTCTCCGGCCCGATGCGAAACACCGCCTTCAGCACGATCACCACGAAATCCCGCGGCGTATAGTCGTCATTCAGCAGGATGACCTTGTAGAGCCGCGGCCGCTCGACTTTCGGCACGGTCTTCAGTCTCGGTTTCAGTGTCACATCCTTGTCAGGCATCGGCGACTTTCGTCATGAGATGACATCGGTTGTCATGGCGCGTTCAGATTAATACAGGGGCGCCGACTTGCCGAGAAGCGTCGAGCAGCATCCCTGTCGAAGGTTACGAACGTCTCCGCTTGGAAACGTTCACCTTCGACGGCAATGACGGCATCGGCAAAATCGCCACCGCTTTCGAGGAACTCAAGCCCGGCAGCCACTGCTGGCGCATCGAAGATAACGCTTTCCGTGTTGATGATGGCCCTGACCGCCTGGCTCAGTTCGGAACGACTGAAGCGATAAACGCGCGCCAACACCCATAGGAGTTCGCAAAAGACCTGGTTGGTGACAACGGGCTCGTGCAAGGTAAGAAAGTCGGTGGCCTTCTCCGCTTGAGCTTCGTCATCGTTGGTCAACACTCTCACCAGGACATTCGTGTCGACCGTCACCCTCAAAGCTTGACCTCGCCGGCCCAACCCGCGGCGACTGCCTCATTCATCTCCTCGATTGAAACAGGTCGATTGGCTTTATGGGCAAAGAGACCGCGCAGAGCGACAACGGAACCTTTGGGCTCATTGGCACTCTTAGGCAGGTCGGAGCGGGCGGGCACTTCGATGTCGATTTCGTCGCCCGGCTTCACGCCCAATTCTTCCATAAGGTCGGGGTCAAGCGTCACCTGACCGCGTATGCCGATTGTGACACGAACCATGCTCCAGGCTCCTCTTGTCGCCACCGTCGGATTCCATCCTGCCTCAGACAGCCTTGCAGCGCAATAACCAGCCTCCACCCTTGACCCCGGCGCCACCTTCCCCCATAGGCATGGCCATATCCCCGATTTACGTGACGGAATGCATCCATGGGCTTCAAATGCGGTATCGTCGGACTGCCGAATGTCGGCAAGTCCACCCTCTTCAACGCGCTGACCAAGACGGCAGCCGCGCAGGCCGCCAACTATCCGTTCTGCACCATCGAGCCGAACACCGGTGAAGTGGCAGTTCCCGATCCGCGCATGCAGAAGCTCGCCGCGATCGCCGGCTCCAAGGAAATCATCCCGACCCGCATCTCCTTCGTCGATATCGCCGGCCTGGTGCGCGGCGCGTCGAAGGGCGAAGGTCTTGGCAACAAGTTCCTCGCCAATATCCGCGAAGTCGATGCCGTGGTCCACGTGCTGCGCTGCTTCGAGGATGACGACATCACCCATGTCGAAGGCCGCATCAACCCGGTGGGCGATGCCGAAACCATCGAGACGGAACTCATGCTGGCCGACCTGGAAAGCCTGGAGCGCCGTGTCGACCAGACCCGCAAGCGCGCAGCCTCGAAGGACAAGGACTCGGTTGCCCAACTGCCGATCATGGAAGCGGTGGTGAAGCTGCTGAACGAGGGCAAGCCGGCCCGCCTGCTGTTGAAGACGCTGGGCGCCGACGAGATCGCCATCTTGAAGGGGCTGAACCTCCTGACCTCGCATCCCGTGCTTTACGTCTGCAACGTGGCGGAAGCCGATGCCGCGACCGGCAACAAGCACACCGAGGCTGTCGCCGCCATGGCGCGCGAACAGGGTGCGGAATGCGTCATCATCTCGGCCGCCATCGAAGCTGAAGTCGCCCAACTGCCGGAAGAGGAAGCGACCGAATTTCTCTCCGCCCTTGGTCTCGACGAAGCCGGCCTCGACCGCCTGATCCGTGCAGGCTACCACCTGCTCGACCTCATCACCTATTTCACCGTCGGCCCCAAGGAAACCCGTGCCTGGACCATCGTGCGCGGCACCAAGGCACCGCAGGCCGCCGGTGTGATCCACACCGATTTCGAGCGCGGCTTCATCCGTGCCTTCACCATCTCCTATGACGATTATATCGCCTACAAGGGCGAAGTTGGCGCCAAGGAAGCCGGCAAGGGCCGCGACGAAGGCAAGGAATATGTCGTGCACGACGGAGACGTGATTCACTTCCGCTTCAATACCTGATCAACTCCGGCTATTACTTCCCCGACGCAGTCGCAAGCGCAGGTGCGCGGGGAGGTTGAATGGCATTGATGTCCAAGCGGATCCTGGCAACGTTTATGTTCGCCACGGTCCCCACCTGTTTTGCAATGGCGGAACCGGGCAACGAAGCGACCGCCCGCCAGATTGAACAGCAATACGAGGCGCTTCTCGGCCTACCGACCGGCATCGTGAAGGTGGCCACTGCCACGGACGGCTACCAGTTGGTCATAGACGCCCCGCAGCTTTTGCAGAAGTTTGCGGTTCCGGGCCTCGTCGTCGAAGGCCTCCAGTCCTTCGCGATGCAGTTGAAGCCCACATCGAATGGCGACTGGCAGATTGAGCAGAGCGACAGCTTCGACATCAGCGGCCGCTACCAGCAGCCGCCATCGCTGGAGACGCTTTCCTTGCGCTACAAGGTCGGCAGCTTGACCGGATCGGGACTGGCCTCGCACGATTTCCAGATCCCGAAATTAATGCAACTCGATATGCGCGATGTCTCGACGTCGGTCGTATCGGGCGCCTATCGCAGCGAACAAACGGCTGAGCGCATCACCTGGGACCAGTCCACGGACAATGTCCGGGATGGGCTGCTGGACCTGAAGACCGACTCCACCGAAACCAAAATGAAAAACGCCGGCCAGCCCGATGCCTGGACGGCGGACAAGCTGACAAGCAGCATTCGCATGCAAGGTGTCCCCTATCTTGCCTTGCAGGATCTGTTGGACGCATGGATGAAGCAGGTGCAACTCGGCAAATCGACGCCTGACATTGCCGTGGCCCTTCGCCCTGATCTGCAGCAGATCATGCCAATCGCTCGAGGTCTTCAATACACCGGCGCGTTCGAGGGTTTCGCGGCCTCGGCGCAGGGCATGGAGTTGAAGGCACGCAATGTTACCTACAGCGTCGATGCCGCCAATCTCGCCGGCGATGTCGATCTTGGGATCGGTCTCTCGATCGATACCCTTGAGGTCGATGACCGGCTGCCTGCCGCAACGGCAGAGCTGCTGCCGGACACCGTCACCATGGACGTCGACGTCGACGAGCTGAATTTCCAGCGACCCTGGGAGTATTTCATCAAGAGCTTTTCCCCGCAGCAAGCGCTCAACGACAACCAGACGGCACTGCTGATGAATTACCTGCTGCCGAAGGACCAGGTGAAACTCGATATCTCGGAAAGCCGCGTGGCTTCATCGCTTTACGACGTCACTGCCGGCGGAACGGTGGACTTCAAGATCGGCGCGCCGCGTCCCGCCGGACAGATCAAGATCACCGCTCATCGGATCGACCCGCTGATTGCCCACCTGCAGAAGAACGTCAAGCAGGTTCCGGAATTCGGCCAATATGCCTTCTTCGCCCTGGCTGCCAAGGGCTTTGCCCAGACCGGGCCCGACGGCGGCCTTGTCTGGGACATCGAGATGGACGAGACCGGTGCGGTCAGGATCAATGGCCGCTCCTTCGGCGGCGCTCCGAATTGACGCATGCCGTCTTCTTGTCACGGGCCACACAGTTCGGCATTGTGCGCGCCGGACAAGGCAAGGGACGCATGGCATGAGCGCTGACAGACTGTACTACGAGGACCTCGACGTCGGACGGGTCTTCGAGCTAGGACCGAAGCAGGTGGTGGCCGAAGAGGTCATCGCATTCGCAACCGAGTTCGACCCGCAACCCATGCATCTCTCGGAGGAAGGCGGCAAGGCGAGCATCCTCGGCGCCCTCTCGGCCTCCGGCTGGCATACCAGCAGCATGTTCATGCGCATGATGATCGACGCCTATCTGCTGAACTCGGCCTCGGAAGGCTCGCCGGGCATCGACGTCATGGAATGGAAGCGCCCTGTGCATGCCGGCGATACGCTATCGGGCCGCTCCACGGTGCTGTCCGCCCGGCCCATGCGCTCGCGGCCGCATATCGGCATCGTCAAGTTTCGCCATGAGGTGGAGAACCAGCGCGGGGAAATGGTGCTGGTCTCGGAAAACTCGATCATGTTCCGCAGCCGCGCGGCAGAGGGCCAGGCCGCATGAAGATGATCGAACTGCACCCGGTCGGACAGAGGGTCGTGATCGGCCAGAAACTGTTTTCCGCCGAGGATATCATTCGTTTCGCCGAAAAATTCGATCCACAGCCCTTCCATACGGATGCGGAGGCGGCCAAGCAATTCGTGTTCGGGGCGCTCTGCGCCTCCGGCTGGCATACCGCATCCAACTGGATGCGCACCTTCATCGAATATTGGGAGGCGGAAACCCGCAGGCTGCTGAAGGACGGGATCGACCCGCCGCGGCTTGGCCCCTCCCCCGGCTTTCGTGAATTGCAGTGGTTGAAGCCCGTCTTTGCCGGCGACACCATCACCTATAGCATCACGGCGCTGGAAAGCCGCCCCCTTGCCTCGCGTCCCGGACGCCTTATGAACATTGCCCTGTGCGGCGGCGACAACCAGCACGGCGAACCCGTCCTGCGTTTCAAGAGCGCCATTCTCGAATTCGACAATCTGGAGGAACCGGCATGACCGTGCATGATTTCAAGGCCAAGGATATCACCGGCAAGGAGCGTGAACTTTCCGAATTCGCCGGCAAGCTGCTGCTGATCGTCAACACGGCCAGCGCCTGCGGCCTCACCCCGCAATATCAGGGCCTGCAGGCGTTGCAGGACGAGTTCAAGGATGATCTCGTGGTGCTGGGCTTCCCCTGCAACCAGTTCGGCGCTCAGGAGCCGGGCAGCGAGGAAGAGATCGCCGCATTTTGCGATCTCAACTTCAAGGTCGGCTTCCCGCTGTTCTCGAAGATCGACGTCAACGGCGAGAATGCGCATCCGCTCTACAAGTACCTGACGCATGAGGTGCCGGGTGTCCTGGGCACGGAATCGATCAAATGGAACTTCACCAAATTCCTGATCGGTCGCGACGGACTGCCGATCACCCGCTATGCCCCAACCACCACGCCGGAATCCATCGCACCTGATATTAGGGCCGCCGCGGCAGCCTGAGGTCGGCGCCATGGCCGGCTTCAGGCAGATACCGACCGGTTTACCCGGCCTGCGCGCCGACTGGGCGGAAAGCAGCCATGCCTTTCCGCGCCACAGTCACGACGAATATGGCATCGGGGTGATGCTGGCGGGCGGACAGCTCTCGGCCTCTGGCCGTGGGCAGGTCACCGCCGGCCCTGGTGATGTGATCACCGTCAATCCGGGCGAGGTGCATGACGGCATACCCGCAGGCGGCATGCCGCGGCGCTGGGCCATGTTTTACCTGACGCCCGGCCTGATGGCCGAGATGCGGATCGGCCTCAAGGGTAATTCTGCCGAGGTCGAATTCGAGGCGCCGGTGCTGCAGCAGCCTGATCTGTGCCGCGCCTTGAAGAGCTTGCAGACGCAAATCGCGGACGATGACCACCACGCTCCAGATGCAAGCGTGCAGGAAGGCATGCTACACCTTCTATCGCTCGTGATCCAACCGGCGGATCGGAACCGCCTGTCCTGGCCAAGTAAAAAGCTGCGCCGCGTCAAGGAGATGATCGACGATGACCCGACCGGCAATCCATCGCTCGATTGCCTGGCGCTGGAAGCTGGCCTTACCCGTTTCCAGACATTGAGGGCGTTTCAGCGCGCCACCGGCTTCACGCCCCACGCCTATATCATGCAGCCCCGCTTTGATCTTGCCTGCGGGCTTCTTCGAACATCGGCGCCCTTGGCGGAGATCGCGGTGAGCAGCGGCTATTCCGATCAAAGCCACATGAACCGGGAATTCAAGCGCCGCTACGGCCTGACACCGCTGGCTTATCGCACGGCCATCACCGGCTGCAATTCCGTTCAAGACCGGGCCACGCCGACCATGGTCTGATCGGCTCTCCACGCAACGGAAGAGCCACCCATGTCCCCAGACTTCCTCATCACGTCCCTGATCATCGTCGCGACACCCGGGACGGGTGCGCTGTACACCCTGGCCAAGGCCCTAGGCGATGGCCATCGCGCCGCCATCGTCGCCGCCTTCGGCTGCACGCTCGGCATCATCCCGCATATGGCCCTCGCGATCCTGGGCCTCGCCGCGGTTCTCCAGACCGAACCTCGGCTGTTTACGGCGATCAAGATCGCCGGTGTCCTCTATCTCGTCTATATGGCCATCGGGCTGTGGCGTGCGCCTGCGCCCAACGCGGCGCAGAACGCCCCGCGGGAGAAGGCAGCCGCCGTGATCCGCCACGCCATCCTGATCAACCTGCTCAATCCCAAGCTGTCGATCTTCTTCCTGGCCTTCCTGCCGCAATTCGTGGCGCAGGAATCCAACGAGCCGCTACTGGCCATGACCGGCCTCAGCCTGATCTTCATGGCCATGACCTTCGTGGTCTTCGCGATCTATGGCCTGTTCGCTGCGAGCCTGCGCCAGCATGTGCTGACGCGACCTACGATCATGCAGGGCATCAACAAGCTCTTTGCCGCGACATTCCTGCTGATGGCCGGCCGCCTGGCTCTGTCGCAGAGATAGTTCAGGCCTGGTGGCTTTATAGGCAGCAAGCAGTCAGTGGCCGGAAAACTCGACCAGCGTGCGCACTTCGACACCCAGAGCTTCCAGCTTCTGGCGCCCGCCGAGATCCGGCAGATCGATGACAAAGCAGGCAGAGACGACATCAGCGCCGATCTGCCGCAACAACTGCACCGCGCCGACGGCCGTGCCACCGGTGGCGATCAGGTCGTCCACAAGGATCACCTTCTCGCCCGGCTGCACCGCATCCACATGCATTTCCATCTCATCAACGCCATATTCCAGGCTGTAGGCGATGCGAACGGTCGTATGCGGCAGCTTGCCCTTCTTGCGGATCGGGACGAAACCGGCCGAAAGCTGATGGGCAACCGCTCCGCCGAGAATGAAGCCGCGGGCTTCCATACCGGCGATCTTGTCCACCTTCAGTCCCGCATAAGGCTGCACGAGCTCGTCGACTGCACGGCGAAACGCCCGGGCATTGCCGAGCAGCGTGGTGATGTCGCGAAAGATGATGCCGGGCTTCGGATAATCGGGAATGGAGCGAATGGCGGCGGTTAGTTCGTCTGCGATCTTGGTCATGGAGCATCCGGATTGGAGCGGAAGGAATTGCCAGGGACTCTACCAAGATTGGCAAGGTCCCCCAACAAAAAAGGCGGCCCGAAGACCGCCTTTTGCATCATATCGCGCCACACTGATAACGATCAATGTTCCTTGTTGGCGTAGACCGACTTCTTCGTCAGGTAGACCAGGGCGCTGAAGATCACCAGGAACACCATGACCATGAAGCCGGTGCGCTTGCGGTCTTCCAGGTGCGGTTCAGCCGTCCACATCAGGAAGGCGGAAACGTCGCGGGAATACTGGTCAAGCGTTTCCGGCGAACCGTCGTCATAGGTCACCTGACCGTCCGAGATCGGCTGCGCCATGGCAAGCGACTGGCCGGCGATGAAGTACGGGTTGTAGTGCGTGCCTTCAGCGACCGTGATGCCTTCCGGCGGTTCCTGGTAACCGGTCAGCAGGGCGTGGATATAGTCAGGGCCACCCTGCTGGTACTGGGTGAAAATGTCGAAGACGAAGGTCGGGAAGCCACGGGTCACGCCGCGGGCCTTCGCGATCAGGGAGAAGTCCGGCGGTGCGGCGCCATTGTTGGCGGCAGCGGCAGCTTCCTTGTTCGGGAAAGGCGACGGGAAGTGGTCCGAGGGGACCGCCTTGCGCATGTACATTTCGCCGTCGGCGTTCGGGCCGTCCTGCACTTCATACTCGGCGGCGAAAGCCTTGACCTGCTCTTCCGAGTAACCCAAGTGCTCCAGCGTGCGGAACGCCACCAGGTTCAACGAGTGGCATGCCGAACAGACTTCCTTGTAGACCTTCAGACCGCGCTGAAGCTGCGCCTTGTCGTATTTGCCGAAGGGGCCGGCAAAGCTCCAGTCCATTTCATGCGGCTTCAGGATCGGATAGTGGCCGGTCTGGGCGGCATGCTCGGTCAGATGGGCCAGATCGCCCTCACCCGCTGCCATTGCCTGGCCGGAGAACCCGGCCATGGCGGCGATCAGCGCGATGCTCGTGACAAGCTTCTTCATTGTTATCTTCCTCTCACGCGCTCAGGCTTGGGCAGCAGCAGATTTGCCGCTCTTTTCGAGAACTGCCTCGGTGATCGAGTTCGGGATACGCCGCGGCGTCTCGAACAGTCCGAGAAGCGGCATGATCACGAGGAAGAAACCGAAGTAGTAGGCAGTGCCGATCTGCGAGAAACCGACATAGTTGCCCTTGATGTCGCCCTGGAACAGCAGGCCGAACAGGCCCGTGCCTTCGGCCGGCATGGCGCCGAGCCAGCCCAGCATCAGCGCGTTGGCGACGAAGACCCAGAAGAACACCTTGTACCAGGGACGGTACACGGCCGAACGGACCTTGGAGGTGTCGAGCCACGGCAGGAAGAACAGCACGATGATCGCACCGAACATCACCAGAACGCCGCCGAGCTTGGAGTCGATGAACAGAACGTTGAAGGTGATGGCACGCAACATCGCGTAGAACGGCAGGAAGTACCATTCAGGAACGATGTGGGCGGGGGTCTTCAGTGCGTCAGCCGGAATGTAGTTGTCCGGGTGGCCGAGATAGTTCGGCATGTAGAAGATGAAGTAGGCGAAAACGATCAGGAAGATCGACAGGCCCAAGGCATCCTTCAGCGTCGCATAGGGGGTGAAGGGCACGGTATCCGTCTTCGACTTCACTTCAACGCCGGTCGGGTTCGTCTGGCCGGTGACGTGCAGGGCCCAGACGTGCAGGATGACGACGCCGGCGATCATGAACGGCAGCAGGTAGTGCAGCGCGAAGAAGCGGTTCAGCGTCGGATTGTCGACCGCGAAGCCGCCCAGCAGGAACTGCTGGATCCACTCACCCACCAGCGGAAACGCCGTGAAGAAGCCGGTGATAACGGTTGCACCCCAGAAGGACATCTGGCCCCAGGGCAGAACGTAACCCATGAAGGCGGTGGCCATCATCAGCAGGAAGATGACAACGCCGAGAATCCAGAGGATTTCGCGCGGCGCCTTGTAGGAGCCGTAGTAGAGACCACGGGCGATATGCAGGTAGACGGCGATGAAGAAGAACGACGCACCGTTGGCGTGCATGTAGCGCAGCAGCCAACCATTGTTGACGTCGCGCATGATCTTCTCGACCGAATTGAAGGCGACGGTCGTCTCGGCCGCATAGTGCATGGCCAGCACGACGCCGGTCAGGATCTGCACCACCAGCATCACCATCAGCATGCCGCCGAAGGTGTAGGCATAGTTGAGGTTGCGGGGAACCGGATAGGCTACGAAGCTGTCATACATCATACGCGGCAGCGGCAGGCGCGCGTCGATCCACTTTTCGAGGCCGGTGGACGGCTGGTAACTCGAATGGCCACTCATCTTGTCTTATCCCCCTCAGCCGATCGTGATGACAGTGTCGGATGTGAATGCATAGGTCGGCACCGCCAGGTTGGCGGGAGCGGGACCCTTGCGAATACGGCCGGCCGTGTCGTAGTGCGACCCGTGGCAGGGACAGAACCAGCCACCGAAATCGCCGGCCTGGCCGAGCGGCACGCAACCCAGATGGGTGCAGGAACCGATCATCACAATCCAGTTTTCCTTGCCTTCGCCGGCGGAGCGGGCCAGGTCTGTCGCCTGGGCGGCGGCGTCGATATTGGCGTTGCGGGCCACCGGATCCTTGAGATCCGTCAACTGCACGGCCTTGGCCTCTTCGACTTCCTTTTCGGTGCGGTTGCGGATGAAGACCGGCTTGCCGCGCCACTTCACCGTCAGCGACATGCCGGGCTCAAGCGCCGAGACGTCCACATCGATAGAAGCAAGCGCAAGCGTGGAGGCATCGGGACGCATCTGGTCGATAAACGGCCAGACGAAAGAAGCCGCACCCACCGCGCCGGCCATACCGGTGGTCAGATAAAGAAAGTCCCGGCGAGTAGGCTCGCCCAAGGTTTCGCTGTTGGTGTCGTGTTCGCTCACGGCTAAACCATCCTCTTCGCAAAGTTCTGCGACAAACCGCATTGCCCCCAGGAACCGGCGAATCTGAAGCGGACACAATTGTGCCATAGATTCCTCGGTAATCCGGCGCGTTCTAAGCCTGATCGTGATTTATGTCCAGTCTCGACAAGGGGATGAGGGCAGAATGTCGCGGAAAAACTTGCGCTTTCCATGCGGCTAATCGACGCCATCAGGCGCATGCTAACAGACCGTAAACAGAAGAGAACTTCGTTAGCCATTGATCTGGATTCCAACGCGGCCGAAAGGCGTGCTGCGTTGCAACGAAATGCCGCCCGTGATACCTCCGCCAAGGTCAAACAGGATATGACAGCGCCAATGAGATATGCCTTGTATTGCACGGTTTGTGCGGCGCTGACATTCCTGCTGCTGGCGCTCAGTGCCAGATATGTGTCCGACTTCTGGCTGTTTTCCTTCTTTTTCAGCCTCGCCACCCATTTGGGTCTTGCAGCGATCCTCGGCTCTGCCTTCGCCTTGCTGTTGAGGCGGAGCGTCTTCTCCGTGTTGCTGCTCGTCTGGTCACTGGCGGTCACCGGGCATTCGCTGTTCATGCGGCAGGAGTTCCTGGCCGACACGACAACCGAGATCCCGGCCGGCGCGCCGTCCTTCAAGCTGATGTCGCTCAATGTCCTGTTCAACAACTGGGAGGGCGCGGATGCCATCACCGATGCGATCATCGCGTCGGGAGCCGATGTCGTCTATCTGCTGGAAGCGATCCCGATGAGCGAGCGGCTGCAGCGACTGCAGGAGGCTTATCCGTATCGCGTTGGCTGCGGTATCGCCACGGACACCTGCGACCTGATCATCCTGTCGAAACATCCCCTGTCGAAGCCGACCTTCATCAACCTGAGCGACCTGCGCCGCCATCGATTCGTCATCGTGGACATGCAATTGGGTGACCGCACCGTCCATCTGGCCGCAGTTCACCTCACCAAGCCCTATTATGACGAGTATCACACCGACGAATTGCTGCTGGCCAAGGCGATCCTGCGCAAGCTGCGCAGCGATTTCGTGATCGGCGGCGATTTCAATTCGGCCAGCATCGCCCCTGACATGCAGCATTTTCTGCGGGCGCTTAGCCTTAAGACCGGGGAGAAGGAACCGGCCACCTGGCCGGATTTCGCTGGCGAATGGGGCATTCCGATCGACCACATCTTTGCCACCGCGAGATACAGGATACGCAATCTCCAGGCCGTAGAGCCCCATGGTTCGAACCATCTGGGCCTCTCCGCCGAAGTTGTGCTGCTGCCGAAACCGTAAATCGCAGGTCAGACGACCGGTGCAGTCTCCGCCTCGTCGCGTGCCAGGAAGCCTCCCGACTGGCGGGACCAGAGTTCAGCGTAGAGCCCACCCTTCTCGACCAGTTCCGCATGGGTGCCCTGCTCGATGATCCGGCCCTTGTCCATCACCACAAGGCGGTCCAGCGCCGCAATGGTCGACAGCCGGTGAGCGATGGCCAGCACGGTCTTGCCTTCCATGAGCTTGTCGAGGTTGGATTGGATGGCTGCCTCGACTTCGGAATCCAGTGCCGATGTGGCTTCGTCCAGCACCAGGATCGGCGCGTCCTTCAGCATTACCCGGGCAATGGCGATGCGCTGGCGCTGGCCGCCGGAGAGCTTGACGCCCCTCTCGCCGACATGGGCCTCGAAGCCCTTGCGGCCGCGCATATCCTCCAGGCGCATGATGAAATCGAGCGCTTCGGCCTTTTCAGCTGCTGCCAGCAATTGGGATTCGCTCGCATCCTCGCGCCCGAAGACAATATTGTCCCGGATCGACCGGTGCAGCAGCGCCGTGTCCTGGGTGACCATGCCGATCTGCGCGCGCAGGCTCTCCTGCGTCACGGTGGAAATGTCCTGCCCGTCGATCAGGATGCGCCCGCCTTCCATGTCGTAGAAGCGCAGGAGCAGATTGACGAGCGTCGTCTTGCCCGCACCGGAGCGGCCGATGATCCCGACCTTTTCGCCCGGCCGGACCGTCAGCGTCAGATGGTCGATCGCGCCGCTCTTGCGCCCATAATGGAAGGTCACGTCATCAAATCGGATTTCCGGCTTGCTGATATCCAGCCGCCGGGCGTCCGGCTTGTCAGTGAGGCCGATCGGTTGCGACACCAATTCCGCCGAGTTCTGGATCGTGCCGATATTGCGCATGATGCCATTGAGCTGCGTCATCATCCGCCCCAGCAGCATGTTGAGCCGCAGTACGAGGCCGAGCGTGAAGGCAAGGCCGCCCGAGGTGATCGCGCCGGCAAACCACAGGTCCACCGACAGTGCCGCCACCATCACGATCATCACGCCGGATAGCAGCGCCAGTGCCGCCCGCACGCCCGTCAACAGCCGCGCAAAGGGCCGCAGCTTGTCGCGATAGAGGTCGAAGCCGGAGCGGATATAGTGGTCGTTCTGATCCTCGCGCCCGAACAGCTTCAGCGTCTGGACATTGCCGAAGCTGTCCACCATACGGCCATTAAGCATGGATGCTGCCTCGGCGGTTTCCCGCGCATGGTGGCGTATGCGCGGCACGAAATAGCGCGCAAGGATCGCAAAGATGACGACCCACGCCAGGATGATCGCCGAAAGCCGCCAGTCCAGTTGGCCGACAAGGGCCATGGTCGAGGCGGTGTAGATCACCATGAACCACACGACCTGCAGCAGCGAGGTGAAGAGATCGCCCGTCGCCTGCCCCGCCGACCACACCTTCGTAACGATACGGCCGGCAAAATCGTTCTGGAAGAAGGAGAGCGACTGGCGCGCCACATGCGAATAGGCCTGCCAGCGCACGAGATTGACGAAGTTCAGCTCGACCGCCTGCTCCTCGACCAGCGCATTCAGCGTCACTACGATGAAACGCCCCACCAGCACGGCGAGGAACATGCCGACAAGTTCAGGGCCATGGCTGTCGATCAGCCCCTGCCAACCCGCCTCCTTCGGCACCGTATCGATCAGGTCGACCAGCCGTCCGACAAACCAGAACAGGGCGGCTTCGAGAATGGCGACCGCGCCTCCCAGGAGGCCCATGGCAGCAAAGGCAAGCTTGGCCTGCCCGACATAGTGCCAGGCAAAGGCCCAGGTCCCCTCAGGCGGGCGCAGGTCCGTCCGCTTGCGGAAGGGTCGGATCCAGTTTTCGAAATGGCGGAAGACGGGCTCGAAGATCATGCCCTGCGATATAGGCGGATTCTGCGACACGGCAAAGAAAATGCCGCCGCAGCCGCATTACCTTTTGTTCATGCGCCGTTTCGCTCGGCGTCAGCGGGAGAAGCGCGTGAGATAGACGCCCAGAATGATCAGCCCGACCCCAATCGGCTGGCCGATGTGAAACGCCGCCGTGCCTCTCAGATAGTCGATGGCGAGGCCCGTGATCATCTGCGCGCCGATGATCAGCAGCGCCGAACGGTTGGCGCCAAGCCGCGGAAACACATAGGAACTGAGCGCCACGAAGGCGGCACCGATCACCCCGCCGCAAAAGGCCCAGGCAGGCGTAGCGGCCAGAAGTGCCAAGCCGTCGCGATGCATCAGGCCGATATAGACCGTCAGCAGCGCAAAGCCGATGAAATGGTTCCAGAAGGAGGCGCTGAACGCCCCCTTGTCCATGGTCAGCCGCCCGTTGAGCGAGCGGCTCATGCCGACGGCCGCACCGCCGGCCAGCGCCAGAATGACCGATGTCAGCATCACTGGACTCCGGAATAGATCAGGATCGCGCTGCCCGCGACCACGCAAAGGCCGGCAAGGACATCGAACCGATTGATCGCACGCATCGGCGTGCCGAACAGACCCCAGCGATCGGAGATGAGGCCGAACAGGATCTGCCCGACCAGCAGCAGCGACAGCCCGCCGGCCAGCGCCAGTTCGGAATTGATGGCGATCGAACTCAAGGCAACGGCAAATGCCCCCGGCGCACCACCGAGATAGGACCACCAGGGCGGCCGTCCGCCCGCGATCTCGGATTTTCCGCCAGCGAGCAGGATATTCGCGCGCAACAGGACAAATGCGGCAACCGCCCCCACGCCATGCACCACCCAGGAGGCGGTAAAGGGCGTCGTATAGGCCGCCAACCCGCCATTGATGGTCACCATGGAGGCCAGCAGCACGCCAGCCAACGCGGCCAGCACCCAATCGACAGACTGCCGCATGCAAAACTCCGATTCCACGTCTACAGGCAGCACGGCTTAGGCAAGCGCAAGCGGCTTGCCAACCGGTTTTATGAGGTTGAGACGAGGAAACGAGGTGCGGGCTGGGATATATATCGGATATTGTGGTGCCATTATTTGGAGGCGATTTCCGTCATATCCATGCGTCGGGCATCCCGAAAGGAAAGGACATTTCTATGAGCAAGCTGCCTCAGCATCTCCTAGAGATCACGGATCAGGAAGAAGCGGAAATCCAGCGCGAGATCGCCAACGACCCTGACGACGAAGAAGTCAGTGACGAAAACGCCAAGCGCCCGATGAGCTTAAAAGACGCGTTGAATCGATCCCGCGTTCGGGAGGTGAGCGACGTGCCACGGGAGCAGATTTCCATCATGCTTGATCCCGACCTGATCGATCACTTCAAATCGAGCGGGGACGGCTGGCAGGGCCGGTTGAACGACACACTGCGTAAGGCCGTGGGACTGTAAAGAAAACACGGCAGGCTGGCGGCTACCTGGTTGAGCATAGATGCCAATACTTGCCGTCATTAGTTCGAGGGTGCTGGTTCGATTACTCAGCCACTGGCACGGCCAAGATACCTGCCAACCGAATTTGAGTAGCTGACAAGGGCACCAGTCTCGGCCCTACAATTCCTCGGCCTCAAAAATTCGATCGACGTCACGGCGGCCGTGCAGGATGCGGAGCACGGCGATACTTGAATTATCGACCAGGTAATAGGCTTTGATGTCGTCAAAGCCCGCTATGGTCCATGTGCGCACGGCTGAAAGCCTGGGATCGGAGAACATTTTCGGCGCCCCGGCACGAGGCGTTTCCTTCAACCGGACGAATGATGCCTCCACCGCAGCGAGAAATCGATCCGCGATATCAGGACGACCCAACCGCGCGTAATACTCGACCTGCTGCAGGATGTCCGCACGTGCAGCAGGAAGAACGGTGACGTTCACTTGCTGGTCTTCTTGTCGGCATGCTTTTCGAGAAGTGTTTGCGCCTCAGCCTTCAAGTCGGCCCAGAAGGCAGGCGTTACGGCCTCGGCCTGCCCTGACGCAAGCCCTTCCAGCAGCAGATCCTGCAGCCGCATCTCCCGTTCCTTTTCGTGCTCCTGCCGCAGCAGGCTGCGAAAATACTCACTGACATTGCCATATCCCTTCTCAGCCATCTGGGCATCAACGAAGGACTTCAGGGAATCCGGCAGCGAGATGGTAATTGTAGCCATGAACAACACTTCCCACTAAATTCGAGTGCCGATCATATAACAACTGTTCCCAATAGATAAGAGAAAAGGCAGCGGATTACTCCGCCGCCTCCTCCTCGCCCTGGTTAGCATGCTCGGCCTGGTGCACCTGCTCGGCCGGGTCCACCTGATCGGCGAGGAAGCCGCCGGACTGGCGGTTCCACAGGTCGGCATAGATGCCGCCATTTGCCACCAACTGGCCATGGGTGCCGGTCTCGATGATCCGGCCCTTGTCGAGCACGACGAGCCGGTCCATCTGCGTCAGCGTCGACAGCCGGTGGGCGATGGCGATCACGGTCTTGCCCTCCATCAGCGAGAACAGGCTCTCCTGGATCGCCGCCTCCACCTCCGAGTCCAGCGCCGAGGTCGCCTCGTCGAGGATCAGGATCGGCGCGTTCTTGAGGAACACGCGAGCGATGGCGATACGCTGACGCTGGCCACCGGACAGTTTCACGCCTCGTTCGCCGACCTGCGCATCCAGACCCTTGCGGCCCTGCATGTCGACCAACCCGTCGATGAACTCCCAGGCATTGGCACGCTTGGCCGCCTCGATCACCTCGGCATCCGTGGCCTCGGGCCGGCCATAGGCGATGTTATCGCGGATCGAGCGATGCAGGAGCGAGGTATCCTGCGTCACCACGCCGATCAGCGCCCGCAGGCTATCCTGCGACACCTTGGAGATGTCCTGCCCGTCGATCGTGACGCGGCCGGACTCCAAGTCGTAGAAGCGCAACAGCAGGTTCATCAGCGTGGTCTTGCCGGCACCGGAGCGCCCGACCAGGCCGACCTTTTCGCCGGCCTTGATGGTCAGCGAGAAGTTGTCGATCACCCCCTTCTGCTTGCCGTAGTGGAAGCGCACGCCGTCATAGACGATCTCGCCCTTCGGCGCGGCAAGCGCCTTGGCGGCCGGGACATCGGTGATGTCATGGGCCTTGGTCATCATGTTCATGCCGTCATAGACGGTGCCGATGCTTTCGAACAGCGCGGCCACTTCCCACATGATCCATTGCGACATGCCGTTGATGCGCATGGCAAGACCGATGGCAACCGCGATGGCGCCGACTGTCATCGTACCGTCGAGCCAGAACCAGATGCCGAGCGCGGCGACCGAGAACTGCACGATGGCATTGTTGATGTCGACGCAGACATTGAGCAGCGAGATCTGCCGCATCTGCCGATGCACGGTGCCGAGAAACGCGTCCATGCCTTCGCGCGCATAGGCTTCTTCCCGACCAGCATGGGAGAACAGCTTCACCGTTGCGATATTGGTATAGCTGTCCACGATGCGGCCAGTCATCATCGAGCGGGCATCCGCCTGCTCGCTGGAAAGCTTGCGCAGCTTCGGAATGAAGTTGCGCAGGATCAGCGCGTAGATCACCAGCCAGACCACCAGCGGCACACCGAGCCGCCAGTCGACGGCCGCGACCAGCGCCAGCATGGAGACGAAGAAGCTGATCGCATAGACGAACACGTCGATGATCTTCATGACCGCTTCGCGCACGGCGAGCGCCGTCTGCATCAGCTTGGTCGAGACCCGGCCGGCAAACTCGTTGGCGAAGAAGGTCATGGAATGGCGCAGCAGGAAGCGATGCATCTGCCAGCGGGCGATCATCGGGAAATTGCCGGCCAGCACTTGGTGCATGGTGATCGTGTGCACGAAACCGATCACCGGCAGGCCGATCAGCAGCAGCCCCGCCATCCAGATCAGCGTGCCCTTTTCATCGGCAAGGAAGGTGTCCCGGTTGGCGACCGTCAGCCAGTCCACGATATTGCCGAGGAATTGATAGAGGAACACTTCCGCAACCGCGATCAGGCCCGAGCAGAGCCCGAGCAGCAGAAGCCAGGGCGCTGCCGGGCGGGTATAGTGCCAGCAGAAGGCCACGAGGCCCTTGGGCGGCAATTGCGGCTCACCTGGCGGATAGGCATTGAGGCGGTTCTCGAACCACGAAAACATGACATTGCTCCAGAAATCTGGCGCCCGCGCGATGGGTGCTGTTGCAGCCCAAGCGCATCTGGGGCGTTAAATCGTAAAATTGTGGCCGTATCGACGGCCGCAGGATCAAACAGTGGGGAAATGTGAGCCGATAGCTCTCACGCGGCCAGCAAAGGCACAAAAGGGTGGCGCATCAGCACAAACATCATCATGAATGCCTCCCTTATCGCGTGTTGAAGATGATGCCTTGTAACCGCAGCGCTCTGCCTTGAAAAGCGGCAATCGACACGATCCGTGGCATTGCGCCGCGGCTGTTGCCGGAAGAACACAACCCCATGAGACACCGTGAGGGGCTTGAGCACACCCCTCTTCCTGGCCTATGCAGCAACCCATGACCCAGCTCCGCATCGCTCTCTATCAGCCTGATATTCCCGGAAACACGGGGACCATCCTGCGCCTTGCGGCCTGCCTTGGCCTCGGCGTCGATATCATCGAACCCGCCGGCTTCGACATCTCCGACCGCAACCTGAAGCGCGCCGGCATGGACTATCTGGCGAGCGTCGCCTTGTCGCGCCACGTCAATTTCGAGCGCTTCGAAGACTGGCGGCAGGGAGCCGGCCGGCGTCTCATTCTCGCCTCGACCAAGGCTGCGGTCCGCTACACCGATTTTGTCTATCGCCAGGATGATATCCTGCTGTTCGGCCGTGAAAGCGCCGGCGTGCCGGACCACGTTCACGACACCGCCGATGCCCGGGTGCTGATCCCCATGGTCGCCGGCCAGCGATCCATCAACGTCGCCATGTCGGCGGCGATGATCGCGGGTGAAGCCCTGCGGCAAACCTCCCCTGCCCCCGCGCCCGAAGGCTGATCCCGTCTGCTTCTCTGGCGATCCCGCCATGACATCCTCCTCGTCTCATCGAGGCATTGGGTATACGACCTCAACCAAACTTGAGGTCAAGCCCTCCCTCCGCATGTTCTGCGCAGTGCCCGACGGAAGGCAACCGGCTGATTTTGCAGCCGCAATGGCATGTGCCCGCGACAGCTCGGCACGCCCTGCACATCACAGGTTGTTAATGTATTCCGAAAATGTTATGCTGCATCGCAGCAAAATCGGAGGCGGTCCATGTTTGAAACGGCATTCACCCTCAGCCTGACCCAGTTTGCGCGTTCGCTCAGCATGCCCGAGCGCATACAGCGACGCACCGGACGCAATGCAGCGCTGGAGGCGTTCCGCCTGCGCAATGCCGGGCTCGACGCGATGTTCTACGACGTCAAGGCACTGACCCCGGAAGAAGTGTTCTATCTCAGCGACTCGATTGCGGCGGAAGGCCTGATCATGATCGTGCCGCCGAGCGGCGGAGCGATGCTGACGGTATGCGACAGCATAGACGAATACCTGCTGCGCGGCGGTCGCGACGTGCATATCATGGCGCTTGCCGGCATTGGCGGTTCTGCCTTGGGTGCCGCCGCCTTCGCCCGCAATGTTGCCGATGCCATGGGCGCGCCGGTCGCCGCCGTCGTGTCGGGCTATGGCCTTGGCGACCTCGTCAACGAAGCCATCGGCGGCGCCTTCCTGTTCGGCTGGCTCGGCAATTTCCGAAACCAGTGCGAGGTCATTGATGACGTCGTCGGTCGTCCGCGCCTCGGTGCTTATTCCGACAATCGCGCGGATGCCAACAAGCCGCACACGGTCTGCCTGGATGTCGATACCGTCAAGGCCCTGCTATCGGACGAAAGCCTGTCCTTCCACATGCTGGCGGGACATTCCAAGGGCAATCTGGTGCTGTCGGAAGCCTTGTATGCCATGCGCCGGACGAACCGCGAGCGCGTCAAGGCACTGGGCGCTGCTGCCCGCATCGTCACCTTCGGCGCCCGCATCACCATGCCGCCCGAATTCCCCGACGTGATTGACGTCATGGGCGATCTTGATTGGTATGGCGAGATGAATTCCCGCCCGAAGATCGATAGCGACATCCGCATACCCATGGCCGGTCATTCGACCAATTCCGATCTGGTGGGCTCGCTGCCGGTCGTTTCGATCCTGCGGGAGATCACCGCCAAGGCCCTGCCTGTTCCCGGCCCCATCGGTCACGAGATCATGGCCCTGCCTGAACCGGCCCTGCCGGTCGTGGAGCCGGTGGCCGAGCCTTTGCCGGTCCCGACCCCCGAGCCGGTCGCAACCGTGATTCCCGAAGCATCACTTGTCCAGGCCGACGCAGAACCGATTGCCGCAGAACTGATCGAGCCTGCACCGCAGGAACTTCAGGCATTGGAAGAGATCGCGCCGCCGCCGTCCCCTGTCGCCGAAGCCAAGCCACCGGCCCGCCGCGCACGCGCCAAGGCGCGCAAATAGCCGCTACGACTACCGCATTGAACAAAGGCCGCGTTTCAGCTCGAAACGCGGCCTTTGTCATATCCTCAGGGCGAAATTAGCCAATATGGGCCGTCAAGCCAGGACGGCTCACACGAACAGCGCCTTGAGCATACCCGCACTGTTGTTGGCGATGTTCAGCGCCTGGGTCTGCAACTGCACCTGCGCCTCCTGGGCACGCAACAGCACCGCCTGCTGGCCCATATCGGCATCCACAAGCCGGCCGATACCCATCTGGGTCACATCCTGCAGGTCTTTCAGCATGTCGGAACTGGCAGAGATGCGGTTGCGGGTTGCGCCGATGCTGGACCCGGCATCGGCTAGCCGCGCAAACATCGCATTCACGGACGACACCATGCCCTCCAGCTCGTCATAGGTCGTGTCTTCGGAAACCTCGATCTCCTTGGCACCGAACGACGCTGGGACGGCGGAGCCGACATCGACCAGATAATAGTCATAGGCATTGCCGCTGCGCGTGGTGCCGGAATAGCTGCGCGTCAGGATGCCGTCATCGGCTTCCTCGCGGCTGATCAGCGTGGACTTGGCCGTGTCGAAATCGATGACGTTGACGGAGGTGCCGTTCTTGCCGTCGTCGGTGATCGAGGCCACCATGCTCTCGATCTTCGGCCGCTGGTTCACGCCCATTTCCAGCCAGTTCTGGCCGTTGAAAGAGCCGGCACTGGCGATCGATTTCAGTTGATCCTTCAGCGCGGTTATCTCGTCATTGATGGCGCCGCGGCCCACATCAGTGCTTTGCGCCAGGATCAGCCGCGACTGGATTTCCGAGACGATCCCGGCAGCCGCTTCGACGCCCAGCGCGGCCGTATCGGCAACGGCAGCCGCCAGCCCGGTCGCATCGTCGGCGCTTGAAAGGGAGATGCTGTGAGCCCGTCCCGTCGTGGCGATCGACCAATAGGCGGCGTTGTCGGCCGCTTCGCGCACCCGCAGCCCCGAGGCGACCTGCGTCTGCGTCGCCTGCAGCGCCTTGGCCGAGCCCGTCAAAAGGGCCAGTGCGGAAGCGGATGTAGAATTGATCGCCGTAACGCTCATGGATACTCCTAGGTGGAATTCCGGTGCTGTGCGGGCTCTCCCGCGGCCTGCCGGACACTGCACGAAAAGCCGCGCGACGACCTGGTTAGGGCATGCGCGCGGGTCCTCAGCGGGAGCAAACTCCCACAAACCAATTTCCCCGCCATTGACGAAATGAATAGAGTTTTACGGATCGCGCCATTTTGTTGCGACGTGCCACGGCCTGCGGAACCGAATGATCGATCTCAGTCGGCCGAATGCAGCCGCCGCATGGTGAATTCGATCTGGCCGTCATCGGTTTGCCGCCAGCTTTCCACCTCGGTCCAGTAGGCGGCCTTGGGAAAGGCGTCGAACCATTCGCGGGCCTTGGCGCGGGCATCCGGGCGCGACAGGCAATAGGTCTGGCGCACGAACTGGCCCGTGCCGGCACCGGGATTGTCTTGCCGGTGCCGGGCGATCCTGCGCTTCAGGCCGTCAAGCGGCGGTGGGGCCGGTATCTTCGCCATAATCTGTCTCCGACCTCCAAGGTAATGGCGACGAAGACAATTTGCGAGCGGAATCTCAGGGATATCGCGTCAGGCAGCTTTATGGGGCTCTGGCGCAATGCTAAATCGGCAGATGCGCGTGCCCGACTCAAAGATGGCCGAATAAACAGACAGGTGGGACCCCATGGAAAGACCAGAACTGCCGAAAGGCCTGCCCGACGACATCGAAGACAAGAAGGCAGCCGCTCGCGCCTGGTTCGAAAGCCTGCGTGATACCATCTGCGCCTCGTTCGAGGCTCTGGAAGAGGAACTCGCTGGCCCGCTCTCCAACGAACCACCCGGCCGTTTCGTGGGCAAGGACTGGCTGCGCGAAGACGGCGCCGGCGGTGGAGGTCGCATGTCGATGATGGAAGGCCGCGTCTTCGAGAAGGTCGGCGTTCACACCTCGACCGTCCACGGCACGTTCTCGGAGGAATTCCGCAAGCAGATGCCGGGCGCGGATGAGGATCCGCGCTTCTGGGCCTCGGGCATTTCGCTGATCGCCCACCCCGTCAATCCCAATGTGCCGACGGTGCACATGAACACCCGCATGGTGGTGACCACGAGCCAATGGTTCGGCGGCGGTGCCGACCTGACGCCGGTGCTGAACCGCAGGCGCACCCAGGAAGACCCGGACTCGCGCCTCTTCCACCGTGCCATGGAAATCACCTGCACCCGGCATGCCGTGGCTGACTATGCCAAGTACAAGTCCTGGTGCGACGAGTATTTCTTCCTGAAGCACCGCAACGAACCGCGCGGCATCGGCGGCATCTTCTTCGACTGGCTGCACTCGCCGAAACAATCGGGCGGCTGGGCAGCGGACTTCGCCTTCGTGCAGGATGTCGGCCGTGCCTTCAACATGGCCTATCCGCGCATCGTGCGGAACAACTTCAATGAACCCTGGACGGAAGAGGACCGCGACGAGCAACTGGTGCGTCGCGGCCGCTATGTCGAGTTCAACCTGCTATATGACAGGGGCACGATTTTCGGCTTGAAAACCGGCGGCAACGTCGAATCAATCCTCTCATCCCTGCCTCCGGTTGTACGCTGGCCGTGATCACGATGTGATGAACTGCGACATCCCGCCGACCTCGAGGCGCCAAATACCAAGGAATATCGGGTATTTAAACGAATCAAAATATTGCTGCCTGCGACAATAAATTGCATTTGGAACAGGCAAACAGCATGATATGTTTTCCAAATCGGCAAGAGGAGGAGAATTGTCATGGCCAATCCCAGCAATACTTCTGTACCGAGTAATGTGACGAGTACCGCAAAGCAGCTCAATCTGGCGGAACTCATCGACCGCCTGGCGGAAGAGATGCGTCTGAGCAGTGATATCGACCTGCCACACGCCTATTTCGTCGAGCAGGTGCGGCAGACCCTCGCGGGTCGGACCATCACTACGGATCAAGCAGCAAACGACGCAGCAGCGCTCGTCAGAAAGCGCGCCGTCTATAATGACGGCGCGGTGTTTCAAGCCTGGGCGATGCCTGATTAGGAATTTCGTTTGAGAAACTGCCTGCCACGTGGAGGAGCGTGGTAGGCCGACACACTACGAGCCCCGGCCCGCAAGAGCCGGGGCTTTTGTTTGTCGCCGACGGATTCCACCAATTCTTGCATTCGGGGGGAACCGCTGCCTGCCACCAATAGTTTCAACAGGGTCACACCTAGAGGAGGCAGGCATGAAACGCTTTGACTGTGGTTCGCTCGTTCCCGGTTGTCACTGGCACACGCGCGCCGACGAGGATGCGGAAGTGGTTCGCCGTACTGTTGAGCACATGAAGACGGCCCATGGCGAAACCGTCATCCGCGAAACCATGATCGATCACATCAAGCAGCGCATCCGGGACGACGTCCAGGCGGCATAACGCTGCCATCCGCGTCAACTGCTAGTCAGTGTTTGAAGCCGGGCGAGAAGCTTCGCCCGGTCCAGCGTAAAATTGCGCTCCACCCATTCCCGTTCCAGAACCTTCAGCAGTTCGCCGACCTTCGGACCCGGCGCTATACCGGTTGCAATCACATCCGATCCACTGAGTGGGAACACCGGCTTTTCGAAGCCTTCCGCCCGCTTCAGCAGTGCGGAGAGGCGCGCGGCTTTCGCCATCGGCTCCGCTCCGCCGCCTTCCGCTGGCACTCGCGCAGAGGCAAGCGCCAGCTTCAGCCGGGCAACGATCCCTGCCCGATCCACCTCATAAAGCAGACGGTCGAAAGCCGCGTCCTTGATCTCAGGCGAGACGTCGGGGCTCATGGCAAAGCGCTCCAGGAAACCCGCTTCGGCATTGGACAGACGCAGCCGCGACGACAGTGCCGCCAGGCGATCGGCATCGCGCGGCACGATCGAGGCGAGCCGCAACATGGGATCGGGGTCCCAGCCCAACGCCCGCTCCGTGGCGACAAGACCGGGGATGGCGTCGATGCCCCATTTTTCCGTTTCCGGCAGGATCTCGCCCAGAATGCCGGACTGCCGCATCCAGAGCAGCGCCCGGCCCGGATCCGGCGCGGCCAGCAACTTCTTCAGTTCCGCCCAGACACGCTCCGCCGAGAGCTGGCCAAGCCGTGTGCGCGCCCGCGCCGACGCCCGCAAGCCCTCCGCATCCGGACGTCCCTCGCCATACCAGGCAAAGAAGCGGAAGAAGCGCAGCACCCGCAGATAGTCCTCGGCGATGCGGCGCTCCGCCTCGCCGATGAACCGCACCCGCCGCGCCTCGATATCCGCAAGGCCGCCGACGAGATCGATCACCTGGCCATCGCGGTCGACATAAAGGGCGTTGATCGTGAGATCCCGTCGCTCGGCATCCTCCTGCCAGTCGGTACCGAAGGCGACCTGGGCATGGCGCCCATCCGTCTCGACATCGCGGCGAAGGGTAGTCACCTCATAGGCCTTGCCCTCCACGACAAGCGTCACGGTGCCGTGGTCGATGCCCGTGGGTACCGCCTTGATGCCAGCCGCTTTGGCCCTGTCCATGACCTCCTGCGGCTTCAGCGTGGTGGCCAGATCGATGTCACCGACCGGCATATCCATCAAGCTGTTGCGCACGGCGCCGCCCACCACCCGTCCCTCACCGCCATCGGCATTCAACAGGTCGAGCACGCGCGTCAGCCCGGCTTCGGAAAACCAGGCGGCACCGGATAGATCGGTCATGCATAAAGCCTTTCATAAAGCGTGCGTAGAATGCCCGCCGTAATGCCCCAGATGTTGTACTCGCCATAGGGCATGACATAGAAATGTCGAACAGAGCCTTGCCAGACGCGGCTGTCGCGGCGGTGGTTGTCGGGGTTCATCAGGAAGGCCAGGGGCACCTCGAACACCCGGTCCACCTCGTCGGGATTGGGAATGATCTCGAAACCGCGCTGCACCACCGAAAGCACGGGGGTTATGCGAAAGCCGGTACCCGAAAAATAGTCCGGAAGCCGACCGACCGTCTCCACGAAGCGCCGGTCGAGCCCGATCTCTTCCTCCGCCTCCCGGAGTGCCGCAACTTCTGCCGATGTATCCTCCGGATCGATCCCCCCGCCGGGAAAGGCGATCTGGCCGGAATGCTTGCGCAGCTTGGTCGTCCGCTGGGTCAGGATGACCTTTGCGCCGTCTAGATCATCGATGACGGGTATGAGCACGGCGGCATCTTTGAGCTTCAGCTCCATCGCCTGCTCGACGCTGCCGGGGTTCAGCCGGTGGTCGCCGTGGTCCCGCCAGGCCAGATGCAGCGGATTGCCCTTCTGGTTTTCGGCCCGCTGGCGAAAACTGTCGGCGGAATAATAGGCGGCTTCATTCATGGGTCAGGCGATCCAGTTCAGCCGCCGGCATGATCGGAAACACGGCCTCTCCCGAGCGCACCGCAAACATCTCGGTCCCCTCGAGATCGACCACCTCTCCGAGCGCCACCAGATCATAGGTCACGGCGCGCGATACAAGCGCTTCCAGCCGCCCGCGCACCAGCAGATAGGGCTTCAGCTGGGCCGTTTCCCCCTCCACCATGAAACGTAGCGGATGGTCGCGGCCTGCCTCCACCACATCGCCGACATTGGTGCGGAAGGTCAGCACTGGATGGCCTTCGCGGTTGCTGACGGCCATTTCAACGGCGATGAACGGCGCGTCCACTACGCGGATGCCGACTTTTTCCACAGGCGTGACGAGATAGGTCCTGCCGTCCTCATCCCGCCGCAGCACCGTCGAAAACAGCCGCACGAGGGGTTGGCGCCCGATCGGCGTGCCCATGTAGAACCAGGTGCCATCGGCCCGGATTTCCATATCGATATCGCCGCAGTCGGGTGGATTCCACTTGTCCACCGGCGGCAGGCCGGGCTTTCCGCCCTGCTTTTGCGACGACGCGCGGGAGATCAGCGCAGCAAGACCGGCAGCATCGGCTGCGCCATCCTTCATCGCGCTGGGGTGCGGTGTTGCCATCTTTGCGTCTCGTTTGTCCACCAGTGTCCAATCTCACGAGATAGTCATTTGAAACGCGCTTGTCAGCCGCCCTTTGAAGAATAAGCTTATTAGTAAGGGCAGTATTCGGTTACGGTCGGTGATTCGGCGGCCGTTGCGCAACCAGACGGAGAGCACCATGGGCATGATCAAGACCACCGAGGACGCTCTGGACGAGAAGGCCATCATCGCGCAGGCCGAACAGGCGCTGGCGGATATCGCTCTCATCAAGACCGAAGTGTCCAAAGTGATCTTCGGTCAGGAACAGGTGGTGGAAAACACGCTTCTGGCCATTCTCTCCGGCGGCCATGCACTTCTCGTTGGCGTGCCAGGCCTCGCCAAGACCAAGCTCGTCACCACGCTCGGCACCGTTCTTGGCCTTGATGCCAGCCGCATCCAGTTCACGCCTGACCTGATGCCGTCCGACATCCTCGGCACCGAAGTGATGGACCAGGACGAGACGGGCCGGCGCTCCTTCCGCTTCGTCAAGGGCCCGGTCTTCGCCCAGCTGCTGATGGCCGACGAAATCAACCGCGCCAGCCCGCGCACCCAGTCCGCCCTGCTGCAGTCCATGCAGGAATATCACGTAACGATTGCCGGCCAGCGCTACGACCTGCCGGCGCCCTTCCACGTACTTGCCACCCAGAACCCGCTGGAGCAGGAAGGCACTTATCCGCTGCCGGAAGCCCAGCTCGACCGCTTCCTGCTGCAGGTCGATGTCGGCTATCCCGAGCTTGCCGCCGAACGCCAGATCCTCTTGGAGACCACGGGCCTGCGCGACAACCGCGCATCAAGCGTGGTGAGCGGTAGCAGGCTCATGGAAATCCAGAAGCTCATCCGCCAGATGCCGGTCTCCGATAGCGTCGTGGATTCGATCCTGTCGCTGGTGCGCTCTGCCCGTCCCGGCCATGGCAACCAGCATACGGACAAGCATGTGGCCTGGGGTCCCGGTCCCCGCGCCGGTCAGGCACTGATGCTCTGCGCCCGCGCCCGTGCGCTCTATGAAGGCCGGCTCGCCCCGTCGCTGGACGACGTGCATGCGCTGGCCGAACCCGTGCTGCAGCACCGCATGGCGCTGACATTCGCGGCCCGTGCCGAGGGCATGTCGGTAAGAACAGTCATCGAGAGCCTGGTCAAACAGGCGCGCGGCTGAGGGAGGCGGATAGAGCGTGGCGGCAATCGGCCAGATAGTCGAACAGACCCCGAGCGGCGATGCACTCACCAGGGCGCGCCAGCGCGCTATACTGGTCCCGGACTGCATGGTCGAAGCCAAGCGCATCGCCAACACCGTGATTGCCGGCTGGCATGGCCGCCGCAAACGCGGCATCGGCGAAAACTTCTGGCAGTTCCGCCCCTATGCCGAAGGCGAAAGCCTGTCGCGCATCGACTGGCGTCGTTCGGCCCGTGACGACCATACCTATGTCCGCGACCGCGAATGGGAGGCAGCCCATACGGTCTGGCTGTGGGCCGACATGTCTCCATCGATGATGTACAAATCGACGCTCGGCATGGTGTCGAAGGAAAGCCGGGCGCTGGTTCTGATGCTGGCTCTTGCCGAAATCCTGGCCCGCTCGGGTGAGCGCATCGGCTGCCCCGGTATCATGGAGCCCGTCTCCGCCCGCAACGCCGCCGAACGGCTGGCCACGGCAATCATGCATGCCCCCCTGACATCAGGCCTGCCGGAAACAGGCATGATCCGCGGCATGAGCGATGTAGTGCTGATCGGTGACTTCCTCGACGATGCCGATGCGATCATGGAGCGGCTGTCGCCGCTCGCCCGCCGTGGGCTGCGCGGCCATGTGGTCGAGGTCGCAGATCCGGCGGAAGAGACATTCCCCTATACGGGCCGCACCGAATTCACCGACCCGGAGACCGGCGAGCGGCTGGTGTCCGGCCGGGCGGAAAATATCGGCGAGGAATACCGGCAGGCCTATCTGGCGCGTCGCGAAAGCCTGGGTGAATCGCTTCGCCGGCTCGGCTGGAGCTTCGTGCATCACCGCACCGACCATCTCGCCTCCCAGGCGCTCGTTGCTGTCCACATGCATCTCTCCGGCATGGCGCCGCGCAGCGTAACGGGGGTATCCGCATGATGGGACTTCCGATTGCCTTCCTTGCTCCCGCCCTGCTGGTCGCGCTGGCGGCCCTGCCGCTGATCTGGTGGCTGCTGAAGCTGACGCCGCCACGGCCGAAACAGGAAGCCTTTCCGCCGCTCAAGATCCTTGCCAGCGTGCTGAAGCGCGAGGAGACGCCGTCGAAAAGCCCGTGGTGGCTGACCCTGCTGCGGATCGCCTTGGCCGCCCTGGTGATCATCGCGCTCGCCGGCCCGATCCTCAATCCGCGCACCAACTCGCTAGCCTCCAGCGGGCCGCTGGTGCTGTTTATCGACAATAGCTGGGCCACCGCGACTGACTGGGATCGCCGCGTCGCAACCGCCCAGGCGCTGATCGACGATGCCGAAAGCCAGGACATCCCGGTTTCCCTGTCGTTCACGGCAGATGCCCAGAATGACGCCGTTCCGACCACGGCGGTCGTTGCGCGCGAGCGGTTGAGCGCCGCCGCACCAAAACCCCTTGTCGGCGATCGTGCGCGCGCCATCGACGCCTTGCAGCAGGCGCTCGCCGGCACCACGCCCGGCACCCTCGCCTTCCTGACTGATGGCATCCGCAACGCCGAAGACGAGACGACCGTGAGCCGGCTCGGCAGCCTGCAGCCTGCGGAACTGCGCATCATGCAGGGCGAAGGCACCGGCGCGGTTGCCATCACCTCGGCCAGCAACACCGCAGATGCCATGACAGTGCGTGTCGCCCGCCTCAATGGCTCTGCCCCCGCCAGCCTGCCCCTGACGGCGGAAGATGCGCAAGGCCGCGTCATCGCCAATGGCCGCGCGGAATTCCAGGCGGGCCAGACGGTCGTGACCAGTTCGATCGCGGCACCGTTCGAGATGCGCAACGATTTTGCGCGCCTGAAGGTCGGTGCCGGCACGACGGCCGGCGCCGTGCACCTGCTGGACGATGCCTTCAAGCGGCGCCGCGTGGTGCTGCTGTCGGGCTCTGCTACGGACGAATTCCAGCCCCTGCTTTCGCCGCTTTATTATATCGAGAAGGCGCTGCAGCCCTATGCCGACCTGATCAAGCCGACAGACTCTGACCTGGCGGTCGCCATTCCCCGGATGCTGGAAAACAATCCCTCCATGATCATCATGGCGGATATCGGCCGTCTGCCCGAAGATACCTATGCGCCCCTGGAGCGGTGGATATCGAATGGCGGCATCCTGCTGCGCTTTGCCGGCCCAAGGCTCGCCGGTGCGCCGGCGGAGGATCCGCTGGTGCCGGTGATCCTGCGGCAGGGAGAGCGCGCGCTGGGCGGCACCCTGTCCTGGGGCGAGCCGCAGCCCCTGGCGGAATTCCCGACCTTCGGCCCCTTTGCCGGCCTGCCGCGCCCGACCGACGTGCTGGTCGACCGGCAAGTGCTTGCGGAACCCACGCCCGATCTCGCTGAGCGCACCTGGGCGAGCCTTGCCGATGGCACGCCGCTGGTCACCATGCGCCAGCGCAATGCCGGGCAGATCATACTGTTCCATATCGCTGCCGAAGCCACCTGGTCGAACCTGCCGATCTCGGGCAGCTTCGTCGAAATGCTGCGCCGGGTGGTGCAACTTTCGCGCTCGGGCGGCGCCTCATCCTCCGGCACCGCCGACGTCAGCAATGCCCAGATGCTGCCGCCGTTCCGCATGCTCGATGCCCGCGGCGTCCTGGTCACAGAAACGGGTCTCGCCCGGCCGCTGGCGCTGAATACGGGCACTGCGCCGGTCGCAAGCTTTGACAACCCGCCCGGTCTCTATGGATCGGAGGATGGATTCGTGTCGCTCAATGTGCTTGGTGCGAATGCAGACTTGAACCCGATCGACATCAGCGGCACCAATGTCGTGAGCTCCGGACTTATCGGCGAGGAAAGCTGGTCGGCCAAGCCGATGCTGCTGATCCTGGCGCTCGCGCTCTTCGTGGTCGATAGCCTCGTCGTGATAGCCATGAACAGTGCCCTGCCGCGTCTGCGTCCGCTCAGGCGCGCGGCCGCCATGCTGCTGATCGGCCTCACTGCAGCCGCCCTGAGCGCACCGGGCGAACTGCGCGCCGATGACGCTCGGCCCGGCGATGAAACAATCTTCGAACGTCTCGACAACACCCACCTCGCCTATATTGTCACCGGCGAGGCGGAGGTGGATCGCATCTCCGAACGGGGACTGGTCGGCCTGACGGAATTCCTGACCTACCGCACCACCCTCGAACCGGCGCCGCCCGTGGGCATCAATCTGGAGACGGACGAACTGTCCTTCTACCCGATGATCTACTGGCCGGTCTCTGCCACCGCCCCCATGCCGTCGACAGCAGCCGTCAGCCGCATTGATGCCTATATGCGCCAGGGCGGCACCGTGCTCTTCGACACGCGAGACCAGTTGACTCCACTGGAAGGCTCCGGCGCCGTGACAGCCAACGGCCAGCGGTTGCAGCAGATCCTGGCCAATCTCGACATTCCGCCGCTGGAACCCGTGCCGGCCGACCACGTGCTGACCAAGACCTTCTACCTGCTGCAGAGCTTCCCCGGCCGCTACTCCGGCAGCCCGTTGTGGATCGAGGCGCGCCAGGCCAATGCGCCGGTTGGCAGCAAGACCGCCGCCAATGCCGACGGCGTTTCCCCGATCATGATCACCGGCAATGATTTCGCCGGCGCCTGGGCGATCGACGCCAACGGCTCGCCGCTGTTGCCGACGGTTCCGTCTGACCCGATGCAGCGGGAATACGCCTTCCGCGCCGGCGTCAACATCATGATGTTCATGCTGACAGGCAATTACAAGGCCGATCAGGTCCACCTCCCGGCGCTGCTCGAACGGCTTGGCCAGTGAGCGGACGACCGGCATTGGAGCGATGAGATGACATTTGCCTTCTCCCCCTTTGTGCCCTGGTGGGCCCTCGGCGCCCTTGCCGCGCTTCTGGCGCTGGTCTCGGCCGTGGCCATCTGGCGCGGCATCAGGGGCGCCTGGTTTCGTGCACTCGCCGCTGCAGCGCTGCTGGCCGCCATTGCCAATCCGGTGATGCTGCAGGAGCAGCGCGACCGGCTCTCGACCATCGTGCCCGTCGTGGTGGATCGCAGCCAGAGCCAGCAGACACCCGAACGCACCCGCATGACCGATGACGCGCTCGCCGCGCTGACGCGGCAGTTGGAGCGCTTCCCGCAGATCGAGCCGAGGATTGTCGAGGTCAAGGACGACGGCACCTCCGACGCTCCCTCCACGCGGCTGTTCGAGGCGCTATCCTCGGCGACGGCGGATGTCGCGCCCGCGCGCATCGGCGGTGCGATCATGCTCACCGACGGCCAGATCCATGATATCCCCGCCTCCGCCGAAGCCCTTGGTTTCGACGCGCCGGTGCATGGGCTGCTGACCGGCCGCGAAAACGAATTCGACCGGCGTATCGAGATCGTCCGCGCGCCGCGGTTCGGCATCGTCAACAACGACCAGGAACTGACTTTCCGCGTGTTCGACGACGGCCGCGGCACCGGCCAGGCGGCCCGCGTCTCCGTCACCATCAACGGCGAACCGGCCGGCGAGGTCGATGCCGCACCGGGCCAGGAGACGACCTTCCCCTTCAAGGTGCCGCGCGGCGGCAACAACGTGCTGGAATTCTCGGTCGCCGCCGTGCCGGACGAGGTGACCGACGCCAACAACCGCGCCATCCATCTGATCGAAGGCATTCGCGAAAACCTGCGCGTGCTGCTGGTATCGGGCGAACCCCATGCGGGCGAGCGTGCCTGGCGCAACCTGCTGAAGTCCGACGCCTCGGTCGATCTGGTGCATTTCACTATCCTGCGCCCGCCGGAAAAGCAGGACGGAACCCCCATCAACGAGCTCTCGCTGATCGCCTTCCCGACCCGCGAACTCTTCGTCGAGAAGATCGAGGATTTCGATCTGATCATCTTCGACCGCTACCAGCATCGCGGCGTGCTGCCGATCCTCTACTACGACTATATCGCCGAATATGTCCGCAAGGGTGGCGCCCTGCTGATTGCGGCAGGCCCCGAGCATGCCGGCGAGGATTCCCTGGCGCTGACGCCGCTTGCCTCGGTACTCCCGGCATCTCCGACAGGCGATGTGCACCAGGCCGCCTATTTCCCGCGGCTGTCCGAGGAGGGCAAGCGCCATCCCGTGACGCGCGGTCTTGATGGCTCGGCCGCCGAGCCGCCGCAATGGGGCCGGTGGTTCCGCAGCATTGATGTCGGCCAGCCCCAGGGCAACACCATTATGACCGCATCAGACAACCGGCCGTTGCTGGTTCTGAACCGCACCGACGAAGGCCGCGTCGCCATGCTGCTGTCGGACCAGGGCTGGCTCTGGGCGCGCGGCTTTGAAAATGGTGGCCCCCACGTGTCGCTCTATCGACGCATCGCCCATTGGCTGATGAAGGAACCGGAACTCGAGGAGGAGGCGCTGACGGCGCGCGCGGCCGGCCGCACCATCGAGATCAACCGCCAGACCATCGGCGACGCACCGGAACCGGCGACGATCCGCTATCCCTCGGGCAAGACCGAAAGCGTGCCGCTCACCCAATCGGCGCCCGGCCTCTACCGGGCGGAAAAGCCGACCGACGAGACGGGATTGTTCACCATCACCAATGGCGAGTTTTCCACGCTGGTGCATGTCGGCGCCGTCGATGCGGCGGAGTTCAAGGCGATGATCTCCACCGCCTCGCTGCTGCAACCGATCACGGAGGCGACCCGCGGCCTCATTTCCCGCGTCGACAATGGCAATGGTTCGATCCGCATGCCCGACATCCTGCCGGTGCGTGGCCCGATCCGCGTCGCCGACGAGCGGCGCATGTTGCTGCGTCTGACCGACGAAACCATGCTGCGAGGCATCGATACCCTGCCGCTGTTTGCGGGTTTTGCCGGGCTTGCGGCCCTGTTGCTCGCGGTCTCCGCCATGTGGTGGCGCGAGGGCAGATGACGAGAGATCAGCGCCCGGCGCCAACGGATCTCGCCATCGTCGACGACCTGCCGGCCGGCGACGAGGCGAAGATACTTTCAGCCTTGAAGGCCCATAACAATGTGATGCTCGGCCCCACGGACCGCCGCAACCTCGCAATCCCCCTGCGCAACGAGGCCGGCGAGGTCGATGGCGGGCTGGTGGGCTATACCGGCCGCGGTTGGCTCTGCGTGGAAATGCTCTATATCCCGGAACGCTGGCGCGGCCAGGGCCTGGCGGGCCGGTTGCTACAGATGGCGGAGGACGAGGCCCGTGCCCGCGGCTGCACCGGCGCCTATATCGATACCGCCAACCCGCAAGCCCGGCGCGCCTATCAGCGCCAGGGCTACGAGATCTTCGGCACGCTGGAGAATTTTCTCGGCGACTTCCACATCACCTGGATGAAGAAGCAGCTTTAGGGCGCTCGAAAACCTCTTCCATCTCGGCCTCCTCAATGGCGGGCGCCGTGCAGTCCCGCCAGGCGATGGTACCGACAAGGCCAGCATGCACGTCGGCTGCCATCGGCACCACGAGCACCCGCGCCGGATCGACCGGACCCGGGAATGCCAGAGCGTTATAGGCAACCTTCTCGAAGCCGAGCGGCATGTAATAGGGCGGGTCGCCGACCAGGATCACGGCTTCCGATCCCTTCCGCCGCGCCGCTTCGATCGCGATCCGCACCAGCTCCCGGCCAATACCCTTGTTCTTGTGCGACGGCCGCACGGCAAGCGGGCCGAGCAGATGCCCCTTCACACTGCCGGCCATGACAGGCGTCATCCGCACCGACGCAATCGTCTCGCCATCATCGGCGCAGATGAAGGACAGGCTGCGGTCATGCGGCCCCTGCTCACGAATCCGCGCGGCGGCACGGACGAACCGGCCGGGGCCGAATGCTTCTTCATTGATGAGTTCGATGACGGCATCATGAGACGCGTCCTCGGTGAGATAGACCAAGTCGTGATTTTTCATGGGAAGTCCAAACAGGCATGCAGACGAAATAGGTGACGGACGCCGTGTAGGCGTTTTCAGCGTCAGCGTCGTCGCAGGAACCTGTTCTGGGTCATCGGGACTTTCCGAAAATTTCTGTGTTAGCGGCGATACCAGATTTTTTCGCGACGTCCAACGGAAAAACGCAGTGTTCAATCAATGCGGCCTCGAAATTGTCAGCGACAGCCGTATCTTAAGATCCATATGAAGCAATCGCGAAAGGGACCTGACATGGGAATGCTGGTAGACGGCGTCTGGAAGGACGTTTGGTATGACACATCATCCACCAAGGGCCATTTTCAGCGCAAGGCTTCGTCATTCCGCAATTGGGTGACCGCCGATGGCTCGGCCGGCCCATCGGGCAATGGCGGCTTCCAGGCCGAGGCCGGGCGCTATCACCTCTATGTCTCGCTCGCCTGTCCCTGGGCGCACCGAACCCTCATCTTCCGCAAGCTCAAGAAGTTGGAAGACCTGATTTCGGTGTCCATCGTCGATCCGCTGATGGTCGAGAACGGCTGGGAGTTTCGCGACCGGGACGGTGGCACCGTCGATCATCTCTTCGGATCCCGCACGCTCTGGGAAATCTATGTAAAGGCCGACCCGCAATATACGGGCCGTGTCACCGTTCCCGTGCTGTGGGACAAGGAGACCGGCACGATCGTCTCTAACGAATCGGCCGAAATCATCCGCATGTTCAACAGCGCCTTCAATGATCTCACAGGCAATGACGACGATTATTACCCTGAGGACCTTCAGGAAGAGATCGATACGATCAATACGCGAATTTACGACACCGTGAACAACGGCGTCTACAAGGCCGGCTTCGCGACGACCCAGGAGGCCTATGAAGCCGGCGTCATGCCGCTGTTCGAGACCCTGGATTGGCTGGACGAGCGGCTATCGACCCAGCGCTATCTGTTTGGCGAGCGGCTGACGGAAGCAGACTGGCGGCTCTTCACCACGCTGGTTCGCTTCGACCCTGTGTATGTTGGACATTTCAAATGCAATATCCGGCGCATCGCCGACTACAAGAGCCTGACGGCCTATCTGCGTGACCTCTACCAGACGGAAGGCGTGGCCGAGACGGTCAACCTCAAGCACATCAAGCACCACTATTACCGCAGCCACAAGACCATAAACCCGACCGGCGTCGTGCCGGTGGGACCGGAAGTCGATTACGACCGGCCCCATGGCCGGCATATGCTGAGCGAGGCATTGGCCATCACCAGAAGTCGTCGGGCGGACACTCCCCAGCCACCTCTTTGAGCCTGCGCCGCGTTGCCGCCGTCGTCCCCTCCGGCAGTGCGTCCGGGTCGAAGAAGCCGCATTCGGCAATCTCCCTGTCCGGCAGTCGCGGCGCGGTCTGCCGGACCTGCACCCGGTAGAACAGCACATGGTCTCGGGAGGTCACCCGGCGATTGAAATAGACCTGGATCAGTTGCGGAGGCGTGACCGCCTGCAGGTTACCCTCCTCGCGCAGTTCCTTTTCCAGCGCTTGCACGGCATGTTCATGCCGCTCCACGCCGCCGCCCGGCATGTGCCAGCCCTCGACATAGGTATGCCGAACGAGAAACACCCGACCGCTATCATCGAAGCATGCCGCCCGCACCCCGAGCGTCATGCCGCGGGCAAGCAGGAAGTAGCGATGCAGCAGGCGGATTGCGATACGCTTCCAAAGCGCGGCCGCAACCTGCTCTTCTCCAGGGTTTTCGTTCAACAGGCTTGCTCCCATGTGTTGTGGGCTCTATGTCTAGGTATATGTTCAGGCTCGCGCATATTTCCGACGTTCATCTTGGCCCCTTGCCTCGTCTCAGCTTAACGGAACTGGCTTCCAAGCGCATCACGGGCTATTGGAATTGGCACAGAAACCGCAAAAAGCATATGTTTTCCAACGCTCTGGAAATGCTGTGCGCGGATATTCTGGAAAAAGCACCTGACCATCTGGCCATTACAGGCGATCTCGTCAACCTCGGCTCCGGCATCGAGATCCGTGCCGTCGCGGAATGGTTGCGCGTGGTGGGCGACCCCGTCAGCACGACGGTCATTCCCGGCAACCACGATGCCTATGTGCCCGGCGCCCGCGACAAGGCCGTGGAGGCCTGGTACAACTATATGCGCGGGGACAATGATCCCCTGACCTTCGAGCAGGACGACAAACTGTTTCCCACGATCCGCCGGCGCGGTCCGGTCGCGATCATCGGCTGTTCCACGGCGCTCGCAACGCCGCCCTTTGCCGCGTCAGGTTTCTTCAGCAGCCGGCAGGCGCGCGAGACGGCAGAGCTTTTGAAGAAGGCGGGAGAGGAAGGCCTATTCCGCGTCGTGCTGATCCATCATCCGCCCATTCCCGGCGCCACCACCCAGTATAAACGCATGATTGGCATCCGCCGCTTTGCCGCGGCCATCGCCGTCGGCGGCGCGGAACTGGTGCTGCACGGCCATACCCACTTGAACTCGCTGTATTGGCTGGAATCAAAGGGCCGAAAGGTACCGGTCGTCGGCATAGCCTCGGCCTCGCAAGGTCCGGGCAGTCCCAAGCCCAGGGCGGCCTACAACCTGTTTTCCATCGGCGGCAAGCCGGGCGCCTGGCATGTCGATTGGGAACGCCACAGCCTGGACAAACTGGCGGGCCATATCGAAGTCGACCATCGGCATCGGCTCTACGGCTGAACCGCCGAAAGGTTCAACCGAACAAGGCGATCGGCGCGTTCGGCGCAACCTGGCTGGCGACCGTCTGGCGTCGCCATGCCACGATGGCGCGCAGATTGAACCGGATCGCATCGATCAGCGCTTCTGTTTCGGCATCGCCGAGTTCGTTCCAGCCCATGCGACGCATCAAGGCGGGCTTGCACAGCCGGAACGACATGGTTTGCCCCATGAGCGTGAAGACCGTGAGCTTGATGTCATCGGTCTGCCCTTCCGCGCCAGTCGCGATCCCGAAAAGCTGCTCTACCCTCTCATGCAGAGGCCGGACCATGCCGGTATAGATGTGGTCGTGTATCTCCCCAGGCATGACCATTTCGCGCATCAGGAAGGTCGAGATGTCCTCGGAGTCCGGGCGCTGCGCACCGACGCGGACGAGATTGGTGAACATTTCCTCCAGCACGGCCATGGCCTCGTCTTGCGAAAGGTCCGACGGCGGGGATTGCGTGAGCGGCGCACCCATGGCTTCCACCACGGCGCTGATCACATATTCCACGCAGGCAATGCGAAGGCCGGGCTTTCCACCGAAGTGATAGGCGATGCTGCCGATATTGGCGGCGGCATGATCGGCGATCTGCCGGGTCGAGACAGCATCATAGCCATGCTCCCCAAACAGCTTAAGCGCGGCTGAAATCAGCGCGCTCCGGGTCGCCGCAGCGCCTGAAAGTTGTCGTCCCATCGAAGAACCCCTGCTCAGGAAATCATTCGATTGATTAAATCCAATTTGTGCGCTGCGTCAATTGCATGTCACAAAGAATCTTGTCGAGGGAGTGCTGAGAGTCGGCGCGGATCATGGGCGTGAAAGCTGACGGATGAGTGCCGCCACGACTGCATCCGGCGTCTCTTCGATCAGCATATGGCCCACGCCTTCGAGGATATGAATGTCTGCCCGGCCTTCCAGCGCCTGCGCCTGGGCAACGGGCAGGATCATGTCCTGTGTTCCCCACAGGAGGGACAAGGGCATAGTGAGCCCCCGCAGCGCATCCAGCGGCAAGACGCCCTGAAACACCGCTTCGCCTGTTGCGTTGGTGATATGCTGCAAGATGTCGAGCAGGGCCTCGGCCGCACCCGGCACACACCGCGCCTCCCAGAGCCGCAACAGTGCCTGTTCCGGAATTACGGCGTTGAAGCCGATCATCGGCTCCAAGGCCTGCCGCAGTTGTGCAATCGATGTGGCGGTGCCGTAGCGCCTCAGCGCCCGATGATTGATGTCGGACCCTAGCCCACCGGGCGCCAGCAGCGTCAGCGACGCGACCTGATCAGCGGCCTTGAGGGCCATCAGCGCCGCCACTGCTCCGCCCATCGAGTGACCGGCAAGGTGCATGCGCTGTATGCCCTGAGCCCGGAGATCGCGCAGGATTGCGCGGGCCATGGCGCCGGCATGCCCGACGCCATCACTTGCCATCGAACCGCCATGCCCCGGCAGATCATAGGCGATGACGGGCAGGTCCGCCGGCAGGCGGTCCATGATCCCCAGCCAAGCCTCGGCGCAACCGCCGAAGCCATGCAGCAGAATGAGAGGCGGCGCCCCCTGCGGATCCCCTCTGCGGATCGCATGAAGCGCCATCAGGTTCAGCCCTTGACGGCGCGCTGTTCCAGCACGCGATTGGCGGCCGAAACGATCGCCTCCAGCGACGCGGCGACGATGTTGGTGTTGATCCCGACGCCAAACAGCTTGGCTCCGGCATGCTCCAGCTCGACATAGGCAATCGCAGAGGCGTTCGAGCCGTGCTGCAAGGAATGCTCGGAATAATCAGCCACCGACAGTGGCATGCCGAGATAGGTGGACAACGCATTGATGAAGCCGTCGATCGGGCCGGTGCCCCTGCCCTCGATCCGCTTCACCTCGCCTCCATCGGTGATCTCCGCCGCCACGATCCGCACGCCCTTGAGGTCGGTGCCGGCCGGATAGGTGTGGTGATCCACGAACTTCAGCCGGCCATTCGGTTGCGACACGTAATGCTGGATGAAGTGGTCATAGATACGCTTCGAGGGAAGCTCGACGCCCTCTTCATCGGTGATTCGCTGGATCTCCTCGCGGAACTCCACCTGCAGGTTGCGCGGCAGGTTGATGCCGTAGTCTTCCTGCAGAATATAGGCGATGCCGCCCTTGCCGGACTGGGAATTGATGCGGATGATCGCTTCATAGGTGCGGCCGACATCCTGCGGATCGATCGGCAGATACGGCACTTCCCAGACCGGCGAATTGGCCTTGCGGATCGCCTTCATGCCCTTGTTGATCGCATCCTGATGCGAGCCGGAGAAGGCGGTGTAGACCAGTTCGCCGACATAAGGATGGCGCTCGGGGATCGTCATCTGGTTGGAATATTCGAAGACCGCCTTGATGCGCTCGATATCGGAGCAATCCAGGCCCGGGTCGACACCCTGCGTGAACATGTTCAGCGCCAGCGTCACCACATCGACATTCCCGGTGCGCTCGCCATTGCCGAACAGCGTGCCTTCGACGCGGTCCGCGCCGGCCATCAATGCCAGTTCGGTCGCGGCAATGCCGGTGCCACGGTCATTGTGTGGATGCAGCGAGACCAGCACGTTCTCGCGATTGTCGATGTTGCGGCACATCCATTCGATCTGGTCGGCATAGATGTTCGGCGTCGCCATCTCGACGGTCGAGGGCAGGTTCAGGATCAGCTTGTTATCCGGCGTCGGCTTGATGATCTCGACGACGGCATTGCAGATCTCGAGCGCCACTTCCAGTTCGGTGCCGGTAAAGCTTTCGGGCGAGTATTCGAAGCGATAGCCACCACCAGCCTTGGCGGCCATGTCGGTGATCATCTTCGCGGCATCCACCGCGATCTGCTTGATGCCCTGGACATCCTTGGCGAACACCACGCGGCGCTGCAACTCGCTGGTGGAATTGTAGAAGTGGATGATCGGCTTGTGGGCGCCATCCAAGGCTTCGAAGGTGCGCGTGATCAGTTCAGGCCGGCACTGCACCAGAACCTGCAACGACACGTCCTTGGGCACATTGCCTTCCTCGACGCACCAGCGGGCAAAGTCGAAATCCGTCTGCGACGCCGAGGGGAAGCCGATCTCGATTTCCTTGAAGCCCATGTCCAGCAACAGCTGGAACATGCGAGCCTTGCGGTCGTGGCCCATCGGGTTGACCAGCGACTGGTTGCCGTCGCGCAGGTCGACCGAGCACCAGATCGGTGCCTTGGTGATGGTCTTGGACGGCCAGGTGCGGTCCTTTATGTCGATCTGCGGATAGGGCCGGTATTTCTGTGCCGCTTCGGGCATGCCCTGCTTGACGGAATGGGTCTTCAAAATCATCGCTTCGTCTCTTCTCTTCCCGCATTTGCCCGGCGCTATAGCGCATCATCGAACAATTCGCGATGGCAAATGCGGTCCCCTGCGGGATCCAATATTGGGCTTTATGGTTTGGTAAAGGAGCTATGCCTGACGGCTATCCGGCCGCCGGGCGCTCCTTAGTGGACCCGGCAACCGCGGATAAGGCCAAGGAGAAGAAGCGAGTTTAGGGCGAACGAAACCGCACCGGCGTCAAAACCGCCAGCGTCGGATGAAGTCGAAATGATGTCGCCCGAAATCTTCATGCGGTAGTGATAGCGTGAGGCCGTGAATCGCGCAAGGGTGTTATTCGGCGGCAGAGACCTTCTCCAGGCGCTCTCTCACCCATTCGGAAATCAGCCGATCGCGGGTCGTTCCCAAACGGGAGACTTCGGCATCCAATTGTGCCAAGTCCTGCTTGGGAATGTCGAGTTGCACGATTTCTTGAGACCAGTTCACCAGACGGGCTTTCGACCAATCGAAATACTCGCTGACATCTTCGCCATCGTCAAACTTCTGGTCCAGTTCCGCTGCGGATATGGTCTTCATAAAGGTTCCTCTCGTAGTCGCGAGCCCGTCTCACGGAGATAATGCGAACGACCTGATTTCTGAAGGTGTAGACTGCCATCCAGCACTTTCCACCTGCCATCCCGACCAATCCCATTCGGGGTTCGCCGTCGGAGCGGGCCGGCGTCAACAATGCGATGCCACGCCACAATTCCTGGGCCTCGATGAAATCGATCCCGTGCTTTTCCTTGTTGCTGGCGCTCTTTGCGGGATCGAACTCGAACTCCATGCATCACTATAGCATGAAACAAGCCCGATCTCCATCGGCTCAACCCCGCCGTGCCAGCTTGATGAGCCCCAGCATCAAGGCGCCGGCGATGAGCCCCCAGAAGGCCCCGGAAATACCGCCGAAGCTGACGCCTGACGCGGTGATCAGGAAGGTGACGGCGGCGGCCTCGCGGGTTGCGGCCTCCTTGAAGGCCGCGACCGCCGAACCGGAAAAGGCGCCGATCAGCGCCAGCCCCGCCACCGCCTGGATCAGGATTGGAGGCGCCAGCGCCACGAAGGCGGTAACCGCGCCGGCCAGCAGGCCCAGCACGATGTAGCCGACGCCGCCGATGATCGCCGACCAGTAGCGACGCCGGGGATCGGGATGCGCATCCTCGCCGGCGCACATGGCCGCGGTGATGGCCGCGAGATTGACGGCATGGCCGCCGAACGGTGCCGCAAGGATCGAGAAGACGCCGGTCGTGGCAAAGAGCGGGCCGGGACTGGGCTCAAACCCATTGACCTTGAGCACCGCGATGCCGGGAATATTCTGCGAGGCCATGGTGACGATGAACAGCGGCAGCGCGATGGACACCACAGCATGCACGGTGAAGGCGGGCATGACGAATTCCACCGGTGGCGCCAGCGACTGCGACCAACTGGCAAGTGCCCCCTCAGGCAATTCGACGCCAAACACCATGACGCCGATAAAGGCCAGCAGGGCGGCGGGCACGGCATAAAGCCGCTTGAAGGCGGCGACGACCGCCCAGGCAACCAGGATCGGCAGGCCGAGCACCGGGTCAAAGGCGATCGCCTTGAACGGCGCAAAGCAGAGGCCGATGATGACGCCCGACAGCATGGCATTGGCCAAAGGTGCGGGAATTGCGGCCACGGCCCGCCCGAGCGGCCGGAACAGGCCCGCCACCACGATCAGCGCTCCGCAGACGAGGAAGGCACCGACCGCCACCGGAAAGCCGCCCTCGACTGCACCGGCACTCGCCAGCAGCGCGCCGCCAGGCGTCGACCAGGCAATCGACACCGGCAGCCGCGTCCAGGCGCTGAGCACGATGGCGCAAAGCCCCATGGCGACCGACAGGGCCATCAGGCCCGAAGCCGCCTCGTAATCCGTAGCGCCCACCCCCTTCAAACCCTGCAGCACGACGGCAAAGGAACTGGCGAAACCGACAAACGCTGTGAGGCAGCCCATGAACAGGCTCTGAAGGGAAAAGTCTTTTAACATGACGCAGTCCGGACAAGGAAAAACAATGCGCCACTGACAACAAACTTGGGCGGGCTTTGCAAGGCTGGCCGGGCGCGCAAGTGTACGCTGCGCTCAACCTGTCGCGCCCCCGCCACATGGTATTTCAGCATTTCGTAAGACGGACACGGTATAAGCACCGAGTTTTCGTTCTCGGGATGTCGCGCTTCTTGGACCTCGCCACTGTACTTCTGCTGCACAAATCGTCGCTGCTCATTGGAGCGGCCGGTTTCCTCTATGTGCGATGGCAATCGGGCCGATGCCAGGGCCTTGCCTTCATGGCGGCCACGTTCATTTTGCTGGCACTTGGTTCTACAATTGCAGGGCTCGGCGAACAGAGTGCCCTCCCTTATGCGATCTGGACCCTGGGAAGCTTCGCCCTGGGAATGGTGGCCTATGCCCTATTCTGGATCGGCGCGCGCCGGCTGGCTGACAACAGGGAAAGGTCGAGCGACTGGCTCATCCTGATCATCCCGGCGCTGGTGACGGTGATTGCCGTGAGGACCGGGTTTTATCTCGACAATTTGAGCCGGGCCACTGTCTTCCAGATGGGTGCCATCGTCTCTATGGGGGCCGCGACGGTGGTGCTGCTGCGCGACAACACTGGTGAACGGCTGCTGGCCCGCTATCCACTCGCCGCCACGCTGACCATGTCCTCCCTGTTGTGCCTTTTGGTGATCCTGTGTCTGGCGGCACCGGGGGTCTTGCCCGTCACCGCAGCCGAGATATTCTTCCTGCAGATCCTCTGCCAGTTCGGCATCGCGCTCTTCGTTCTGGTCTTCGTCAAAGAGCGCGCGGAAGCAAGGCTGAAGACCCTCGTAGAGATCGATACGCTGACAAAGGTTCACAACCGCCACTGGTTCTTCTCGCAACTGCCCGACACCCCCGCTGAAGGCGATGCATTCGTCATCATCGACATCGACCACTTCAAGCGGGTCAATGATACCCATGGCCACGCCGCGGGGGATGCGGTTCTCGTCGCGGTCGCCGAATGTCTGCGCGGCGCCCTCTCAAAGACCGCGATCTTCGCCCGCCTCGGCGGCGAAGAGTTCGCGCTTTATGTGCCGGCAGCCAGCAAGGCCGATGCGTCAGCCATTGCCGAAAGCCTGCGGGCCGCAGTGGAGGGGCAGCGCATCGAGCATCAACAGGTCAGCATACCCGTCACCATCAGCCTGGGCATCTCGGTCGCCGCACGCAACAGCTCCCTGACCGACCTCATGAGCACCGCCGACCTGGCGCTCTACCGCGCCAAGGGCCATGGCCGCAACCGGGCGGAACAGTATCAGCCGGAGGCGGAAACCTGTCCTGAGCCGCAAGCAATCGAGCACGCCGCCTGATACCGGGGCGACGTCAGGAGAGACGTTCGTGAAACTCCTGGGGCGTGCGTGCGGGTTTAGCAAACCAAAGCCGGACAAAGCTCTTCGGCGCCGCAAGGTCAACACCCTCGGGATCCAGGCCCGTCGCCTTCCATCGCCCCTCTTTGCCCCCCGCCAGCACGGCGAGCCTTGCCGCCTCGCCCTCAGTGCCGTTGATCGCCTGCAGCAGATCGGCCTCGGCCGCCATCAGGCTTTCGGCCCCCTCAAGCGAAATCCTGAGCCTTGCCGGCGTGACGTCCGAGACGGCATTGCGCGCCGGCCCGCCATTCAGTTGCAGATCCTCCACCGTCATGCGGTAGAACAGGGCGTCGGGCAGCCCCAGGTAAAGCTTCGACTTGGGGAAGCGCGCCAGATAGCGCCGCTCCGTCTCCGGCTTCCAATCCTTGCCATGGATCATCTCCACCCGACCGACCAGGCTGAGCCGCGGTTGCGCCAGCACGTCAGTTGCGCCCGGCTGCGCCATCGTCAGAGAGACCCTGTTGTCGGCGGCCATGTTGCGGGCATGCAACGACAGCCAAGCCGCAAAGAAATATGGTGTACCATCCGCATCGATGGCGAGATTGGTGACGGTACCATAGGGATAGCCGCTCTGCGCATCGATGGTCGACAGGGAAGCGAAGGGCGAAGTGTGCAACAGGTTGCGCGCCACCTTCAGCGCTTCAAAGGGCTGACCGGCCGCCTCGTTGATTTCGATGCCGCGGGGCGTGATCTGGCGCGATGGTGTCGACATGGGAATTTCCTCCGTTTCTTTCTCCTCTCTATCTGCTCAAGCCCTTGGACAGGAACGATGATCCGGAATAGCCGCCATGTCCCAGCCCCACTTGCTCAGATAACATGATTAGATTAGTCTAGATTTTATGGCATTCCCAAGCCTCAAAACGCAAAACCCCGCCGGATCGTTTGACCAGGCGGGGTTTTGTAATTCGGGCATCGAAACCGGGATCAGATGTCCGACTGGCTTTCGATGATGCGACCGACCAGGCCATAGGCCTTGGCTTCCTCGGCAGAGAGCCACATGTCACGGTCGATGTCCTTGGCGATCTTTTCTTCCGACTGGCCGGTGGCCTTGGAATAGATCTTGATCAGCCGCTGGTTCATCTTGATGATTTCGCGGGCCTGGATCTCGATATCCGAAGCCATGCCGCGGGTACCGCCGGAGGGTTGGTGGATCAGGAAGCGGGTGTTCGGCAGGCTGAGGCGCTGTTCTTTGGGCACAGCCACGAAGATCAGCGAACCGGCGGAGGCTGCCCAGCCGCTGGCAATGATCCACACCTTCGGCTTGATGAACCGGATCATGTCATGGATGGCATCGCCGGCTTCCACATGGCCGCCTGGCGAGCAGACAAAAACGCGGATGTCATCGTCGGAGGCAGCTGCAAGCGCCACGATCTGGGTGCAGACCTTCTGCGCCAGTTCCATGGTGATACCGCCATAGATGAAGATCGAACGCGACTTGAATAGGTTCGCTTCCGTTTCCTTGCCGATGGGCAGTTCCTTGCTCTTGTCGTCTTCGTCTTCGTTCATTCGGCAATTCTCCACTTGCGTTTCGCTCACCCGCACATAGTGCGACTCACCTAGTAAAACAATGCGGGAAAAAGAGGAAGGCACGGAACCGGTGAACAGCAGGTTAGCCCTGGCTTCCCGACCTTCCTTTTTGTCGGAACCGTTAATTGCTGTCATTCTAACACACCGGGCATTAACGGGTATCACGCTATGACAGACCGAGTTTAGGGACTGGGTATGGCGACACGGATCAGGCTTGCGGAAATTATCGAGGCCCTGAGCCACGCACTCGACCTGACCGAAGGACAGCCGCCCGGCCATGGCATACGCTGCTGTCACATCGGCACGGCTGTCGGTCGCGCCATCGGCCTGCCGGAGCCCGCACTACAGGATCTCTACTATACCCTGTTGTTGAAGGACCTGGGCTGTTCCAGCAATGCCGCGCGTATCTGCCGACTTTATCTGGCCGACGACTTGAAGTTCAAGCAGGACTTCAAGCTGGTCGATGGCAGCCTGCCGCAGGTGCTGCGCTTCGTGCTGTCGCATACCGGCATGCAGGCCGGCCTTGCCGAGCGTTTTCGCAGCCTTCTCACGATCCTGAAGAATGGCGGCGAGATCGCCACGGACCTGATCCGCACCCGTTGCCAGCGCGGCGCCGAAATTGCCACGCAAATGCGCTTTTCGCCTGACGTGGCCCAGGGCATCCTCGATCTCGACGAGCATTTCGACGGCGGCGGCCTGCCCGCCGGCATCCGCGGTCAAGAGATCCACATTTTTGCCCGCATCGCGCTGCTGGCGCAGGTCGCCGATGTGTTCTTCATGGCCGCCGGACCTGAGGCCTCCCGGGTGGAGGTGCGCAAGCGTGCCGGCGGCTGGTTCGATCCTGAGTTGACCGCAGCCTTCGAGCGCATCGCTACGCCCACTTTCTTTGCCGAACTGGGCTCCGACAAGCTGGAGGCCTATGTGCTGGCGCGCGAGCCAGGACAGCAGGTCATCATGGCCGACGACGACTATCTCGACGATATCGCCGCCGGTTTTGCCCGCGTCATCGATGCCAAAAGCCCCTATACGTCAGGCCATAGCGACCGGGTGGCGCTGTTCACCGACATGATCGCGGAGGAAATGGGCATGGATGCCGCCGCCCGGCGCAGCCTGAAGCGCGGCGCCCTGCTGCACGACATCGGCAAGCTCGGCGTTTCCAACAGCGTGCTGGACAAGCCCGGTAAACTGGAGGATGCCGAATGGGAGGCGATGAAGCGCCATGCGGAATTTTCCGAACACATCCTCTCGCGCATCTCCGCCTTCGCCTGTCTCGCCCGCATCGGCGGCGCCCATCACGAGCGGCTTGACGGCAAGGGCTATCCTCGCGGCCTGACGGCCAAGGACATCAGCATGGACATCCGTATCGTCTCCACCGCCGATGTGTTCGACGCGCTGACCGCCGACCGCCCCTACCGCGCCGCCATGCCGGTTTCCAAGGCACTCGCCATCCTGCGCGAAGGATCAGGCCAAAGCCACGACCCCGCCTGCATCGAGGCGCTGGAACGGGGCCTCGCCAAGGCAGACCTGGCAGCCGCCTGAGGAAACCCGCACGGCAAGTAACCCAAGCGGAAACGTACAGAGCCTCCCATCAGTCAAAAACCCGCCGGTCTCGCGACCGACGGGTCCATAATCTTCTGACTAAACCGCCCTATCCTCAGCTCCGCGGCTTCAAGTTCTCCGGGTCATACAGCGGCTTATACCCCACCGCTGCCACTTCCACCGGATAGCTTTCCGCAAAATACTCGACGTTGAGCTTGCGGCCCACTTCGCAATACTCCGCCGGCAGGTAGGCGAGTGCGATGTTCTTGCCGATGGTCGGGCCGAAGGCGACGGAGGTGGTGTAGGAGCGGCGGCCGAGGCTGTCGATCAGGACTTCGCCCGTGGCGGGGTCGACGACCGGCATGGAGCCTACGGGGTAGCGCTTCACGCCCTTGGAATCGGTGTTTTCCGTCATCACAAGCGTGCAGAGCATGGCCGGCTGCTTATCCCTAGCCTTGTATTCGAGATGTTTGGCCTTGCCGCGGAAATCGGCCTCCTTGACCTTCGGACGGGCGAGATCAGCCTCGATCAGGTTGTACTGGGTCAGAAGATCGGCGTTCTGCAGGCGCAGGCTCTTTTCCATGCGGCGCGAATTGGCATAGGTCTCGACGCCGAAGGCCATAACGCCCGTCGCACGAAGGGCATCCCAGACGGCCAGGCCGTCCTCGTATTTCATGTGCAGTTCCCAGCCCTGCTCGCCGACGTAGGAGATGCGGAAGGCGGTCACGGACTTGCCGGCGATTTCGATCGGCTTGATCGCGGCGAAGGGGAAATTGTCAGGGTCGAGGCCAGCGGGGTCGGCGACGGCCTTCTTCAGCGTCACGCGGGCGTTCGGGCCCCAGATGCCGATGGTGATGTACTTCTCCGAGGTATCGGTGATCGTGACATCGAGGCCGCGATCCTGAGCGACACGCTTCATGTAGTGGAAGTCACGTGGGCCGGCATCGGCGCCGTTGACCAGCCGGCAGCGGTCGGCCATGCGGAAGACCGTGAAGTCGGCGCGCACCATGCCCTCGTCGTCGAGGAAGTGGGTGTAGATGCCCTTGCCGATATTGGCGTCGCCACCGATCTTGGCGGCGCAGAGCCATTCCAATAGCTCGACATGGTCAGGACCTTCGATATCGACCATGTGGAAGTGGCTGAGGTTGACGATGCCGCAATCCTCGCTCATCGCCAGATGTTCGGCATTGGAGACACGCCAGAAATGGCGGTTGTCCCACTCGTTTTCGCGAACCGGAACACGGTCACCGTATTTTTCCAGAAGATGCTCGTTGGCCTTGTAGCCATGGGCGCGCTCCCAGCCGCCGAGCTCCATGAAATAGCCGCCAAGCTCGACTTCGCGCTCATACATTGGGGAACGCTTGACGTTGCGGCCCGAGGCATAGGGCTCGCGGGTGTGGACGGCGGGATAGTAGATCTTCTGCGCGGCCTCAAAGGTGCGGCCGTGGATGAAGTCTTCCGTCAACTGGTGCGGGTAGAAACGGGCGTAATCGATCGAATTGTGGTCGATTTCGGTGCGGCCATCGGTCATCCAGTCGGCGATCAGCTTGCCGTAACCGGGGCCGTCCTTGACCCAGATGGCGACGCAGTACCAGAGGCCGCGCACCTTCTGGCTTTCGCCGCAGGACGGGCCGCCGGCGGCGGACACCTGCAATAGGCCATTGAAGGAATGGCTTTCGTTATAGCCAAGTTCGCCAAGGATCGGCGTCAGTTCCATGGCCCGCTCGAGCGGCTCGATGATCTGCTCCATGTCGAGATCGCGCTGCGAGGGCGAAAGCCGCGCCTCGTGCTTTTCCAGGATCTCGCGCGGATGGCAGAGCCGCGGATTGGTGGTCTCGTAATAGCCCCACTCGATCTGGCCGCCTTCGGTCGTCTTCGGGTCGCCGGTGTCGCGCATATAGGCGGAGTTGCCCTGGTCGCGCAGCAAGGGATAGCCGATTTCCTTGCCGGTGCCTTCGAACTCGTTATAGGGACCGAAGAAGGTCAGGGGATGGTCGACCGGCATGACGGGCAGATCCTCGCCCACCATTTCGGCGATCAGGCGGCCCCAGATGCCGGCGCACACCACGACATGATCAGCCATGATGGTGCCGCGATGGGTTACGACACCCTTGATGCGGCCGCCCTCCACGATCAGCGACTGCGCCGGCGTATTGCCGAACAGCTGCAGCTTGCCGGATTTTTCGGCGGCATCGACCAGCTTGCCGGCAACCGTTTGGCTGCGCGGAATGACGAGGCCGGCATCGGGATCGAACATGCCGCCCATGACCTGGTCTTCCTCGATCAGCGGGAACATCGCCTTGATCTCGGTGGGCGAGACATAATGGGCGCGGGTGCCGAAGGCGCGGGCGGATGAGAGCTTGCGCTTGACCTCCTCCATCCAGGTATCGTCGCCCTTGCGCACCACTTCCAAGCCGCCGATGCGGGCGTAATGGCCCATTTTCTCGAAGAAATCGATGGAGTATTGCGTGGTCCAGACCGACAGATAATCGTGGGACGTGGTGTAGCAGAAGTCCGACGCATGCGCCGTGGAGCCGATATCGGTCGGGATGCCGGACTTGTCGATGCCGACGATTTCATCCCAGCCCCGTTCGATGAGGTGGTGGGCAATGGAAGCCCCCACGATGCCGCCGAGACCAATGATGACGACCCTCGCCTTAGTCGGAAACTCTGCCATAGCCTGAAAACCCTGCCTGCAAGCGCGTTGGAAACTGGCCGCGATATTAGGGCCAGCGATCAGACATTTGCAGCCTGTCTGCGACATTCTTCAAGTGGGGGGCGACCCCTGCCCACGGCTCAATTCACGCATCTGCGGCAGGAGCCCAGCCGATCACGTCGCAACGGAGACAGGAACCGGCGCTTTGCCCTCGCGCAGGACTTGCGCTCGCGACGTCGGCAATAGACCATGGCGCGGGATTGGCCATGAGAGGACCGATGCGATGATCAAGATCTACCTGGGCGGCGCCATGTTCGATCTGCCGAACGTGCGCTACAATCTCCAGCTCGCGGCCGAGATCAGGGCGCTCGGCTTCGATGTCTATTGTCCCAACGAGAACAAGGAGATCAACGACAAGGGCCGCGTCGACATCACGCCCGAGCGGATCTACGACGCCGATGTCGAGCAGCTGTTAAGCTCCAATATCTTTCTCTGCCAGGTCAGCGAGGATTCCGGCACCATGTGGGAGGCGGGCTTCATGGACTGCCTGTCGCGGCATGTGGATCCCAGGCGCTATCTCGGCGTGATCGGGCTCGCCACCGATATCCGGCTCGCCACCCGCCCCAACCCGGAGCGATCAGGCATCGACAACCTCGCCTTCGCCATCAATGGGCTAATCACGGGCGGGCTGAAACGCTCGCTGGGGTGCTATACAACGGAGGAGGCGCTGTTTGCGCGGCTGAGGGAGATCAGGGCTGAGGTTGAGGGGCGATGACCGTGAAGCTCCTTGTTTCTGGCTAAAAAGACCCTCTCTGCCCTGCCGGGCATCTCCCCCACAAGGGGGGAGAAGACTCGCGGATGCCGCTCGGCCATTCAACTATCCGGGCGCACAATCTTATTCCAAGGGATTTTGATAGCAGATAGCGGCTCAACAACCGACAAGGTGTTCAGAATGCCGAGCGGCAGCCCCAGGTCTTCTCCCCCCTTGTGGGGGAGATGCCCGGCAGGGCAGAGAGGGTCTTACCCCCTTACCCCTCCGAATCCAGGAACCCGCCGGACTGACGCGCCCATAGTGACGCATAGTGACCGCCAAGCTCGAGCAATTCCTGGTGCGTGCCCTGCTCGACGATGCGGCCGCAATCGAGGATGACGAGGCGGTCCATGGCGGCGATGGTCGATAGCCGGTGGGCGATGGCGATGACGGTGCGGCCCTGCATCAGGTTTTCGAGGCTCGACTGGATCGCGGCCTCAACCTCGGAATCCAGCGCCGAGGTGGCCTCGTCGAGGATCAGGATCGGCGCGTTCTTCAGGATGACGCGGGCAATCGCGATGCGCTGGCGCTGGCCGCCTGATAGTTTCACCCCGCGTTCGCCCACATGAGCGTCGAAGCCGGTGCGGCCATGCCAGTCGCTCAGTTGCTCGATGAACTCCACCGCATGCGCCTGGCGGGCCGCCTCCATCACCTCGGCGCGGGAGGCCGACCGGCGGCCATACGCGATGTTGTCGTGGATCGAACGGTGCAGCAGCGAGGTGTCCTGGGTGACGACGGAGATGTGCCGGCGGATGCTCTCCTGTGTCGCATCGGCGATATCCTGGCCATCAATACTGATGCGGCCCGATTCCAGATCGTAGAAACGCAGGAGCAGATTGACGAGCGTCGATTTGCCGGCGCCGGAGCGGCCGACCAGGCCGATGCGCTCGCCCGGACGGATATCGAGGCTGAGGTTTTCGATGATGCCGCCCTTGCGGCCGTAATGGAACGAGATGTCATCGAACTTGATCGCACCCGCGGTGACCTTGAGCGGCCGGGCGCTTTTCTTGTCGGTGAGGCCGATCGGCTTGGCGATCGTCTCCATCGCCTCGTGTACCGTGCCGACCTGATCGGAAATCTGGGTGATTTCGGTCGCCACGCGGGCCGAGGTGCCGGAGATCTGCAGCGTCATCGGCAGGACCATGGCGACGATGTCGATGCCGATGGCGCCATCGGCCCAAAGCCGCATCGCCACCCAGGTGGTGCCGGCGATCAAAAGGCCGGAAAGCAGGGTAAGACCGATCGAAAACAGCGACATCCAGCGATGCTGGATGATCATCTTTTCGGTATGCACATCGACCGATTCGCGGACGAACTGGTCCTCTTCCTCCGGCCGCGCAAACAGCTTGACGGTCATGATATTGGTGTAGCTATCGACAATACGGCCGACCATGTCAGAGCGCGCAAAGGCGATGTTGCGAGAGCCGCGGCGGATCTGCGGGATGATCAGCGCGAGAAAGCCGATATAGGCCGCGGTCCAGAGGATCACCGGCAGCACCAGCCACCAGCTCGCCGCCGCCAGGAAGGCGGAGGTGACGAGGCCGAGTGCAGCCAGATACCAGACGACCGAAATAACCGAGACGACCGATGCCCTGAGCGTATGGCCGATTTCCAGCACGCGCGAGCCGATGCGGCCGGCGAAATCGTTCTGGAAGAAGGAGATGTTCTGGCGGATCACGTGCCAGTGGCTCTGCCAGCGCACCATATTGGTGACGCCGGGCGCAATGGCCTGGTTCAGCACCAGCGCCTGCAGCGCCGTGACGATGGGCTTGATGATCAGCACCAGCCCGATCAGCCCTGATATCAGTGGCCAGCCATCGGCAAACACCGTCTGCGGGGTGCTGGACGTCACGGCCTCCACCAGCTTGCCCATCAGCACGGGGATGGCCGCATCAACCACCGCCACCAGCAGGCTGGCCGCCGCCAGCACGACAAACAGGCCGCGCGCCTGGCGCACGAAGAACCAGTAGAAGCTCAAAAGCCCGCTTGGCGGATTGCCAGGCGTCTCGCGAGCGGTGGGAACAATGATCGTTTCGAAAAAGCGCAGCATCACGGTCAATCCAGAATGCGAAATCAATGGCTGACGAATGTGGTGCAATGACGCCGCCGGGAAAAGAATCGCCGCTATTGGATTCCCAATGGAGCAGCGTGACAATGGTCAATTTTGCAGACCACCTTACAACTTATATCAGGGCATCTGGCACGGCCCTACCCGAAATACCGCTAACATCATAATTGGCAAAAGAAAATTTCAAGCTTCACAGAATGTTTATGGCTTGCGCTGATACTTGCGCCAACAGGCCTATGCAGCCTGAGATAGAGTTATCGGTCGGTTCGGTGAACAAGATGCTGACCGCCCTTTGTTGTCCTATTTCTCGCGCGCAAAAATTTTGGATGGTGCCTTATGTCCCTTTACGCCCAGCTCAAGAAGTCCTCCCGAACCGAAACGGCGCTCGCCGAGATCGCCGACCTCACCCGGAAGATCAACGAGGGCGACCTCAGTCACCGCGCGCGGCTGGAGGATGTCGATGGCGACGCCAGGGAGATCCTGAAGGCGGTCAATGCCCTGCTGGACGCAGCCAAGCGCCCGGTCGATGACCTGCGCACCGCCATGGACCGCATGGCTGACGAGCATGCCAAGGGCGATATCGACGTGATCGTTCCCGTGGAGGCCTTCAAGGGCGACCTCAAGGCGATGGCAGCCGGGATCAATGATCTCGTGGCCAGCCATATCGTCGTCAAGAAGAAGGCGATGGCCTGCATCAAGGAATTCAGCGAAGGTAATTTCGAAGCCCCGCTTGAACGCTTCCCCGGCAAGAAGGCCTTCATCAACGACACGATCGAGACACTGCGCAGCAATCTCAAGGGCTTCATCGCCGAGATGAACAACATGTCGGCGGAACACGACAAGGGCGACATCGACGTGCTGGTGCCGGTCGAACGCTTCAAGGGCGATTTTGCCGTGATGGCCAAGGGCGTCAACGAAATGGTGCTGGGCCATATCAGCGTCAAGAAGAAGGCCATGGCCTGCATCAAGGAATTCGGCGAGGGCAATTTCGAAGCCACGCTCGAACAGTTCCCCGGCAAGAAGGCCTTCATCAACAACACCATCGAAACACTCAGGAACAATTTCCGCCGGATTTTCGGCGAAATCGACGGCCTGACGGTCGCGGCCACCGCCGGACGGCTCAGCCAGCGCGGCGAGGCCAACCGCTTCATCGGCGATTTTGCCAAGATGGTATCCGGCATCAACGGCATGCTGGATGCGATCATCCTGCCGATCGCCGAGGGCAACCGCGTGCTGGATCTCGTCAGCACCGGCGACCTCACACAACGCGTGGAGATCGCCTGCGAGGGCGACCACCAGAAAATGAAGAGCGCCATCAACGCACTGGTGGACAATCTCACGAGCTTCGCCCAGGGCGTGGCGGAAGCCGCCGACCAGGTGACGAGCGGCAGCCAGACGCTGTCTTCCACGTCAGAACAGATGTCGCAGGGCGCGACCGAGCAGGCGGCTTCCGCGGAAGAAGCCTCCGCCTCGATGGAGCAGATGGCAGCCAACATCAAGCAGAATGCCGACAATGCAGCCCAGACCGAGAAGATCGCCCGCCAATCCGCAAGGGATGCGGAAGCTTCCGGCGAAGCTGTCAACAAGGCGGTGAGCGCCATGAGCGTGATCGCCCAGAAAATCTCCATCGTCCAGGAAATCGCCCGCCAGACCGACCTGCTTGCCTTGAACGCCGCCGTCGAGGCGGCCCGAGCCGGCGAACACGGCAAGGGCTTTGCGGTCGTCGCATCAGAAGTCCGCAAGCTTGCCGAACGCTCCCAGGCCGCCGCCGGTGAGATCAGCGGCCTCTCGGGCGAGACGGTCAAGGCCGCAAGCGTGGCCGGCGACATGCTGAACCGCCTGGTGCCGGATATCCGCAAGACCGCCGAGCTGGTCGCCGAGATTTCCGCTGCCTGCCGCGAACAGGATACCGGTGCCGCACAGATCAACGAAGCGATCCAGCAGTTGGACAAGGTCACGCAGACCAATGCCAGCGCTTCCGAAGAAATGTCGGCAACCTCAGAGGAACTCGCCTCCCAGGCCGAGGAACTGCAAAGCTCGCTCGGCTTCTTCAAGACCGCGGAGACCGCAGAGGGCCGCCAGAGCCGCCCGCGCCCCGCGCCTGCTGCCGCTGCCGGCCCGGTGCGCAAGATCATGCCGCAACGCGTGCACCCTGCCCCTTCCAGCCGGCTTGGGGCCGGACCCAACCCGGTTGCCGCCCAGCAGGCCCGCGCCCGTGGCTTCGCGCTTGACCTCTCCATGGGCGGCCCCGACGCCGAGGACGAGCATTATCGGTAGGGTGTTTGGAGGCTGGAGTGTTTCCCCTCACCAACAAAATCTACGACTTAGGCCCTGCGGGCCAAGATCGTGATTTTGTAACCTCTCCCACAGGGGGGGAGAGGTGGTCTCGAGTTTCACGGACCTTTTGTATCACAACGGCAGCGGTGATGCGCCGAGATTGCCGCGATTGTCCCTCTCCCCCGTGTGGGAGAGGTTACAAAATCGAGGGCTTAGCGCAGCTAGACCTCAGATTTTGTTGGTGAGGGGCGCCATTTCAGCCACCCCCCATCAAGCCCTCACGCCGTACAGCCCCCATCACGTCCCGCAGAACGTCCGCGTCACCCGTTCCTCGCGCTCCGGCGGAATGCGATAGGCGGCAAACTCGGATCGCTCCTCGTACGGCCGTTCCAAAGCGGCGAGCAGGGCCTCGAACGGGCCGTAGTCGCCGGAGAGCCCCGCCTGGATCGCCTCCTCGATGCGGTGGTTGCGCGGAATGACAGCCGGATTGACGCCCTCCATCGCGGAGCGGATGGCGCTGGCATCGCGATCCTGACCGAGACGCTGGCGCCAGCGGGCCAGCCATTGCGAGAGCCGGGGACGGTCCGTGAACAGGGCGGTGAAACCGCCCTCGCCTGCCTCCTCCACAGCCTGGCCGAGCGCGCGGAAGGTGACGGTGAAATCTGCCTCGCTGTCATGCATCTGCGCCAGGAGGTCATTGACCAGTTCGAGATCGCCATCCTGCTCGCCCACAAGACCAAGCTTGTCGCGGAAGGCCGATAGCCAGCGCTCCTGGAAGACGCGGCCGAATTCGACCAGCACGGCATTGGCCTCCTCCACCGCCTTGTCCTCCGTCTCGGCCAGCAGCGGCAGCAGGCATTCGGCCAGCCGCGCCATGTTCCATTGGCCGATGCCGGGCTGGTTGGCATAGGCATAGCGGCCGCGCTGGTCGATCCAGGAAAACACCTTCTTCGGATCATATTCATCGAGAAAGGCGCAGGGACCGAAATCGATGGTTTCGCCCGAGACCGTCATGTTGTCGGTGTTCATGACGCCATGGATGAAGCCGATCGCCATCCACCGGGCGATCAGCGCGGCCTGGCGGCTTGCCACTGCCTGCAGCAAGGCAAGATAGGGTTTGGCGGCATCGGCAAGCTCGGGATAGTGGCGGGCGATCACGTGATCGGCCAGTGCCCGAACGCCCTCCTGGTCATCCCGCGAGGCAAAATACTGGAAGGTGCCGACGCGGATATGGCTGGCGGCAACACGGGTAAAGACGGCACCCGGCAGCGGCGTCTCGCGATAGACCGCCTCACCGGTCGCCACTGCCGCCAGCGCCCGGGTGGTGGGGATGCCGAGCGCGTACATGGCTTCGGAGACGATATATTCGCGTAGCACCGGCCCGAGTGCCGCGCGCCCGTCGCCGCGGCGGGAAAACGGCGTTGGCCCTGCCCCTTTCAGCTGGATATCGCGACGACGGCCCTGGCGATCGACCACCTCGCCCAGCAGGATCGCGCGGCCATCGCCCAGTTGCGGATTGAACTGGCCGAACTGGTGGCCGGAATAGGCCATGGCAAGCGGCATCGCCCCGACCGGTACGCTGTTGCCGGAAAAGATCGCCGCCAGCCGATCCTCGTCGCCGGCATCGAGCGTCAGGCCCAGTTCGTCGGCCAGTTCGGAATTGAAGCGGATCAGCCGGGGCGCCGCCACCGGAGCCGGCAGCACGGGACGAAAGAAGTGCTCCGGCAGGCGCGCATAGCTGTTGTCGAACGGAAACATGATCGGGCTCCGATGTCCTTGTTATGCCCTTGATATGGCGTCGCGGGGCACTGGTGCAAGGCATGGAATGTCCTGCCCCCACACGGCGCTCACCAGGACTTGAATTTGCCCCCGCCCTCGCGACCCCTATATCTCCGGAGGCGGGACAGCCTTGTCTTCACACGCCATCGCCAAGCAGGAGCAGGATAATGACGATGAGACCATTCGCTGTGATCTTCAGCCTGTTCATGGCCTTGGCGATTCTGCCGGCCGTGGCGCAGGACAGTGAACAGCGCCGGCCCGAACCCACAGGCATCTTCCGCCTGATCCCCGAGGATGCCACGACCGACCATGTGTTGCGCACGCGCGAGGGCGAACTGCCCTACACCGCAACCGCCGGCACGCTCGATCTGTTCAATCCCAGCGGCACGCTGAACGCCAAGATCTTCTACACGGCCTATGTGGCAAAGAATGGCGGCAAGAACCGCCCGCTGACCTTCGCCTTCAATGGCGGCCCGGGCGCGGCCTCGGCCTATCTGCATCTCGGCATCCTCGGCCCGCGAATCCTGAAATTCGGCGCTGACGGGACAGATGGCACGCAGCCTGAACTGGTCGATAATCCCGACAGCTGGCTCGCCTTCACCGACCTTGTGATGGTCGACCCGATCGGCACCGGCTGGAGCCGCGCGACCGACGAGGATACGGCGCGGCGCTATTATGGCGTGAATGCGGATGCCGAGAGCCTGGCAAAGGCGATCGCGCTCTACACCCAGAAGAATGACCGACTGTCCTCGCCAATCTATCTGGCCGGCGAAAGCTATGGCGGTTTCCGCGCCGCCAAGGTGGCGGGGGCACTGAAGGAAAACCAGGGCATCCTGGCCTCGGGCCTGGTGATGATATCGCCGATGATCGATGGCCGCTTCCTGCCCGGAGACCTGATCGACCCGCTGAAGGCAGCCCTGCAACTCCCCTCGCTCGCCGCCGCCGAGCTGGAACGCCAGGGCCGCTTCACGCCGGAAGCCGTGCGCGAGGCGGAGCGTTTTGCGATGACCGACTATCTGGTTTCCGTCGCCGGAGCAGCACCTGAAGGCGCGCAAGCCAAGGACATCTATGCCCGGATTGCCGCGCTGACCGGCCTGCCGGTCGATGTGGTCGCCGAAAGCCGCGGTTTCGTCAGCGAACTCTATACCAAGCGCGCCGCCGGCCCCGGCCAGGTTGTGAGCCCCTATGACGCCGGGCATGCCGCGCCCGATGCCTATCCGGAGGCGACGGCCGACCATAACGACGACACCGTGCTCGACGGCTTTACCCGCGCCTATGGCCCGGCCTTTGCCAGCTATGCCCGACATGAACTGGGCTTTGCCAGCGACATGACCTACACGCTGCTGAACACCGAGGTGAACCGCCGGTGGGACTGGGACGGGTCGCGCAGCCAGGCCGACGCCTCCGGCGACCTCAGGGATCTCCTGTCCGTCATCCCGTCCTTCCGGGTGGCGATCATGCATGGCTACAGCGATATCCTGACCCCCTATGGCGCGAGCCGCTTCGTGCTGGACCACCTGCCGACAAGGCTCGCGGAAGGGCGCACCGCGTTGCTGCTCTATCGCGGTGGCCACATGTTCTACACCCGCGATGATTCCCGGCAGGAGGCGGCACGGGATGCCCGTGCCTTCTTCACGGAAGCTGGCGTGAACTGATCCGGCCATACGCCACACATCACGCCTATGATTCGAGCGCCAGTTTTCTTGTCCCGACACCCTCAAGGCGCATTCGCAGCGGCATGCAGCGGCCGGCCATGGCATTGTGCGTTGCAGGACTTTTGCCATGGACAGCCGCAAAGCCCCTACGCTAGTCTTCCAGTCACATTATAGCATGAGGCTGGCGCGACTGATTTCCAGGCGCCATGTCGACCAAAAAGAGGGACAACAATGTTCAGACGCCTTTCGCTTTCCGTGGCTGCGATCGCAGCCTCCGCGGCCCCCGCGTTCGCCCACCTCGACCCGGCCGAGCACGGCTCTTTCATGGCCGGTGTGTCGCACCCGCTGTTCGGTGCCGACCACATCCTGGCCATGGTCGCTGTCGGCCTGTGGGCGTCGCAGATCGGCGGACGGGCCCTGTTCGCGGTTCCCGCAGCCTTCGTCACCACCATGGCCGCCGGCTTCCTGCTGGCGATCAGCGGCATTGATCTGCCCTTCGTCGAACCGGCGATCCTTGCCTCTGTCATCGGTCTCGGCCTTCTGGTCGCCATGGCTGTACGGCTTCCGACCGCCGCCTCGGCTGCCGTGGTCGGCGTCTTCGCCCTGTTCCATGGCCATGCCCATGGCGGCGAACTCGGCGGCGCGGGCGCCATCGCCTTCGGCCTGGGCTTCCTGGTGTCCACCGCACTGCTGCACGTCGCCGGTCTCGGCCTCGGCATGGGGCTGGGCCGTCTCGGAGCGGTTGCGACCCGCGTTCTGGGTGCCGCCACCGCCGTCGGCGGCGCCGTGCTGATGCTCGGCTAAAAGGACTTTCCGCCAAGAGAGACAAACGGCGGCAACCTGGCCGCCGTTTTTTTTGCATACGCTCCTTCATGCCAAGGTCACGCGCGGCGGCGCTGCGAGTCTGACGGCCCGCCCTTTCGGGCGATGATCTCTTCAAGGGCATCAAGGGAAATCGGCTTAGACAGCAGGTATCCCTGCAACTCGTCGCAGCCCGCATCCTTCAGGAACGCCTGCTGCTCGGCAGTCTCCACGCCCTCGGCGGTCACCAGCATGCCCTTGGCCTTGCCGAGATCGATGATCGCCCGGACGATCGCCTCGTCGCCCGGCGAGCTTCCCAGCCGGTCGATGAAGATCTTGTCGATCTTCAGGTGGTCGACATCAGTGGCCTGGAGCCGGCCGAAGGTCGAAAAGCCCGTGCCGAAATCGTCAAGGGCGATCCGGATCCCGAGATCCCTCAGGGTCTTCATGTTGTGCAGACAGTCATCCGCCCAGTCGGCCCAGGCGGTCTCGGTCACCTCGAGCTCCAGCCGCCGCGGATTGAGCCCTGTGGCGCCAAGAACAGACACGACGGTCATCGCGAAATAGGGATCGCGAAGCTGCACGACGGACACGTTCACCGCGACCGACGTGTCCTTCCAGTGCGCAGCACTGCGGCAGGCCTCTTCCAGCACGAAGCGGCCAAGCTCGCGGATCAGCCCGGTTTCCTCGGCAATCGGAATGAAGCTGATGGGCGAAACCAGGCCGCGCTGCGGATGATGCCAGCGCACCAGCGCCTCCGCGCCGGTAATGGTCCCTGTCTGCGCATCATATTTCGGTTGATAGACGACCTCGAACTGCTGTTTGTCGTCAAGAGCCAGCCGCAGATCGCGCTCCGTCTCGGCCCGATCGCGCACCAGCGCATCCATTCGGGCGCCGAACAGCGCATAGGTGCCCCGACCGCTATCCTTGGCGCTGTAGAGAGCCATGTCCGCCTTGCGGGTCAGTTCCCCGCGCAGCGAGCCATGAAGGGGAGCCACCGCCGCGCCGATGGTAATGCCGACGAAAACGTCGCGTCCTTCGATCTCGAAGGGGGCATTCATCGCGCCGATGATCTCCTGGCAGGCTTCCTCCACCTCATCGGTGGAGCCGCAGGGCATAGCCAGATTGAACTCGTCACCGCCGGCTCGGCAAAGCTGAGCGCCGTGCGGCAGGACACGACGGATGCGCTCGGCAGCTTCACGGATCACCGCGTCGCCGGCGGCATGTCCGAGCGTATCATTCACCTGCTTGAAGCGGTCGAGATCGAGATAGAGCACCGCGAGCATCCTGTCGCCTCGCTCGGCCAGCAAAGAGTCCACGCGTTTTTCGAAAGCGCTGCGATTGAGCAGGCCGGTCAGACCGTCATGGGCGGCGACATGGCGAATGCGCTCATCCTGGGCCCGCCCGTTCATCGTCCGCCGATAGTATTGCGCCAGCAGCAGGCTGACGACGGCGGCAATGAGGCAGCCGATGATCGTCAGGCCCGGCACGATGGTCGACAGAAAGGCGGTGGCCGGGCGATAGGGGTCCCAGGAGAAATAGCCGACGACGGTTCCATTGTTTGCCGCCAGCGGCAGAATGGCAAAGCCCTTGGGCGCGACCTTTTCCAGGGAGAATTGCAGCTCCGCCAGGGCATGTTCCTCGGCCAGATCCTCCAGCAGTTCGCCATTCACATAGCGCAGGGCAAGATGCACATATTCCTGGCCCTTGACCTGCTCGATTGCGCCGCTGTCGGAGACGATCGGCTTCAGGCTGACGATCGCCGCCCGGCCATTGACCACCAGCACGTCAGACACGCCGACGGTGAGCACCCGATCGCCCAGGCCTTCCGTATCGCCTCGGACAAGCTTATCGTGCAGTTCGGCCAACATGGGAGCAACCATCGGACGCAGATCGTCAAAGATAGGCTGCGCATGCTCACCCTCTGCGACATGCGCGTGCACGATCTCACCCGTAGGCGACAGCACAAACGCGCCGTTATGCCCGAAATAGGATAGCATCCAGGCGCCGAGATTGACCCGCATCCACTCCTGGGCGGCCTCGGTCTCATGCTGGCGCACCGCCTCGACCGCGTCATCCCAGACCGTGACGCTTTCCTGATCATGGTCAACCTGCGCACGGAACAGACCGACATCGTATTTGACGACGGCGATCTGGCGATCAATCGAAACCTTGTCGATGTTCTCGGTGGACCACGACAAAAACAGATAGGTTCCGCCAAACAGCACGATCGCGCCAGCAAGCGCAATCAGCACGATGCGTGCGAGAAGATGTTTGTCCGTGGGTACCGCATGGTCGATCATTTCGGCGGTTCGGCCCCTGTAAAAATGCCCAGCAGAGGCCAAGATTACCGCAAAACCCGTCTCCATTCCTTTAACATTCACTGTAAAAGACAGCGATCATGAACCGGAGGGCTGGCAGGGATCATCCCCGGCCGCGATATGTCGCAACACCCTGGTCCGGCAACCACACGCCCTTTGGCGCTTCACCGGTCTGCCAGAAGACATCGATGGGGATGCCGCCACGCGGATACCAATAGGCACCGATCCTCAGCCATTTCGGATCGAGCAGGTCGACCAGCCGCTTGGCGATATAGATCGAGCAATCCTCATGGAAGGCACCATGGTTGCGGAAGGAAAACAGGAACAGCTTCAGCGACTTCGATTCCACCAGATAATCACCGGGGATATAGTCGATGACGATATGGGCGAAATCCGGCTGGCCCGTCATCGGGCAGAGCGAGGTAAATTCCGGCGCTGTGAAGCGCACCACGTAATCCGTGCCGGCATTGCCGTTCGGTACCCGCTCCAGCACGGCGCTTTCCGGGCTGGTCGGCGCTTCCACCGCATGGCCAAGCTGGGAGAGGCCCGAAACGTCTGTCTTGCTCATCTTATCAAGTCCTTCAGTTTGACGCGAACGCCGTGCGCCCTTTCGCTTTCCGGCTCCACGTGAATGGTGACGCGCGCGCCGGGCTGGGCGAGCCTGACGGCTGCCTCCAGCCGGTCGCAGATGACATGGGCAGCGCTGACCGGCATATCGGCCGGCACCACCAGGTCGAAACCGACAAAGGTCGCCGCCCCGGCCCGGCGCGTCCGCAGGTAGTGCACCCCGAGCGAGCCGGCCGAATTGGCGGAGATTGCCGCCTTGATTGCCTTTTCCTCCTCGGGTTCGACGGCCTTGTCCATCAGGCCATCGACCGAATGGGAAATCACCTTCCAACCCTGGTAGATGATATTGAGCGCCACGAGGATGGCGAGCGCCGGATCGAGGATGGCGTAGCCGGTCAGGACCACCAGAACCAGGCCGACCAACACGCCGGCCGAGGTCACCACGTCGGACATGATGTGGTGACCATCCGCAGACAGCGCTGGCGACCGGTGCGTAGCGCCAACCCGGATCAGCAGCCACGCCCAGACGAGATTGATCAGGCCCGCAACGGCATTGATCCCAAGCCCCAGCGCCGGCGCCTCAAGCACTTCAGGATTGGTCAGCGCCGGAATGGCCTCCCGGATGATCAGCAGGGCTGCAACGACGATCAGTACGCCCTCGAGAACCGCCGAGAGATATTCCGCCTTGTGGTGGCCATAGGGGTGATCGTCATCGGCGGGCTTCTGCGCATAGCGGATGACGAAATAGGCGATGAAGGCGGCAATGACATTCACGGTGGATTCCAGGCCATCCGACAACAGCGCCACCGACCCGGTGAGCCACCATGCAACGAGCTTCAGCCCCATGACGCCAAAGGCGAGCGGAATGCCCCAAAACGCCAACCGCTGGACGATAGCGTTGCCCTCAGCCATGATGACATCCTCTCTTGCTGCCGGCCGTCGCATGTGTCTTTGACACGCTTTGCCAATATCTGGCATGATGATTCCCAGGAGGCCGCAATGGTGACCATGAATATATCCTTGCCCGATCCCATGAAAGAATGGGTCGAGACCCGGACCAGAGCGGGTGGATACGCGGATACAAGCGATTATCTGCGCGACTTGATCCGGCGCGATCAGGAGCAGGCCGCAAAGATCGCGGCCATGCAGATACTGGTCGACGAGGGTATCCAGAGCGGCATCGGGACCCGGACGAAGGACGAGTTGTTTGCCGCAGCCGTGACCAGGGCTCAGTCGCCAGGGCGCCTCTGATATGGCGTACCGCCTCTCGGTTCTGGCCGAACAGGACATCACCGATATTGCAATGTCGGGAATCCAGATGTTCGGGGAACAGGTGGCACGGCGCTATCACGATGACTTGTTCAACCTCTTCGACCTGCTTGCGGAAAACCCGCGGCTGGCGAGAGAGCGCCGAGAACTCTCGCCGCCAGTCCGCATCCACCCGCACAGGTCCCATCTCATCGTCTACACCATCGAAGACCATGACCAAGTCCTGATCCTGCGCATTCGCCACGCCCACGAAGACTGGACCAGTGACCTCTCCTGAACGGCTCTCGGCTGCCATGCTCATACCCCTTGCATCTGCGAGCGAATTGCAGAAATTCGTGCCCTGAAACGCAAAACCGCCCGCGCTTTGAGCGCAGGCGGTTTGTGATTTTGCGGCTTATGGCTCACTCGGCGCGATTTGTCAAAGCACCGGGGTCGAGCTGGTTAAAAATTGAGAAAACTACAATCAGGCCGCGCTTTGATACTCCTTGATGAGTTCCAACTCGTCTCCCAATCGTTTTGCCTCAACCTTCAGGTCGAAACTGTTTTGCAGATTCATCCAGAATTGCGGCGCGGTCTTGAAGAACTTGGCAAGACGCAGAGCGGTGTCTGACGTGATACCGGTCTTTCCTGCCACGATCCGCTCAATGCGCGTGCGGGGAACGTTGAGCTTCTTCGCCAGGGCATAAGGCGTCATATCCTGATCCTGAGCATTCGTCATGCCCACGAAGACTGGACCAGCTACCTCTCGTGAATGGCTCTCGGTTGGCATGCCTTGTCCCCTTGCATCTGCGAGCGAATTGCAGAAATTGGTAGCCTGAAACGCAAAACCGCCCGCGCTTTTGGCACAGCGTAGAGCATGGAGCTTAATGGCGGGTCACCCATTCTCAAGAAGGAGACTTTTTATCACCGTTGCCCAAATCGCATTAATCAGCATTCTTGAAAAAGATTAAAAAATACGTTAAATAATAATTAATTTTCAGTGCAATTAAAGAGAAAAGCTACATGTCCACTAAGTACGATTTACATGACGCTCCGCCAAGAAATATTAATACAGATCACGCCAATAAGATTGCAGCTCACCTTCTGAGAAAAAAACAGCATTCCTGTGGCTTTCCGCTATTGTAATATTATTAATTGGGATAACGCACTCTTTATTCTCAAAAGAATCAACAACAATGATGCGCTACGGCGTTTTGATAACAGTCTTATGGCTTTTAAACGGCGCATGGCAGCTTAGATATCTAAATATGTTCGTAGATATTGGCCGGATTCTTCAAGACGTATTCTCTAAAATTGAACACGAAAAACTTGGAAACCAACCAGAAACGCGATTAGAAGCTGAAGCAATTGCTCATAAAAGAATTACAAGATCAATGCCAATGCTCACCGAGGCCGTTCAGAGAAAACTGCTATCTCAAAACTTACTCGTCACATGCATCGGAACTATCATTTCAGGCTTCGGTGATCTAATGCCCCTATGACTTTTTAGGCTCACAGACTTCCGCATGTGAGCCTAAGTAATCCCCTCACGCCGCCTGCACCTTCGCCCGCTTGGCCAGATGCGCCACGACATTCTCGATCATGCGCATGCCGGCATCGCCGCCGAGCGTCATGATGGATTCCGGGTGGAACTGCACGGCGGCGACGGGTTCCTTGGTGTGCTCGATGCCCATGATCGTGCCGTCCTCGCTTTCGGCGGTGATGATGAAGTCACGGTGCAGGGTCGTGGGATCGGCAAAGATCGAGTGATAGCGACCGACGGTGACTTCCTTTGACAGGCCGGAGAAGACGATGCCGGGCTCCAGCACGCGGATGCGCGACGGCTTGCCATGCATGGGGATGGCGAGATGGCGTAGCTCGCCGCCATAGGCTTCCGCCAGCGCCTGAAGGCCCAGGCAGACGCCGAAGATCGGCAGTTGGCGGGCACGCGCCATCTTGATCGTGGTCTTGCAGTCGAAATCCTTGGGGCTGCCGGGCCCCGGCGACAGCACGACAAGGTCGGGCTTCATCCGTTCGAAGATTTCTTCCGGCACAGGCGTGCGCACGGTCGAGACTTCGGCGCCTGTCTGGCGGAAATAGTTGGCCAGCGTATGGACGAAGCTGTCCTCGTGGTCGACCAGCAGGATCTTCACGCCATGGCCGACGCTGGCCACGCCGCGCTTGGTCTTGCCGTCATTGCCGGATCTGGCGTCGCGGATGGCTGCGATCATGGCCGATGCCTTCAGTTCGGTTTCTGCTTCTTCCTCATGCGGATCGCTGTCGTTGAGCAGCGTCGCCCCTGCCCGCACCTCGGCGATGCCGTCCTTGATGCGCACGGTGCGCAGCGTCAGGCCCGTATTCATGTCGCCATTGAAGCCGACCATGCCGATCGCGCCGCCATACCAGGCGCGCGGGCTCTTTTCATGTTGCTCGATGAAGCGCATCGCCCACAGCTTCGGCGCGCCGGTGACGGTCACCGCCCAGGCATGGCTGAGGAAGCCATCAAACGCATCCATGCCGTCGCGCAACCGTCCCTCGATATGGTCGACCGTGTGGATCAGGCGCGAATACATCTCGATCTGGCGGCGGCCGATGACCTTCACCGAGCCCGGCTCGCAGACGCGGCTCTTGTCGTTGCGGTCGACGTCGGAGCACATGGTGAGCTCCGACTCGTCCTTCTTGGAGTTGAGCAGCTTCAGGATCTGTTCCGAGTCGGCAATCGGGTCATCGCCGCGCTTGATCGTACCGGAGATCGGGCAGGTCTCGATGCGGCGGCCGGAGACCCGCACGAACATTTCCGGCGAGGCGCCGACCAGATATTCCTGGTGGCCGAGATTGATGAAGAAGGAATAGGGCGACGGGTTGATCTGCTTCAGCCGGTTGGAGATTTCCGAGGGCTTGCTGTCGCAACGCTCCATGAACTTCTGACCGGGCACCACCTCAAACAGGTCGCCGCGCCGGAAACTTTCCTTGGCCTTGGTAACCAGTTCGGCATATTCGCCGGGCCGATGGTCGCCGCGCGGCGGAATGGTATCGACATGGCGGAAAGGCTCCGGTGCAATCGCCTGGGACTTGCCCTCGGTGGTCAGCCCGTCCTTTTCGAAATCGTAGCGATCGATCCAGGCCTTGGCGGCGTGGTGGTCCACCACGACGATCTCATCGGGCAGGTAGAGCACCATGTCGCGCTGGTCTTCGGGCCGCTCCAGCGACAGCTTGATCGCATCGAACTGGAAGGCGATGTCATAGCCGAAGGCACCGAACAGGCCGATGGCGGAATCCGCCTCAGAGTAGAACAGGTCGGTGATGGCGCGCAGCACAGTGAAGACCGTCGGGATCTTCGAGCGCTCCTCCTCGGTGAACACCCGGTCCGGCTCGTTCACGGTGAGATCCAGACGCTTGCTCGTGGAAGCCCCGAGCGTGAGATCGGCAACGGTCTTCAGCTTCTCCACGATGAAGGACAGCAGCACCTCGCCGCGGCCGTTGAAAGCCTCGATCCAGACCTTGCGGCCGAAGGAGGAGATACCGAGCGGCGGATCGACGATGGCCGTGTCCCAGCGCGTATAGCGGCCGGGATATTCGTAGTTGGAGGAGAAGACGGCGCCGCGGCGCTCGTCCAGCTTGTCGACGCAGGAACTGATCGAGTCACTATAGCCGACCGGCCGCCTCTGCCGGGTGACAACAATCCCTCCCCTGGTCTCGTAGGTTTCCGAGCCGTCGTCGCGAATGATAGTTACCATGCCTACCTTCTCCATCCTTCAAGGCCCGGACCCGGGAGGCGCTTTGAAACAAAAAAGCCGCCTCAGGATTTTCCGGGCGGCTTTGGTCATTTGTCTCAGGACATGACTGGTCAAGGCCACTTCAGCGAGCCCACCACCAGTTTGCAATGTTCAGCGACGTGATCATGGGTGAATTGTTAGCGTGAGCGGCGGTCAAGCGCAAGAGGGTGCAAATCGGATTCGCGCCGTCGCACCGCACGATGCAAACGGACAAGCGAACCTTCGCCGCCCCTCAGCGTTTCTGCCAGGCGACGGCACAAGGGAGGTAGCAGCGGATGGCATGGAAGACGCTTCTGGCGGTGACTGCGGCAGCCCTGTCGATTTCGGCCGGCCTGCCGGATAAAGGCCCGCTTCCATCCCCGAAACCGGTCGAAAGCCAGGAGCAGGCGGAGCCGCCAAAATCCACCGAAACCCCAGTTCCGGGACCAAAGCCCGACAGCGAGGCGAAGCCAGACAAGGCCGAGGATACGGCAGACCCCGAGGGCAAACCTGCGCCTGCATCAACGGAAGACAAGCCAGGCGGGACAAGCCCGCCGGACGCGCCTGAGGCCTCTCAAGACAAAGGGACGAAGGCAGAACCCGTCGAGCCGCCGCTCACCATCGCGCCGGAAGCCGAGGCAGAGTTCAAGGTCTGTATGGCTGACTTGAAGGCAATCGGCACCAACTTCGAGACCATCGACCGCGTCGATGACGGGGACGGTTGCGGGATCGACAAGCCCATCCACGTCGAACGCGTGTTACCGGATGTCGCGCTCTCGCCGGCAGGCGACATGCGGTGCCAGACCGCCTTGCAACTGGCCCGCTGGGTCAAGCAGACGGTCATGCCCGCAGCCGAAGCCGGACTGCCAGGCAAGGCTAAGCTGACCTCGGTCAACCATGCCTCCACCTATGTCTGCCGCAAGCGTAACGGCGCCTCGGAAGGCAAGATCTCGGAACATGCGCGCGGCAATGCCGTGGACATCGCCTCGCTCTCCTTCGGGCAGGAGACGGTGCCGATGCGGATCGTCAAGCCGGAGGATTCGACCATCGAAGATGCCTTCCAGCGCGCGATCAATGCGACCGCCTGCCTGTATTTCACAACGGTCCTGTCACCGGGCAGCGACCCGACCCATCAGGACCATATGCATCTCGACGTGCTGACACGAACAGGTGGTTTTCGCTATTGCCGATAGGGAGGCGGGCGGTTCGAATGCTGGAGCAGACGGACTGCTGCATGGCCTAGTGGAGGGTGAGAAAGGTCAAGGTTCCCTCGTCGTGCTCGGGCCTGTCCCGAGCATCTACCAACGCCTGATTTTTCTAGATGTTGTAGATCCTCGGGTCAAGCCCACTGCTGTCCGGTTTAATTTCCGGTCCATTTGAAGACCAACTGGTTGTGGTTTTTGGGTTTGTCTGGCGGGGGTCTGAGGAGGTGATCGGTGCG
>NZ_FWXU01000004.1 GCF_900176345.1 Rhizobium sp. RU36D
GCCTTCGTCATGCCAAACCTCCGTTTGGCATAATGAGTCAGAATTCCTCTGATTTGGGAATCCCATCACGAGTCGGCGTCATTGCTCGTTGGTATGACTTGTAAAAGTACCGGTGGTAATGAAGAGGCCTTTATCGGCTCGCCCCTGCAAAGCCCCACGAAAATCCCTGATCTCCCGAGATCCGACGCTTCCCTGCCAACGCTTGCATTGAAAATATACCTGAAACGAAACCAAATTTACGCGCAGAACACCGACCCCGTCGATACCGCCATCACCGGATTTTCCACGAACTTCTACTTTTATGAAGCCGGCCTCACGCAAGAGTCGTTGCGACAATCGCTCAAAGGAGGCTGGATCCATTTGCATCAGGCATTCCAATAGGCTCTGTTTCCAGTCACGAACAATGGTGGGCTCTTCTGCGATTTCCACGGCGGTCATCACGAGAGCTTCTGGCGCCACGCCATCGTTCTTTTGTTGTAGCCGTCGAAGTCTTGATCTCTCGCGCTCTTCTTCGTTTACTTTATTGTAAATGGCGAGCGTTTGCGATTTCTCCGTTATCGCGAATCCTGTTTCGGTTAGGTTCCAAACGCCACGTGCAGAATTTGCTAACGCTCCGCCACGCTTCAAAATGTTCTAGCCCATGCCAGGTAATAGCTTAGCCTCTGATCGCGTCCATTGGGCATCAGATAGCTTTGCTCAGTTTCGGTTACGCCCTCACGCTCGGTGATATTGTCGTTCAATTCATCGATTGCTGCAGAGCCGCCCAAGGCACGTAGCGCTTCGATTGTTGCCAGCATCATTTGCGGCAAATCGGGCAGACCGCTCTGCCCGATATGAAACGTTCTGCTCATGTCGCCTCCTGCGGATGCAAAAAAGGGGCGCTGCAACGCCCCTTAGAATCTATGGCTAGACCAATCAGCTGCACCCGCTCGTCGCGCCACACGTGTCGCACTTCTCGCAAGTCCCATTCCGCACCATGGTGAAATTCTGGCACTCGGAGCACATGTTGCCCGTATACCCCTGCGCAATCGAGCGCATGCGGCGGTCAGCTTCGAGTTTTTTGGCTTCCGTCTTGGCCGCGGCGGCGTCGGCGGCGGCCTTGTCGGAGAAGAGGGCGGTGGCCTCCTGGGCGGACTCGTCCACCAGTTCCTCGGCGATCTCCTCGGCCAGTTCGGCGGCGCGCTCCTCGTAGTCGCGCTTGAAGGCGACGATTTCGGAGGTGGAGACGGCAGCGACCGGCTCCAGCTTGCGGGCGGTATTGCCGGCAAAGGCGGTGATGGTGGCGCCGCCGGAGGCCTTGGCGGGGGCGGCGGTTGCAGCGCCCTTCGGCTCGGCCAGCGACCGGTCAACATTGCCGCCCGACACCAGCGTCGGCTTGTGGCCGCGGGTCCAGCCGGTCGAGATCAGGTTGGTCTTGCCTTCCTGGATGCCCTTGCCGAGCGCCGTGTTGGAGAAATCAGACGTATCGACATGGGCGAGGTCGTGACGGCCGAGATAGGACACGGCGAGTTCGCGGAACACGTAGTCGAGGATCGAGGTGGCGTTCTTGATCGCGTCATTGCCCTGAACCATGCCGGCCGGCTCGAACTTGGTGAAGGTGAAGGCCTCCACATATTCTTCCAGCGGCACGCCATATTGCAGGCCAAGCGAGATGGCGATGGCGAAGTTGTTCATCATCGCCCGGAAGGCGGCACCTTCCTTGTGCATGTCGATGAAGATTTCGCCGAGGCGGCCATCGCCGAATTCGCCGGTGCGCAGATAGACCTTGTGGCCGCCGACGGTGGCCTTCTGGGTATAGCCCTGGCGGCGGTTCGGCAGCTTTTCCCGTTCGCGCACCACGCGCTCGACCACGCGCTCGATGATCTTTTCGGTGATCGTCACGGCCTTGGCGGCGACGGGGGCGGCAACCAGTTCCTCCAGCGCGTCCTCGTCGTCCTCGTCCTCGATCAGCGAGGCGTTAAGCGGCTGGGAGAGCTTCGAGCCATCGCGATAGAGCGCATTGGCCTTAAGCGCCAGCTTCCAGGACAGCATATAGGCGGCGCCGCAATCCTCGACGGTCGCCTCGTTCGGCATGTTGATCGTCTTGGAGATCGCACCCGAGATGAAGGGCTGGGCAGCCGCCATCATGCGGATGTGGGATTCAACCGAAAGGTAACGCTTGCCGATCTTGCCGCAAGGATTGGCGCAATCGAACACGGCCAGATGCTCGGCCTTGAGGAAGGGCGCGCCTTCCAGCGTCATCGCACCGCAGACATGGATGTTTGCAGCCTCGATCTCCTTCTTGGAGAAGCCGAGATGGTCGAGCAGGTTAAAGCTCATGTCGGAGAGCTGCTCGTCGGATACCTTGAGCGTGCCCTTGAGGAAGTCGGCGCCGAGCGTCCACTGGTTGAAGACGAACTTGATGTCGAAGGCGGCCTTCAGCGCGCCGTTCAACGCCTCGATCTTGTCTTCGGTGAAGCCCTTGGCGCGCAGCGAGCCGGGATTGATGCCGGGCGCCTGGTTCAGGTTGCCATGGCCGACAGCATAGGCGTCGATCTCGGCGATCTGCGATTCCGAATAGCCAAGGGTGCGCAGCGCTTCCGGCACGGCAGCGTTGATGATCTTGAAATAGCCGCCACCGGCGAGCTTCTTGAACTTCACCAGTGCGAAGTCGGGCTCGATGCCGGTCGTGTCGCAATCCATCACGAGGCCGATCGTGCCGGTGGGCGCGATGACCGAGACCTGGGCATTGCGATAGCCATGCTTTTCGCCAAGCTCCAGCGCCTTGTCCCAGGCGGCGGTCGCATGGGCGATCAGGTCGCGATCGGTGCAATCGGCATGGATCAGCGCTACCGGATCGACCGAGAGGCCTTCATAACCCGTGGTCTGCCCATGCGCGGCACGGCGATGGTTGCGGATGACGCGCAGCATGTTGTCGCGGTTCGGCTGATAGCCCGGGAAGGGGCCGAGTTCCGAGGCGATTTCGGCTGACGTCGCATAGGAAACGCCGGTCATGATCGCGGTCAGCGCGCCGCAGATCGCGCGGCCCTCGGCCGAATCATAGGGGATGCCGGAGGACATCAAGAGACCGCCGATATTGGCATAGCCGAGGCCGAGCGTGCGATATTCATAGGAGAGTTCGGCAATTTGGCGTGAGGGGAACTGCGCCATCATCACCGAGACTTCCAGCACCAGGGTCCACAGGCGCACGGCATGCTCGTAGTCGCCGATATTGATGCGCTTGGTCGCCTTGTCCTTGAACTGCAGCAGGTTCAGCGAGGCGAGGTTGCAGGCCGTGTCGTCCAGGAACATGTATTCCGAGCACGGGTTCGATGCACGGATCGGGCCGGCGGCCGGGCAGGTGTGCCAGTCGTTCATCGTGGTGTTGAAGTGCAGGCCGGGATCTGCCGATGCCCAGGCGGCATAGGAGATCTTTTCCCATAGCTCGCGGGCCTTCAGCGTCTTCATCACGCGGCCGTCGCGGCGGGCGGTCAGGTTCCAGTTGCCGTCATTTTCGACAGCGCGCAAAAAGTCGTCCTTCAGCGAAACGGAGTTGTTGGAGTTCTGGCCCGACACGGTGAGATAGGCTTCCGAATCCCAGTCGGTGTCGTAGGTCTTGAATTCCAGGTCCTTGTAGCCCTGCTGGGCGAACTGGATGACGCGCTTGATGTAGTTTTCCGGAACCTGGTCCTTCTTGGCGGCGCGGATCTCGCGCTTCAGGGCCGGGTTCTCGTTCGGGTCAAAGCAGGCATCATTGGCGGCCGTGCAGTTGACGCAGGCCTTCATGATCGCCTTGAGGTGCTTGGCAACGATCTTGGAGCCGGTGACGAGGGCAGCAACCTTCTGCTCTTCCTTCACCTTCCAGTCGATATAGGATTCGATATCGGGATGGTCGATGTCGACCACGACCATCTTGGCCGCACGGCGGGTGGTGCCGCCCGACTTGATGGCGCCGGCCGCGCGGTCGCCGATCTTCAGGAAGGACATCAGGCCGGAGGACTTGCCGCCGCCCGACAGCTTCTCGCCTTCGCCGCGCAGGTGGGAGAAGTTCGAGCCGGTGCCAGAGCCGTATTTGAACAGGCGCGCCTCGCGGACCCACAGGTCCATGATGCCGCCTTCGTTGACGAGATCGTCCTCGACCGACTGGATGAAGCAGGCATGCGGCTGCGGATGCTCATAGGCAGACTTGGACTTGGTCAGCTTGCCGGTGAAGGGGTCCATGTAGAAATGCCCCTGGCCGGGGCCGTCGATGCCATAGGCCCAGTGCAGGCCGGTGTTGAACCACTGCGGGCTGTTCGGAGCGACGCGCTGGGTGGCCAGCATGTAGGCAAGCTCATCCTTGAAGGCGGCCGCATCTTCCTCGGACGAGAAATACTTGCCCTTCCAGCCCCAATAGGTCCAGGTGCCGGCCAGACGGTCGAAAACCTGACGCGCATCGGTTTCCGAGCCATAGCGCTCGTTTTCAGGCAGTTCCTTCAAGGCCTTTTCGTCGGCAACGGAACGCCACAGGAAGGAGGGAACGTCGTTTTCTTCGACCTTCTTCAGGCGTGCGGGAACGCCGGCCTTGCGGAAATATTTCTGCGCTAGAATGTCGGCCGCGACCTGCGAGAACTGCGCGGGCACGTCGATATCGGCCAGACGGAAGACGATCGATCCGTCGGGGTTCTTGATTTCGCTCACCGCCTTGCGGAATTCGATCTCCGCATAGGCGGACTGGCCGGGCTTTGTAAAACGACGTTCGATGCGCATCTCAATCCTAGTCCTTGTTAAATCCGGCGCCGTTTTCGGGCGCGAATGTCCCCGCCCAGCCGCGCTCGTCAAAAAGACGCCGCCAGGTGCTCAAAATTGCTTCCTACAGGTGGTGATCCCGCGTTAGGTAGCGCTGTATCTTGTGCCGATGCTGGCTGCAAACACTAAATATAGTATTAACAGTTTATTGCGACCAGTCCCGGATCGATGTTTTTGGCTACGAAAAAAACCGCGCAAAAGGACCTCTCAGCCTTGCTCGTCATGAGCAGACGCCGGGATTCGACAAACGGTATTCTTGATAAGAGCCGGCCTCGTTAATTCCAGCTCAGTCGCCGCCGCAACATAGAATCCATTAACTTTGAAAGGGGCGATTCCGTCAAGAGGTGGTTTATGACGAAAATATTAATACCAGATATTGTGGTGTCCCGCTGTGGAAAACGGGGAAAGTGCGTAAGCCAGCAATATCAGCGCCTTGCCGCGGAAGCCTCAGCCGCGATGCTATTGAAGGGACAAAATCAGCCCCTTCTCCTGCCGTAGCGTCAAGGCTGGGGAGAACGTAGGAAGGGGCGTCTCATCAGGTGCCAAGATCGCGGGCTGTACCGAATCGGAGCGTGGTTTGTCGCGCAAGCGGCCTATCTCACACGGTGACGGTGAGCCTAGCTTGGTCACAATGCGTCTATGTTGACGCCGATGGTGATCGCCCCGATCGGCTTGCCGCCATCGTCGGAGATGGTCAGCGAGGCCTGCGATTGCAACGCCTGGGACGACTCGTCCTTTTCGATCACATCGATGAAGAGCGCATCCGGGCCGGCGTCGAAGGACTTCTGAAACTTGTCTTCGTCCCCCTGCCAAAAGTCCGAGGGCATGTCGGTGGCGCCGACGATCAGGCCCCTGTTGTCCATGACGAGTATTTCGGCAATGCGTCCGCCGGAACCGGACAGCTTTTGCCGGAGCATTTCCGACAATACGTTCTCGGCCACGATGTCGATCATTATGCTATGGCCGGTACCTTCGAAACCGGCGCGCCACTGGCGATCGAGTTCGTTGATATCCGCATCGCTCAAGGTGGCATGTCGGGCATTCTGTTGCTGGATGGCGCCGATCAGCAGCGGGTCGCGGATCCACGGACGAACGTCGGTTTCCACGAAAGCTCGGACGGCCGGCACATGGCCTTGTTCGGCGCCATTGGCCGTTGGACCCAACGCGATGACGACAGACAGGAAGGCGGCTGCCCAAGCGGTAAAACCTGTCAATTCTCTGTCCTCCGCTCAAAAACGCGCTGTTGATCGCATTCCCCATGCTGGATGCGGCGCGGCACCACAAGGGTAATATTCGGCGATTTCCCTTTAACAAAAAATAAAACAGATCGTGGTCGTCGCCTCCTAGAAAAAGAACGTGGTGAATTCAATCTATTCGCGAGATCCAGTTGCGATCGCTATTTATGGAAATGCCCGGTTGAGGCAAATTATATTAAAGGTTTAAAGTATTTTCGCCAGGAGATGATCGGATACACAGAAGTACGGCGCCCTGAGGCGCCGCAAGATCTTTTGTTTCCTTGGGGGTCGAGGCTTGGCGCGACGACTTAGAGGGCGTCGAGATTGATGCCGATGGTGATTGCCCCGATCGGCGTGCCAGTCTCGTCGGAAATCGTCAGCGATGCCTGGGACTGCAGCGCCTGGGTCGACTCGTCCTTTTCCACCTCGTCCACGAACAGCGCATCCTTGCCGGCGCCAAAGGACTTCTGGAACTTCGCCTCGTCGCCCTGCCAGTAGTCCGAGGTCACGTCGCTCTGCCCGACATTGAGGCCCTTATTGTCCATCACGAACAGTTCGGAAATGGTGCCGGAGGAGGCGGCCTGCTTTTCCTGCAGCAGCTTGGAGAGCGCGTTGTTCAGCACCTCATTGATCATCGGTCGATCCGATGCCTCGACTTCGGCGCGCCATTTCTTGTCAAGCGCATCGATATCGGTTGCCGCAAGGCCGGCGTTCTTGTCGTTCTGCGCCTTGATGGCGACGATGACGGTCGGGTCGGAGAGCCACGGGACGACATTTTCCTGAACATAGGCCGTAACGGGCGCGACATGCTCCTGGGCGTATACCGGGCTGGTGGTTGCGGCAAGGGCGCCAAGGGCGATGATGCTGGCTACTATCGATTTCATCGGAGTTCTCCTCGTGAACGGTGTTGTGCCGGGACCCTGGTCTCCTCCGGATCCCCTGGGAGGTCATGCGGGCTCAGGCAACGCGCCTGAAAGGCGTGGTAGGACGGGTTGCAATGCGGAAGCGTCCTGCCGCATCCTGCAGCAGCCGGCTCTGGCTCAGCAGGTCGTGGCATGCAGCCGAGGTCTCCTCGACCATGGCGGCGTTGCGCTGGGTGGTCTGGTCCATTTCGGTGATCGCGTGGTTGATCTCGCGCAGTCCCGAGGATTGCTCCTGGTAGGACGAAGCGATCGCGCCGATCGTATCGGCAATGCTGCCGATACGCTCCTCGATCTTCATGAGGGCCGCGCCGGTCTCGTTGACCAGGTTGACGCCGCCGGCCACTTCCGCGTTTGAAACGGCAACAAGCTGCTTGATTTCCTTCGCAGCCGTGGCTGACCGCTGGGCAAGCTCGCGGACTTCCTGTGCCACCACGGCAAAACCCTTGCCGGCATCGCCCGCCCTGGCGGCCTCGACACCGGCATTGAGCGCCAGGAGATTGGTCTGGAAGGCAATCTCGTCGATCACGGAAATAATCTGCCCAATCTGCGAGGACGAGTTCTGGATGCGATCCATGGCGCCGATGGCACGGTGTACGACCTCGGCGGATACGCGCGCTTCGGTCTTGGCTTCGCCCACCATGCGGCCCGCAAGTTCGGCGCTTCTGGATGAGGTCTGGATCGTTGTCGTGACTTCATTCAGGGCCGCTGCCGTCTCTTCGAGCGAGGCGGCCTGCTGTTCCGTCCGCTTCGCCAGTTGCTGGGCCTGGTCCGCCAGTTCGCCGGCGCCATCCTCGACCGCAATAGATGCGGATTTGATGGATGTGATCGCCTCGGAGACGCTGTCGACCATGGCGTTGAAATCGACTCGCAACTGCTCGAAATCGGGGCCGAGATCGTTCAGCCGGGTGCTCAGTTGTCCGTCCGACAGACGTGACAGGGCATCGCCAACGCGGTCGATGATGCGTCTTTGGGTATCGGCGGCTTCTTCGGAGAGGGCGGCATTGCGCGCACGTTCGGTCTCAAGGACCTGTTGCTGCTGCTCGGCGCGGCGGCGGGTCTCGTCTGTCTCGATCGCATCGAGCCGGAAGCGTTCGAGGGCGCGGGCCAGAAAGCCGATCTCATCACCCTTTTGCTGGAACACCACGGCAGTCTGCATGTCCCCCTCCTGAAGCGCGACAATGCGGGCACTCAACTGACCGAGAGGGCGGCCGACCAGTCGCCGCATGGCGATGAGCAGGGCCGCAACCGCCACGGTGATGACGGCGGACTGGATCACCAGCGCGATCAAGGCGTTGTTGCGGGCGCTGTTGAGCACCTGCTCCGCCGACCAACTTGTAAAGACGTAACCTTGAGCCTTGCCGTTCTTGTCCAGCGGCAGAGGGGTCATCATGGTGACCACGCCGGCATCAAGGGCAGAACGGTCGATTTTCTGCTCGGCCGGTGCCGCCTTGAGCATGGCGATCATCGCATCGTCGGCGGGCAGGGCCGGTACACCGTCACGTCGCCAGTTGTCGATGATCTTCAGGTCGGTATTGAAGGCGGCGAACTGCACGAGTTCCAAGGCCGGGTTGTCCCGGTAAACCTTGTAGGTTTCGGCCACCACATCCACCTTGCCCCACTTCACGCCGCCGGCAGCAAGACTTGCGAACTGCGCCGAATCCTTGCTCCAGCCCGCCTGGGCGAGCCTGAGCATGTTGTCTCGCTGGCTGGTCCAACTGTAGACGGAGAGGCCAATCACGCCGATCAGGTTGATACATACGATCAGCGCGGCCATTTTGACGGTGAGCGAAAGCGAATTAAGCATTCTGAACATGTCGCATACGACCTCCAAGCGCTGCGTCAGCAGGGCTTCGTCTTACCGGACATCTGCGCCACGCATCGCGTCGTCATGACCCGTTGGCCCAAGGCCGGTCGCAGTATGCCAAGATTTAGCGTGCGCATGTTAACATATTCGGAATATGTAATTTACATATGTTCAAATATGCGTCTTTTGCCGCATCCACAGGCATTTTTGAGTGCTTGGAGTGTGCCAATACGAAAACGCCCGCGCTGAGGGCGCGGGCGAGGACGGCATTATCCTTGATGATGCGGACAGATCAGCCTTTTGTGCCCTTGGCGATCGGCTCCTGATAGGTGAAGCCCATGTCCCAGGGGAAATAGATCCAGGTGTCCTGGGAGACTTCCGTCACGAAGGTATCGATTGTCGGCACGCCCTTGGGCTTGGCATAGACACAGGCGAAATGGGCCTTCGGCAGCATTTCGCGCACTTCCGCCGCGGTCTTGCCGGTATCGGTCAGGTCGTCGACCACCAACACGCCGGCGCCACCATCGGTCAGCAGGTCGGCAGAGATCCCTTTGAGAACGTTCATCTCGCCTTGGTTCACATAGTCATGATAGGACGCGATGCAGACGGTTTCGATCAGGCGGATGTTGAGTTCGCGGGAAATGATCGCCGCCGGCACCAGTCCGCCTCGGGTGATGCAGACGATGCCCCGGAATTCCTGCCCCATGCCGGCCAGCCGCCAGGCTAGCGCGCGGGCATCGCGGTGGAACTGGTCCCAGGAGACGGGGAAGGCTTTTTCAGGCAGCGACATTGAGCGGGCTCCGCGTTCGATCTGGCCGGTCGGCGCCGGCATGGGTCTGGACGGAGGGCTGTCGAAGAGACACCACGCTTTGAAAGCGGAGCTGTCGGGCCTGGGCATCCGCTCCAGGCAACGGCCAATCCGGGCTATCCGTCTTTGGCCGCTGCTATTAGCGGCAATCGCCGCGCATTGGCAAGAGGGAGCGAGCGCCGCCGCTCTTGAAGCGACGGCAAAGGGTCTGAAGCCGGCAATCAGCGCGACAGCAAGGTCAGCGCGGTCATGGAATCGAGCAGGGTGCGGGTGACACCGCCAAACAGCACCTCCCACCAGCGCTTGTGGCTATAGGCGCCCATCACGAGAAGATCGACGCTGCTGTCTGCCAGCCGGTTTTCGATCGCCGCGGCTGCCGGCAGGCCATCCGTGGTGTGCGAGACCATCGTCACCTTGACACCATGGCGGGCGAGCGTCGCGGCAATCTCGGCGCCAGCCATGTCAGCCGATTGCGTGGCGTTGTCGGCCGGGTCAACGCAGAAGATTTCGACCGTTTCAGCGGCCTTGAGGAAGGGCAGGGCGTCGAAGGTCGCGCGCGCCGCCTCCCGCGAGCCGTTCCAGGCGATCATGACCCGCTGGATCGGTTTGGGCGTCTTCAGGATATAGGGGACCAGCAGCACGGGCCGCCCGCTTTCGAACAGGAAGTTTTCGAGATCCGACCGGCTTTCCGACAGCACCGCGTTGTCGCCCTGGGCAGCAACTACCAGGTCGGCCGTGCGCGCACTGTCGATGATGGCGCTGCCGCTGAAGCCGGCCGACGACATGAAGCTGCGCCATTCGAACGATATGCCCTCGCGCTCGGCAAGGCCTCGGAAGATCTTCTCGACATCGACAGTCTCGGCATGGGCCATGTCCTGCAGGGCCTGGACAGTTGCCGGGTCGGGGATCTCCATCGGCGCCACCAGCGGCACGGCGGCCATCGCCTCGGCATGGAGGCCAATCACATGCGCATTGCAGGTCTTGGCAAGGGCAATTGCGAAATCGGTAATCTGTTGGGCCGTCTTGGGCGTGTCCAGGATGGCGAGTATCGTCTTGTAGGCCATTGTGGGTCTCCTCAGCGGTTAAAAAACCTTCCGCATATAAAGCAATGCGGCGCAAACCGGCGGTGTTCCTTGACTTCGGTCAAACCGTCAGGGTCTTTGCCGCCCTTGGAGACGTTTCACGCGGCTTTTATCGCGATCACGCCTCCGGAACGAGAGCCGCTGGCGGGCGCTCTGCAATCAGGCCCTGGATCATCGCCGCCACGGCTGCCGCGGCGGCCTCGAGATCGGCCATATTACGCGAGCGTATCACAAGTTCGGTGGAAAAGCGCTTTCCATCGAAATGCGGATAGGAGCCGATGCTGGTTTCCGGATGCTGTTTCTGCACGGCTGCCAGCAGCGTGCCGATATCGCCTTCCCCATAAGGGCAGGCGATGGCGCGCGACAGCATCTTCGAGCCCGACGGTAGGGTGGAGATGACATTGTCAAGCATGGCCTGGAAGACCTGCGGCACACCCGCCATCACATAGACATTGCCGATGTGAAAGCCGGGGGCTGTGGAGACAGGATTGTCGATGTGAACGCTGCCTTGCGGCATGCGCGCCATGCGCTGCCGTGCCTCGGTAAACTCCATGCCGCGCCGGTCATACATCGCGGCGAGTATCTCCATGGCCCTGACATCATGGATGCAGGGCACGCCGAATGCCTTGGAGACCGCATCGGCGGTGATGTCGTCATGGGTCGGTCCGATGCCGCCCGAGGTGAACACGTAGGTGTAGCGGGCGCGCAGGGCGTTCAATGCAGTGACGATGTCATCTTCTTCGTCAGCGACGATGCGAACCTCCTTGAGGTCGATGCCCGACAGCGTCAGGAGATCGGCGAGATGCCCGATGTTCTTGTCTTTCGTCCGGCCGGACAGGAGCTCGTCGCCGATGGCCAGCATCGCGGCGGTATAGATGGTCGGTTCGGTCATGAGGGGAAATCCATGGAAATTGCGTGAGCTATAACTAGCGCCTCGCCGTGCAAATGCAATCGCGCCAGACGGCCGCGAAGACCGCAAGCAAAAAACATCGAGTTCCATTGAACAGTGAGTTGCCACCAGCGGGTCTGGCACTCCACCGCGAACACGCTAAGTCTAACGGTGCGAGCGCAATAACTGCGCATCACCAGCTTTCCGGAGATTGAAATGGCTAAGATCCTCGTCCTGTACTATTCGGCCTATGGCCACATCGAAACCATGGCCTATGCCGTTGCCGAAGGCGCAAAGTCGGCCGGCGCTGAAGTCGTCGTAAAGCGCGTTCCGGAACTGGTTCCGGAAGACGTGGCAAAGGCGTCCTACTACAAGGTCGACCAGAAGGCCGAGATCGCCACTCCGGCCGAACTCGAAAACTACGACGCGATCATCGTCGGCGCCGGTACCCGTTACGGCACGGTTGCATCGCAGATGCGCAACTTCTGGGATCAGACCGGCGGTCTGTGGGCCCAGGGCAAGCTGGTCGGAAAGATCGGCTCCATGTTCACCTCGACGGCAACGCAGCATGGCGGCCAGGAATCCACCATCCTCGGCTTCATCCCGACCTTCCTGCACCACGGCATGGCCTATGTCGGCCTTCCCTATGCCTTCCAGGGCCAGATGGGTGTTGAACAGGTCAAGGGCGGTTCGCCCTACGGCGCATCCACCATCACCGACGGTGACGGCTCGCGTCAGCCGTCCGAGATCGAACTCGAAGGTGCCCGCTTCCAGGGCGCGCATGTCGCCAAGCTCGCTGCCAAGCTGACGGCCTGAGCCTAGACTTCGCCTGTGCGGGAGTTCGCTTCCGCACAGGTTTCCATCCTGTCGTTCTGGCTGGATATAGAATTATTAGGATATTTGGATAAAAGCTGCGCCTCAACAGGCCGGGATCAGTGCCGGGGCTCAAGGTGTGGCGTCATGGAAGAAAAACGATCTGTTCCCCGCATGCGGGCGCTCAAGACGGCGCGAATCATTCTGGCAGGCGGACATTCCACCTTCGACTGCATGGTGCGGAACCTGACCGGCAAGGGCGCCCGGCTCGTGATGGAATCCACAATCGGGGTGCCTGACACATTCAGTCTCAGGTTTGAGGACGGCACGACGCATGCGTGCTCCGTCCGCTGGCGCAAGGTTTCCGAACTCGGCGTGAGTTTTGACGGCTGAAATTCAGCCAGATCGACCGGCTGTATCCCCATCCGCGATCTTGTGCCCAGATCAATTTACACGCGATCCGGCCCTTCCAATTCTCGGCCCGCCAAGCTATTGACCGTGCTCGTTGCGGACGTGGCGAAACTGGTAGACGCAAGGGACTTAAAATCCCTCACCGAGAGGTATACGGGTTCGATCCCCGTCGTCCGCACCAGGCTTCTTAACGCTCCGAATCAGGCCTACAATTCCTACGACCCGCTGACCGTGAATGTCTGCTCGAACACGGCGGCCCGATTGCCCATCACGTCATTGACGGTGTAGCGCAGCACATAGTCTCCGGGCTTGGCGCCGGACACATCGAGCGTCAGATGGGTGTAGATTTCCTGGTTCTGCACATAGCCGGTGAAGGCGAAGGTGCCGAAACCCTTTTCTGCCGCAAGCGTCGCACCCTTGGCGTCGCGAAGCTCCAGGTCGACGGTGAAATTGGATTGCACCTTGCCCCCGTCGGCAGGTTTCCAAGTCAGCCCGATCAATTCGACATAGGTGATCAGCGGTTCGCCGGGTTTGAAGACGGCATTCGGCTTGGGGCTATAGGCACCATAGGCCGCCGGCTTTTCGCTGACGAACACCGCCTTGCCGATGGTGAATGGCAGTCCCGCCGCAAAGCTGGTGAAGGCGTCGCGCGCCGCTTCATAGGCCGCCTTGGTGTCGCCGCTCGCTGCCTTTTCTTCCGCAAGCTTGGCGCCATCAGCCAGCGGACCTGCATGGGCAGCCAACGGACATGCAACCAGCAGCCCGAGCAAACCGAGCAACGGGATACCTGCCATATGTCCACGCGTCACGGCATTCCGCTGCAGTTCCATCTCGGCCTCCTCATTGAGAATCGGCTTGTAGAATTTCAGGGAATGCAGGCGGGCGTCAAGCGTAGCGACGGGCTTCTGCTCAAGCCTTCCAGAACAGCGGCATCAGCAGGACCAGTACCGACAGGACCTCCAGACGCCCAAGCAGCATCATCAGCGACAGTAGATAGAGTTCCGGGTCATTCATCATCGAGAAATTGCCGACCGGACCGATCAGGCTACCGATACCGGGACCGACATTCGACAGCGCCGTGATCACCGACGATGTCGAGGTCTCGAAGTCATAGCCCAGCCCGGCCATGGCGATGCTGCCGATGACCCAGAGGAACACATAGGCCGAGAAGAACAGGAAAACCGTGCTCTGCGTTTCCGCATCCACGACCTGGCGCCCGTAGCGCACCGAATACATGGCGTTGGGATAGATCAGCTTCTTCAGGCCCGTGGTGATGATGTTCGCCAGGATGATGAACCTGTAGGCCTTGATGCCGCCGGCCGTCGAGCCGGAACAGCCGCCCATGAAGGTTGCGAAGAAGGCGGCGGCAACGGCAAGCGGCCCCCACAGCGTGTAGTCCTGGCTGGCAAAGCCTGTGGTCGACAGGATTGAGGAGAAGTTGAAGAAGGCGTGGGTGAGGGCAGGCCCCAGATCGACCCCGTTGCGCAGGTGATTATAGATGGCGGCAGCGAGGGCAAACGCGCAGAGATACATAACGAACACGGCGATCTGTGGATCGCGCAGCGCATCCAGTCTGCCGCGGACGATGAACACGATCAGGATCGAGAATGGCAGGCTGCAGATCGTCATGAAAAAGGTCGAGATCCACAGGATCGTATCGCTGCGAAAATAGGCGAAGGATGCGTCATGGGTCGAAAAACCGGCCGTTGCAATGGTCGACATCGCATGGTTGATGGCGTCGAAATTGCTCATACCTGCCGCCCCATAGGCGATCGCGCAGGCAAGCGTGATCCCGACATAGACGGCCATGAAGGCGCGGGTGAAACTGGCCAGCCGCGCAAAAGGCTTGTCGTTGGTGTCGGATGATTCCATCTTGAAGAACGACATGCCGCCGACCCTGAGGAAGGGCAGCACGAACAGGCCGAGCGCCACGATGCCGATGCCGCCCAACCATGCCAGCAGCGACCGCCACATCAGGAGGCCTGGCGCCATATGATCGAGCCCCACGAGGATGGTCGAACCGGTCGTCGTGATCCCCGATATGCATTCAAACAGCGCCTGGGCGAAGGTGATGTTCGGCACCGCCATCATGAAGGGCACGGCCCCCACAAGCGAAAACGTCGCCCAGAGGAAATTGACCAGGAGAAAGCCGAGGCGCTTGGAAAAGACCGGCGGAGCCGCCCGCGTGGCGATCGCCGTCAGCAGCGACAGTCCGCCCACCAGGAAGCCGGAAAAGGCGAAGATGCGCCAGTCCTCGTGCCCGAAATAGAGATCGACAAGCGCGGGTATCATCATCGCCGTCGACAGGTAGAGGCCGCACAGCGCCGCGATATAGATGGCAAAACGGAAATGGCTGGCGTTCAAGGAGAATGCGTCCCGTATCTCGTGGCCGCGGAAAAGGACTTTGTCTCCGCCTGTGGCTATGCCATAGCGGGAGGCGTCAAAAATTTCAATGGACGGAGCCCGTGAAGCAACAGGATGTATTGGCCGCCAACGAGGCGATGCGCACGCTGTTTCCCGAAACGCCGCTGCAGCTCAACGATCTCCTGAGCGCCCGATACGGCGCGCGAATCTATCTCAAGCGCGAGGACCTCTCGCCGGTCCGCTCCTACAAGATCCGCGGCGCCTTCAACTTCTTCCGCAAGGTGATTGCGTCAGGTGGCACCGACAAGACCTTCGTCTGCGCCTCCGCCGGCAATCACGCCCAGGGTTTTGCCTATGTCTGCCGGCATTTCGGGGTTCCGGGCGTGGTCTTCATGCCGGTGACGACGCCGCAGCAGAAGATCGACAAAACCCGCATGTTCGGCGGCGCCTTCATCACCATCCGGTTGGTCGGAGACATCTTCGACCAGTGCTACCAGGCAGCCCGCGAGCATGTCGATGAGATTGGCGGCTACATGGTGCCGCCTTTCGATCATGCCGATATCATTGAGGGGCAGGCGACGGTGGCAGCCGAAATCCTGTCGCAACTGCCGGAGGGCGAGCGGATCGACCTGGTCGTCCTGCCGGTCGGCGGTGGCGGCCTGTCGGCCGGCATGACCGGCTTCCTCGCCGAGAGCCAACCAGGCATTGAATTCCTGTTTGCCGAACCGGCCGGTGCCCCGAGCTTGAAGAAGAGCCTGGAGGCCGGTACCGTCGTGACACTGCCCAAGGTCGATAACTTCGTCGACGGCGCGGCGGTGGCCCGGATCGGCGATCTGAACTTCGCAGCACTTCGCCATTTTTCGCCGGACCAAGTGATGGTGCTGCCGGAAAACGCCATCTGCGTGACGATCTCCGAAATGCTGAATGTCGAGGGTTTCGTGCTGGAACCCGCGGGCGCACTGTCGCTGGCCGCACTGGAGAAGCTGGGCCGCGCGGGTCTTGAAGGAAAGACCGTGGTGGCGGTGGTCTCGGGCGGCAATTTCGACTTCGAGCGCCTGCCTGATGTCAAGGAGCGCGCCATGCGCTATTCCGGCTTGAAGAAATACTTCATCCTGAGACTGCCGCAACGGCCGGGCGCACTTCGGGATTTCCTGAACCTGCTGGGCCCCGACGATGACATCGCGCGGTTCGAATATCTCAAGAAATCCGCCCGCAATTTCGGTTCGATCCTGATCGGCATCGAAACCAAGCAGCGTGGCAATTTCGAAACGCTGATCCAGAGCTTCGAGGCAACCGGCCTCGGCTATGAGGACATCACCGACAACGAGATCATCGCCAACCTGATCATTTGACGGCCAGGACCTGTCGCAGCCACGTGCTGATCCGCTCCACCAAAGGCCCCGTGGTATGGGGCGACAGGGCATCTCCGGCGATGATGTGATAATCTTCGTCGCCCACGGGACCGGGATCGATCACCGCATGCGGCGCGCGCCAGCGGGCGACGATGCGGTTCGTTGCCGCGGGATCGACGACCTTGTCGAGAGGCGAGCGAATGAAAAGCGCCGGGATGGCGAAGTCCTCGACCTTCACCCGGCCCGCCCGCTTGACCAGTTCTGCCATCGGCAGCAGCGCCTTGAACGGATAGACGGCCGTCCACAGCAGGCCATGGGCCTCGTTGCGGGGCGTAAATCTGCGATACTTGCCCATTATATGCGGCAGCAGGTTGCGGATGCCGGGCACGGTCAGAAGGAAGGCGCCAGCGCTCCGCACACGAAAATTCGGCGAGAGATAGACGAGTGCGGCGACCTTTTCGGACTTGCCTGGCCTGGACAGCGCGACAGTGGCCAGCGTCGCCCCCGTGGAGGTGGCCAGGATGACGATTCGCTCGCCCAGCCGTGCCGCCACGTCGAGCGCCTCGTCGAAATCCGCAAGCCAGTCATCGATCGTCGCCTCCGCCATGGCCTCGCCGCTGCGGCCGTGGCCGGTAAGCCGCATGAAGAAGAGATTGGCACCGAGCGCCTTGGCCACCAGATCGGGCAGGGGCCTGACTTCCCCCGAAGAGGCCGAAAAGCCGTGGACGTTTATGAGCACGAACGGTGTCCGCTGACGGCGGGCACTATCGTGCCAGATCACCTGTTTGACCGCGTGGGCGCGCAAATCCGGGAAACGGGCCTCGCCACGGGCGAGGTAAGCCTCGATGTCGTCGATCACGCCGGACCCTGAACCTTATGCCATCATTTTGAGGATACAGAACAGCAAAAAGGGCCGCACCGCAATGGGCAGCGGTTGGCACCGACAGGGACGCAGACAGCTTACGGCGCGCAGATGCCTGATGGCTGGCGGCCTTGGCAATAGCCGGAGGCGCGGGCGAATTCGGCGGCGCGTTCGATGCGGTTGGTCCAGATCAGGCCAGGGAAGCTTTGTGGGATGTTGGCCCAGGTCTCGACTTCGTCAAGACCTGCGGTGCCAGGGTCACCCGCAGTGAACGGACCGACAAGGATCACCTCTGATCCGGCCGAGGCCATGCGCTCGACGAAACGATGTGGCCAGCCCCACAGCAGGAAGGCGAAGTTCTGCGGCACCGGCACCAGACGCCCGGCGCAACTGTCCGGAACATGGCCGCTCCAGCCAAGGGCGAGGTATGTCAGGAGGCAGGACGTTACCGATGACCGCGAATAGCCGAGCATGCCGTCGACCGAGGCGATCACCGTTTCCGTCGGCTCGGTTCCGCCATAGACGCCGTAGACGGCCGCACGCTTTCTCGGATCTGCTAGCAACTGCCGGGCAAGCTCGGTGCCTTCCTCCGTCCGCCGGCTCTTGAAGTTGATCAGGAACTTACGATCGGGAAAGCGGGCAAACACCTCGTCCAGCGTCGGCATCATACCAACGCCTTTGCCACTGAAGGGGAATGTCTTGCCGTCATCGGCGGTATATCCGTAGCCGATGTCGAGCGTGCGCAACACGCTCATCGGCGTCTTCTCGGTGACGCCCTCGCCGTCTGTCCGGCAGTCGAGCGTCCAGTCATGGAAGACGGCGAATTGTCCATCAGGTGTCAGGTGCACGTCGAGTTCGACCACGTCGGCGCCTGCGGCAAAGGCGGCCTCCATCGACGGTAGTGTATTCTCCAGGAATGCATGCTCCGGCGGATGGATGCGCTCGGCGGTGCAGGTGTCATTGTCGAGATCGGCGCGGTCAAAGGTTTGATGCTGCCCGCGATGGGCAATGACGCGCGCGGCGCCTCCATCCGGAAATGATCGGAACAGGCTGGTGTTCATTGCCCAGACGGCGGCGATGACGAGAGCCAGTCCGAAGAAAAATCGCTGCATTGCAAAATGATTCCCGATTTAAATTCATGGGAAGCTTCGCCGGATTTATGGCGATTCAGAGGAGGCAGGCTTCTCCTGTATGGCCGATTGTGGTAGTCACGACCCATGGCTTCTTTCATCTCAAAAATCCTCGGTGCCTTTTCCGGCGCCTCCTCCGACAAGCCGGCCTCCGGGCCGAGCGCGCCCGCCCAGGCCCATGGTGACTGCACCATCCATGCGACGCCCATCCGCGAAGGCAACCAGTTTCGCCTTGCCGGTCGCATCGAGAAAACCGTGAACGGCGAAACGCTGACGCGCAACTTCATCCGCGCCGACATATTTCCCGGATCAGACGATGCGCTGGAGGCGACCTTCCGCAAGGCGCGGCAGATCATCGACCAGACCGGCCCATCGCTGTTTTCCGATGGCGAAAAAACCCGTCAGGTTTGATGGGAACGCAGAGCCGGACCTTGTGACATCAGCCAAGGTATCGCTTCTAAGGCGTTGCTAACATTAATAAACACGTCCCGGAACATACGCAATTTTAAATGATTGCGGCTTCTATGTTGCCAGAATGTAGTCTGGGGCATGGTGGTGGCCGGTAGCAAGTTATCCAGTATTCGAGTTGCGGGGTGCCATCGTGTCATGGCGGTGTCGCTTGTGCTGCTGGCATCCGCGCAGTCTGCGACCGCCTCGACCACTACGGATGCCACCACGCTCAATGCGAACCTGACCTGGATGCTGCTGGCCGGCGCGCTCGTCATGATGATGCAGGTGGGCTTCCTGCTGCTCGAGGCGGGCATGGTCCGCTCGAAGAACTCCATCAACGTCGCCCAGAAGAACATGCTGGACTTCGTGTTCGGGGTGGTGGCCTTTGCGGCTGTCGGCTTCATGTTTGCTTTCGGCCGGTCGGACAATCTTCCTGTCGGTACGGAAGAGGACTTCTTCTTTCTGCGCAATCTCGATGACTGGCAGGCAGGATTCTTCGTTTTTCAGGTGATGTTTTGCGGCACTGCAGCAACAATCGTGTCCGGTGCCGTCGCCGAACGCATGAAGCTGTCGGCCTATGTGCTGGGCTCGCTCGTCCTGTCCGGGTTCATCTATCCGGTCTTCGTCCACTGGGCCTGGGGCTCGGCGCTGTTTGCCAATGACACGGCCTTCCTGTCGTCCCTCGGGTTTGTCGACTTCGCCGGCTCCACAGTGGTTCACGCCACGGGTGGCTGGATCTCGCTTGCCGCCTGCATGGTGATCGGCCCGCGGCTCGGCCGTTTCGGGCCGGATGGACGCCCTGTGCGGATCGCCGGCCATAGTCCCGTCCTCTCCACCACGGGCGCCTTGCTGCTGTTCATCGGCTGGATCGGCTTCAATGGCGGCTCCACCATGCAGGCTAATCCCGACATCGCCCCGATCATTCTCAACACCGTTCTTGCCGGCGGAGTGGCCACCTGCGTCGGATATGTCATCGGCTTTTTCCAGGATGGCGTTGTCCTGCCGGAAAAATCGCTGACGGGCATGCTGGGTGGCCTCGTGGCCGTGACTGCCGGTTGCCACATCCTCGATCCCGGTGGTGCGCTGCTGATCGGCGCGATCGGCGCGGCGGTGGCCATCTACGGCAATGATGTCGTGCTGCATCGTCTGAGGATTGATGATGCGGTCGGCGCCATTGGTGTTCATGCCTTTGCCGGCGTGGTCGGAACGCTCGGCCTCGCCCTGCTGGCACCCGTGGAACTGTTGCCGGCCGGCGGACGAATGGCGCAACTGCATGTGCAGGCTTTCGGCGCGGCGCTGAATTTCTACTGGGCCTTTGGCCTTGGCTATGCCTTCTTCTGGCTGATGGAGCGCACGCTCAAGGTCCGGGTTTCCGTCGAAGACGAGGAAATCGGCCTCAACATTGCCGAGCACGGCACGCGCCTCGGCGTCGGCCATGTTGAGGACGCCCTGTCGAACCTTGTCAACGGCAAGGCAGATCTCAATCACCGGCTGCCGGTCGATAGCGGCGATGATGCGGAGAAGCTGAGCCTTTTGTTCAACCGGCTGATGGACAATGTGGCGGCGGAAGAGCGGGCACGGCAGGAGTTGATGAACCTCAAACGCGATCATGAGGAGATCGAGCGCGTTGCGGCTCTGGCGAGCGCCACGTTCGAGGCCATGGTGATGCACCAGCAAGGCACGATCGTCGATGGCAATAGCCGCCTTGCCGATCTGATGGGACTACCGATCGAGGAATTGGTGGGCCGGTCGCTGTCAGAGTTCCTGCCACAGACGGAGGATTGGGCAGCACTTCGGGACGCCTTCATGTCCGACCGCGAGTTCAACAAGGAAATCCTGCTGCAAAGGCCGGATGGCACGCAGATCCCGGTTGCGGCGCGGGGGCGCGACATCGTCTATCGCGGCGAGAAGATCCGCGTCGGCTGCCTCGTCGACTTGAGCGAGCGGAAGAAGGCCGAGCAGCACATCCGTCATCTCGCCTATCACGACGCGCTGACGGGCCTGCCGAATCGCACGCTGTTTACGGAAAAGCTTGCTGACGCCGTGACCCGCGCCCTGTCCGGTTGGGGCTGCGCCGTCGTCATGGTCGACCTCGATCATTTCAAGGATATCAATGACATCCACGGACATCCTGCGGGAGATGCCGTGATCCGCGAGGCGGGTCGCCGCCTGACGTCGGTCATCGGCAAGGACGATATCGCAGCGCGGCTTGGCGGCGACGAGTTTGCCGTCATCCTGGCCAATGCGTCCTTCGAGGCGCAGTTGGAGGATCTCGGGCGACGCCTGGTGACTGCCTTTCGCGCGCCCTTCGACATCGGGAATGGCGAGAAGGTGCGGTGTGGCATCTCGATCGGCGCGGCGCTGTGCCCCGAGCATGGCAGCAGCAGCGACGAACTGATCGGCAAGGCCGACCTTGCGCTCTACCATGCCAAGGATTCCGGCCGGAACACCTGGTGTGTCTTCCAGCCGGGCATGAGCGAACTGATCGAAAAGCGGCGTGCGCTTGAAGCCGATCTCGACCTTGCGCTGAAGCGCCGCGAGTTCGAGCTTTACCTTCAGCCCCGCATCAACGTGGCCAAGGCCGAGATCAGCGCCTATGAAGCCCTGATCCGGTGGCGCCACCCGCAACGCGGCATGATCAGCCCGGCGGATTTTGTCCCCGTTGCCGAGGTGTCCGGCAAGATCGTGGCTTTGGGGGAGTGGGTCATCGAGGAAGCCTGCGCCATGCTGCGCCGCGATTTGCCCCAGGGGCGGCTTTCGATCAATGTCAGCCCCATCCAGTTCCGCCATGCCGATTTTATGGTGCACCTGCGCGAGACGGTTCAGGATGCCGGCATCGAGCCGCATCGGCTGGAGCTAGAAATCACCGAGAGCGTGCTGATCGACGATGACAAGCGGGCGGTCAATATTCTCCGGGAGTTGAAGGAGGCTGGTTTTGACATCGCGCTGGATGACTTCGGTACCGGCTATTCGTCGCTGAGCTATCTCAACCGTTATCCCTTCGACACGATCAAGATCGACCGCAGTTTCGTCAACAATCTCGGGGTCGAGAACAATGCCGCGGCCATCGTCAGAACCATCATCGACCTCGGTGCCGGGCTTGGCATGAAGGTGGTCGCGGAAGGCGTCGAGACCATCGAGCAGGCCCTGCTGCTGCAGCAACTCGGCTGTGACGAGCTGCAGGGCTATCTGCTTGGCCGTCCGTTGCCGCTGCAACAGATTAGCCGCGAGGTGCCGAAGGCGATTGCGCTGCAGTTGCGCGGCATGGCGGCGAGGGTCGGCTATGATGCTGAAAGTGACGGCCCGGACGTAGGTGAAGCCCCGGTGGCGGGGGGAGAGAGCCGAACGCCGATCTCGCTGGCGGGCGAGTGACGACCGAGTGATGGCTTGGAAAGCCAGGCCATCGCCACCAACACCACCATGTTCGACTGACAACGAGCCGGCCACCCCAATGGCGAGATCCGAATGCAAAATCTGAATCTGGCGCTCTTCCTTGCTGAGGCGGTGCTTTATTTCACCCTGATGACGGCGCTCCTGCATTTTCGCCACCGCATCGGTCTCGGGGTATTCCTGACAGCGCTCGGCGTCATGCATTTCGTCGAAACCTATTTGGCCGCCGTCTTCTACGTGCCCCTGCCGTTTGGCGTCGTCTCGCCCGGATCATCGGTGTTCTTTGCCGGCAAGCTGATGATGATCCTGATGCTCTACATCAAGGAAGACGCGTCAACCGTTCGCCAGCCGATCTATGGGCTGTTTCTCGGCAACCTGGTAACTGTCGCGGTCGCTCAACTGCTGCTGCTGCACCAGACCGCCGACCTCGGAAATGCCCAGCAAGTCGATCTGAGCTTCCTCAACCAGATGGGCATGCTGATGGTGTGGGGAACGGCGCTGCTCTACGTCGATTCGCTCGGCATCATCCTTCTATACGAGCGCCTGGGCCGGATCATGCCGCGCTTCATGGTGCTGCGCTTTGCGATCAGCGGCGTGCTTGTCCTGTCCTTCGACCAACTCGGCTTTTATGCCCTGCTGCACTATCTCTATGATGCGCCGCTATCGGTCTTCTGGGGCGGCTGGCAGGCCAAGATGCTGGCGGCGGTCATCTACTCGCTGCTGTTTGCGCTCTATCAGCGGATCTTCAAGGATCACGGTGCCGTACTGTCTAGGCGGCCGATCCGCGACATCTTCTCCGACCTGACATTCCGGGAGCGGTATGAGGACCTGCTGTCGCGCACGGGGCGCGATACGCTGACGGGTGTCTATGATCGGAGCCGGCTGGAGATCGAGGCACCGCGCCTGATCCGCGAGGGGTTGCGGTCGGACCGCCAGGCGAGCCTGGTGATCGTGGACGTGGACCACTTCAAGGCGGTGAATGACCGATTCGGCCACCAGCATGGAGACGAGGTGCTGAAAGACGTCGCAAAGGCCATGCAGGAGACTCTGCGGGAAAACGACCACGTGTTCCGATATGGAGGCGAGGAATTCGTCGTGCTGCTTCCAGAGACCCCGCATCCCGATGCGCTGCTGATCGCGGGACGTCTGCGGCTGGCGATCAGCGATGGCGTGAAGAACCTGGCGGGAGAGGCAATGACCATTAGTCTTGGCGTGGCGACGGCACCGGGCGACGGGGTTAGCTTCAACGCGTTGCTCGCTGTGGCGGATGAGCGCCTTTACAAGGCCAAGCGCGGTGGTCGTAACCGGGTGGTAGGCGAGGGCGATTGAACCGCCCCCGCGGTCTCAGGCCGATCACCGGGGGACCCAAAGTCGACCCCGGCATCGTCTTTCGGCGTTAGGCTGCGCGGGCCAGTTCGATGACCTTGGCAGAAGCGGCGGCAATCGACTTCTCTGCGGCTTCAGGACCGAAGGCCAGGCCTTCCACATAGATCACTTCCACGTCCTTCATGCCCATGAAGCCGAGCACGGTCTTCAGATAGGGAACGGCGTGGTCCATGGCCGCTGCCGGGCCTTCCGAGTAAACGCCACCCGAAGACATGACGATATAGACCTTCTTGCCGGTCACGAGGCCCTTCGGACCTTCGGCGGTGTAGGTGAAGGTCTGGCCGGCGCGGGCGACGTTGTCGATCCACGACTTCAGTGTGGAATAGACGCCGAAGTTGATCAGGCCGGTCGCAATGACAAGCGCATCGGCGGCGAGCAGTTCGCGTACCAGCGTATCGGAATAGTCGGCGGCTGCGGCTTCTTCGGCGGTGCGGGCATCGGCCGGCTTGCGGATGGCCGAGGTCGCAACGGTATCGAGATGCGGGATCGGATTGGCGCCGAGATCGCGATGGACGACGGACGCGCCGTTGTTCTTGGCTGAGAGGCTGTTGGCCAGGTCAATGGCGACCTTGCTGGAGAGGGATTCTGCGCCGCGCGGGCTGGAGGTAACGAGGAGGATGGAGGACATGGGAGGACCTTTCTTGCATCTGGAATAGAGTGAAACGGCTTCGTTTCTGAAGTCCTAGATAGGTCCGCTTTCCCATCGAGAAAACTGTGATAATATGGATCGATATCATCGAATTTCTGGATGGATGGACATGCTGCCGAATCCGACACTTGACCAGTTGCAGGTTTTCCTCACCGTTGCCGATGCTGGCAGCTTTTCTGCTGCTGCCCGCATCATGAACCGCGCCCAGTCTGTGATCAGCTACACGATCGGCAATCTCGAGGAGCAATTGCAGGTATCATTGTTCGACCGCAGCGGTTCTCGCCAGCCGGTCCTGACGGACGCAGGCAAGGCGATCCTGACGGATGCACGTCGCATTGTCGGTGACCTGCAGGTGCTGCGGGCGCGCGCGGCGGGCATGCAACAGGGCCTTGAGGCGGAGGTTTCCGTCGCCATCAGCGTCATGGTCCCGACCATGGCCATGGTGGCGGTGCTGAAGGAGTTTCGCGAGATGTTTCCGAGTGTCTCGCTGCGACTGGATGTCGGCGAGCTCGGCAAGGTCATGGAACTGGTGATGCTCGGCCGCTCATCTCTGGGAATCGGCGGCGCTCTGGTGCGCCAGGACGATTCACTCATCATCGAGCGCATCGGGCACAATTTCATGCTGCCGGTGGCCGCCGCCGATCACCCACTGGCCCAGATCGGTCGTCCGCTGACCCTGGCCGATGTGCGTGAAGAGGTGCAGCTTGTGGTGACGGATGCCACCGAACTGACGGCCGGCCGCGACTTCAATGTCCTGTCTTACCACACCTGGAGGGTGAGCGACATTCCGACCAAGCACCACCTCATTCGCGGTGGCCTGGGCTGGGGTGGCCTGCCCGCCTCAACCGTGGATGAGGATCTGGTCTCCGGGCGGCTTGTGAAACTGGATCTCGAGGCCTACGAGAACAGTTCGTATTCGCTCTATGCGATCCGCCGCCGCGCCAATCCCCCGGGTCCGGCCGGCAACTGGCTGGTCGACGCCTTCCGTGCCCGCCTGTCCAATTGCCCCTCAGACTATCCGCAGGAGGGGTTTCAGGAACTGCTCAAGAAGAAGGCGGTAACCGACTCATTCGATTCCCTTTTTACCGACCAGCAACCGCGCGCAATCGCCGGGGTGAACCAGCCAGATCCTGCTGATTTCCGACCTTGAACTGGTTGACCAGCGCGTAGAGATTCTGAGCCTCCTGCGCTAGGCTCTGCGATGCGGCATTGGCCTCTTCGACGGTTGCCGCATTCTTCTGGGTGCCCTGGTCCAGGGCGTTGATGGCTTGGTTGATCTCGCCGATGCCGAGCGCCTGCTCCCGTGCCGAGGTTGCAATCGCATCGACATTGGTGTCGACGGACTGGACCTGCTGAACGATGTCGTTCAACGCGACGCCCGTCTTGTTGACCAGCGAGACACCGAGCCGGACGGCATCATTGGCGGTCGAGATCAGGCCCTTGATTTCCTTTGCAGCGTTTGCCGAACGCTGCGCGAGTTCGCGCACTTCCTGTGCCACGACCGCAAAACCCTTGCCGGCGTCGCCTGCGCGCGCCGCCTCGACCCCGGCATTCAGCGCCAAAAGGTTGGTCTGGAACGCGATCTCGTCGATCACGCCGATAATGTTGGAAATCTCGCCTGAGGACTTCGCGATCTTCTCCATGGCTGCGGTGGCTTCTTCGACAATGCTGCCGGAATTCTCCGCACTTGCTCGCGTCGTCGCGACCAACTGCCCCGCCTCTTCCGCGCGCCGGCTTGAATCTTTCACCGTCGTCGTCATCTCCTCAAGTGCCGACGCCGTTTCCTCTACCGAGGCTGCCTGCTTCTCCGCATTTTTGGCGATGTCGCTAGAGACATCGTTGATGACATTGGCATTGGCCGACAGCGCTTCGGCCGATGCGCGGATGGCCAGGATCGCGCTCTCCAGCGCCCGTGCCGCGAGGTTGAAATCCTGGCGGGTTTGCTCGAGGGCGACGTCGAGCGGTGAGTCGATGGCGACCGTCAGATCACCTTTCGCCAGCAGGGCGATGGCCTTGCCGATCGTTTCGACCGCCACCATCCGTGGCGTGATATCGGTCGCGACCTTGATGACCTTGTAGACCTGGCCGCGCGTATTGAAAACTGGCGTATAGGCCGCCTGGATCCAGACCAGCTTGCCGCCCTTGCCGATCCGGACGAAATTGTCCGCGATATATTCGCCGGATCGCAGGCGCTCCCAGAATTTCACGTAATCGGCCGAATCCGCATAGGCCTTTTCGCAAAACATGCGGTGATATTGACCGATGACCTCGGAGTTTGAATATCCCATGGCGGTCAGAAAGTTCTCGTTAACGTGGGATATCTTCCCGTCTGGCTCGAACTCGATGATCGCCTGGGACTTGTCGATGGCGCGCAGCCTGTTCTCGTCGTTGAGCGCCGAGATCTTGATGGGCGTGATATTGACTGCGATCTTCATCACAGCAACCACCTTCCCGTTTCGCTTGATCGGGTTGTAGGTGGCGCCCAGCCAGATGTCGTTTCCGGCTTTCGTCTGACGGCGGAAGTGGCCGTTATGCACTTCGCCATTCGCCAGGCTATCCCAGAACTTCTTGTAGTCTGGCGAATTGCGGATGGCATCTTCGCAGAAGATGCGATGATGCTTGCCCACGATCTCGTTCAACTCATAGCCCATGGCCTTGCAGAAGTTGTCGTTGGCCTTCATCACGGTGCCATCCGGCTTGAACCAGACCAGGGCTTGGCAACTTGAGATCGCCGCCATGTTTTCGCGGCATCCGGCACTTGACAACAATCCACTGAGCATTAGGGCGTTCCTCTTGACAATAGTTAAGAGGTATCTGCTCAGGGTAAATAATCGCTAAAACAGGCGTTCCAAATACGCCATTTTGGCGAACTTATTGTATTTGCAACCAAGTGTCAGCGTGGCTGGAAAACGGCTCCTCTATAATTTCAGCCTGAATCGCGCGAAACCCTCCGCACCATCGCCAGCGTCTTCGATCGTGGCGCCCTTGACATCGGCGAGCAGTTGCCGCGCCCTGGGGCCGGTTTCGAAGAGCGCTGTGGTGCCGCTCATCGGCGCGAAAGACCAGTTGCCGTCCGCCGACGGATTGATCGTGCCCTGCTCGACGATGTAGCGCACGATGACATCCCGGTTCGTATCGGGTGCGACAAGGATCACCTTGTCGGCCGCGATCTCCGGGAACTTTCCGCCGCCGCCGGCGCGGTAGTTATTGGTCGCGACGACGAATTTCTGTGCGGGATCAATGGGTTTACCGTTGAATTGCAGGTTGACGATGCGATTGGATTCCGGATGCACGACAACGCCATCCTTGTCATAACGGGCCGGCTGCGACAGGTCGATCTGGTAGGTCACGCCGTCGATAACATCGTAGTTATAGGATGGGAAATCCGGGTTCAGCAGCGGCGCGTCCTGAGCACCGGGCGTCACCTGCAGGAACATGCCGGCGGAGCGCTCCAACCAGTTCTTGACCTGCTCGCCCGTGATCAGCACGGCCTGCACGGTGTTGGGATAGAGATAGAGGTCCGCGACGTTCTTGATGGCGATATCACCGGCCGGAACATCCGTATAGTAATCAGAGCCGCCGCGTCCGCCGGCCTTGAACGGCGCTGCGGCTGACAGGACGGGCAGGTCCTTGTATTCGCCTTCCTTCAGCAGGTCCTTGACATACCAGGTCTGTGCGATCGAGACGATCTGCACCGAGGGATCGTCGGCGACGAGGGCGAAATAGGAATAGAGCGGCGTCGACGTCTTGCCCACGGGGGTGCGGACATAGTCGAGCGTCGCCTGGTGCTCCTCCGCCACCGAGGCGACCACTTCGGGCTTGTCTTTGACGTCGGCGACGATCTTGCGATTGTCATCCCGGTGATAGATCGGGCGCGCCTCGCAGGTGAAGTCAACGATCTTCCAGCTATTGCCGTCCTTCTCGATCAGGAGGTCGATCAGGCCGAGATGCGAGCCCCAGAAACCGGCCATGACGGCGGGCTTGCCGAGCAGCGTGCCCTTGACCGGATCGGCGCCGGGGACGTCGTCCCAGGTCTTCGGTCCGGGGAAGACCAGATGCTGGTGGCCGGTGAAGACCGCGTCGATTCCATCCACGCCGGCAAGATAGAGCGAGGCATTTTCCATGCGCTCCGTCTCGCCATGGCCATCGATGCCGGAATGGGAGAGCGCGATGATGATGTCAGCGCCGGCCTCCTTCATGACCGGCACCCAGGCCCGGGCTGCTTGGACGATGTCGCGGGTCTGCGCCTTGCCTTCAAGGTTCTTGGCGTCCCAGACCATGATCTGCGGCGGAACGAAGCCGATGAAACCGACCTTGATGGGGCTTTCGGCGCCGGACCCGTCCTTGATCTTCTTTTCAACGATGACATAGGGCTTGAAGAACAGGTCGTCGCGTCGCGGATCCTCTGCCAACTGACCCTTGGTGAGGTTGGCGCAGACGATGGGGAAGCTTGCACCGCCCAGCGTGTTGAACATGAAATCCAGGCCGTAGTTGAACTCGTGGTTGCCCAGCGTGCCGCAATCATAACCGAGCACGTTCATGGCCTTGACCATCGGATGCAGGTCGCCTGCCTTCATGCCCTTCTTGTAGGCCATGTAGTCGCCCATGGGATTGCCCTGCAGCATGTCGCCATTGTCAACCAGCATCGAATTGGTGGCTTCCGCCCTGATGCCATCGATGATCGAGGCGGTGCGGGCAAGGCCCATTGTGTCGTTCGGCTTGTCCGCATAATAGTCGTAGGGCATCACGTTGACGTGGATGTCGGTCGTCTCCATGAGCCGCAGATGCGCCTGGTTAGCCTGGGCGCGCGCCGAGAACGGGTGCAGCATGATCAGCGCCGTCGTGGCGGCGAAACCGCCGAGCAGGGATCGGCGTGTAATGGGGTGCAGATCGATGAGAGACGTCATGAAATCCTCCTTCGCGAAACGGCCGCCGCCCGGCAATCTAATGCCGTTCACCAAGGAGTGCATCGAAAAAATGACAGCCATATGATGATGGCTGTCGCAGGGACTACTTTGGGGTGCGTCCGTCAGCGTCTGCCGAAGGGCCTGACATCCTTGTGAAAATGCCGGAAATACGAGACCACCTGCGCATGGCTGTTGGAATTCTGGCGGATATGAATGCCAAGCCGGCCGCTGCGGCACCAGCGCACGACGCCCTCGATCAGGCCCATGTCGTCATTCTCGACCGTGATCTTGCTGCCCGCCGCGGCATGCAGGCGCCCGAACAATTCAAGCGCAATGCCGGTGCGTGAGACATTCATGACCCGCGCATCGGCCTGCTGGTCGAAATACTTGACCTTGGAATCGATTCGGCAATGGCTGCGGCTGGAACCGCGGCTTTCCATCTTGAACCTGGGCTGCATGGGTCCTCCCATCTGACGTTGCAAATCAGATGCGAACACTATCGGCAAAAGCTTGTTTCCCGTTGAATCCGATCGTTCAACTTGTTTCATTTCGCTCTCCCGCCAGGGGAAGAGAGCAGAGGCGGCTAAAGCCCGACATTCGGCCGGTCGATGATTTCCCGCAGCGCGAAGCTGGAATTGATCTTCACCACATGCGGCAGTGCCGAGAGCCAGTCCCGATGGATCCGCTCGTAATCCTCCAGGTCCTTTGCCGCAACCCTCAAGATATAGTCGTATTCCCCTGACATCAGGTAGCAGACCAGCACGTTGGGACAGCGCTTCACCGCGGCCTCGAACTCGGTCAGCGTCTTCGCGAACTGGCCTGATAGCGAGATGTGGACGATCACCATCATCTTGTAGTCCAGCGCCTTGTGCGACAGGCGGGCGTGATAGCCGCTGATGGTGCCCGATCGCTCCAGGATGTCGAGGCGTCGCGAGCAGGCCGATGCGGAGAGGCCGACACGCTCGGCCAGCACAGCATTTGAGATTCGGCCCTCCTGCTGCAAGGTGCGCATGATCGCAAGATCAATGGCGTCTGGCTGGTGGATTGGTGATTCCTTCGAAAATTTGTTCATGGACGCAATAATGTTCGAAAAGCGAAGGATCTGCAAACCCAATTCGCAAGGACATTCACCGGATTTTCTGGTTCCATTTGAGCCTTCAAGGAAACGGCCAAAAAGCCATAAAATGAGAGGAACGCTGTATGCGTGTCGGTTGCCCGAAGGAAATCAAAAATCATGAATACCGGGTGGGCCTGACGCCCGCCGCCGTGCGCGAATATGTCGCCCATGGCCATGATGTCCTGGTTGAGACCGGGGCTGGCGCCGGCATCGGCGCCGACGACAATGCCTATCGCACCGCCGGTGCGAAGATCGCCGCCACGGCCAAGGACGTTTTCGAAAAGTCCGACATGATCGTCAAGGTCAAGGAGCCGCAGCCCTCCGAATGGGCGCAACTGCGCGACGGCCAGATCCTCTATACCTATCTTCATCTCGCGCCCGATCCGGAACAGACCAAGGGCCTTCTCGCGTCAGGCGTCACCGCCGTGGCTTACGAGACGGTGACCGATGAGCGCGGCGGCCTGCCGCTGCTGGCGCCGATGTCCGAAGTCGCCGGACGCCTGGCCATCCAGGCCGGCGCGACCGCGCTGCAGAAGGCCAATGGCGGCCGCGGCATCCTGCTCGGCGGCGTGCCCGGCGTGCTGCCGGCCAAGGTTGCCGTCATCGGCGGCGGCGTCGTCGGTCTGCATGCGGCCAAGATGGCGGCAGGCCTGGGCGCCGAGGTCACGATCATCGATCGCTCGCTGCCGCGCCTGCGCCAACTGGACGATATCTTCGCCGGTCGCGTGCGCACGCTGTATTCGACCATTGATGCGTTGGAACAGGAAGTCTTTGCCGCCGATCTCGTCATTGGTGCGGTGCTGATCCCCGGTGCTGCGGCACCCAAGCTCGTCACCCGCGAAATGCTGTCGGGCATGAAGAAGGGCGCTGTCATCGTAGACGTCGCCATCGATCAGGGCGGCTGCTTCGAGACGTCCCATGCCACGACGCATTCCGAGCCGACCTATGAGGTCGACGGCATCGTGCATTATTGCGTCGCCAACATGCCGGGCGCCGTGCCGATCACCTCGGCTCACGCGCTGAACAATGCCACCCTCGTGCATGGCCTGGCGCTTGCCGATCGCGGCCTGCGCGCCATTGCCGAAGACCGTCACCTGCGCAACGGCCTGAACATCCACAAGGGCCGCGTCACCAACAAGCCGGTGGCTGAAGCCCTGGGCTACGAGGTTTCCGCTCCGGAAGCCGTGCTGAACGTCGCCTGAGACCGACACGATCATGGGAGATCCCGGCCATAAGCCGGGATCCCCGCAAGGGGCGCCACCCTACCGCTTGGACGCCCTTGCCTGTCATGAGCATGGTGGCATCGTGCAACCTCAAGCTAAGTTGAGGTCAAGCGGTTTTTTTCTCGTCAGGATATCGCGTCGATCCGCAGCTGATAGCAGTTGTTCCGGGCCGATCGCACATGGACATAGGCGACATCCTCCCGCTCAAGAAGGGTCGCAGCGCGGGCCGCGATATCTTCCGTCGCGGTTACCGCCCCGGTGCCGTAGACGATCCGGTCGTCCGCTCCATATCCGCGCACAATGTAATCGGGGCTCGACAGGATTTCCGGAAGCGCCGCTCCTCCCGCATGTTGTTCGCAAGGCTCTGCATGAAGGAAGATCGGCCCGGTCTCAGCATAAGGCTGAAGGGCGGGGAAGGGACGGTAGGCCAGAATGAGATAGGGAGCGCCCGCGTCGATCATCCCAAGGCAATGCCGACAGGGCATGCCGCCGCCGGGCGAGATCTGCTGTTCCGGCGGCATGCCATAGGCATCGGCCGCACCGTTGCGATAGGCGGCTGCGATATCGGATGGCATGGCGATGAAGGTGATGGCGGGGCTTGAAGTCATTGACGTTCTCCTGGTTTCACCCAGTTTTGATCAGCAATCCGGCGCAAGCCACCCGATTCCTGCAGCCCGATCCGTGCTAGATAGAGGCGCGTGTATCGCAGCCTATTTCCATTATTTTTAGCGTTGCCGGGCTAAGCTTGCGATCACGTCACGGGGTACGGGCAGGTGCACCCTCCCGTGAGTTTGGGGACACAGGGACTTCGGGGAACCATATGTCGAATAGGCGACTGCTTTTTGCCGTCTTGATGGCGGCGACGTTCTTTACCGCGTCGGGCCAAGCCCAGCACTTCGATAAGGGCGGGCCGCGCCAGGGCTCTGTCTTCATGCCGGGCTCGCCGGGAGGCGGTCCGGGGTCCGACACGGAGGAGCAGGAAAAGGAGCAGACCAAGGAGGCGCCCGGAGACGATTCCAGCAATGTCTCGGCTGAAAACATGCCCAGCGAACTCAACGACGAGCAAAAGGAAGAGGTGGTCCAGTTCGTGATCGGCAACTCCACCTTCATCATGTTCCACGAGGCCGGCCATATGCTGATCTCGGAACTGGGTCTTCCGGTCCTGGGGCGGGAGGAAGATGCGGTCGATACCCTCTCGGCCATCCTGCTTTTGGAAGGCCGTGACGAGACGCTGGACCAGGCGATCACAGATTCGGCTGATGGCTGGTTCCTGTCAGGCGAACAGATGGCCGAGGACGATGAATATGCCTTCTGGGACAGCCACGGCATCGATGACCAGCGCGCCTACCAAATCGTCTGCATGATGGTGGGCCATGACGCCGAAGGCTTCAAGGAATTCGCCGATTCGATCGAATATCCTCAGGATCGGCGGGAGGAATGCGTCTCCGAATACGAGCAGGCCCGCAACAGTTGGTATACGCTCCTGAAGCCGCATCTCAATCCCGAAGGCAAGAAGTCCAAGATCGAGGTTGTTTACGAGAAACCGTCAACCGCGGATCAGAAGCCGGCAGCTGATCTGATCAAGGAATCCAAGCTGTTGGAACACGCCGCCGAGATGTTCGGTGATCTTTATCAGCTAAAGCCGGGCATCAAGTTTGTCGGCAAATCCTGCGGCGAACCCAATGCCTATTGGTATCCCGGCGAACGGCAGGTGACCTTCTGTTATGAACTGGCGCAATACTACATCGCGCTCGACACCCAGTGGCACATCAACAATCCCGATGGGTGAGCTGTGAAACCGGTCGCCATCTTATCGATCGGCGGCCGTGCTTCTGCGCTCGTCTCTGGTGATGCGTTTGTTCCTAAACTGGGGAACAGTTGCGGGAGGCACTCAGCGCCCGCCGTTTGAAAGGATCGTCAGCATCTCGCTGTCCGTGAGCGGCTCGACCATGGCGTTCCATGTCTCTACCGGCGAGAAGCCGAAACGCTGGTACAGCTGAAGCGCCCGCGGATGGTCGAGGCTGTTGGTCATGACGGAGACGCGCTTGGGATTGGAGTGCCAGACGGCATAGAGCGCCTGCAGCAGGAACCACTTGCCGAGCCCCAGGCCCAGCGCATGCTCCATCAGGCCGAAATAGGAAAGCTCGGTAAAATCAGGGCTCTCGACCGAATATTCGAAGAAGCCCGCCGGTGCGCCGTTGACGTAGAGTACACAGATGCAGACCTTGGGGTCGTGGATTACCTTGCGCAGTTCCTCGTCGCTCATCCTCAGCCGCTTGGTCCAGTGCCAGCGGGCACCAACCTCACGCTGCAGGTAGCGATAGAAAGGCAAGGGGATTTCGACGGCCCGCATGATCGCCGTCTGGATATTGACCGGTACCGGCAGGCTGATCTTCGGCGGTGCCGTCATTTCAAGGCGGGTGACATGGGCCGTCAGCGGCCCATGGGGGCCTACCGCAACCGGCTCGGCAGGGCCGGTAACAACAGGCGTTTCAGCCTTGCCGCCCCATTCGGACCAGGAGCCGTCATAAAGGGCGTTGTCGGTATGCCCCAGGGATTCCAGCGCGAGCGTGATGACAGCCGCCGTGACGCCTGAGCCACAGCTCGTCACAACCGGTTTCTTCAGATCGATGCCGGCATCGGCCAGGATTGCCCGCAATGACGCAAGATCCTTGAGCTTTCCGTTTTCCGATAGGGAAACGGCGGGCACGCTGCGGGCGCCCGGCATGTGGCCGGAGCGCATGCCGGCCCGGGGCTCCGCCTGCTCACCGGTGAAACGCGGGCCGGGCCGGGCATCGGCCACCTGGCGCGTCCCGTCATCGACGATCTGCCGCATCGCATCGAACGAGACGACGCGCTTGGCATTGAAATTGATATGGAAAACGGCCGGTGCGGGTTCCGGCAGGTCGGTCTGCAGCGGCCGTCCCTCGGCCTTCCAGCCATCGAGCCCGCCATCCAGCACATAGACGCGCTCGGCGCCCATCACCCGCAGCATCCACCACACACGGGGGGCGGAAAACATGCCGGGGCCATCATAGACGACAATGGTGTCGGTCGCGGCGATGCCGAGCTTGCCGATCTCCTGCGCGAAGAACTCCGGCGAGGGCAGGGTGTGCGGCAGGCCGCTATCGACATCGGCGATCGCGTCCTGATCGAAGAAGACCGCGCCGGGGATGTGACCGGCGGCATATTCGGCCGCACCATTCCTGTTTTGCGCGGGCAGATACCAGGAGGCATCGACAATGCGGAACTCCGGCGCGCCAAGCTGTTTTTCAACCCAGTCTGCGGATACGACGAAACGGCTTTTTTCCGCGGTCATGATGCACTCCCTTGCCTATTGTCAGGCAAGGTCGCCGGCTGCTCCGAAGCGAATGCGGAACCGGCGGTTCTCCTTGCCCTTTTTCTCGATCTTGGCGATATGAATCGCGCCGACCTCCTGGGTTTCGGAAACATGTGTGCCGCCGCAGGGCTGGCTGTCAACGGATGAATTTTCGCCGATGCAGACCAGGCTGACCCTTCCCAGACCTACAGGCGGCCGGACATTCTTGGATTTGACGATGCCGGGATTGGCAATCAGTTCTTCATCCGTGATCCATTGCACATAGACCGGATGGTTTTCCGCGACGAGCCGCATCAGGTCCGCGGTCACCTGATCCTTGTCGATCGTCTCCGACATGTCGAAGTCGACCCGGCTTTCCTCTTCGCCGACGGCAGCACCGGTGATCGGATAGGGGCAGACGACGGAGAGAAGATGGCAGGCGGTGTGCATGCGCATCAGCCGGTAGCGGCGGTCCCAGTCCACATGCTGTACAAGGGTCTCGCCGACTTGCGGTCGCGCCTCGCCCTCGGCCGGAACATGCAGGATGATATCCTTGCTATCCCCGTGTCGCGTCTGGGCGAGCGCTATTTTTTGCCCGTCTTGGCGCTCCAGAAATCCCGTATCGCCGGGCTGCCCGCCAGAGGTGGCATAGAAACACGTACGGTCGAATTCGATCGCACCGTCCTCATGCACCGCCGTTACCACCGCCTCCAGGGTCGAAAGATAGAAATCGTCACGGTAGAGGGCGGTGGTGGGCATGCGTCACTCAAATCGGTTCGAAGGGGACTGCATATTCGGTCGCTGCCTCCATCCAGGTCGGAACCGGCAGGTTCTTGGACCGCAGGAAATCCGGATTGAAGAGCTTGGACTGGTAGCGGTTGCCGTAGTCGCACAGGATGGTCACGATGGTATGGCCCGGACCGAGATCGCGTGCAAGGCGGATTGCGCCTGCGATATTGATGCCTGAGGAGCCGCCGAGGCACAGACCCTCGTTTTCAACGAGGTCGAAGACGATGTCGAGCGCCTCGGAATCCGGGATCTGATAGGCGAAGTCAGGGGTAAAGCCTTCGAGATTGGCAGTAATGCGGCCTTGGCCGATGCCTTCCGTGATCGAAGAGCCCGAGGACTTGAGCTCGCCGTTCTTGTAATATTCGTAAAGCGCTGCACCCTCGGGGTCGGCAATGCCGATCTTGACCCCAGGCTTCAGGTTGCGCAGACCAATGCCGGTGCCGGCCAGCGTGCCGCCCGATCCGACGGCGCAGATGAAGCCATCCACTTCGCCTGCGGTCTGCTTGTAGATTTCGCGGGCGGTCGTGGCGATATGGGCGTCCCGATTGACAGTGTTGTCGAACTGGTTGGCCCAGATCGCGCCATTCGGCTCGGTCTTCGCCAGCTGCGCGGCAAGTCGTCCCGAGAGCTTCACGTAATTGTTGGGGTTCTTGTAGGGAACGGCCGGTACTTCGACCAGCTCCGCGCCCAGCAGCCTCAGGGCATCCTTTTTTTCCTGGCTCTGGGTTTCCGGAATGACGATCACGGTGCGATAGCCCAGCGCCTTGGCGACTAGCGTCAGGCCGATGCCGGTATTGCCGGCCGTGCCCTCGACGATCACGCCGCCCGGCCGCAGCAAGCCCTTCTTTTCTGCATCGCGAATGATGAACAGCGCCGCGCGGTCCTTGACCGACTGGCCGGGGTTCAGGAATTCCGCCTTGCCCAAGATGGTGCAGCCCGTTGCCTGCGATGCGCCTTTCAGCCGGATCAATGGCGTATTGCCGATTGCGTCGAGTACGGAGGGGTGGAATGCCATGATGTCTGCCTTTTCGCCTTGTGCGGACACTAGAACCAAATGCGCGGGAAAGAAAACCGGTGAGCCACGCGATTTCGTCTCTCTGAACAAAAATCATGCGGGCCGCGGCCAGCGCGGAATCGAAGCGGTGTTTTCGGCTTCAAGGCGCCGAAAGGCAAGGAATGGCATTTCATGCCGGGCCGGGGCGAGGGAAAATGCGTTCGGAGAATGCTTAACTACGAAACGCTTCGGGAAAATCACAGTCTATCCCGAGCGGCGCAAAATGCTTGATATTGGCGGTGATCACCTTGAGGTCATAGGCCTTGGCTGTCGCTGCGACGAGAATATCGGCAAGGCCCGGATGAGTACCGCTCGCTGTCGCGGCCTCATCGAGGAGGCCTGCAATCCGGGCAACCACGGGATCGACGGGCAGGATGCGGTCCCCGAAATTCTCGATGATGGAATCGAGCCATTCGTGCAGTCGCTGTGCCCGGTCGACGGCGCCGCGACGATGCAGCTTGCGCAGGCCCCTCTCGACCTCCGCCAGTGTAAGGGCAGAGATATAGAGAAGTTCCGCCTGCTCCCTAAACCATGTTCTTGTTGCCTCTGATGGGGCGTGTTTCCGGTCTGGCGAAAAGAGCGAGATGATGTTGGTGTCGATAAGGAAGCCGCTACTCAAGCTCGACGTCCCGTAACGGCGAAGGGTCGCGTTCGAGATCGGCCGGGCCGGGATAAGACATCAGGAACTCGCCGAAGTCAGGCCTCCGCTTCGTCATCGCCCGTTTCGCCGCTTCCCCGGCTTCGACGCTGACCAACATGGCCGCTGGCTTCCCATGACGGGTGATGGTGACGAACTCGCCGTTGGCTGCCTCATCCACGAGGCTGGCGAAACCCGCCTTGGCATCGGCAACACTCATGGTCGGCATGCGGAGCTCCAAAATTGACTATATATGGTCAATTTAGCCAAGCGAAGTGCGTGGATCAAGGAGCCTGCAGTGAGGACTGTGTTTTCTCCTTGTCACTCCGCTTTCAATCCCTTGAACGCCGCCAACGCCATGTCCCGCGCCTTGGCGTGATCAACGATCGGCTGAGGATAGGTCTTGCCCAGGCTGACGCCTGCTTCCTTCAGCACCGTGAGCGGTGCCTCGAAGGGACGGTGGATGAACTTGCCGGGCATATCCTTCAGTTCCGGCACGAAGCGGCGGACATATGCACCTTCCGGATCGAATTTTTCACCCTGGGTGATTGGATTGAAGATGCGGAAGAAAGGGGAGGCGTCGGCGCCGGAGCCGGCGACCCATTGCCAGCTTGCGGCATTGGACGCGGGGTCGGCATCGACGAGCGTATCGCGGAACCAGCGCTCGCCTTCGCGCCAGTCGATTAAGAGGTCCTTGATCAGGAAGGAGGCGACAATCATGCGCACGCGATTGTGCATCCAGCCGGTCTGCCAGAGCTGGCGCATGCCGGCATCGACGATCGGATAGCCGGTCTGACCCTTCTGCCACTTCTCTAGCAGACCGTGCTGGTGGTGCCAGGGAAACGCGTCGAACTTGTCGTTCCAGTTTTTCGTGGCGAGGTCGGGGGCGTGATAAAGAAGGTGATAGGAAAAGTCCCGCCAGACCAGTTCCTTGCGGAAGTGGATGTAGTCCTCGCTGGAATAGTCGTCGGACAGTCCGCGCGTCGCGTGCCAAACGGTTGCCGGCGAGATTTCGCCGAGCGCCAGATGCGGGGATAGTCTGGAGACGTGTTCCTCGCCCGGAAAGTCGCGCCGGGTGCGATAACCCTTGAGCCCCGACTTGACGAAACCGGCAAGACGCTTCTGGGCGCCGGCCTCGCCGGGCTGCCATTCGGCCTCAAATCCCTTGGCCCAATTTGGCTTGGTTGGCATCAGATGCCAGACATCCAGAGCCTCGCCACTAGGCCAATGTTTGGGGGTGGGCAGGGAGGTTGGCACCGGGATGGGCTCCGGCGGCTCGCCTGAACCGTCCAGCGCTTTCCAGAAAGGCGTGTAGACACGGAAGTGACCGCCCGCACCGGTCTTCAGCTTGCTTGGTTCATGCAGGATCTGCCCGGCAAAGCTTTTGACCTCCAGGCCCTTGGCAGCGAGGTCGCGCTTGATCTCTTGGTCGATCGCCATGCCGGGCGGATCGTAGCGCCGGTTCCAGTAGACAGCCCCGGCGCCTGTTTCCGCGATCAGATCCTCCAGAACACTGCTCGCCGACCCGCTGCGCAGGACAAGCCGGCTGCCGAGCTCAGACAGCGCTCCGCCGAGGGCCGTCAGCGAGTGATGCAGCCACCACGCCTGCGCTGCCCCAAGCGGGCCGGTGCCGTCTTTTTCCGGCTCGCGGATATAGACTGGAATGACGGGGCCGCCGCGATTGACGGCGGCGACCAGCGCCAGATTGTCGAGGAGACGTAGATCCTTGCGGAACCAGAGGATGGTGGGAGAGGCGCTGTCATGCGGCATGCAGGGGTCCTGGATCGTAATATCGTTCCCCCATTACGCCCACACGCCAGCCCCGGATCACCTCAAGTCGCCCACGGGGAAAGAGATCACTCCTTCTCCTTCTTGGGTGGCTGCTTGTTCGAAAAGCGTGCATTGCCGAGGCCCGTGCCGATGGTCACCACGCCCCAATGCGCCACATCCTGCATGAACGGCACCTGCGACAAGCCCTGCACCACCGCGTCATTGTGCATGATCACGAAGGTCTCGCGGCCGCCAATGCTCGGTATGGCCTTCATGATCTCTGCGGGGAGATTGAAGTGCTTGCTCTCCCAGTTGCCGCCCGGAAGGTTCTGCCCGCCGCGCTCGATCGAGCCGTCGGACCGTATAAGGCCAGGACAGGCGAGGCCGATGACAGGTGCGGGCGAAAGGCCCGCCTTCTCGGCCTTGTCAATCAGGTCGGTGAGCATGCGGATCAGTTCTGCAACGGCATGGGTGCGGGCCGGATCCTCATCCGCGTGCCGCCAGATCTCTGACTTCCACACCTTAGCCTTGGACAGATCGGGCTTGTCGTCCATCTTCAGCTTGACAACGCCGGCCCGGATATTGGTGCCACCGATATCGACGGCGAGAATGGCTTCGTGCCCCTTCAGCATCCATGCCGGCATCAGATGCGCCGCTCCGATCAGTCCGGCATCGTCGGGATGGTGCTTGATGGGGCTGAGTTCGACATTGATTCCCTCCATGTTCAAGAGAGCCATGGCGCGGGCAATCGCGAGTGCGCCGATGAAGCTTTCCTTGAAGCCGCCGCCGACTGCGATTCGCTGCGTGTTCTTCCAGGCGGAATCGGCGAGATAGCGGGTGAGAACCTTTGCGAGCTCCTGCGCAAAATCTTCCACAGCCCCCATGACCAAAGCCGCCGCCCTGACATCCTCACCACGCAGAAGGGCATCAAAATCCTTTTTTGAATAGTCTGAGGTCGGCTTTTCGCCAAGGGGATCGCCGCCGGCCTTCGCCATGCTTTTGCGCCAAAGGTCGATTTTCTTGGCAAAAGCACTCTTGTTGGCCTTGTCGCCGATGAAGCCGTCCTTGTCGCGACGTTCGAGATTGTAGTCGTCCACCGTGACGGCCGGCAGGTCATCAAGCCCGTGGGCAATCGGCGAGCCCGCATCCCGTGTCTTCGCCACTGACTTGGTCATTCGCACCCCTCCTGATAGACGCCCTTGCGGCGGTCTTTTCGCCACGTGCACAACGTGAAGATTCGTCAGAAGTTCCGGCGAAGGAACCGGTCTTGTCCTGCGGCTTGGCTGACCTAAGTCACCTCTATGACCCAAGCCGAACGAGACCTGGAATCCGCTGAAGAACCCGTGTCATCCGTTTTGGACGGCGTGACTCGCGACATTTTGCGGGAGTTGAAAGACGATCCCACCCATTGGGCGGTATTTCTGGATATAGACGGCACGCTCCTGGAACTTGCCTTGACCCCGGACGCCATCATAGTGCCGCCGTCTTTGCCTGATGACCTGGATCGCCTGCGCGAAAGGCTTCAGGGCGCCATGGCGCTGGTTACCGGCCGGGCGCTCGCCTATGCCGATCAGCTTTTTACCCCGCATCGCTTCCCGCTTGCCGGTTTGCACGGCGCTGAAATCCGCGACTGTAATGGAAATACTGCGCTCGCCAGCATCACCCCGGAATTCGAAGCGCTGAAGCAGGCTATAGCCCGGGAAGCCGAATCGATGCCGGGCGTGTTGATCGAGGACAAGGGTGCGGCTGTTGCGGCCCATTATCGACTGGCGCCGGACTACCAGCAGGTTCTGGCGGAGCGCATGCAACATTATGTTCGCGAGGCCGGACCGGGATGGGCGCTTCAGCTCGGCAAAATGGTGTTTGAGATCCGGCCCGCGCGGTCCAGCAAGGGCGACGCTGTGGAGTTTTTCATGCAGCAGGCTGCCTTTGCCAATCGACGGCCGCTAGCATTCGGCGACGATCTCACGGACGAATCCATGTTCTCGGTCGTCAATGCGCGCGGTGGCCATGCCGTCAGGGTGGGAAATCTGGCCGCGCCGAGCTGCGCTGCCGGTCGTGCGCCATCGCCTGTCTTCGTGCGGGAGGCGATCGCAGCGATCGTGGCCGGTAATCATTGAACGGAACCACCACTGCAAAGGCGCGCCAGTATGGCTAAATGTAATCAGCCAGTATGCAGCCTCGCAAGGCGACGCCATGCCTATGGCTGGCTCTCTGCAGTCGGGATAGTCAGGAGGCTTTGAAATTCCAAAGAAAAAGGCCCGCGCTTTTCAGCGCAGGCCTTATAAAATCTGGCTCCCCGGGCCGGATTCGAACCGGCGACCTGTCGATTAACAGTCGAATGCTCTACCGCTGAGCTACCAGGGATCAACCGCTTGCCGCGGTGTGAGTGGGCTAATACAAATGCTCGTTCGATTTGCCAAGCGGTTTTTCAAAAAAAACGTCATCGCCTTGTATTATTTTGTGGGTCGTCCCATGTTTTAGGCGGTGGCAAGATAGCGAAAACAGCACCGGACCCCCTGCAAAATATGGAAAATACCCGTCGATACCGCGTGGACGCGGCCCGTGGAAAACTTGTGCTGGGTCGTTTCGAGATTCCCATTCCACGATCTCGCGCCGGACGTCTGGCGATCGGATCCGTTCTCGTGCTGGGTGGCTGCCTCGGCTTTTTGCCCATTCTCGGTTTCTGGATGGTGCCGCTTGGCCTGGTCGTCCTGTCGCACGACATTCCCGTCGTTCGTCGTCGCCGTCGTCGCTTCACCGTTTGGTGGAAGCGGCGCTCGCCGCAGACGACTAGGGCAGGGCGATAGAGGTGCATGCGTGCGTGTCCGGGGCGGCAGGGCATGACATCAATCATTCAGCGATCCGCTTTGGATGAATTTGCAAAATAGCTCTTGCGCTTGTCATGGATCCGTTCTAAACGCCCGTCACCACTCGCTTTTAAGCAAACGGACGGCCTCGTGGCGGAGTGGTGACGCAGAGGACTGCAAATCCTTGCACCCCGGTTCGATTCCGGGCGAGGCCTCCAATTTTCCTATTCATTTCATTGACATAGCCGGCATGCCGGGCGGCTACGGCGACGTAGTCCGCGATCAGGGCTTCAGTGCGCATGACCTGATGCGTGCCGTGGTAGAAGGCCTGATTTCGGGGAAATCGGCCTGTCCTTGCGATCGGACGCTTGAAAGCATGGCTACCTGCAATTAAGACACAGGTGATCGAACAAGATCCGGCTGATTTGGGGCGACAGGACATGATGGATTTTGCAGCAGCACGCACGAAGATGGTCGACAACCAGATCCGGACGACCGACGTCACGTCGCATTCGGTGCTGAACGCCTTTCTGACCGTTCCGCGGGAGGCCTTTGTGCCTCAGAGCATGCGTGCGCTTGCCTATATAGATGAAGACATGCTGGTCGCGCCGGCCACCGCGTCTAGCCCGGCGCGCTACATTATGGAGCCGTCGCCGCTGGCCAAGTTGTTGCAGCTTGCCGCCATCACCAAGGACGATGTCGTCTTGGAGATCGGTTGCGGTGCCGGCTATGCCGCGGCACTGCTGTCTGAGCTTGCCGGTTCGGTCGTTGCCGTGGAATGCGACGAAGCTCTGGCCGCAAAGGCGCAGGCGACGCTCTCCGACCTCGGTCATGACAATGTGGCCGTTGTCACCGGACCGCTGGAAAAGGGCTATGCCGATGAGGCGCCCTATGACCTGATCTTCGTGAATGGTTCCGTGGAGCATGTCCCGGACGCGCTTTTGCAGCAGTTGCGCGAGGGCGGGCGTCTGGTGGCGGTGGTCGGCTACGGCAATGCCGCCCGCGCCGAGGTGCTGCTGAATTCCCGTGGCACGATTTCGCGCAGCAGCCATTTCAATGCAGCGGTCAAGCCACTGCCGGGCTTTGCAAAGGCGCGCGAATTCGTGTTCTAAGCGAGTTTGTGAGCTCCTCGCGGGGCAAGCAGGCATCTAAAGCTATATGTCGGCCGCGTCACAAGCGCGGCCGTTCGCGTCAGTGGTGTTTCGACCTTACGACAGTGCGATCTTTGCCGCTCGCGACAAAGCTGTGCATCACGGCGGATTGATGGCGTGCGTCGATTCCGTTTTTCCATGACTTCACATACACTCGCTCGAATCGTTGTGCGGTCGAGGCGGCAGGTCGATCGGAAATTGTAAAAATAGCGGGGAGTAACATGGCTCAGTCCAGTGTAGCGCGTGAACCGTCCATGGAAGAAATTCTGGCATCCATCCGACGGATCATCGAAAGCAATGATCCCGTCGGCAAGGACGCCGGCCGCTCCCCGATCTATGCCGGCGACGATAACATCGCGGAGGACGAGTTGAGCGTCGAGGATGCGCGCGAATTGTCGCTGATGCTGGAAGCCGCCAATGACAAGGCGCCGTCCGCCGCTCCTGCTGCACCGCAAATGCGGCCCGAGATGCGCATGTCGGCTCCGGCCCCCGAAATGAGGCCGGCGATGCCGGTTGCCGAGACGCGGGCAGCGCCGGCGATGGTCGAGCCTGCGGCCGGCGAGCAGGCGCGGCAGGCCCCTAAGAGCATTTCTCTGGCCGATCTCGCCGCACGGGTGCGTGCAGCGGCCGATCGCGGCGAGGGCATGGGCCTGCGGCCGACGATCCAGCCGCAGCCGACGCAGGTCGAGAACCCCATGATGACGAGCCGCATGGCGGATTTGCGCAATCCGCCCGACGTGGCGCCGGAGCAGCCGGTTGCGCGTCAGGAGATGCCGCCGCGTCCGACGGCTCCCCAGCCGCAACAGCCGATGGGCTACCAGCCGGCCTCGGACTACCAGGCCATGGGCGCCGAATTGCAGGCCGCACTCGACAGCGCTGCCCGGCAAATTGCGCCGGCCGTATTGCGCGAGCCGATGGCGAAAGCCGTGGTCGCCCCCGCTCCGGAGGTCGCAGCGCCCGTTGCCGAACTCGAAGATCAGTCCCGCAGCCTTATTTCGGCGACGGCAGGCGAGCAGATCGCGCGATCCTTCGATGAGTTGGCTGCTGCGATCGATGGCACGCAACGCCGCTCGCTGGACGAAATGGCCGAGGAAATGCTGCGCCCGATGCTGCAGGAATGGCTTGACGACAATTTGCCCACGCTAGTGGAGCGTCTTGTGCGTGAAGAAATCGAACGGGTGGCCCGCGGCCCCCGTCGTTAGGCTGCCGCAAACGGATCGGATAATCGAGCCGCGCCGGGTAGAGCCTTTCAGGGCCAAATAGAAACATTCTGCCGGAGCAGGTTTTTGTCAGGGCAGAGGCGATTGGCGATGGGCATACCTTTGCGTACGTCCGAGCCGATCGCCTCTGATCCTGGCAGAAAGATGCCCGGCCCTTCGGGCTGGCTGAAACGGGCCGCCTGATCGACCGAATGGCTTGGCCGTAGAGCTTGGCTACGACACGCGCCATTCGGTCGATCATCCGACTCCGTTTGAGCCAGCAGAATGGTTTCTATTTGGCCCTGAAAGGCTCCAGCCGGGGCGGCTTTTTTATTGACTCGGTTTTTCCAGTCCTATTTACAACCCAGCTACGAGAACTCTGAAGATCTGGTCGGAAAATGCTTGAAAAGACCTATGACGCCGCAACCGTAGAGCCGAAAATCGCTAGGGCATGGGATGATGCCGACGCCTTCCGCGCTGGAGCGAATGCAAAGCCCGGTGCCGAAAGCTTCTGCATCGTGATCCCCCCGCCGAACGTGACCGGCTCGCTGCACATGGGCCATGCGCTCAACAATACGCTGCAGGATATCATGATCCGCTTCGAGCGCATGCGGGGCAAGGATGTGCTGTGGCAGCCGGGCATGGACCATGCCGGCATCGCTACCCAGATGGTGGTCGAGCGCCAGCTCATGGAACGCCAGCTTCCGGGCCGCCGCGCCATGGGCCGCGAGGCCTTTGTCGACAAGGTCTGGGAATGGAAGGCGGAATCCGGCGGCCTGATCTTCAACCAGTTGAAGCGCCTCGGCGCTTCCTGCGACTGGTCGCGCGAACGCTTCACCATGGACGAAGGCCTGTCGAAGGCCGTGCTTGAAGTGTTCGTCACCCTTTACAAGGAAGGGCTGATCTATCGCGGCAAGCGGCTGGTCAATTGGGACCCGAAATTCGAGACGGCAATTTCCGACCTTGAGGTCGAAAATCGTGAAGTCGACGGCCACATGTGGCACTTCAAGTATCCGCTCGCGGGTGGGGAAACCTATACCTATGTCGAGAAGGACGCCGACGGAAACGTCGTGCTGCAGGAAGAGCGCAACTATATCTCGATCGCCACCACCCGGCCTGAAACCATGCTGGGCGACGGAGCCGTTGCGGTTCATCCTTCCGACGAGCGCTATGCGCCGATCGTCGGCAAGTTCTGTGAGATTCCGGTCGGCCCCAAGGAGCATCGGCGCCTCATCCCGATTATTACGGACGAATATCCTGATCCGGAGTTCGGCTCCGGCGCGGTCAAGATCACCGGTGCGCACGATTTCAACGACTACCAGGTGGCCAAGCGCAACCGCATTCCACTCTATCGGCTGATGAATACCCGGGCGGCGATGCGTGAAGACGGCGAGCCCTATGCTGTCTGTGCCGCAAGAGCCATGGAGATCGCCAAGTCTGGAGCCCTGCCTGGCGAAGCCGAGGTCGACGACATCAACCTCGTCCCGGACGAATATCGTGGCCTCGACCGGCTGGCCGCGCGCGAAAAGATCATCGCGGCCATCAATGCCGAAGGTCTGGCCGTGACCGTCAAGGATGTAGACGGTTCGGACATCCCTTATGTCGAGAACAAGAAGATCATGCAGCCCTTCGGCGACCGCTCCGGCGTCGTCATCGAGCCGATGCTGACCGACCAGTGGTTCGCCGATGCCAAGACGCTGGCTGAGCCGGCGATTGCTTCGGTGCGCGAAGGCCGTACGAACTTCGTCCCGAAGAACTGGGAAAAGACCTATTTCGAATGGATGGAGAACATCGAGCCCTGGTGCATTTCGCGCCAGCTGTGGTGGGGTCACCAGATTCCCGCCTGGTATGGTCCCGATGGCCAGGTGTTTGTCGAAAAGACCGAGGAAGAGGCGCTCGACGCGGCTGTCCAACACTATCTGGCCCATGAAGGCCCGTGGAAGGCCTGGGTCCAGGAAAAGCTTGAGAACTTCCACCCGGGCGAGATCCTGACCCGTGACGAGGACGTGCTCGATACCTGGTTCTCGTCCGCGCTCTGGCCGTTCTCGACCCTCGGCTGGCCCGAGAAGACGCCGGAACTAGACCGCTATTACCCGACCAGCGTGCTCGTGACCGGTTTCGACATCATCTTCTTCTGGGTCGCCCGCATGATGATGATGGGCCTGCACTTCATGAAGGACGAGGCCGGCGAGCCGGTCGAGCCCTTCCACACCGTTTATGTCCACGCTCTTGTTCGTGACAAGAACGGGCAGAAGATGTCGAAGTCCAAGGGCAACGTCATCGATCCGCTCGAACTGATCGATGAATATGGCGCGGATGCGCTGCGCTTCACGCTGGCGATCATGGCGGCCCAAGGGCGCGATGTGAAGCTCGACCCGGCGCGCATTGCGGGCTACCGCAACTTCGCCACCAAGCTCTGGAACGCCACGCGCTTTGCCGAGATGAACGGGGCCGAGAGCGATCCGCACTTCCTGCCGGAAGCCGCGACCCTGACGGTGAACCGCTGGATTCTGACCGAACTTGCCCGCACAGAGCGGGACGTGACCGAAGCGATTGAAAACCAGCGGTTCAACGAAGCTGCCGGCTCGCTCTATCGTTTCGTCTGGAACCAGGTCTGCGACTGGTATCTGGAACTGCTGAAGCCTGTCTTCAGTGGCACGGACGACGTGGCAAAGGCCGAAGCCCAGGCCTGCGTCGCCTATGTGCTGGAACAGACTTACAAGCTGTTGCACCCCTTCATGCCCTATATGACGGAAGAGCTCTGGGCGCATACCGCAGGCGAAGGGACAGAACGCGGCTCGCTTCTGTGCCATGCCGACTGGCCGGCGCCGGAATTTGCCGATGAGGTTGCCGCCAACGAGACCAACTGGCTGATCGATCTCGTCTCCGGCATTCGCTCCGCGCGGTCAGAAATGAACGTACCGCCGGGCGCCGTCGCGCCTCTTGTCATGGTGGCGACCAATGACCTGACACGTGAGCGGCTCGCACGCCACGAGGCAGCGATCATGCGTCTGGCCCGCGTCGAAAGCATCGCGCTGGCTGACACGGCGCCCAAGGGGGCGGCACAGATCGTGGTCGGCGAGGCGACGGCCTGCCTGCCGCTCGGCAAGCTGATCGATCTCTCGGCGGAAAAGGCCCGTTTGCAGAAGGCGATCGCCAAGACGGATCAGGAACTGGATCGCATTTCGGCCAAGCTCGGCAACGAGAAATTCGTGGCCAACGCCAATCCCGAGGTGGTCGCGAGTGAGCGTGAGCGTCATGCGGAACTGCTGGTGCAGCGCGCAGCCTTGATCAAGGCGCTTCAGAACGTCAGCGAAGCCGACTGATTTTTTCGCGATTCCCCATTCCGGCCGCCACAATCGGCCGGAATTTCGCCTTTTCGTCCTCCGGAATAAGGCTGACCGCGTAAATTTGTGAATTTAATCACTTTTGACCGCGAAAACCGAAACTGTTGTCATTGGGTAACATTGACGGCGTTGATTGGTAAATTTTTCCGCAAAGATCCGCATGCGATAGCGTTAACGAAAAATTTATCCGCCTGCCTCGCTGTTTGGGAGGGTTGATCGCAAACTTACGTAAATTTGAATGCGTTCTTGCTACCGGACCCGCTTCCCGTCACGATTGTCATTCTGTGGCCCTTGGCTAAAGTGATTCCATGTTCATGCCTGGAGTGGGGAGACAAATGGCAAAGACGCTTTTCAAATCCGCTGTTATCGCAGCAATTGGTGTCGCAGCACTCGCTTCGACGGCCAATGCCGGTGGTTTCAGCCGCGGCGAAGCCGATACCGACATCCTTTATGAGAAGGATGCCTTCATTTTGCGGGCAGGCGGTGTCTACGTGATGCCTGATCGCGCCTATGAAACAACCGCCGGTCGGGCCTCGACGGACGGTGACTTCATCGACAACTACTGGATCCCGAGCGTTGCCGCCAAGGTCAAGATCTCGGACCGGCTCGCCTGCGCATTCACCTACACGCAGGCCTTTGGTGCGGATGCCACCTACGGCGCAAGCGCGCGAACTGCTTACTTGTTGGCTGGCAACACGCCCTATGCCAGCAAGGGCTTCGACAGCAACGAATATGGCGCAACCTGCGACGTGAACTTCGAGGCTGGCCCTGGCAATCTGCACGTGATCGCTGGCGGTTTCATGCAGGACTTCAGCTATACCGCAGTCGCAGCCACGGCGAACAACATCTACATCGGTACGCTGCAGCTGGATGATTCCTCCTCGTTTGGCTATCGCCTTGGCCTGGGCTACGAGATTCCGGAATACGCCCTCCGTGCGCAGTTGCTATATCGGTCGCAGGTTGACCACACCACCAACTCCGGCTCTTTTGTCGTTGGTCCGGGTGGGTTGTCCCGTTTCCCGGTTGCCGTCGGTACGATCCTGCCGGCATCCGGCTACGGCTCATTGCCGCAATCCCTCGAACTCAGCCTGCAGACCGGCGTTGCCCCGGGCTGGCTGGTTTATGGTTCGGTTAAGTGGACGGACTGGAGTGTCCTGAAGGCGCTCAACTACCGGATCGCAACGACGAATTTCCAGGACGTTTACAACTGGAAGGATGGCTGGACGGTTCAGGCCGGTGTCGGTCATGCGTTCACCGACACCGTCTCCGGTACGGTCAACCTGACCTATGACAGCGGCGTTGGCACCGGTGCCGACATTGCGACCGATACTTGGACCATGGCTGCAGCCGCCATCATCAAGGCCGGTCCCGGCGAGTTGCGCCTCGGCGGCGGTATCAGCTACCTGACGGCTGGTAGCCAGTCGACGAGACAGTCCGCTGCCTTCAACGCAACGGCTGGCGATGACTGGTCCTACTCGATCGGCTCGTCCTTCACGCTGAAGTTCTGATGTCCGGGTGTGCGTTTGGCATGGCGGTCGTCGCCGGACATTCGCTACGGATGAAACTTGGGAAAAGCTCGGCTCACGCCGGGCTTTTCTTGTTTTCGGCGGCGCTCGGTTCGCGCATTTGTGATGTTTCTGCAACATGACGTTTTTCGTGGAGCGGTGGTCGGTCAGCCCCGGATGTTTGTCCATTTCCCGCCACAAACGAAGCGCAGCGGTATCGTCAGAAGGGACCGATGGTCCTGAAAAGGGGGCGAGCGTGCCCGCGTGAAATGAGTATGGCAGTTGAGAGAACCCTCACGATATCAAGCGATGCAATGCAGGGCGGTGTCAAAGGTGAGCCCGTCCGCCACCTGCGCGCGATCAAATGGCGGCTGGCCGCAGTCTTGCCGGAATGGAGTCGTAGGGTTTGCTTATATGCTGGAGACAGCGCCTCGGATCGGCAGCCCGCGCCGAAATCAGGCGGATGTCGGGATGAACAGGATGTTCATCGTTCCATGATACAGGTTTCGTCGAAAGCGGGCATGCAGGGTCCCCAGTTTCCGGGTCGCGGACTGCTGTCAGCGATGAAGTGGAAGAATTTCGCAATTATGTGGATGCCAGTATCGAAATCCCCGACAGCACTGTTGCTCTCGGCTGCGCTCTGCCTCTCCGTCGCCGGCGGTGCTCGTGCTTTCGACATCAATGCCGGGGTGACCAAGGAGTCCGGACCGTTCGACCTGTTCAAGTTCGGCTTCAAGGCCTACAAGAACGGTCAGAAGAAGGACGCGGTCGAGGCGTATCGCTATGCGGCCGAGAAGGGGCATACCGGTTCGCGCTGGGCGCTTGCCAATATGTATGCCGATGGCGACGGCGTGGTTCAGAACGATTTTGAAGCGTTCAAGATCTATTCCGAGATCGCCAGCCAGGGCGTGGAACCCGGCTCCAACGACACCGGTTTCTTCGTCAACGCGCTTCTTTCTCTCGCCCATTATTATCGGGAAGGCATTCCCGGCAGCCCTGTGAAGGCCGATCTCAGCCAGGCGCGCCAGCTTTACTTCCAGGTGGCCTCCACCTTTGGCGTGCCAGAGGCGCAGTACCAGCTTGCCCGTATGATCCTTGAAGGCCAGGGTGGCAAGGTCAATGTCCAGCAGGCAAAAAAGTGGCTAAATGTGGCGCGTAAGAGCGGCCATGCGGGGGCCATGGCGGTGTTCGGCAATCTGATTTTCCAGGAAGGGCAGTCTGTCCGCGGCCTGGCATTCCTGACCGCCGCGCTTGAGAAATGCCATCCGAACGACTGCGGTTGGATGCAGGCGCTGCAGGAAGAGGCATTCTCCATCGCTAATGAAGAAGACCGGCGCGTTGCCGTGGCGCTGGCGCCGCAGATCTTCAACCAGCCTGAGCAATAAGCGCCGTCGCTGCCTCTAGAGCATGTCGCGCAAAAGTGTGCAGCGGTTTTGCGACTACGACATGCTGAAGGATAAGACAGAAAGCGTTACGAGCGAATCTGAAAGATCGCGACGCGCTTTATTGAGGCAGCCGATCGAATGCGAATCGCGCGGTCACCGGCACATGGTCTGACGGCTTTTCCCAGCTTCGAACGTGCTTTTCGATCTGCGCCGAGACGAGCCGGTCGCTCGCCTCAGGTGAAAGCATCAGGTGATCGATGCGGATGCCGTTGTTCTTCGGCCAGGCGCCGGCCTGATAATCCCAGAAACTATAGAGCTGACGCTCGTCATTGGTCGCCCTGATGGCATCCGTGAGCCCGAGATTCTCGAGGCGGCGAAACGCCTGTCGGGTCTGCGGCAGGAACAGCGCATCGCCCGCCCAGGCCATCGGGTCGTAGCAGTCATAGGGCTCGGGAATCACGTTGTAGTCGCCCGCCAGAATAAGCGGCTCCTCAAGCGCCAGCCGTTCCTCGGCAAAGGCGCGAAGCCGCTCCATCCAGCTGAGCTTGTATGGGTATTTGACCGGATCATCCGCCGGATTGCCGTTCGGCAGATAGAGTGAGCACACTCTCACGACGCCGCCGGCGACGGAAAACACACCTTCGATGAACCGCGCCTGCTCGTCGGTCTCATCCCCCGGAAGGCCGCGATGGACCTCGTCGGGGCGGAATTTCGACAGGAGGGCAACGCCGTTGAAGCCCTTCTGCCCATGGGTTTCAACATGATAGCCCAGCGCCTCGATTTCCAGACGCGGGAAGGTCTCGTCCACGGACTTGATTTCCTGCAGGCAGGCGATGTCAGGATCCGACGTCTTCAGCCACTCGCAGAGGTTTTCGATTCGCGCCTTGACGCCGTTGATGTTCCAGGTCGCGATCTTCATAAAAAGCCTCTTCGCGCAGCGCTATTGCCGCCGCAAACACTCTAGACCGTCGCGATGGCGGAGCCAACGACGGGATCAAAAACTTCGGCAGTTTTCCAAAAGACTAAAGCGCAAAACTCGTGCCGCATCCACAGCTTGCGATCGCATTCGGATTCTTGATCTGAAACGACTGGCCCATCAGGTTGTCGATGAAATCGATTTCCGATCCTGCCATGTAGACCAGGGAAACCGGGTCGACCACCAGCCGGGCGCCATCGCGCTCGACAACGAGGTCGTCGGCTTGCGGACTGTCGTCGATATCGAACTTGTAGGAAAAACCGGAACAGCCACCGCCTTCGACGGACACGCGCAGCGCCCCGTTCTGATTCTGTGAACCGACGATCGCGGCGATCCGCTTGGCCGCAGCCGGGGAAAGGGTCACGTTTGCTTCTGTCATTCAAGCCTCCTGCCGGGGTTCAAGGCCCCGAGGACCATAGTTCATACTGCAATCGTCAAACGATCGCGACGTGAAGGTGCAATATCACCATGGCAACCGAAGATGGCACAAAATCGCCGCCCCCTAGGCGCCCATGTTTGCTATAGGTATGAAGACGAAGCGGCGGCGTCAATGGGTTCGGATGCCGGTGGGGCAATAGAGGGTGTTGAGACAGGAATGACGATTGACAAAAATGCGCTCGGTTTCGGATCAAGCGAGCCGGCGATCTATGCAGCCGACCCCTGGACGTCGCGCGGGCGTCTGTTTCCCGAGACAGGCAGTGCAACGCGCTCCGAGTTCCAGCGCGACCGCGACCGTATCGTTCATACCACCGCGTTTCGGCGGTTGAAGCACAAGACCCAGGTCTTTATCGGGCCAGATGGCGACCATTATCGCACCCGGCTCACTCATACGATCGAGGTGGCGCAGGTGGCCCGTGCGCTTGCTCGCGCCCTGCGAATCGATGAGGACCTGGCCGAAGGTGTCGCCTTGGTTCACGACTTCGGTCACACGCCCTTTGGCCATACCGGCGAGGATGCGCTGGATGAGGTGCTGCAGCCCTATGGCGGTTTCGACCACAATGCCCAGTCTCTGCGGATCGTCACCAAGCTCGAACGGCGCTATGCGGAATTCGACGGCCTCAATCTGACCTGGGAAACCCTGGAGGGCCTGGTCAAGCACAATGGACCGCTGCTCGACGCCAAGGGCGAGGGCACTCGCGGGCCTGTGCCCCTGCCGATCCTCGACTATTGCGAAATTCACGACCTCGAACTGGCAAGCCATGCCAGCCTCGAGGCACAGGTGGCGGCGATCGCCGATGATATCGCGTACAATACCCATGACATTGATGACGGCCTGCGGTCCGGCTATCTGAGCTTCGACATGCTCGAAGATGTGCCGTTTCTTGCTGGCCTGATGTCGGAGGTTCGCGAGCGTTACCCGCATCTGGAACCCGACCGCTTTACCCACGAGATCATGCGCCGGCAGATCACCCGCATGGTCGAAGACGTGATCATGGTGTGCCAGGAGCGGCTGAAGGCGATCAAGCCGCAATCGGCCGGCGATGTGCGCAATGCCGGCATCACCATCGCCACCTTTTCCGATGCCATGGCCGACACCGACAAGCAGATCAAGAAGCTGCTGTTTAGCCGCATCTATCGCCACCCCGACATCATGCGCATCCGCGCGGGCGCGGCGCAGATCGTCACCGACCTGTTCAAAGCCTATATGAATGACCCGCAACTGATGCAAAGCCATTACTGGGTGAACCATATCTCCGGGCTGAATTCCCAGGCCAAGGCACGCCATGTCGGCGACTATCTCGCGGGCATGACGGACACCTATGCTGTGCGTGCCCACAGGCAGTTGTTTGACCATACCCCCGATTTACGCTAGGCAGCGCTCGCAAACGCAGGGGACAGCCCGTCTCCTTGTCCGGCCGCTTCCTTGGAATTGTGACAATGAATCTCTTTTCAGACTTCGAGACCAGAATTAAGGGTGCCCTGCAGCAACTTGATCTTGTGAAGGAGAAAGGCGCCGGGCTCGATCTCAGCCGTATCGTCGTTGAGCCGCCGCGCGATGCAAGCCATGGCGACGCGGCGACAAATGCCGCCATGGTCCTGGCCAAGCCGCTTGGCACCGCGCCGCGTGATCTGGCCGTCATCATTGCCGAGCGCCTGAAGCAGGACCCTGATATTTCCGAGGTCACGGTTGCCGGGCCGGGCTTCATCAATATCCGCCTTTCGGCCAAATATTGGCAGCGCTTTCTCGCGGACGCCATCGGAGCCGGGGTTGATTTTGGCCGCTCGAACACGGGTGCCGGCCGCAAGGTCAATGTCGAATATGTCTCCGCCAACCCGACGGGGCCGATGCATGTGGGCCATTGCCGCGGCGCCGTTGTCGGCGACGCCCTTGCAAACCTTCTTGCCTTTGCCGGCTATGACGTCACCAAGGAATATTACATCAACGATGCCGGCGCGCAGATCGAAGTGCTGGCTCGCTCCGTCTTCCTGCGGTATCGCGAGGCGCTTGGCGAGCAGATCGGCGAGATCCCGCCAGGCCTATATCCCGGCGACTATCTGGTCCCGGTCGGGCAGGCGCTGGCCGAGGAATTCGGCACCCGGCTACACAATATGCCGGAAGAAGATTGGCTCGAGATCGTCAAGGACAGGGCGATTACCGCGATGATGGCGATGATCCGCGACGATCTTGCCACCTTGAACGTGCATCACGACATCTTCTATTCCGAGCGCTCGCTGCATGCCAATGGTGCCGCAAGGATTCGCACGGCTATCAACGACCTGACCTTCAAGGGCCATGTCTACCGTGGAACCCTGCCGCCGCCGAAGGGACAGTTGCCCGAGGATTGGGAAGACCGCGAGCAGACATTGTTCCGTTCCACCGAGGTGGGCGACGATATCGACCGGCCGCTGATGAAGTCAGACGGCAGCTATACCTATTTTGCCGCCGACGTCGCCTATTTCAAGGACAAGTTCGATCGCGGCTACAGCGAGATGATCTATGTCCTGGGCGCGGATCATGGTGGCTACGTCAAACGCCTGGAAGCAGTCGCCCGCGCCGTATCCGAAGGTAAGTCGAAGCTCACCGTTCTGCTATGCCAGCTCGTGAAGCTTTACCGCAATGGCGAGCCGGTGAAGATGTCGAAGCGCTCCGGCGACTTCGTCACTCTGCGCGAGGTGGTCGACGAGGTCGGCCGCGATCCCGTGCGTTTCATGATGCTCTATCGCAAGAGCAGCGAGCCGCTGGACTTCGATTTTGCCAAGGTGACGGAGCAGTCCAAGGACAATCCCGTCTTCTACGTGCAATATGCCCATGCGCGCTGCATGTCGGTTTTCCGCCAGGCCCGCGAAGCCTTTCCCGACATTGATTCGGACATCGAGGCTTCAGCACTTGTCGCTGCCATTGGCGGTATGGAGCTTGATCCAGCGGAAATCCAACTCATCGCCAAGATCGCTGAATATCCGCGTGTCGTGGAGGCCGCGGCGCATGCGCAGGAGCCTCATCGCCTGGCATTTTACCTCTATGATCTGGCCAGTTCTTTCCATGGTCACTGGAATAAAGGTAAAGATCACCAGGAATTACGATTTGTTAACGATAAAATCCGAGAATTGACCATCGCCAGACTTGGGCTGGTGCATGCTGTCGCTTCCGTGCTGAAGTCGGGTCTAGCCATTACCGGCACCGATGCACCCTCGGAGATGCGGTAGTATTGTCACCATTTCCCCACAATGCGCTGGCATGCGTCATGTTGCGTAGGTGAGTGGAAAATTAGTGATGGTACAAAAACAGGCCGCTTTGAGCGGAGGATACCGGGCAGATACGTTCGCGGATGACGATCCGCTGGCGGAGCTTGCCCGAATCGTCGGGTTCGAGCAGCCGCGTCCGGGCCAGCGCTCCACGCCGGAAACCCAGCCGCAGGCTCCGAGCCCTGTCTTCAATCTTGAAGACGAGCTTCTAAAAGAATTCGAGACCTTCGAAGTGCCGGCGCCAAGGACGACGCAGCCGGTCGCTCCCGCGCAGCCCGTTCAGCAGGTGGCAGCGCCCGTTGTCCAGGCACCTATTGCCCAGGCGCCGGTCGCGAAACCAACTGTTATGCCCGAGCCGGTCGTGGCCGCTCAGCCGGTCAAGGTTCAAGCTCCCGCTGTGCTCGAAGAACCCTTCGATTGGGCCGACGAACTGGCGCAGGCGGAGTATTACGAAGTTGCGCCTCAGGCTCCCGAGCAGGTTGTCGCCCGCGAGCAGGCTGTCAGCGTGGCTCCGCAAATCCGGCAGGAACCAGCTCAAAGCCTGGCGCCAGCGGCGCGGCAGGAGCCGTCCTTTGATGCCGAATCGGCAGATGACCTGATCAACGAGCTGGAACTGGCTTTCGGCACGAATACCCCTGCTGCCCCCGAGCCGGCATGGGCGCCGCAGCCGGCCGCCGCGCCGCGGATCAGCCTCCCGATCGCGAACTTCCAGGCCAAGCCCGCTGCACGCCCGGAGCCGGATTTCGGTCCGGATTTTGTCGATCCTGAGCCGGTTCGCCACGCGAGTTTTGTCGAAGCACCGCGCCGTGACGGTGACTATTCTGCATCCCCAGCGCCTGCTTTCGAGCCGGAGGCGGATGATGCCTGGCTTGATTTTGGCAATGGCTCGACGAGCGAACCGTCGAATTTAGCCGCGTCTGATCGCGGTCATGAAATCCCCGGCTTTGAAATCGATCCGCCGCAACAGGCGCGGTTTGAAAAGAAGCCCGAGGCAGGGCCGATCGAACCCGATTTTTCCTTCTCGTTTGCCGATGAACTCGCTGCAAGCGAGGAGGTGGCTTTCACGCCAGAGGCACCGCGCGCCTGGCAGCCGGAGATTCGCGAAAGCCGCCAGTCGGTAGCGCCTGCTGTTGCTACGCCCTCGGCAAAGCCTGCAGAACAGACAGAAGATTTCGATCTTCTGGGAGACAACGAATTCGAGCTGATGCTCGATGATCTGGATCTCGATCTTTCGGAACTTGATTTTGTCGAGCCTGCCAAGGCGCGGACAGTGACACCGCCCCCGGTTTCCCAACCGGTCAAGGCGGCGGCACAACCCCAGCCGTCGATCGGTCGAGCAACGGTTGCCGCAGCTCCGGTAATGCCAAGGAGCACGCCTTCGGCTGTTCCGGCCGCCAGCGCGGCACCATTTGTGGCCGCAAGTGCTGCACCGGCATTCGGAACGCGCGCGCCTGCCGCGATACCCGCAAAGCCTGCCGGTGACGACTTCGATTTCCGCATGGCTTTCGATCCCGATGAAATCGTGGAGCAGGAAGAGCAGCCAGAAACGGTTGCGATGATGGACGTTCCTGATGTCGTCTATACCGAGCCCAAGGAGCCGGCGCCGCGTCGCAGCGATTTCGAATATGATATCGAGACGGAGCTCGCAGGGCTTTTCGAAGCGCCGACAGCATCGCCGGTCACCGCAGCAGCGGCCGACACGGTGACATTCGGCGGCCCCGCCGTGAGCAAGCCAGCCGCGGCAGATGACTTCGACGCCTTCGAGCGCGCCCTGGAAGAGGATTTCCGGCGCTCGCTGCAAAACCCATCCAAGGGCAAGATGCCGCCGGCGGGCCGCATTTCGCTCGATCAGGTTGCCGCCCCGCGTCGCCGCAGCGGACGCCCGCTGGCGCTTGCGCTTGTTGCCACCGTGGTCGTTGTCGGTGCGGCTGCCGCCGGTGGTGCCTATTTCTGGCTGGGCACGGGCAGCTCTGCAACGGCGACGTCGGGCGAACCGCGCGTGATCATGGCGGACAAGGATCCGATCAAGGTTGCGCCGGAAAATCCGGGTGGCAAGTCCGTTCCGAACCAGGACAAGGCGGTCTATGACCGGGTCGCCGGTTCTTCCGTTGCCGATCCCAAGCAGTCCAGCCTGATTTCGACCAATGAAGAGCCTGTTGACGTGGTGCAGCGGACGCTTCTGCCGGAAAACCTGCCGCTCGAAGGTGAGAGCGAGGGCGAACCGGAAGCCATGGGCACGCCGGTGGGTGAAACCTCCGATCCGCGCCTGTTGCCGGAAGGACAACAGACCGCAGACGCCGCAGCCAATGGCGAGGCCGACCAGTCGGCAATCGCGCCGCGCAAGGTGCGCACCATGATCGTCCGCCCGGATGGTACACTGGTGGCCCAGGAAGTTCCGGCAGAGGCTCCGGCCGCTTCGGCACCAGCGGCTTCGGCACCGGCTGCGCAGACCAGCGGTCGTCCGGCAGCTCCCGCAGCAACCCCGGCTGCAGCACCTGCTGCCGCGGCACCTGCGGCTTCGGCCCCGGCACCGACCCAGGTCGCAGCGGCCCCGGCACAGCAACCCGCAGCGTCCGCGCCGGCGGCCTCCAGCACGCCCGTGCCGAATGCACGTCCGGCCGAACAGCCGGTCAATGTGGTCGGCCGCGTAACCGACCAGGGCAATGTGACGGCCACCCGCAACCAGCCTGCAGCGCCGGCGCCGGCTGCGGCTCCTGCCGCCGCGCAGCCCGCCAGTGCGCCGGCCCAGGCCAGCGTTCCCGCCGGCAGCTACGTGATCCAGATTGCGTCTCTGCCGTCTGAGGCCGATGCACAGGCGTCGTATCGCAACCTGTCAGCCAAGTTCTCCGGTGTCATCGGCGGACGCGGCGTGGACATCAAGGCCGCCGAGGTCGCAGGCAAGGGCACCTACTACCGTGTCCGCATCCCTGCAGGCACGAAGGCCGAAGCCGAAGCGCTCTGCGGCCGCTACAAGGCGGCGGGCGGAAGCTGCCTAGTGGCGCGCTGACATCGCTGTCGTGACAGAATGAATTGGGATGGCGGGGCTTTGGCTCCGCCATTTTTCTGTGAACGGCCTGATGCTTCGCCTTCGGCTTTGCCGTCACTGGCCTTATGGTCGCTCGCATGAGCGAATCCAAGGCAATGATCATGGGCCTTAAGGGCCTGTCCCCCGATGCGGACGAAATCGCGCTTTTCAGGGCCGAGCGGCCATGGGGCTTTATCCTCTTTGCGCGCAATCTGAGCGAACCCGCCCAGATCAGCGACCTCGTGGCAGCGCTGCGAGACAGCGTCGGGCGTCCCGAGGCACCCGTACTGATCGACCAGGAAGGTGGTCGCGTCCAGCGGCTTAGGCCGCCCTTGGCGGCGCGCTATCCGGCACCCGCCGTCATCGGGGAGATCTATCGCCGCGACCGCGAACGCGGCCTTCGCGCTGCGTGGCTGATGTCGCGGCTGCACGCCTTCGATCTTGCGCGATATGGCATTAACGTCGATTGCCTTCCGGTGCTGGACGTGCCCGTGGAAGGATCGACCAATGCGATCGGTGACCGGGCCTATGCCACGGATCCGCAGGCCTCGGCCGCGATGGGACAGGCGGCTTGCGATGGCCTCAAGGCGGGCGGTCTCTTGCCGGTCATGAAACATATCCCGGGTCATGGCCGGGCCATGGTGGATTCCCACCACCTTCTCCCCTTGGTCGATGTGCTGAGGGAAGAGCTCGAAGCGCATGATTTCGCACCCTTCAGGGCTCTAAGGCACGAATTGATGGCGATGAGCGCCCATGTGGTGTATCAAGCCATTGACCGTGACTATCCGGCGACGATCTCGAGAAAGATCGTGGAGGAAGTCATCCGGGGCTCCATCGGCTTTGAGGGGCTGCTGATGTCCGATGACGTTTCGATGAATGCACTGAAGGGCACGATCGGTGAGCGAGCTGCCGCGATGGCTGCGGCCGGCACCGACATCGTGCTCTATTGCCACGGCGTGATGTCGGAGATGATCGAGGTCGCCACGGTGACCGGCCCATTGCAAGGCGCTGCCTTGCGGCGTGCGCAGGCTGTCGAGCAGGCGCTTTCGGAGATCGCTGCGGGCGACGGCGCTGACGAAGCGGAGCTCCGTGCGGAGTTTGACGGCATGGGAGTGATGTCCTGATGGCAGCGCGCCGCGGCAGCCAGGGCGAGGGGCGCAAATCGGCACCGATGGATAGCCTCTGGCAGGACACGACCGCCGAGCGCGCCACCGGCGAAGCCGCCCTGCTGATCGACGTGGCCGGTTTCGAAGGGCCGCTCGACCTGCTGCTCTACCTCGCGCGAAACCAGAAAGTCGACCTGTCGCGCATTTCCGTTCTCGCGCTGGCCGAGCAATATCTGCAATTCGTAGAGAGCGCCCGTCGCATCCGCATCGAGCTTGCCGCCGACTATCTCGTCATGGCGGCATGGCTGGCCTACTTGAAATCGCGCCTGCTCATCCCGCAGCAATCCAAGGATGATGGCCCCTCGGGTGAGGAAATGGCCGCCACGCTCGCCTTCCGCCTGAAGCGGCTGGAGGCCATGCGCGATGCGGCGACCAAGCTGATCAATCGCAATCGGCTGGGCCGCGACATATTCGCGCGGGGCGCACCCGAGCATGTACCGGTGATGGAGCGCTCGGCCTTCGATGCCTCGCTCTATGATCTCCTGTCTGCCTATGCCGCACTTCGCCAGCGGCAAGCCGTCACCCAGGTCACCATCGAGCGGCGGCAGGTCTGGTCGCTCGCCGATGCGCGCTCCATCCTCAACAGGCTGATCGGCGAGGCGGCGGACTGGACGGCGCTGGACCAGTACCTGATCCGTTACATGACCTCGGAAGAGGATCGAGTGTCAGCCATCGCCAGCGCCTTTGCGGCCTCCCTGGAACTGGTGCGCGAAGGCCGGCTTGAAATCCGCCAAGAGCAGGCATTCCAGACGATTTACCTGCGGCCCGGATCTCAGCGCGAGACCGTCGCGGTGGTCGAGTAGGCGCTGACATGGCCGATCCTGATGACGAAGACGCAGACCTGACTCAACAGGAGGAACCTGACTCTACGTCAGCTGAGCTGAGGCGCACCCGGGATTCGATTAGAATGGCCGAAGCCCTTGTTTTCGCTTCCTCTTCGCCGGTTTCCGAAAATTTCATCGCCGAGAGGCTGCCCGCAGGCTCCAACGTTCCGGCCATCATGCGGCATCTCAAGGAGGCCTATGCGCCGCGCGGCGTCAATCTGGTGCAGGTCGATGATCACTGGGCGTTCCGTACGGCGGCCGATCTCTCGTTTGCGATCCGCAAGGACGATGGAGAGGTGCGAAAGCTCTCGCGGGCTGCGCTCGAAGTGCTGGCGATCATTGCCTACCACCAGCCTGTCACCCGCGCCGAGATCGAAGAGATCAGGGGCGTGCAAACCTCCCGCGGCACGCTTGACGTGCTGATGGAGGCGGGCTGGGTGCGGTTTCGTGGACGTCGCCGCACACCAGGGCGCCCCGTGACCATTGGTACGACGCGCGACTTCCTGGACCACTTCGGCCTGGAGGAGTTGCGCGATCTGCCAGGGATGGAAGAGTTGAAGGGCGCCGGCCTTCTCTCCGGCCGCATCCCGCCGGGCTTCAATGTGCCGCTGCCCTTGTCCGGAGACGAATTGACGGAAGACGAAGACCCGATCACCCAGCTGGACCTGGAGGAACTCGGCCTCTTGACTCCGGGCGGTGAAGCGGACGAATAGGATCAGGATTTTCGAAAGGGTGCAGGAACCCTCGGCTCGCGCGACGGCTTGATACCCGGCTCGACCGGGTGGCCGGCGAAGCATACGGGCGGTGGCATGAAATCTGATCCGGCTGACATGAGGCAAGGTGGTGCGCGGCGCACCGCCGGTGTTACTTTTGCGGCCCGGTTGGTGTTCGACAACATCCTCCACAGCTATGCCGGCAAGCAGACGCTCCACGGCATATCCCTGACCGCCGAGCCCGGCGAAGTTTTGTGTCTTCTGGGCCCATCCGGATCGGGCAAGACCACCCTTCTGAGGATTGCTGCGGGCATCGAGACTCAGGCCGCGGGACGGGTGCTGGTCAATGAGCGCGAGGTGGCCGGCCCCAGCGGTTATGTTCCGCCGGAGCGGCGCGGCATCGGCCTGATGTTCCAGGATTTTGCTCTGTTTCCGCACATGACGATCCTCGACAATGTGCGCTTTGGCCTGACTGCCATGCCGGCTGCCGAAGCCGCGTCCGAGGCCATGGCCGCACTGGAGCGTGTCGGCCTTGCCGGACATGCGCAGAAATATCCGCATGTGCTGTCGGGCGGCGAGCAGCAGCGCGTGGCGCTTGCCCGCGCGCTTGCACCACGTCCGGGCGTCCTGCTGATGGACGAGCCGTTCTCGGGACTTGATTCGCGGCTGAAGGACACGGTGCGCGCCGATACGCTGGCAATCCTCAGGGAAACCCGCGCCACGGCCATAGTCGTGACCCATGACGCCGAAGAGGCCATGCGCATGGCAGACCGGATTGCGCTGCTCCGCGATGGGCGGCTGGTTCAGATCGGCTCCGCGGAAGAGCTCTATCGCACGCCGCGCGACCTGTTTGCTGCCGCCTTCTTTTCCGAGATCAACGAGTTCGATGGCGTGGTGCGTGGGGGGAGCGTCGAAACGCCGCTGGGCAATGCGCCGGCACCCGGTTTTGCCGAGGGCGCGGCCGTCTCGGTGGCCGTCCGCTTGTCGGGACTATCGGTGTCCAAGGACGAGGGAATTATCCCGGCGCGTATCGTTTCCCGGCGCTTCCTGGGCGTCGTGGAATTGTTGAACTTGGCGGTGCCGGGGATCGAGCGGCCGGTGCGCGCGCGCATCCGCGCCGACCTGCTGGCGCCCGGTCTCAAAGATGTCACCGTCCGTGTTAGCCAACAGGATATTTTGGTGTTTGAAAAAAGCGTTCAAAGGCCTTACATCGGTGGAACGCAAAACTAAGGAGTTGCAGCAATGGGTTCTTTTAGCATGTGGCACTGGCTGATCGTCCTGGTGATCGTGCTCCTTCTGTTCGGCCGCGGCAAGATCCCGGAACTGATGGGCGACGTCGCCAAGGGTATCAAGAGCTTCAAGAAGGGCATTACTGACGACGACAGTGCCGACCAGCAGCAGCAGCCTGCGAAGACCGTCGACCACAAGGCCGACGAGGTCAAGTAACCCCCTGGCGGGAAATCCTGCGGCCTTCACCGGCCGCACCGGCTTTGGAGCCCATGAATGCTGGATATTGGCTGGACCGAGCTGCTTGTCATCGCGGTCATTCTGATTGTTGTCGTGGGCCCCAAAGACCTGCCGCCGATGCTTCGTGCCTTCGGCAAGATGACCACGAGGCTTCGCAAGACTGCGGGCGAGTTTCGCTCGCAGTTCGATGAGGCTCTGCGCGAGGCCGAGCTGGATGACGTTCGCAAGACGATCTCCGACGTGCGCGGCCTCAACCCCGCCAATTCGTTGCGCGAGGCCATCAACCCGCTGCGGCAGATGGGTCAGGAGATCAAGGCCGATCTTCAGCGGGCCACTGCGATCGAGATGACGCAGGATACCGGTGAGGACGCCGAGGAAGACTTGGTGGAAATGCTGTCGCCAGACCCGGCGCCGGCGCCAACGTCACCCGCACAGCCTGCCGCAACTGCTCCGGCTGCGGCTACCCCGAATGCAGCGGCTGCAGGTGCGACCCCGGCGCCCGCAACACCGGTTTCGCCTGTTGCGAATGCCAGCCCTGCTGCACCTGCCTCTCCGGCAAGCCCGCCAACGGCCAGCGCTCCTGCCGTTGCTGCACCACAGCCGGCGGTTCAAACCTCTCAGACGACCGTGTCGGCCTCGACGCTGGCAAGTGTGCCCCCGGAACTGGTGGCTGCTCCTGCGCCGGTGGCCGCGGCTGCCAATGCGCCTGCGACGCCCATGGCCGACCCGGCACCGGCCGCAAAGCCGAAGAGGGTGACGAAGAAGACGACCGAGCCAAAGCCGGCAAAGCCCGTTGCTGCCAAGAAGGCGGTATCCGAGGCCGTATCTGACAAGGCCGATGCGCCGAAGATAGCAGCACCGCGCAAAAAGCCCTCGACCACGAAGAAGGACCAAGCATGAGCGCGGATATCGAAGACAAGCCGCAGCCGCTCGTCGAGCACCTGATCGAGCTGCGCAGGCGCCTGATCTGGGCCCTAGCCGCCTTCTTCGTCGCATTCATTGTCTGCTTTGCCTTCGCCAAGGAATTGTTCAATTTCCTGGTCGTGCCTTATCGCTGGGCAGTGATCTGGGCCGGATTGGATCCTGCGAAGGCCGAACTGATCTATACTGCACCCCAGGAATTCTTCTTCACCCAGGTCAAGGTGGCGATGTTCGGGGCCATGGTCATCGCATTTCCGGTGATCGCGTCGCAGATCTACAAGTTCGTAGCGCCGGGCCTGTACAAGAACGAGCGGGCAGCCTTCCTACCGTTCCTCGTCGCATCGCCCCTGCTTTTCCTGCTTGGCGGCGCGCTGGTCTATGGCTTCTTCACGCCCATGGTCATGTGGTTCTTCCTCGCCATGCAGCAGGCGCCGGGCGAAGGCGAGGTGGCGATTTCCCTGATGCCGAAGGTTTCAGAATATCTGAGTCTGATCATGACACTGGTATTTTCCTTCGGACTGGTGTTCCAGCTGCCCGTCGTCACCACGCTGCTGGCCCGCGTCGGCATCCTCGAAAGCCAGTGGCTTGCCGAAAAGCGCAAGTATTTCATCGTGGTGGCTTTTGTCGTTGCGGCCGTGCTGACGCCGCCGGATCCGATCTCCCAGATCGGCCTTGCGCTGCCGACCATCCTTCTTTACGAGGTTTCCATCTATGCGGCGCGCATGGTGGAGCGTGGGCGTTCTGAGGCTGCCAAGGCCGAACAGGGCACTGATATCGACAAGGCTTGATTGGCCCGATCTTCCCCGTCGCGCAGCGGAATGGAGGCCCTCCCACCACTGAGGCGGGCGGGGCCATATCGACCCCGTTGAACGACCTGGAACTGCTATGCTTGACATCAAATGGATTCGTGAAAACGCCGAAGCCCTCGACGCCGCCCTGGCAAAGCGCGGGGCCGAGCCGCTCTCGGCCGGTCTGATCGCGCTTGACGAGAAGCGCCGTTCCGTCGTCCAGGCGCTGCAGGATATGCAGTCGCGCCGCAATGCCGCTTCCAAGGAGATCGGCGCGGCCATGGCCCAGAAGAACACCGAGCTCGCGGAGAAGCTGAAGGCCGAAGTCGCAGGCCTTAAGGACACCATGCCGGCAGCCGAGGAAGAAGAGCGCCGTGTTTCGGCTGATCTCACTGACCAGCTGTCGCGCATCCCCAATATTCCACTTGATGATGTGCCCGTTGGCAAGGATGAGCACGATAACGTCGTCGCCCGCGTGGTCGGCCAGAAGCCCGGCTGGAATCATCCGCCGAAGGAGCATTTCGAAATCGGCGAAGCCCTGGGCTACATGGATTTCGACCGCGCCGCCAAGCTCTCCGGCTCGCGCTTCACGGTACTGACCGGTCCGCTCGCCAAGCTGGAGCGTGCGCTCGGCCAGTTCATGATCGACCTGCATACGACGGAACACGGCTATACCGAAGTCTCCTCGCCGCTGATGGTGCGCGCCGAGGCGATGTATGGCACCGGCCAGTTGCCGAAGTTCGAGGAAGACCTGTTCAAGACCACCGACGGTCGCTACCTCATTCCGACCGCCGAGATCACGCTCACCAATCTCGTGGCCGGCGAAATCCTGGAGCAGGAAAAGCTGCCGTTGCGTTTCACCGCACTGACGCCGTCCTTCCGGTCCGAAGCAGGATCGGCCGGTCGCGACACCCGCGGCATGCTGCGTCAGCATCAGTTCTGGAAGTGCGAGCTCGTGTCGATCACCGATGCGGAAAGCTCGATTGCCGAACATGAGCGCATGACCGCCTGTGCCGAGGAAGTGCTCAAGCGGCTTGGCCTGCATTTCCGCACCATGACGCTTTGCACCGGCGACATGGGCTTCGGCTCGCGCAAGACCTATGACCTGGAGGTTTGGCTGCCGGGACAGAATGCCTATCGCGAGATTTCGTCTTGCTCGGTCTGCGGGGATTTCCAGGCGCGGCGCATGAATGCCCGCTATCGCGGCAAGGACGACAAGGGCACGACCTTCGTCCACACGCTGAACGGCTCCGGAACGGCCGTGGGCCGCTGCCTGATCGCGATCATGGAAAACTACCTGAACGAGGATGGCTCCATCACCGTGCCTGATGTGCTGCTGCCCTATATGGGCGGCATCACGAAGATCGAGCGGATGGCCTGATCGTTAAGAAGAGAGACAGATGCGCATTCTCCTGACCAATGACGACGGCATCCATGCGGAAGGGCTTGCGGTCCTGGAGCGGATTGCCCGCAATCTCTCCGACGATGTCTGGGTTGTCGCGCCGGAGACCGACCAGAGCGGCCTAGCCCATTCGCTGACGATCTCTGAGCCGTTGCGGCTCAGAAAGATCGATGAGAAGCGTTATGCGCTGCGCGGCACGCCGACCGATTGCGTCATCATGGCGGTGCGGGAAGTCATGGGCGGCAAGCCGGACCTGGTGCTGTCGGGCATCAATGTCGGGGCCAATCTGGGCGACGACATCACCTATTCCGGTACGGTCGCAGGCGCCATCGAGGGGGCCATGCAGGGCGTGCGGTCCATTGCGCTCAGCCAGCTCTACGACTATGCCAATGGCGGCCGTGTGGTTCCCTGGGAAGTGGGAGAAAGCCTCGGGCCGGAGTTGATCGACAAGCTGATCAAAGCTGAACTTGCGCCCGGAAGCTTCCTTAACGTCAACTTTCCCCGCTGCGCGCCTGAGCAGGTGCAGGGTGTAGAAGTCACGGCGCAGGGCAAGCTTGATTTTGGCCTCGATGTCGAAAAGCGTGCTGATGGTCGTGGCTTCCCCTATTACTGGCTGCGATTCGGCTCGCGCCTCACCGAGTTTCGCGCCGGCACCGATCTACACGCCATCGAGCACAACAAGATTTCCGTGACGCCGCTCAAGGTCGACATGACGGACTATGCCGCGCAGGACAATGTGGCCCGCGCGCTGGGTATGGGAGCCGCCGATTGAAAACCGGCATGATCGAGAAGGAAGGCTTTGCATCGCTGGTGCTGAGGCTCCGCGCGGAGGGGATTTCCGATATCGATCTGCTGACGGCCGTGGAGCAGACGCCGCGGTCGCAGTTCGTCCCCCCCGAATTTCTCGAACAGGCCTATTCCAGCCGCACGCTGCCTATCGAGTGCGGCGCTTTCATGGAGGGCGCCGACCTCGCAGTCCGGCTGATCGACAGGCTGAAGGTCAAGCCCGGTCAGCGTGTGCTGGAGATCGGTACCGGTAGCGGCTTTACCGCGGGCGTGATCGGGCGGTTGGCCGAACGGGTGATCTCCATCGACAGGTTCCGCACCTTGACCGCCGCGGCGCAGCGTCGGCTGGACGCGCTTGGCCTGCGCAACGTGATTCTACGCCAGGCCGATGGATCGAACGGCCTGCCGGGCGAGGGGACTTTCGACCGCATATTCTCCACGACGGCCTTTCCCGGGGTTCCGCGCTTCATGGCGGAACAACTGGTTTCCGGCGGCGTCATGCTGGCGCCGATCATCCTCTCCGAAGAACAATGCGTCATGGTCCGCCTGACCAAGACTGGCAGCCGTTTCGAGCGGGAAGACCTGTTCGACGTGCCCTATCTGCCGGTCATTCCGAAGCTCGCCGTCCATCTCTGATCCAGGCTCGGATTGCCACGCCGAGGCCTTGCCTCAAGTCCGACGATCCGCCGTCTCTCCGCAAAATTGCTGAAATAGTTGCGAGCGATTCCCTCGGGTTAACCCAACGGTAATACTAACGCGCTTTAATCTTACCATTGAGCGTTGCGTAATATGTGGGTCGAGTTATGCGTATGAGTGTATCGCAGAAAGCCGGACTTCCCGTCGCCAGAATCCTTGGCGCGATGTTGTTGGCCGGTGTCGCTTCGGGATGCAGTTCGGATGCGACGCGCTTCAGCGCTATTTTTACCGACAGTGATCCCCTGACGACGAATTCGGTTCCGCGGCGAACCCTGATGAATATGCGCGGTCAGGCGCCGGTTCCCGCACGCGACGTTGCCTCCGGTGGCATGGTCGCGCCGGCGCCGCAGCCGGATTATAACAGCCGCCAGCAGGCCCTGTCGCAGCCCTATCCCGGCCAGTCGCCGGCTTATGATCCGATGAGCACGTCGACGACCTCGCCCGGCGTGTCGCGGATGCCGGTGGCGCCTGCAAGCGTCCAGCGCACCGAGCTTTCGGCCCCGCGGCCAACGGCATCTGCCGCACGCGACGCTGCCTTGGCGCAACCCTTCCCCTCGGCTCCCGGAGCACAGGAGACGGCCGCTCATAGCCCTGTGGCCCCGGATCCGGTTGTCACCGGTCAGACGCAGCGCGCCGGTGCGGCACCGATGCCGCTGGGTGCGGCGCGCGTCACCCTGGCCCGCGGCGAAACCGTTGGCATTCTCGCGAAGCGTCATGGGGTGAGCGAACAGGCGATCCTCCAGGCAAACGGCATGACGAGCAGCGCCGAGGCCGCGACCGGTCAATCGCTGATCATCCCCAATGCCGGCATTCCGGGCGCCAGCGCCCGTGCGGCTGCCGATCCGGCAAGCTTGCCCGGCAATGTGCCGCTGCCGCGCAATGCTCCCGAACAGAAGGTCGCGGTGCTGCCGGGCGCCAATGCGACGCGTGACAAGGGCACCGTGGATGCGGCAGGCAAGCCCGTGCCGACGGGTGCGGGTGGCGCGGCTGGAGCAGGCGGAACCTATGTCGTTAAGGAAGGCGACACGCTGAACAAGATTGCCAAGGCCACTGGCACGCCGATCAAGGCGCTCAAGGAAGCCAACGGTTTGACCAATGGCGGGATCCGCATCGGCCAGACCCTGAAGCTGCCAGGCGGCGCGCCGGCCAAGGCGGATCCGGTCAAGACGGCCTCCGTGCCGCCGAAGGCTGACACGCCGAAGCCCGCACCGGCAGCCAGCCAGCCGGCCCCGACCAAGACGGTCTCGGACGCTGTGTCTGATGATACCAAGGATGCGGCACCCGAAGCCACTGGCATTGGCAAGTATCGCTGGCCGGTTCGCGGTGCTGTCGTTGCAAGCTATGGCCAGAATGTCGAAGGCAAGCGCAATGATGGTATCGATATCTCCGTGCCGGTTGGAACGCCGGTCAAGGCGGCCGAAAATGGCGTGGTCATCTATGCCGGCAACGGTCTGAAGGAACTGGGCAATACCGTCCTGGTGCGTCATGACGACGGCACCGTCACCGTCTACGGCCATGCCGATGCCATCTCGGTCCAGCGCGGTCAGAAGGTCCAGCGCGGCCAGCAGGTCGCCACATCAGGCATGAGCGGCAATGTGAAGCGTCCGCTTCTCCACTTTCAGGTCCGCAAGGATGCGACGCCTGTGAACCCCATGGGTTTCCTCGAGTAGGTATTGCGTTTTGGAGGAAACCAAGGAAAAGGCCCGGCAAAAAAACCGGGCCTTTTTCACGCTTTCTGACCATGGTGCAGCTATTACTGGCGCTCAATCCGCGTGCCTAGGCGGCTGGCAAGGTCCTGAATATATTGCCAGGCCACGCGGCCGGAGCGGGCGCCCCGCGTGGTTGCCCATTCCAGCGCCTCGGCATGCAGTTTTTCCCTTGATATGCCGAGATCGAAATGGGAGGCATAGCCATCGATCATGCCGAGATAGTCGTCCTGGCTGCATTTGTGGAAGCCGAGCCACAGGCCGAAACGGTCCGATAGGGACACCTTTTCCTCAACGGCCTCGGACGGATTGATGGCGGTCGACTGCTCGTTCTCCATCATGTGGCGCGGCAGCAGGTGGCGGCGGTTGGAGGTGGCGTAGAACAGCACATTATCAGGTCGCCCCTCGATGCCGCCGTCCAGGGCGGCCTTCAGGGATTTGTAGGCGGTGTCATCGTGATCGAAGGACAGGTCGTCGCAGAAGGCGATGACCCGGTAGGGCGCTGCCTTCAGGATGTCGAGAAGTGCCGGCAGCGTCGCGATATCCTCGCGATGAACCTCGACCAGCTTCAATTTTTCGTGTCCTGCCGCCCTGATATCCGCATGCACGGCCTTGACCAGGGATGACTTGCCCATGCCGCGCGCGCCCCAGAGCAGCACATTGTTGGCCGACAGTCCCTCGGCAAAACGCAGCGTGTTCTCATGCAGGATGTCGCGGACGCGATCGACGCCGCGAATAAGGGACAAGGCCACGCGGTTCGGCCTCGGCACGGGCTGCAGATGCAGCCGGGTTGGCGCCCAGACAAAGCAGTCGGCAGCCTCCCAGTCGTTGAAAGCGGGTGGCGGCCCGGCCAGACGCTCCAGCGCGTCTGCCAGCCGCCGGACTTCCTGGAGCAGGGTGTTTATGGGGTCGGTCAAATTTGCCTCCTCGATCTCTCGACGGACGATGCTCATGGTCCGGATTTCATCGGCGGTAGCATGGCGTTTTTGATGCTGAAAGGTTAATAGCCTTGGAAATGGTACGGTTGCGCGCCGTTTGTGTTGCATTCGGTCGGCCCATCACTATATTCCGGCGACCCGAAGCGGGGCAGCTGGGCCTACGCCGGTCAAGCTTATTAGGGAGTCTTTCATGTTTGTTACCGAAGCATTCGCCCAAGGTGCGGAAGCCACGGGTCTGGGCGGAATGGGGTCGGGCCTCGAAATGGTCCTGCTGTTCGCGCCGCTGATGGTGGTGTGGTATTTCTTCCTGATCCGTCCGCAGCGCCAGCAGATGAAGAAGCGTGAAGAGACCCTGTCTGCGATCCGTCGTGGTGACCAGGTTGTGCTCGGCGGCGGTCTCGTCGGCAAGGTGACGAAGGTCGTGGACGACAAGGAATTGGAAGTCGAAATCGCCGAAGGCATCAAGGTTCGTGCCGTTCGCGGTTATGTGGCTGAGGTCCGCGTCAAGGGCGAGCCTGTCAAGGCAGACGCCACTTCCTGATCAAGCCTGGTGCCGCCGGAAACGGCGGCATTGCCATTTTCGGGCCTTGCCGCCCGCCTAACCTGACTTCGAGAGTTTCATGCTATATTTCTCGCGCTGGAAGACCTTTTTTATCTGGTTCGTCGTCGCCATGAGCGTCGTCGTTGCGGCACCGAACCTGTTCAGCGACGAGCAGCTTGCCGAGTTCCCTTCGTTCCTGCCGACGAAGAAGGTCACCCTCGGTCTCGATCTCCAGGGCGGCTCTCACATCATGCTCAAGCTTGAGCGAGCCGATATTATCAAGGAACGTCTGGAAACCACAGTCGGCGACGTCCGGTCCTCGCTGAGGGACGCCGGGATCCGCTATACCGGTCTAAGTGGTGTCGGGCAGCGCGTGCAGGTCCGCATCACCGATGCCGACAAGATGGCTGCAGCGAAGGAAGCCTTGGCCCTGGTCACCACCCCTGTGAGCGTCGGCGGCTTGACCGGCGGTACGATCCAGGAAGTGACCATCGAGGAGCAGGATGGCGGATTGTTGATCCTCAACCTGACGGATGCCGGGATCGACTATCGCGTTTCGTCGGCTGTCAACCAGTCCATGGAAGTGGTGCGCCGCCGCGTCGACGAGTTGGGCACCACGGAGCCTCTGATCCAGCGCCAGGGCGAAGATCGCATCATCGTGCAGGTTCCGGGTCTGACGGATCCGCAGCGTCTCAAGGCCCTGCTCAACCAGACTGCAAAGCTGAGCTTCCGCATGGTCGATGGCACCATGCCGGTTCAGGAGGCGATGAACGGACGTCCGCCGGCCTCGTCGGAAGTGCTGTATTCGATGGACGATCCGCCGGTTCCGTATCTGGTGGAAAAGCAGGTGCTCGTCTCGGGTGAAAACCTCGTTGATGCGCAAGCAAGCTTCAACCAGCAGACCAATGAACCCGTCGTCACCTTCCGGTTCGACAGTCGCGGCGCCCAGCGTTTCGCCCAGGTGACGCAGCAGAATGTCAATCGCCCCTTTGCGATTATCCTCGACAACCAGGTGATCTCGGCGCCGGTCATCCGCGAGCCCATCGTCGGCGGCTCCGGGCAGATCTCTGGTAACTTTACGGTCGATGGCGCCAATGACCTGGCCGTGCTCTTGCGCGCCGGTGCGCTTCCGGCGACGCTGACCGTCGTGGAAGAACGCACCGTTGGTCCAGGCCTTGGCGCTGACTCGATCAATGCCGGTGTCGTCGCCTCCGGCATCGGCGCGATTTTCGTCATTGTCTTCATGCTCGCTTTCTACGGCAGCTTCGGGATCATGGCCAATATCGCGCTAGCGGCCAACATCGTGATGATCTTGGCACTCCTGTCCTTGATCGGGTCGACGCTGACGCTGCCCGGCATTGCCGGTATCGTCTTGACCATGGGCATGGCCGTTGACTCCAACGTTCTTGTTTACGAACGCATTCGTGAAGAGGTGAAGACCGGCAGGCCGCTGGTGCAGGCCATCGAGACCGGCTTCAACAAGGCCTTCGCCACCATTCTCGATGCCAACCTGACGACGCTGATTGCGGCGGCCGTGCTGTTCTTCCTCGGATCCGGGCCGGTTCGCGGCTTCGCCGTGACGCTCGCCGTCGGTATCGTCACGACCGTGTTTACCGCCTTCACCATGACCCAGTGGCTGATGGCTGCGTGGTTCCGCTGGAAGCGCCCGAAGACGCTGCCGAAGGGCGTGCGCACCGGCATGTTCGACACCCAGAACATTCGCTTCATGGCCGTGCGGAATTATACCTTCGCTCTAGCAGCAGCACTCAGCATCGCCTCGCTGGTTGGCTTCTCGACGGCAGGGGTTAATTTCGGCATCGATTTTACAGGCGGCTCGATCGTGGAGGTCAAGGCCCGCTCTGGTGACGCCGATCTTGCCGATATTCGCGAACGGCTGAGCGGATTGAATCTCGGCGACATCCAGGCGCAGGGCTTTGGTGACAGTCAAAGCGCGCTGATCCGCATCCAGGCGCAGGAAGGCGGCGAGAATGCCGAGCAGACGGCCATTACCCTTGTTCGCGGGGAGCTTGAGGACAAGTATGAGTTCCGCCGTGTGGAAGTGGTCGGGCCTGCCGTCTCAAGCGACCTGAGCTACACGGCCACCATCGGCGTCGCCGTCTCGCTGCTGGCGATCCTCGTCTACATCTGGTTCCGCTTCGAATGGCAGTTTGCGCTGGGCTCGATTGTCGCAACACTGCATGACGTGATCCTGACGCTCGGCATCTTCGTCATCACCGGGATCGAATTCAACCTCACCAGTATCGCGGCGATCCTGACGATCATCGGTTACTCGTTGAACGATACCGTCGTTGTCTATGACCGATTGCGTGAGAACCTGCGCCGCTACAAGAAGATGCCGCTGGATGTGCTGATCGATATCTCGATCAACCAGACGCTGTCGCGTACCGTGTTGACTGGCTCGACTACCCTTCTGGCTCTGATCGCGCTCTATTTCTTCGGCGGAGAAGTGATCGCATCCTTCACCCTGGCGATGATTTTCGGCGTGATCATCGGCACGTTCTCGTCCGTCTATATTGCTGCTCCAGTGCTGATCGCCTTCAAGCTGCGGCCGGAAAATTTTGAGAAGGACAAGGATGCCGACAAGGGCAAGCTCGATGCCGGCAGCGTGAAGGCCTGACCGGTGAGCGCAGGCATCGTCATCAGAGAGGCGCATTTCCCGGGAAGGGCGCCGATCGACGCCTATGGCAATGGCGGTTTCCGATTCGCTGATATGTCGCATCGCGGATCCCTGCTGTTGCTGCCTTCAGGCATCTATGGCTGGGATCTGGAAGAGGGCGATCCGTTGATGCGTGATCGCTTTCGCCGTGTGCTGGATGAGGCTGCCTCGATCGAGGTGCTGCTGGTCGGGACGGGCAAAAGCATCCGTCCCATACCGGCCGATCTGAAGTCGGCGCTGCGTGCGGCGCAGATCTCCAGCGATCCGATGAGTACGGGTGCTGCGGTCAGGACCTATAACATCATGCTCGCCGAGCAGCGCGCTGTTGCCGCCGCTTTAATCGCGGTTTGAGCTGATTTTTCTCCGGGGCGGGGCCCTTGCCGCATGCAGACCGACAACGACACCATCTGCCTTGATATGCTCAAGGAGACTGACAAGGACCGGTATCTGGCGACCCTGCTTGCGCCGCAGGAGGCGCAGCCCGATCTTGTGGCACTCTATGCGTTCAATGCCGAACTGGCACGCGTAAGAGATCTCGTTCGCGAGCCGCTTCCCGGCGAGGTGCGCTTGCAATATTGGCGCGATTTGCTCGAGGGCAAGGATCACGGCGAGACGGTCGCCAATCCCGTCGCGTCTGCGCTCGTTGCCGCGATTCGCCGGCACAATCTTCCGCGAGCACCGCTTGTTGCCATGGTCGATGCCCGGACCTTCGATCTCTATGACGACCCCATGGAAGATCGGGCGATGTTCGAAGGCTATGCCGGCGAGACGGCGTCTGCTCTCATCCAACTGGCGAGCCTCGTTCTCGACCCGGCTGCTGCGGCCGGATCGGCTTCCGTCGCGGGCCATGCCGGCGTGGCTCAGGCGGTGGCGGGCGCTGTGCTGCTGATGCCGCAGCACAGGGCGCGCGGTCAGGTCTTTGTGCCGCTGGAAATCCTGCGCGCCATCGGTCTTGATCGCGAGAGTTTCCTGGCAGGAGAGGACCGCAACCGTATTTCAGCAGCGGTCGAAGCCTTTTGCGGCCTCGGTCTCGATCACCTCGCCAAGGCCCGTGCCTCGGGCTTGATTGCGAAACCCTTGGTGCCGTCATACCTCACGGCAACGCTTGCGGGACCGGTTCTTGCCGCTGCCCGTCGGCTGGGGGCAGGCGTGTTCGATCGCGACATCCGGCCGGCGCAATGGCGCCGCCAGTGGCAGATGCTGAGACTTGGCCTGACGCGGCGTCTGTGAGGCCGGGATTTAAAGCGTCACATTCGCGCAAGCCTCGACGGGTAGGCAAATCCGGCACTAGTAGGTCTCGTGAAGACGGAGGCGTGGATTGAGCTTGGTGGTTTGGACAATCGTGTTTGCCCTGGTGGGACTGACCGCCTATGTGTCAACCCGCATGGCCAAAGGCTCCGAGGATGCCTCGCTTGCCGATACCGGCCTCGCAATCCTGGAATTTGGCCGCGCCTTCCCCGGCGAAGCCATCCGCAGCCTGCATCGGACCGCGGACAGCAATGCCGTGTTCGTGCGCCTGCATGACAACAAGGCCGGCTTCATGCGTAATATGGGAAACCACTATGCCTGCCATCTGATCGAGCCGGGCACCGTGCGCGTTCGTGCCTTGCCGGACCAGAACGGTTTTTCGGTCGAATTCCTCGACGCGCCGTTTCACAACGGTTCGTTCTTTTTCAACAGTTCCGCTGAGGCGGCAGAAGTGTCGCTCTGGCTTCTGGGCAACTACGTTGCGGCGGCGGATCGCGACACTATGCCCGTGCCGGCAGGTGGGCGGTAAGCCTGCCGGCCTTCTGCCGCAACTTTTTCAGGCGACGGAAAGCCACTTGCGGCAATCTTCCAAAGCACGTGCCGCAATCAGCTGACGCTTCATGATCGTCTTGTCCTTGCCCCTGAAGCGCTTCACGCCTTCGGGCTTGACGATCGATCCGGGCTCCAGCTCTGGGAAGAGGCCGAAATTGATATTCATCGGCTGGAACGACCGCTTGCCAGGCTCCTCGTCGCTGACGATATGCCCGCCGGTGATGTGGCCGAGCAAGGAGCCCAGCGCTGTCGTGGCCGGCGGAATATCCGGCATCTCGCCCTTGCGGTCTGCCGCGGCAAAACGCCCGGCCAGCAGGCCGATCGATGCGCTCTCGACATAGCCTTCGCAGCCGGTGATCTGCCCGGCGAAGCGCAGGCCCGGACGCGACTTCAGCTGCAGCGTCTGGTCGAGCAGCACCGGAGAGTTGATGTAGGTGTTGCGATGCAGGCCGCCGAGCCGCGCAAATTCCGCATGCTGCAGGCCGGGAATCATCCGGAAGATCTCGGCCTGAGCGCCATAGCGCAGCTTGGTCTGGAAGCCGACCATATTATAGAGCGTGCCAAGCGCGTTGTCCTGCCGCAATTGCACGACCGCGTAGGGCTTCACGGTCGGGTTATGGGCATTGGTCAGGCCCATCGGCTTCATCGGCCCGTGACGCAAGGTTTCGCGCCCGCGCTCTGCCATGATTTCAATCGGCAGGCAGCCGTCGAAATAGGGGGTGCCTTCCCATTCGTGGAAGCCCACCGCATCGCCTGCGATCAGCGCGTCGATGAAGGCGTTGTACTGCGCCTCATCCAGGGGGCAGTTGATGTAGTCCTTGCCGGTGCCACCGGGGCCTACCTTGTCGTAGCGGGACTGGTACCAGCAGATATCCATGTCGATGCTGTCGCGATGCACGATCGGGGCGATGGCGTCGAAAAAGGCAAGCGCCTCCTCACCGGTTTCGGCGCGGATCGATTCTGCCAGGTCCGCTGACGTGAGGGGACCGGTGGCGATGATCGATAGCCCCCATTCCCGAGGCGGTAGCCCCGTCACTTCCTCGCGCACGACGGTAATGAGGGGATTGGCGGCAATCTCGGCGCTCACGGCGGCCGAGAAACCGTCGCGATCAACAGCCAGCGCGCCGCCTGCGGGCACCTGGTGGCGATCGGCGCAGGCCATGATCAACGAGCCGGCCAGCCGCATTTCCGCATGGATCACGCCGACGGCATTCGAGGTCGCATCATCGGAGCGGAAGGAATTGGAGCAGACGAGCTCAGCCAGGTCATCGGTCTTATGGGCGTCGGTGCCCTTTACGCCGCGCATTTCATGCAGGATGACAGGAACGCCGGCCTTGGCGATTTGCCACGCGGCTTCCGAGCCGGCAAGACCGCCGCCGACGACGTGGACAGGAGAGATGGTATCAGCTGTTTTCATGCCGGCTGCTTATCATGGCGCATTGTTGCTTCCAATCGGGCAGAACGCAAAATGGCGCCCGAAGGCGCCATTTCGTCATGCAACCCGGCTGCAAACCGCGCCTCCACCCCTCGTCGGCGGATGCGCGGCGAGCCACGCTCCCCCTTAACGGAAGGAGCGGGAAGCGATGTTGCGGATTTCGTAGCGGGTGATGCCGATGTCCGACAGGGCCTGGTTGGACAGGCTGCCCAGTTCGTTCAGGGTACGGCGATAGCTGATCCAGCTCTTTGCAATGCGAATGGGGTTCATGGTCGTTTCCTCGTGAGATTTCTTGGCTGAGGGAGTGTTTTCCGCATCAGCGATTGGCACTCATATAAGCTGCCGCAGCAATATTGTGCAGTGCAAATTATAAGCGACTGCTATGCAAATAAGCACGGGATTGCCGCTATATGCGGCAGAAGCCAAAAACTGGGCGCGCAGTGGCAAATTTGAGGCATTTCGCCGGCGGTTTGGGGCACGCAAGCCAGAGGCGCTTGAAGGGTGGTGGCTGATTCCAGGCACAAAAAAAGCCCCCCGGGAAACGGGAGGCTATTTGGCGGTCGTTAGACCGATCGTTAGGCGATGGATCAGCCGGCGATGGCGTTACGAGCGACGCGGCGGATGTCTTCGCGGCCAATGCCGAGGTCACGCAGTTCGCGGTCAGACATGCGGCCGAGTTCGGTAACGGTCTGACGATACTTGCGCCAGTTGTTCAGCGAGCGAGTGATGTTCATGGTAAACCCCTTTTGGTTTCGCCGGACTATCTTCTGGCCGGCTCGAATTTGATGAGTCGAATATATGTTGCGTTGCGAAATTCCAAAAGCGCCAATCGAGTATGCCACCTATGCGCATTACGCATCGCTTCATGGTTATCAGATTGATAATTGGGCATTTTGTGGGCAATTCGCAGGCAGTTGTGCGGCGCGGAATTGTGGGTGAAGCCTACAGCATGTCGCGCAAAAGTGTGCAGCGGTTTTGCGATCACGACATGCTGAAACACAGGAGGCTAAAGCGGGGGGGGCAAGCGAATCTGAAAGATCGCGACACGCTTTAGAAACAATAACGCCCACCGGGGGAGGAGGTCCGGTGGGCGCTATGTATAGCGACTGGCAACTGGGAGGAGGAGGGCTGCCAGCCAATTCGGTGCCGCACTGGGAGGAGGAGTGCGCGGCTCCGAAACCTTTTGCGGTGAGAGCACCGCCAGATCAAAACAAGCTCAAAACGCTTTGTATCTGATCTTTGTTAAAAACAACCTACATGCCTCAGCTCTAATTGTGCAGTGCAATATCAGCATGGAAGCCATGCTGTTTTGCATTGCTGTCGCCTGGTGGGATTTCCCCTAGGGTTCGGTGGGCCGAGATCAGCCGCCATCGGCGCCAGCATTGTCTTTCACACCGTTCCGTATCAGATTGCGCCGGGATATCCGGAACGAGACGCCCTTCAGGGTCGACATGGCGGATATTGGGAGCAAGCGGAGCGTTCATGTATCGGGGCAGGCTGCAGAAGGATTTCGACCTCTGGGTCCAGAAGGGTTTGATCGGCAGGCTGCAGGCCGACCAATTGCTGGCCGAATATGATGGACGACGAGAATCGTTCAGCATCGGCACCGTTTTGGCAATCCTGGCCGCCGTGCTGCTATCGGCCTCCCTTCTGATGCTGATCGCCTCGGGCTGGGAGGAGATTCCCCGGCTCGGCAAGATCGGTGGCGTCTTTGCGCTGATCTGGATGTTCCACCTGGCGGCTGCACTGGCATTGCGACGCGGTGCCTCCCGGATTGCGGCAGGTTTGCTCATTCTCGGCAGCGCCAGCTTTGGCGGCGGCATCGCCCTGGTCGGCCAGCAGTATCATCTCTCGGGGGATACGGTCGATGCCATGCTGCTGTGGTTTGCGTTGACGGCGCTGTCGGCGGCGGCGTTCCGCTCTGGCGCCCTGACCGCCATGGCCGGGCTGTTGACCTGGGTGGCGTTCGCCAGCTTTCTGGATCAAATGGATGCACGCTGGGATGATGCCTATGTCGCGGCCATCTTGTGCGCCGCTGCGGTCGTTGCGATTCTGTCCTGGTGGACGCAAGCCGCAGCCATGCATTTCGTTTATCTGCTGCTGCTGGCATTTGCGGTCTGGTTTTATAGCCTCAGCAATGTGGCGACCACCACCGCCATGGCCATGGTGCTGGTAGGCCTGGTTTGCTTTTTCGCGACGACGCTGAAAGCTGTGCCATCCTGGTCGAAAATCATGCAAGGGATCGGCACCGCACCGGCATTTTATGCGCTGAGCCTTGCGCTGATCGGCCTGGGACTGCTGCACATCGACTATGACAGCGGCCTTCGACTTGCAGTGCTCAGCAGCCTCACGCTGGCCGTCTGCATTCTGGCTCTATGGCTTGCAGGTCGCGACAACGGCGCGGTGCGGGTGATCGCCTACGGCGCCTTCGCCGCAGAGGTTCTTTATCTCTCTTTCGTCACGATCGATTCGATGCTCGGCACGTCGGGCTTTTTCCTGCTGTCCGGCTTCGTTGTGGCCATCCTGGCCTTCGCCGTGGTGCGCGTTGAAAAGATGTTTGCTGCCAGAGCAAAAGCAAGGGGTGTCCAATGACCGCGATGCGCATCACTCCCCCGAGGCTCCCGTCTCTCATTGCCGCTATTCTGGTGGCCGCATCGATGACGGCGGTGCTGGGTTTTCAGATCGAAGGCCGTGCCTCGATCCTTCGCGACGGAACGGAAGTGCGGCTGAAGACAAGCCCCGTCGATCCCCGCGATCTGTTCCGTGGCGATTATGTCGTCCTGAACTATGACATCTCCACCATACCGGCCGCCCTCGTCACCGGTCCAACACCTGAACCCTATACCAAGGCGCGGCTGTGGGTGCGGCTGAAGCCGGATGCCGAGGGCTTGTGGATAGTTTCAGAAGCATCCTTCGCCGAGCTGTCATCAACAGATGGAAGCGCGGTGTTGCGCACCTTGCCGCTCCACGTCTTCGATCAGCAGACCTCCGGCAGCAGTTACGTCGTCGACTACGGTATCGAGAGCTACTACGTGCCGGAGGGCGAGGGGCTTGCCATCGAGGAGGCCCGTGATCAATCGAAGGTGACGGTCGCCGTGCGGGTATCCTCGTCAGGCGAGGGACAGATCCGCGCCCTGATTGTCGATGGCAAGGAGGTTTACAGCGAGCCGCTGTATTGAATTGAGTGGTGCGTTGGGCCGCTGGCGCGTGCATTTTTCCTTTGCGCGGTGAAAAACGGGTGATATAGAGACGCGCGCTCCGGAGGGGCCATGTCAATGGCAGCATGGGGTTCTTAGGACGCGGGTATGGTGAAATTGGTAGACACGCCAGATTTAGGTTCTGGTGCCGCAAGGCGTGGGAGTTCAAGTCTCTCTACCCGCACCAGTATTGCCGTTGAAGCGACGTGAGCAGGGAGAAGATCCCGCTTCGGCGCTTCTTGTGCCATTTTGCCTGGCAGAATGCTACAGTGCCGTGTGTCCGGCAGGACACGCCCGGAGGCTGAAGCGATTGAATTCGTGCAGGCGGGTCTAGGGAGCCTATTCGACCTTACCCGGCCTGCATTACAGGATTGCATCAAAGCCACGACCGGGAAGCGATTTCCGGCGTCGTGCTCAGATAAACCAAGGGCTGTCCGAGCACGGGCGCCACGACATGAAGGTACGAACATGCAGGTTATCGAAACGCTCGCTGAAGGGCTGAAGCGCGAACTCAAGGTCGTCATTCCGGCCAAGGACATGGAAGTCAGGATGAACGAGCGCCTGGCCGATGCCAAGGACAAGGTTCGTATCAACGGCTTCCGTCCCGGCAAGGTGCCGGTCGGCCATCTCAAGAAGATGTACGGCAAGTCGATCATGGCTGAACTGGTCAACGAGATCGTTCGCGACCAGCCGAGCGCGATCCTGTCGGGGCGCGGCGAAAAGTCGGCGACCCAGCCCGAAATCTCGATGACTGAAGACGAAGCGCAGGCCAACAAGATCCTGGCCGCCGAAGCCGATTTCGAATTCACGCTGTCCTACGAAGTCATTCCCGCGATCGAACTGAAGCCGGTTGACGGCATCAAGGTTGTCCGCGAAGTCGTAGAAATCGCTGACTCCGAAGTTGAAGAGCAGATCCTCAAGATCGCCGAAAGCGCCCGCACCTTCGAAGAGAAGAAGGGCAAGGCCGAAAATGGCGACCGCGTCACCATGGACTATCTCGGCAAGGTCGACGGCGTGCCGTTCGACGGCGGCAAGGATGAGGATGCCGAACTGGTTCTCGGCTCCGGCCGCTTCATCCCCGGCTTTGAAGACCAGCTTGTTGGCGTGAAGGCCGGCGACGAAAAGGTCATCAACGTCAAGTTCCCGGAAGACTATCCGGCAAAGAACCTGGCCGGCAAGGACGCAACCTTCGACATCACCGTCAAGCAGGTTGCCGCCCCGGCCGCGGTCGAAATCAACGACGAACTGGCCTCCAAGCTCGGCATCGAATCCGTCGACCGTCTCAAGGAAGTCGTTCGCGGCCAGATCGAAAGCCAGTACGGCTCGGTTACCCGCCAGAAGGTCAAGCGCCAGATCCTCGACCAGCTCGACTCCATGTACCAGTTCGACACGCCCTCGCGTCTCGTTGACGCCGAGTTCGAAAACATCTGGCGCCAGATCAACACCGACCTGCAGCAGTCCGGCAAGACCTTCGAAGACGAAGACACCACGGAAGAAGCCGCTCGCGAGGAATATCGCAAGCTGGCAGAACGCCGCGTTCGTCTCGGCCTCGTTCTGTCCGAAATCGGCGAAAAGGCCGGCATCGAAGTGACCGAGGAAGAAATGCAGCGCTCGCTCTATGCACAGTTGCAGCAGTTCCCGGGTCAGGAAAAGCAGATCCTCGACTTCTTCCGCAACACGCCCGGCGCTGCCGCTTCGCTGCGCGCCCCGATTTTCGAAGAGAAGGTCGTTGACAAGCTGCTGACCGAGATCGACGTCACCGACAAGACCGTGACGAAGGACGAACTGCTGGCCGACGAAGACGGCGAGACCGAGGAAAAGCCGGCGAAGAAGTCTTCCAAGAAGGCTGCCAAGGCTGAAGCTTCTGAGGCCGAAGGCGAAGAAGCCGCTCCGAAGAAGAAGGCTGCTCCGAAGAAGAAGAAGGCAGATGAGGCCGACGCCGAGTAATCGGCAAACCGTATCGATATATGCAAAAGGCCGTCCCTTGGGGCGGCCTTTTCGATTCCAGCCGTGCGCGCCTGGTCGTCAGCCGATCTCCGCCAGCAAGGGGCGATGATCCGATACTTCCGGCGCGGCCACCACGTCGAAGCCATGCACGGTGACATTTGGCGTCACCAGCATGTAGTCGGCATAACGACCTTCCTTGGTGTAGAGCGAGGTGCGCGTATCAGTGAACCCGCGGCCGGTGACAAGGTCGGCGAGACCGCGCTCGCCCAGCAAGCGAAATGTCTCGCTGTCCGGCAGCAGATTGAAATCGCCGCACACCAATAGGCGCTCGCCAGGCGGGTGAATTCGATCGATCAGCGCCAGCAGCGCTCGGGCCTGGGAACGTCGCTCCGGGCTGTCACCCTTGCCGGCCGGGTCCCTCAGGCCATGCAGTTGGACGACGGTGATCGGGGCATTCGCTTTCTCATCGAAGAGCCTGATGGCATGGGCATTGCGCGATCTCGGATGCTCGCCGAACCCGTGATGGGAATACTGGCCGTGGATGAAATCGAGGATCTGGCCCATGATCGGTATTCCCTTGCGAACAAAGGTCGCAAGGCCAAACTCCTGCCAGCAGGTTGCGTCGCCGTCCTGTAACTCGCCCCGTGCCGTCGGGCAGAAAAAGCCATCGTGTCGAGGCAAGACGGCTGCTATTTCCTCATAGAGATGGGCGCGTTGCTGCAATTCCACCGCGCCGTCGCGATAGGTCAGCCACGGATTTCGCGCTGATGGCGCGCGAGCGACTTCCTGAAGGCACAGGACGTCAGCATCCACAGCTCCAAGATAGGAGAGAAGCGGGCCATGCAGCATGCCTCCCCAGATGTTCAGCGACAGGATTTTCACACGTGGCTCACGGCTCTGAGCGGCCGGATTATTCAGCCGCCTTCTTCTCCATCTTCTCGAACTTCAGCTCGCCCATACGGTTCCAGGCATCGAGCCCGGCGATCTTGTAGGCCTCTGCCAGCGTCGGGTAATTGAAGGTGTTCTCGACGAAATATTCGACGGTGCCTTTGAGGTTCAGGACCGCCTGGCCGATATGCACCAGTTCCGTCGCACCTTCGCCAACGATATGCACGCCGAGCAAGCGGCGGGTTTTCAGCGAGAAGATCATCTTCAAGAGGCCGCTGTCGAGACCCATGATATGGCCGCGCGAGGTCTCGCGGAAATGGGCGATGCCGCATTCATAGGGGATGCCGCGTTTCTGCACTTCCTCTTCGGTCAGGCCGCAAGTGGAGATTTCCGGCACCGCATAGATGCCATAGGGGAAATATTGCGGCGGATCACTCGCGGGTGCGCCAACCGCATGGCGGGCGGCGATGCGGCCCTGTTCCATCGACGTCGAGGCCAGTGACGGAAAGCCCACCACGTCGCCGGCGGCATAGATGTTCGGCACGGCGGTCTGGAAGGTTTCCGGATCGACCTTGAGGCGTCCGCGGCTATCGGCTTCAAGCCCGGCGGCCGAGAGGTTGATGCTGTCGGTGGCGCCGACGCGGCCGGCGGCAAACAACACCATCTCCGCCGTCAGCACGCGGCCGTTCTGCAATGTGACCCGGCACTTTGTCCCCGGATCGCGTTCAACCTTCTCGACCGTCTGGCCGAAAATCAGCTTCATGTTGCGGTCACGCAGCTGGTAGGCGAAATCTTCGACGATTTCCTTGTCGATGAAATCCAGCATGGTGTCGCGCGGTTCCACCACGGTCACGGCCGTGTCCAGGGCGCTGAAGATGGTGGCATATTCAATGCCGATGACGCCGGCGCCGATCACGATCATCGAGCGCGGCAATTCCTTGATCGCCAAGATCTCGTCGCTGTCGATGATGGCGTCGTTGTCGAAGGGAATGTGCGACGGGCGATAGGGCTTCGTGCCGATGGCGAGAAGTACGGACGTGGCGCCAACGCGCAGGATCTCGCCATCCTCCTTCTCGATCTCGATCGTATTCTTGTCGATGAACTGCGCCTTGCCGCGCATCTGCTGAACGCGGTTGCGGGAGAACTGGTGCTCGAGAACCTCGACTTCGTGATCAAGGGTGATGAGCAATCGCCGGCGCAGGTCGTCGGCATTGATTTCCTGCTTGACCCTGTAGCTGCGACCGTAAAAGCCGCGCTCGCGCCAGCCGGTCAGGTTAAGCGCCGTCTCGCGCAGGGTCTTCGAAGGGATGGTCCCGGTGTGAACGGAAACGCCGCCGACGCGGGTGCCCTTCTCGATCACGAGAACCTTCTTTTCCAGTTTCGCCGCCTGGATGGCTGCCCGGCGTCCGGCGGGACCGCTGCCTATTACCACGAGATCATACTGGTTCATCGCTTCGCCCCGAATCAGGAAGACTTAGTTATTGCACTGCAAAATGCGTCGAGGGGCAATGTATCACTGCAATCTAACGGATTTGTTAGCGACGCCCTAACCTGTCGCTTTTCAGCCATGACGAGCAGACGGCAATTTATTCCAATCCCCCGAACAAAAAGAGCAAGGAAACCGCCAGAACCCCGGGCGAGTGGGCGAAGTTTCGCCGACAGGGGCCTGCCAAGCTGGCACTATGGCGCAAACGCATTTTTAAGGGAGTTTGCAGAAATGAGCCTTCGCATCAATCAGACCGCGCCGGACTTCACCGCCGACACCACCCAGGGCGAGATCAAGTTCCACGACTGGATCGGCGATAGCTGGGCAGTGCTGTTCTCGCACCCGAAGAATTTTACGCCGGTCTGCACCACCGAGCTTGGCGCCATGGCCGGCCTGGATGACGAGTTCCGCAAGCGCAATGTCAAGGTTATCGGCATTTCGGTTGATCCGGTGGATAGCCACACCAAGTGGAAGCAGGACATCAAGACCGCGACCGGCTTCGAAGTCGGCTACCCGCTGATCGGCGACAAGGACCTGAAGGTCGCAAAACTCTATGACATGCTGCCGGACGACGCGGGCAATAGCTCGGAAGGCCGCACGCCGGCAGACAATGCGACCGTTCGCTCTGTTTATGTCATCGGCCCCGACAAGAAGATCAAGCTGATCCTCACCTATCCCATGACCACGGGCCGCAACTTCGATGAGATCCTGCGGACGATCGATTCGATCCAGTTGACGGCCAAGCATCAGGTGGCAACGCCCGCCAACTGGAAGCAGGGCGACGACGTGATCATCACCGCCGCCGTCTCCAATGAAGACGCCATCGCCCGCTTCGGCTCCTTCGACACGGTTCTACCCTATCTGCGCAAGACCAAGCAGCCGACGGCTTGAGGCGATTAGCATAAGAGGTACGGTGGAGGCCGGCTTTGCCGGCCTTTCGCATGACTGCAATTATCTATTGTGATAACACCGTTATTCTGCGGGTCGTGAACGACCAGTGGTGCGGCGGGATTTTGGATCTCTTTGGAATGGGCGGCGAGCCGTCGCATTTGCGGCTTTTGGCAGCGAAGGATTTCAGTACTTGCCGCGAAAGGTTGCAATTTACGGCTTTATAGTGTGCGTACTGTTGCTGATATTTGTAATGGCACTCGGAATTGTTATTGGTTTCTACGAAAAAATACTTTCTGCCGTGCTGCCTGAGAGAATAATCTATATTGTTCCTGTGTTTATGATTCCGGCTTGTTTACTGCTGATTATATTTGGATTCGTGAATTTCTTTTCAATTATGATGTCCATGTTGATAAAGGCTGACCCGTCCTACGAAATCATTCGAAAGTCCGGCTCTCCTTTCCACTATTTGGTTTAGAAGGAGATCCGGGATGAAATAGAATTGCACGTTCCGCCGGATTGACATCATTAGTGCCCACAGCGCGGTGACCACCCTCAAATCAACCTTAGTCCCTTCAAGCTTGCATGGCCATCGCGGCCGATGATGATGTGGTCGTGCACCGTGATGCCCAGCGGCTTGGCGCTTTCGATGATCTTCTTGGTCATGTCGATATCGGCGCGCGATGGCGTGGGGTCGCCTGAGGGGTGGTTGTGGACAAGGATCAGTGCGGTGGCCGAGAGTTCCAGCGCCCGCTTCACCACTTCCCGCGTGTAGACAGGGGTGTGGTCCACGGTGCCACGGCCCTGGACCTCGTCGGCGATCAGCGCATTACGCTTGTCGAGGAACAGGATGCGGAACTGTTCGCGCGCCTCATAGGCCATGGCGGCGTGGCAGTAATCGATCACCGATGACCAGGAGGCGAGTACCTGCTTGCCGCGCAATTCGCTTTTCAGCATGCGGTGGGCGGCAGCACCAATCAGTTTCAGGTCGGAGGCCACAGCCTCACCCACGCCCTTGACCTCCGTCAAAAGCGGCGCCGGCGCACCGAGCACGCCGCCGAGCGTGCCGAACCGGGCGATCAGCGCCTTGGCGATCGGCTTGGTATCGCGCCGCGGAATGAGGCGGAAGAGCAGGAGTTCCAGCAATTCGTAGTCGGCCAGCGCCGTATCGCCGCTTTCCTTGAAGCGGCTGCGCAGCCGCTCGCGATGGCCGTGGTAATGCGCCTCCGGTTCCGTCGCGGCAGGGGCAGCGGTCTTCACCGCACGCTTCTTCAGCGCCGAGGCCTTGCCGGCCTGTTCGGAAAAGAAGTGCCGTTCGTCGGCTACGCCCGCGTCGATCTCCGCCGCCTCGTCGAAATCGAAAACGGGGTCTTCGTGTTCCGATGGACGAGGAGGTCGGGCCATGCGTCAGCCTTTGAGCGGCGGCAGTCCCGGTCGGTCCAGGCCGCCCGGCGACAGGGTGAAGATTTCGCAGCCCGTCGCCGTCACGCCCACGGCATGTTCATACTGGGCCGTCAACGACCGGTCGCGGGTGACGGCCGTCCAGCCATCGGCCAGCACCTTCACATGCGGACGCCCAAGATTGATCATCGGCTCGATGGTGAAGATCATGCCCTCGCGCATCTCGGGTCCTTCGCTGGCGCGACCGTAATGCAGGATGTTGGGACTGTCATGGAATAGCTGGCCAACGCCGTGGCCGCAAAAATCGCGGACAACGGAGCAACGCTCGGCCTCGGCATAGGTCTGGATCGCTTCGCCGATGGCACCCGTTCGCACGCCGGGCCGAACGGCCGCGATTCCGCGCATCAGGCATTCATGGGTCACTTCCAGCAGCCGCTCGGCCGCCCGCTTGATTTCGCCGACGGGATACATCCGGCTCGAATCGCCATGCCATCCGTCCAGCACATAGGTGACGTCGATATTGACGATGTCGCCTTCGCGCAGCGGCTTGTCGTCGGGGATCCCGTGGCAAACCACGTGATTGATCGAGGTGCAGGACGACTTGGTGTATCCGCGATAGTTTAGGGTCGCGGGCAGAGCGCCATTGTCCATGCCGAATTCGAAGACGAAGCGGTCGATCGCATTGGTCGTCACGCCGGGCTTCACAAACGGCACCAGCTCGTCCAGGCAACGCGCCGTCAGCTGGCAAGCTCGCCGCATGCCGGCAAAGCCCTCGGCGTCATAGAGCCGGATCGCTCCCGTGTTTTTTGGCGGGGCCGTTGCCGCGTCGATATAATTGACCATGCAAGCACTTTCAGTCCGTCGTTGAGACCCTTTGTCTTAATGTAGCAATGCCCGGTTCGTCTATCGGGATCAATCCGGATGGCGCGATTTCGTCGCGGCCCACCCGGCATTTCAGCGCAAATGCCTCCACCCCGCGGGCGACCGCGCGGCGAAAGGCGACGCCATAGGCCGGATCGAGATCGCCCGAGAGCCGAAAGCGGTCACAGTCATGGCGCTGGACGAGATAGATCATGATGGCGCGATGGCCGGCGTCTACCATGTCGCCGAGTTCTTCCAGATGCTTCGCACCACGTGACGTGACCGTATCGGGAAATTCCGCTAGGCCGGGACTTCTGGTGAAATGCACATTCTTCACCTCGACATAGGTGTCGGGCATTCCTCCGCCTGATAGCAGCAGATCGATGCGCGAGTTGCGGCCATAGCGCTGTTCCCGCTTGATAACGGGATAGAGATGCAGGTTGTCGATCAGGCCTTTGCGGATGCCTTCTTCTGCCAGCGCGTTCGGCAAGGCGGTGTTGATGCCGACCAGATGGCCATCGACCTCGACCAGTTCCAAAGCATAGCGGTATTTCCGCGCCGCCGACTGGTGTTGCGACAGCCATATGTTTGACCCAGGCGCAGTCAGGCCTCGCATGGAACCGGTATTCGGACAAAAGCCCGTGATTTCCTCACCCGAAGCCAGCACGGCATCGAACAGGAAGCGCTTGTAGCGCTGGATGAGGCGGGCAGGAACCAGCGGCGGATCAAAGATCATCTGGTGACTGCCGACCCCGGACCTTTAACACTGGCGCTGGTCAGACGCGCACCATCACATAGGTACCCGGTGCGTCGGCAATAGCGTTCAGCGCACCGCCTCCGGGAATGCGGGCCGGAACCCGCTCGTCGTCAAGGCTCTCGATCCACTTTTGCCAATGCGGCCACCAGGAGCCCGGCGTTTCCTTGGCCGAGGAGACCCAATCCTCGAACTCGCCCTGCGGCGGACCGCCGGTCCAGTATTGGTATTTCTGCTTGTCGGGCGGGTTGACCACGCCGGCGATGTGACCGGAACCGCTCAGCACATAGCTGACGGGGCCGCCGAAATACTGGCTACCGACAAAAACGGATTTGGCCGGCGCGATATGGTCTTCCTTGGTGGCGAGATTATAGACCGGGATCGTCACGTCCTTCAGCGACAGCGTCTTGCCTGCCAGTTCCATTCGGCCCTTGGTCAGGTTGTTGTTCAGGTAGCAATTGCGCAGGTAATAGGAGTGGTTTGCCGCAGCCATGCGGGTGGAATCGGAATTCCAGTAGAGGAGGTCGAAGGGTAGGGGATCCTGGCCCTTCAGGTAGTTGTTGACGAAATAGGGCCAGATCAGTTCGGAAGCCCGGAGCATGTTGAAGGCCGCCGCCATCTTCGAGCCGTCAAGATAGCCCGCCTCCTTCATCCGGTTTTCGATGGAGCTGATCTGCTCCTCGTCGGCAAATACCTTGAGGTCACCGGCATAGGTGAAGTCGACCTGCGTGGTGAAGAAGGTCGCACTGGCGATCCGCTTGTCGCCCTCCTGCGCATGCAAGGCGAGCGTGGCCGCGAGCAGGGTTCCGCCGACGCAGTAGCCGACCGCGTTCACCTCGCGCTCGCCGGTTGCCTTCTCGACCGTATCCAGCGCAAACTCGATACCGTCGCGAACATAGGCCTCCCAATCCTTATCGGCATGCCGTTCGTCGGGATTGACCCAGGAGATGACAAAGACCGTCTGTCCCTGGTCCATGCACCATTTGATGAAGCTCTTCTGCGGATTGAGGTCGAGGATATAGAACTTGTTGATCCATGGCGGCACGATCAGCAGCGGGCGCTTCAGCACCGTGTCCGTCGTCGCCTCGTATTGCAGCACTTCGCAGACGTCGCTCTGCGCAATGACCTTGCCGGGCGAGAGCGCCAGATTCTTGCCGACCGCAAACTTGCTGTAGTCCGTCTGGCGCAGCCGCAGGTCGCCACCGCCGGCTGCGATGTCTTCGGCCAGCATTTTCATGCCGCGCACGAGATTTTCGCCATGGCTACTGACGGTCTCGCGATAGACCTGTGGATTGGTCATCACGAAATTGACGGGAGACAGCGCCGCCGTCAGTTGACGGACATAGAAGGCGGCCTTGTGACGCGTATGGGCGTCAAGACCGTCGGCTTCCGCGACCATCTTCTCCGCCCATTGCGAGACGACGAGATAGACCTGGCGCATGAAGTCGAAGAACGGATTGCGCTCCCAGTCCTCGTCGGAGAAGCGCTTGTCCTTGGCCGCAGCCTCGCCCACCGTCATGGCTTCACCCGCCATCCGCTGCATGCCGCGGGTCCATATGGCGAATACGCCCGCCATGAGATGGGTTTGCGCCTCAAGCGTGCGCTTGGGATCGGCCATCCAGTATTCGACGACCTTTGAGAGGGTCTTGACCAGTTCGGCTAGGGGTTCGGCAGCGGCGGAGCTGTCGATCACGCCCTGCTCGCGCGGCGCGATCCAGGCCGATGCCGCCTTGCCGAGATTTTCCAGCGCCTTGGCGACATTGACCGCCATGGCCTCCGGGTTTTTCACGACATAAGGTTCGATGAGTTTAGGGTTGAAACCCGGCATTGCCCCGCGGTTTTCGTCGTTTTCGGTGGTTCCGTTGTTCACCGCGCCCTCCCGAAGCGTCTTAATCGTTCTTTTGTAATTGCATATCCTGCAACAAAGCGACTAAAAGTTCCAGCGATAGAAAGCACACGAGACTTAAGTCCGGTGTGACCAGGCGGCCATGGCGATGCGTGGCCCTGAGGGGTTTAGGATGAAGCTTCACGACCAGGCAAAGACGGTGGCAGTCCTGCTTCGCGCGATAGCGATCGCGGCGCCGGCCTTTGGCTTATCTGGCTGTTTTTCGGTTGATGGTACGTCGTTCCAACCCCAGCCTCTGGCGGAAGTCGCGGCTTCGCCTGCACCTGTCTCCACGACAGCGGTGCCGACCGGTCCCGTCAATACGGGCCGGTATCCGACATTTGGCGGTCCGCTGACTGCGGCGAATGTGCAGATGGAAAACACGGATGCGGCCAAGATCGAGGCGCGCATGACGGCCTTGTCGGCGGCGCGCCGGTCCGGCTCGGTCACCGAGGCGGAATACCAGAGACGGCTTGCGGAGCTGCGTCGCCTCGCCAGCGAGCATGGCGCCGCAACGGAAGCCGAAATCTCCAATTAGCCCTTGCGTTTCGGGTGATTCGGAAGCAAACCACGCCCCAAGTGGGCCGTGCCCCGCCGTTTCACCGGCGGGGTCAAAAAATTACCGCAGATGGCCTTGATGCGGTAAAGTTCCACACGACGGAGCTCAAGCACTACGCTGAAAGCGCCGGAACAAGGGCACTATCGGTTGCCGCAACGCTGACTGCGGCTCTACGGGGTTAGAAATGGAAGAATTTCATAAAGTCCGGCGTCTGCCGCCCTACGTCTTCGAACAGGTAAACCGTTTGAAGGCCAGCGCGCGAGCGGGCGGCGCCGACATTATCGACCTCGGCATGGGCAATCCGGACCTTCCGACCCCCAAGGCGATCGTCGACAAGCTTTGCGAAGTCGTTCAGGACCCGCGCACCCACCGCTACTCGGCCTCCAAGGGTATCCCCGGCCTGCGCCGCGCCCAGGCAAGCTATTATGCCCGCCGTTTCGGCGTAAAGCTGAACCCGGATACCCAGGTCGTGGCGACGCTCGGCTCCAAGGAAGGCTTTGCCAACATGGCGCAGGCGATCACCGCGCCTGGCGACGTGGTGCTCTGCCCGAACCCGACCTATCCCATCCACGCCTTCGGCTTCCTGATGGCGGGTGGCGTGATTCGCTCCATGTCGGTCGAGCCGGACGAGAGCTTCTTCCCGCCGCTCGAGCGCGCCGTGCGCCACTCGATCCCGAAGCCGCTGGCGCTGATCATCAACTATCCGTCCAACCCGACGGCCCATGTGGCAAGCCTCGACTTCTACAAGGACGTCATCGCCTTTGCCCGTAAGCACGACATCATCGTGCTGTCGGACCTGGCCTACTCGGAAATCTATTTCGACGAGAACAATCCGCCGCCGTCGGTTCTGCAGGTGCAAGGCGCCATGGATGTGGCGGTGGAATTCACCTCCATGTCCAAGACCTTCTCCATGCCGGGCTGGCGCATTGGCTTTGCCGTGGGCAATGAGCGGCTTATCTCGGCACTGACCCGCGTGAAGTCCTATCTGGACTACGGCGCATTCACGCCGATCCAGGTTGCCGCGACCCATGCGCTGAACGGCGACGGCTCCGACATCGCGGAAGTCCGCAATGTCTATAAGCGCCGCCGTGACGTGATGGTCGACGCATTCGGCAAGGCTGGCTTCGAAGTGCCGCCGCCGGCTGCGACCATGTTTGCCTGGGCCAAGATCCCCGAGCAGTTTCGTCATTTGGGCTCGCTCGAATTCTCGAAGCTGCTGGTCGAGAAGGCCGATGTCGCTGTGGCTCCGGGCATCGGTTTCGGCGAAATGGGCGACGATTACGTGCGTCTGGCGCTGGTCGAGAACGAACATCGCATCCGCCAGGCTGCGCGCAACATCAAGAAGTTCTTCTCGACGGCCGACGACAGCCTTCACAACGTCATCGCGCTCAACGCGCATCGTTGATCTCTCATTTCCCGGCGGGCCGCTCGTGCCCGCCGCTCCCATGTTTCTTATGACAGGATTGACCTATGGCAGATGCCCTTCGTATCGGCATTGCGGGCTTGGGCACGGTTGGTGCCTCCCTCGTGCGTATTCTTCAGCAGCGCCGCAACGAGCTTGCCATTTCCTGCGGTCGCGCCATTCAGATCGTGGCGGTCTCCGCGCGTGACCGCAACAAGGATCGCGGCGTCGATCTTTCCGGTGTCGAATGGTTCGCCGATCCGCTCGATCTAGCGGCGAATGCCCAAATCGACGTCTTCGTGGAACTGGTGGGTGGCGCCGAAGGTGCGGCCGAAGCCTCTGTTCGCGCGGCGCTCGCTCGCGGCCTGCATGTCGTGACCGCCAACAAGGCGCTGCTTGCCAAGCACGGTGTCGAACTGGCCAAGCTTGCCGAGGAAAAGGGCGCGCTTCTCAATTACGAAGCTGCCGTTGCCGGGGGCATTCCGGTCATCAAGGCGGTGCGTGAATCCCTGACGGGCAATAGCTTCTCGCGCGTCTACGGCATCATGAACGGCACCTGCAACTACATCCTGACCAAGATGGAGAAGGAAGGCCTGTCCTTCGCAGAGTGCCTGAGGGAAGCTCAGCGGCTCGGCTATGCCGAGGCTGACCCGGCTTTCGATATTGAGGGCAACGATACCGCCCACAAGCTGGCGATTCTGACGACGCTTGCCTTCGGCAGCGAGATTGCGGCGGACGACATCTATCTCGAAGGCATCACCAATATCTCGATCGACGACATCCATGCGGCCGCCGATCTCGGCTATCGCATCAAGCTGCTTGGTGTCGCGCAGCGCACGGAGAGCGGCATCGAGCAGCGGGTGCATCCAACCATGGTGCCGCTCGATTCGGTTATTGCCCAGGTCGATGGCGTCACCAATGCCGTGGCGCTTGAATCCGATATTCTCGGCGAATTGTTGATGGTTGGCCCCGGTGCCGGCGGCAATGCCACGGCGTCGGCTGTGCTGGGTGATATCGCTGATATCGCCAAGAGCCGTCCCGGTGCCCAGCAGGTGCCGGTTCTCGGCCGTCCGGCGCATTTGCTGGAGCCCTATCGCCAAGCGGCAATGCAGAGCCACGAAGGCGGCTATTTCATCCGCCTGACGGTACTCGATCGCACCGGTGTCTTCGCCAGTGTCGCCACGCGCATGGCCGAGAATGGCATCTCGCTGGAATCGATCGTGCAGCGGTCGAAGACGCCCGTGGTATCAGGCGCGCCCCAGACCATCATTCTTGTCACCCATGCCACGATGGAAGCGTCCGTGCGCAAGGCAGTGAATTCGATCAAGGGCGAAGGCTATCTTGTGGGCGAACCGCAGGTCATCCGCATCGAGCGGCCAAAGGCTGCCTAAGGCCTGTTCGCTTTGGAAAACGACGCGCCGGTTGCTCTCCAGCAGCCGGCGTTTTCTTTTGTGCATCTGTCCGCATGCTTGACGGATCCTTAAAGCCCCTCTCGGCCCGCGAGACACTTGCCCGTCTGGTGTCTCCAATTGGGGCTGTTTTCCACGACAGTTCCGTCTCGGGCACCGATTGCCTCAAATTTTAGCGGTTATCATAACGATATATGAGCTTATCTGGATGTAGCCTCCTATTGCGCGCCAGAAACGATGTTTGGGCGAGCGCAATCGAGGAGTTGAAGCCGTGTTGTCGCAAACCAATGGAGTACCAAACGCAGCGGTGATCTCGGCGGCAACGCAGGAGATCAAGCCCACCAACCGCATGCATTGGCTCTATGACGAAGGCCTCCGTGAAGACATCGCCGAGGACGACGACTTCGAAGGCAGCCGCAACTGGGCCGTTATCCTCGTGCTTCTGGCACTTTCCCTGTCTCCCATCGCCGCCATGCTGATGCTGCTGCTGTAGGGCTGTGCCCGCTCTGGCGGCAAGAAATCTCGCTGCATTGCGGGACCGTAAGCCCTGAGTGACGGCGAATCGTCGCATTGCAATATCTATATGGGGTAATATCCATTTAAAGTCAGTCTGTTGTGGCGAATTCCGCATCTGGATGTCAGTCGTGCAGTCGATTCCTCTCGTTATCAGGGCTACTGTCTTTTCAGTAGTAAATCTGTAGGGGGAGCCAACCATGACGGGTCGCCGCAAGGCCGCGTCTTGTGCATGTGTGTCATTCATGCCGATCAAGCTGTGGTTCCCCGCGTCAAGAGCAACGGGCGCATCTGATAGCGATGATACCTCTAGACCATCAGCCGCAGAGACGCTTCCAACTGTAGCAGAGTCTCCCAGGAGTTGGTTGTACGAGGACGGCCCGGAGGAGGGGCCGGCCGAAGACGACGATTTCGAGGGGAGCCGCAACTGGGCTGTTATCCTCGTGCTGGCAGCCCTGGTGCTGCTGCCCATCATTGGCCTGATCGTGCTCCTTCTCTAGGCAGATGCCGCTACATGTCCATTTTTAGTCGGCCTCTTCCAGCAATTTCTACTTCTAGGCTGGATTATTGGCTCGCATCTTCCCGATCCGCGCGTTACTCTTCTGCTCTGGGGGAAGTCGGTTCTGGGGAGGAGCCCATCATGATCGATCGCGGCGGCGTTAAATCCGTTCCATCCGTTCCGTTGAAGTCGAGCGGTGCGCGCGTTGTTGCCAGTTCCATGGACATGCGTCTTCGGGACGAGGACGATCGGGACGGCGGTCGAAACTGGGCTTTGATTCTCTTGTTTTCGGCGATGTTCTCCGGACCGGTCTGGCCCTACCTGATGTTCCTGGCCATCTGATCGATCCTTCGTTTCGACCATCGGCCTTCGTTTCCGGTTGAATGTCCGGTTTCATGCATTGCGGGACTGTTGCAAGCGCAAGCCTCTCTGTAGAAGGGAGGCTTGAACTGTTTTGGTGGGTGCATGTCAGGTCAGGTCGATCCCGTACCGCGGGCCTTTCTCGGGGTGGAACGCTCCGCAAATGGACAGAGATGGATGTCGCGCCTGGACCAGGCGGCCGAGAACCGCGCGCTGGCCATGGCGCAGGTTCATGGATTGCCGGATCTCGTCTGCCGCGTGCTGGCCGGCCGCGGGGTCAGCCTGGATGAGGCACCGGCATTTCTGGATCCGACACTGCGCAACCTCATGCCGGATCCCGCCACCCTGACGGATTGTCTCAAGGCGGCGGAGCGATTGGCAGATGCGGTCGCCGCGGGTGAAAAGGTCGCCATCTTCGGAGACTATGACGTCGATGGGGCCGCGTCTTCGGCGCTGATGCATCGCTTCCTGGCGCATTTTGGCATCGATGCACCGATCTATATCCCGGACCGGATCTTCGAAGGCTATGGCCCCAATCCCACGGCGATCGGGCAATTGATCGACAATGGCGCGCAGGTGATCGTGACCGTCGACTGTGGGTCGACCAGTCAAGAGGCGCTGGCCGTGGCGGCCGAGCGCGGTGTCGATGTCGTGGTCATCGACCACCATCAGATGGCCCATGCGATGCCGCCATGCCATGCGCTGGTCAATCCCAACCGGGAGGACGACCTGTCGGGGCAGGGCCATCTCTGCGCGGCGGGCGTGGTGTTCCTGGTGCTGGTAGCGACGCTGAAGATCTTGCGGTCGAGGGGTGATCGCCGCGCCCATCTCTTGGATCTGCTGACCTTCCTGGATCTCGTCGCGCTGGCGACCGTCTGCGATGTCGTTCCGCTGAAGGGCCTGAACCGTGCCTATGTCGTCAAGGGCTTGATTGCCGCCCGGCATATGAAGAATGCCGGACTGGCGGCGCTCTTGAAGGTCTCCGGCATCGGCGGACCGGTGACGCCCTATCACCTCGGTTTTCTCGTCGGTCCACGCATCAATGCCGGGGGCCGCATCAGCGACGCCGCCCTGGGAAGCCGGTTGTTGACGGTGGATGATCCGGCCACGGCCGACGAGATCGCCGATCGGCTCGACGGACTGAACCGCGAGCGCCAGGTCATGGAGGCGTCCATGCTGGCCGAGGCAGAGGCCGAGGCTGCCATGGCCTATGGCGACGGCGAGACGGCATCGGTGATCGTCACCGCCCGTGACAACTGGCATCCCGGGATTGTCGGACTGTTGGCGGCGCGATTGAAGGAACGGTTCCAACGACCGGCCTTCGCCATAGCCTTTGATCCTTCTGGCAAAGGCACGGGTTCCGGCCGCTCGATCAACGGCTTCGACATCGGCAGCATGGTTCGGGCGGCGGTTGACCAGGGGCTGCTGGTCAAGGGCGGCGGACATGCCATGGCGGCAGGCCTCACCGTGGATAGACCCAATCTCGGCAAGCTGAGAGCCTTCTTCGACGAAGCATCGGAGAAGACGGTCGCCGCACTGTCGGCAAACCGCACACTGAAGATCGACGGCGCGCTGGGTGCTTCAGGTGCGACCCTGGAACTGATCGATGTGTTGGAGACGGCAGGTCCCTATGGCTCCGGCCATTCGCAACCGATTTTTGCGCTTCCTGCCCACCGGGTGCGGGACGCAAGGCCTGTAGGTGCGACCCATGTCAAGGTGACCCTCGAGGCCCAGGACGGCACGCGTCTGGAGGCGATTGCCTTCCGCGCTGCAGGGACGGCGCTTGGCGACCTGCTGATGACATCCCGAGGTCAGCAATTGCATGTGGCCGGTACGATCGGCGCCGATCATTGGCAGGGTAGCCGCCGCATCCAGATGCGCATCATTGATGCCGCCAAGGCCTTCTGAATCGGTTTATGAAAGCCATGAATCAAAACAGCATGTTGTCGATGCAACATGCTGTTTTTTATTGTTTATCGCTGGTCTATCAGGTTCAGACGATGCCGCCCGAGCCGCCCTTGACCGCGGGCCGTTCGGCAGCGACCTTGGCACGGTAGCCGCTGGCCCTGTAGGTCGCGATCGGATCGATGGCACCACCCGCGCGGCGGCGAGCTTCGGCCAGGATCGGCTCCACGTCGGTGCGATAGGCACGCTTCAATGTCTCCGATGCCATCAGGGCATCATTGCCGTTCTGGAAGCCTTCGAGCGCCACGCGGTCGACGATCAACGCCTGGGCATAGGCGCGGCGGATTTCGTTGGCGCTGGAAATCAGGCTCTCGATCGGATCCGTGACATTGTGCGACTGGTCGATCATGTGGGCGGGGTGGAAGCCCTTCACCCCACGATGCTCGGCATCAACCAACTCGTTGAACACCAGGAACAGGCGATAGGGCTCGATCGCGCCGGCATCCAGATCGTCGTCGCCATATTTTGAATCGTTGAAGTGGAAGCCGCCGAGCTTGCCGAACTGAATGAGGCGGGCGACGATCATCTCGATATTGGTGTTCGGCGCATGGTGGCCGAGGTCCACGAGGCAGAAAGCCTTGTCACCCAGCGTCTGGGCAATCAGCAGATTGGTACCCCAATCCTGGACCACCGTCGAATAGAAGGCCGGCTCATACATCTTGTGTTCGCTGAAGATGCGCCAGTCATCAGGCAGCTTCTTGTAGATCTCGCCCATGGCGGCGAGATAACGCTCGAAGCTCTTGGTGAAATTCGTCTGGCCGGGGAAGTTCGAGCCATCGCCGATCCATACCGTCAGCGCCTTGGAACCAAGCGCCTCGCCGATCTCGATGCATTCGATATTGTGCTCGACAGCCTGGGCGCGCGTGCCGGCGTCGACATGGCTGAGCGAGCCATACTTGTAGGAATGTGCTTGCTCCGGCGCATCCGAGAAGGTGTTCGAATTCATCGCGTCGAAGCCAAGGCCCAGCGAATCGCCCTTGGCCTTCAACGCCGTCGGGTCGGCCTTGTCCCAGGGGATATGCAGCGAGACAGTCGGCGTGGCGCGCGTCAACTCATTGATGACAGAGCAGTCCTCGAGTTTGTCGAAGATGTTGCGCGGTTCGCCCAGCCCGGGAAAGCGGGCAAAGCGCGTGCCGCCGGTGCCCACGCCCCAGGAGGGAACGGCGACGTGGAATTCCGCTACCTTGGAGGTGATGGCCTCGATATCGATATCGGCGCGGGCCAGCTTTTCCCCGAGCGCCTGGTAGTCAGACATAAGGGCGGCGGCGCGCTTGTCGTTTTCGCTGCCGATCACGTCAGATGAAATTTTCGTGTCCGTCATTCTTTTCTCCTCCCGCCCGCGAACGATCGTCGCCATCTAAGCGTTGTCAGTCAATTCGTCACTCAATCACGAGGCATTCATGGACGTCGTACGAATCTTGCTCGCCATTATCCTGCCGCCTGTGGGCGTGTTTCTTCAGGTGGGCATCGGTCTGCATTTCTGGTTGAACATCCTGCTGACCATCTTCGGCTATGTGCCCGGCATCATCCACGCCATCTGGGTCATTCTCCGCAAATAAGCGGTCACCGCCGCGGCATTCGCGCCGCGGCAGGTCCTGGGAGAAGATGTCAGCGGGTAAAGCTCTGGGCGTTGCCGGCATCCACATTGATGATGTTGCCGGTCGACTTGGCCGAGAGGTCGGAGGCCAGGAAGTAGATGGCTTCCGCGATATCTTCCGGGAAGACGTTGAGCTTCAGCATAGAGCGCTTGCGGTAATGCTCTTCCAGATCGGTAACCTCGATCTTGGACGACGCCGCACGCTGCTCGCGCCATTCGCCATTCCAGATCTTCGATCCGCGCAGCACGGCATCCGGATTGACGGTGTTAACGCGGATGCCCGCATCCGCGCCCTCAAGCGCCAGGCAGCGCGCAAGATGGATTTCCGCAGCCTTTGCCGTGCAATAGGCCGACGCATTGGGCGAGGAGGCAAGGCCGTTCTTCGAGGCAACGAACACGACATTGCCGCCGATCCCCTGGCGACGGAACAGGCGGAAGGCCTCCCGCGACACCAGAAAATAGCCGGTCGCAAGAATGCTCATGTTCTTGTCCCACATGGCAAGCGTCGTGTCTTCCACCGGTGCGGAAGAGGCGATCCCGGCATTGGACACGAGAATGTCGACGCCGCCGAACTCGACGCAGGCTTCCGCGAAGGTCGAAACGACCTGCTCTTCCCGCGTCACGTCAAGCTTGACGCTGCGCACGCTGTCGGCGCTGTAGCGCTTGGCGAAATCGGCCTGGGTCGCGGCGAGCGCGTCCGCATCGATATCGGCCAGAACCACGCAGGCGCCTTCCGACATCAGCCGTTCGGCCGTTGCGCGACCGATGCCGCCTGCACCGCCGGTGACGAAGGCAACCCGTCCGGCCAGAGACTTCGGCTTCGGCATGCGCTGCAGCTTGGCTTCCTCAAGCAGCCAGTATTCGATGTCGAATGCTTCCTGCTCCGGCAGGCCCTGATATTCCGACACGGTGGAGGCGCCGCGCATCACGTTGATGGCGTTGACATAGAACTCGCCGGCAATGCGGGCGGTTGCCTTGTCCTTGGCGAAGGACAGCATACCAACACCGGGGACCAGGAAGATCACCGGATTGGGATCGCGCATGGCAGGCGAATTGTCGTGACGGCAAGCCTCGTAATAACGCTTGTAGTCGGCGCGATAGTCCTCAAGCTGATGGTCGAGACCGGCAATCACCGCATCCACATCGGGATTGGCGGGGTCGAAATCGACGATCAGCGGCCGGATCTTGGTGCGCAGGAAATGGTCGGGGCAGGAGGTACCAAGAGCCCCGAGCGGCTTCAAATTCTTGGAATTGACGAATTCGAGAACAGCATCCTGGTCGTCGAAATCGCCGAGCTTGCGTTCTGCCTTGCCAATTCTGCCACGGATCTCCGGCATCAGCCTGGAGGCAATGGCGCGGCGCTGTTCGGCCGGCAGGCTGGTGACGGCGGCCCCGCCGAAAATCGTCTTGCCTTCGGTCTCCTTGGCAAACCACTCGATCGCCTTGTTGATGATATCGAGGGTCAGGAGATAGCAATCCTTGGCGTCGTCAGCCCAGGTAAACAGGCCGTGGCTTTCCAGGACGACACCCTTGGCCTTAGGATTGGCCGCGACGAAGGCGCCGAGATCAAGGCCGAGCTGGAAACCGGGGCGGCGCCAGGGCAGCCAGCCGATATCGTTGCCGAAGATCTGCTGGGTCAATTCCCTCGAATTCTTGGATGCGGCAATCGCGATGATCGCATCCGGATGCATATGGTCGACATGCGTGAACGGCACGAAACCGTGCAGCGGGGTATCGATCGAGGCCGCGCGCGGATTGAGGTTGAAGGTGCAGTGGGGCAGGAACCCGACCATGCGGTCTTCGTCTTCCACGCCCTTGTAGATGCCCTTCAGCGCTTCGAGCTTGTCCATGTAGAGGGTGGCGAATCCGTCGAGCTTGATGGTGCCGACATCGCCGCCAGAGCCCTTGACCCACATGACACGGACCTTTTCGCCCGTCAGAGGATCCGTTCCCATGACCTTGGCGGAAGTGTTGCCGCCGCCGTAGTTGGTGATGCGCTTGTCAGCGCCCAAAAGATTGGAGCGATACAGCAGCTTGCCCGGCTCATCCAGCTTGGCTGCATGGCTGTCGTCCCAACGATTTTCGAGAAGGCGGGTTTTGCCCGTCATCGCTTCCTCCCAAATGTTCTTTCTAGCACGAAGGGCGCTGCGCCGTTCGTCTCCTTGAGCGAGGTATCGCGCATTACCTCGCGAATTGTCAATCACAAACGATCACAAAGTTTCATTGTGCGCTGCAATATAATCTTTTTTGATCGTTTGTGATTGACAGCGGAGTGTTAAATGGCATTAATCAGCCTCAGGAGGATCCCATGCACGAACGTGAACGCCATCGCATTATATTGAGCGCGATCCAGGAAAAGCCTGTGATCACCGTGCAGGATATCGCCGAATTAACTGAGGCTTCTGAAGCAACGATCCGCCGTGACATCGCTTCCCTGCATGTGCAGGGGAAGTTGCGCAGGGTGCGGGGAGGGGCTGAAGCCGTCCATCCGCCACAGCTGGGCAATCTCGCGGCGCGCCCGTTTCGCGTTTCCGAATCGATCAATATCGACAAGAAACGCGCAATAGCGCGCAGTGCGGTGGATTTGTGCGAGGAAGGTGATTCGATCATCATCAATGGCGGAACCACCACATTCCAGATGGTTCATTTCATGTCTGCGCGGCGGCTGCAGGTCATGACCAATTCCTTTGCGATCGCCGAACATCTGGTGAAGCATTCGAAATGCACGGTATCGGTGCCTGGCGGCGCGATTTATCGCGACCAGAGCCTCATTCTCTCGCCATTCGACAATGATGCGATCCGCAATTTCTACGCCCGCCGCATTTTCATCGGCGCCCAGGGCATCAGCGCTCACGGCGTGATGGAATCGGATGCGCTGGTCATCCAAAGCGAGCAGAAGCTGATGAAGCAGGCCGATGAGCTGATCATCATGGTCGATTCCAGCAAGTTCTCGAAGCGCTCGAGCCTGATCTTGTGCCCGCTCGACAACGTCTCGACCATCATTACCGACGACAGGATTTCCGACGAGGCGGCCGCCATGGTCGCCGATGCGGGCATCAAGCTTATTACGGTGAAGCCCATGGCTTCAGCCGAAAAGGAAGATTCCACCTCGGTCGCGTGAAAAGACCGGATCGGGGTGGTGGGTTCAACAGTCATCAACGGGAGGAACTGCCAATGACATTGTCCAAGAAACTGCTCGCAGGCGTCGCCATGACGCTGATCGCCATGGCGTCTTCGGCCAGCGCCGCAGACGTGAAGATCGCACTGGTCGTCAAGTCGCTCGGCAACGGCTTCTTCGAGGCGGCCAACAAGGGCGCCGAGGAAGCGGCCAAGGAACTCGGCGGCGTCGAGATCATCTATACCGGCCCGACCACCACGACCGCCGAAGGCCAGATCGAAGTGATCAACTCGCTGATCGCCCAGGGCGTTGACGCCATCGCGATCTCCGCCAACGATCCGAACGCCGTCGTTCCGGCCCTGAAGAAGGCTGCCCAGCGCGGTATCAAGGTCATTTCCTGGGATTCGGGTGTTGCCGCCGAGGGCCGCATCATGCATCTCAACCCCTCGTCCAACGAACTAATCGGCAAGATGTGCCTGCAGCTCGCCAAGGATCATCTGCCTGACGGCAAGGGTGACTTCGCCATTCTCTCGGCCACCACCACCTCGACCAACCAGAATATCTGGATCGAGGAAATGAAGAAGCAGCTCAAGGACTTTCCGGGCCTGAACCTGACCACGACGGTCTATGGCGATGACCTCGCCGACAAGAGCTATCGCGAAGCCAATGGCCTTCTGACCTCCTCGCCGAACGTCAAGGTCATCGTCGCTCCGACCACGGTTGGTGTTCTCGCAGCATCGCAGGCCGTCAAGGATGCCGGCAAGATCGGCCAGGTCTATGTGACGGGCCTTGGCCTGCCGTCTGAAATGGCCGGCGCCATCAAGTCGGGCGCGACCAAGGAATTCGCGATCTGGAACCCGATCGACCTTGGCTACTCGGCAACGCAGATCGCCTATCGCCTGGTCAAGGGCGAGACCGACGGCAAGCCGGGTTCGGACATCGCAGCCGGCCGCATGGGCACGATCAAGGTTGGTGACAACGGCGAAGCCGCCATGGCCGATCCCTTCGTCTACGACGCTTCGAATATCGACCAGTTCTCGAAGATCTTCTGAGATCGGACGTTCAACTGGGGCGCCGCCCCTCACCCTAGCCCTCTCCCCGCAAGCGGGGAGAGGGAACGTGCCCTGACAAAGACCCGACGGCTATGGCTGGTGTCTTCTCCCCGCTTGCGGGGAGAAGGTGCCGGCAGGCGGATGAGGGGCCCACAGGAAACTGACAAGACATGACTGTTCGCCCAAAACCTCTCGACGTGACCTCAAACGCCTTCACGACATCTACACCCATCCTGGAAATGCGGGGTATCTCGCAGATATTTCCAGGGGTTAAGGCGCTGGATGGTGTCAGCATCGCGCTTTATCCCGGCGAGGTGACGGCCCTGATCGGGGAAAACGGCGCGGGCAAGTCGACGCTGGTCAAGATCCTGACCGGCATCTACCGCCCGAACGAAGGCGAGATCCTGATCGACGGCAAGACGACGGCATTTGCCAGTGCCCAGGCCGCGATCGATGCCGGCGTCACCGCGATCCACCAGGAGACGGTGCTGTTTGACGAGTTGACCGTCGGCGAGAACATTTTCCTAGGTCATGCGCCCCGCACCAGCTTTGGCCTGATCGACTGGAAAACCATAAACCAGCGCTCGCGCGAGCTGATGGCCGAACTCGAAAGCAATATCGATCCAACGATAAAGCTGAAGGACCTGTCGATCGCGCAACGGCATCTCGTGGCGATTGCCCGGGCGCTTTCGGTCGATGCGCGTATCGTCATCATGGACGAGCCGACGGCCGCCCTGTCGCGCAAGGAAATCGACGATCTCTTTCGCATTGTCGCCGGCCTGAAACGCCAGGGAAAGGCGATCCTGTTCATCAGCCACAAATTCGATGAGCTCTATGAGATCGCGGAGAATTTCGCGGTTTTCCGCGACGGACGCATGGTCGGGTCGGGGCGCCTGAAAGAAACGCCGCAGGACGAGATCATCAGGCTTATGGTCGGCCGCGATGTGCACGATGTCTTCCCCAAGACGGAGGTCGCGATCGGCGGCACCGTGCTTGCGGTGGAGAGATATTGCCACGATACCGAATTCCGCGACATCTCCTTCGATCTGCGCAAGGGCGAGATCCTGGGCGTCTATGGCCTGATCGGCGCCGGACGCTCGGAATTGTGCCAGTCGCTCTTTGGTATTACCAGACCGGCCAGCGGCCGGTTGACGCTGGAGGGCAGGGCACTCGACATCCGCTCGCCGTCAGACGCCATCAATGCCGGCATCGTCTATGTTCCGGAGGAGCGCGGCCGCCACGGCCTGGCGCTGCAGATGCCGATTTACCAGAACATGTCGCTGCCTTCGCTGGTGCGAACATCGGTTAGTGGCTTTCTGAAGGCGGCCAATGAGTTGAAGCTGGCGCGCAAATATGCCGAACGCCTCGATCTGCGGGCAGCGGCATTGTCCGTGCCCGTCGGCACGCTCTCCGGCGGCAACCAGCAGAAGGTGGTCATCGGCAAATGGCTCGCGACCGCGCCGAAGGTCATCATCCTGGACGAGCCCACCAAGGGCATCGACATCGGCTCGAAGGCCGCCGTGCACGCTTTCATCAGCGAGCTGGCCGGCGAGGGACTTTCCATCATCATGATCTCGTCGGAACTACCCGAAATCCTCGGCATGTCCGACCGCGTGCTGGTCATGCGCGAGGGATTGATGGCCGGAATTTATGATCGGGCTGATCTGTCAGCCGAAACGCTGGTGCGCGCCGCTACCGGCAATGCTTGAGGAACAAAGATGCAGCGGCTCCTGAAAAATCGAGAACTCCTGCTGGCAGCAATCATCGTCGTGATGATTGCTGCCTTCTCCACCCGCGCGCAGAATTTTGCGACGCCCGGCAATCTAGCCAATGTTTTCAACGACACGGCGATCCTGATCATCCTGGCGCTTGGCCAGATGACGGTGATTCTGACCAAGTCGATCGACCTCTCGGTGGCCGCGAACCTTGCATTTACCGGGGTGGCCATTGCCATGCTGGACGCGGCCTATCCCGATCTACCGCTGGCGCTGCTGATCGTGCTCGCCATCGGCATCGGCGCCGTGCTTGGCGCGATCAACGGGTTCCTGGTCTGGGCGCTGCAGATACCGCCGATCGTCGTGACTCTCGGCACGCTCACCATCTATCGCGGCATGGCCTTCGTGCTATCAGGCGGCAGCTGGGTCAACGCCCATCAGATGTCGCCCGACTTTCTCAATATTCCCCGCATGTCGGTGCTCGGAATGCCAGTGCTTTCCTGGGTCGCGATATCGGTCGTCCTCATTATCTGGTTCGTGCTGAGCCGCACGCAATTCGGGCGGTCTGCCTATGCTTCTGGCGGCAATCCTGTCGCCGCCGTCTATGCCGGTATCGACGTGGGACGCACCCGCTTCAGGGCGTTTGTCCTGTCCGGTGCGCTGGCCGGTCTCTGCGGCTATCTCTGGGTGTCGCGTTATGCCGTCGCCTATGTGGATATCGCGGCAGGGTTTGAGCTTGATAGCGTCGCGGCCTGCGTGATCGGTGGCATTTCGATTGCCGGTGGCATCGGTTCGGTTGCCGGCACCGTGCTGGGCGCTCTGTTTCTCGGCGTCATCAAGAATGCGCTACCGGTGATCGGCATCTCGCCGTTCGCCCAGATGGCGATCTCGGGAATCGTGATCATTCTGGCCGTCGTTTTCAATGCCCGCGCCGAACGCCGCAAGGGCAGGATCATCTTGCGTGACCGCGCCGCCGGTGGCGCCAACAAGGAGGTGGCCGCATGAGCGCCGCGACCCCAACCGATCAGGTGAAGCGTTATATACCCGACCATCTCGGGACGCCGCTGAAGCGCGCGCTGGGGAGCTGGGAGGCGCTGCTGTTTGCCGTCGCCGTGGCGATCTTTATCGCCAACTCACTGGCATCGCCCTATTTCCTCAATGCCTGGAACCTGTCTGACGCGACCTTCAACTTCACCGAAAAGGCGATGATTGCCTTTGCCATGGCGCTGCTGATCATCGCCGGCGAGATTGACCTCTCGGTGGCTGCGATCATCGCCCTTGCATCCACGGCCATGGGGGCCGCAGCCCAGATGGGTGTCGGTGCGCCGGGCCTGGTGGCGATCGGCATTTCCGTCGGCCTCGGTTGCGGCGTGTTCAACGGCTTCCTCGTCGCCGTCCTGAAACTGCCGTCGATCGTGGTGACGATCGGCACCATGAGCCTGTTCCGCGGCATTTCCTACATCGTGTTGGGTGACAAGGCCTATGGCAATTATCCGGCCGACTTCGCCTATTTCGGCCAGGGCTATGTGGTCTGGGTGTTCTCGTTCGAATTCGTGCTCTTCCTCGTCGTCGCGGCCCTATTCGCGGTGCTGCTGCATCGGACGAATTTCGGCCGCCACGTCTATGTCATCGGCAACAATCCGCTCGCGGCCCGCTTTTCCGGGATTCCGGTTGATCGGGTGAAGTTCATCCTCTTCGTCCTGACCGGTTTGATGAGCGGCGTCGCCGCAGTCTGCCTCACATCGCGCCTCGGCTCGACCCGTCCTTCGATTGCGCAGGGCTGGGAGCTTGAGGTCGTCACCATGGTCGTGCTGGGCGGTGTGTCCATTCTCGGCGGGGCGGGCACCATTGCCGGCGTGCTGATCGCCGCCTTCGTGATGGGCCTCGTGACCTTCGGGCTCGGACTTTTGAACGTGCCGGGCATTGTCATGTCCATCTTCATCGGTCTGCTGCTTATCGTGACCATCGCCTTGCCGATCGTCGCGCGCCGCCTGCGTCATTCAAGGGGTCTTTGATGTCCGAACTGGAAAAACACGCTTTCAAGATGCGCCTCAATCCCGGCATGGACGCAGAATACAAGAAGCGCCATGATGAAATCTGGCCTGAACTCGTCGAGCTTCTGCATGCCGCGGGTATCAGCGACTATTCCATTCACCTGGATCGCGAGACGAACACGCTGTTTGGCGTGCTCACGCGCCCCAAGACCCACGGCATGGCTGACCTGCCGCATCATCCCGTGATGAAGCGCTGGTGGGCGCATATGGCTGATATCATGGCCTCCAATCCGGACAACTCGCCCGTGGCCACCGATCTCGTGACAGTCTTCCATCTGCCATGACCGATCCGACTTACCGCAGGATTGCCGTCCTCGACATCGGCAAGACCAATGCCAAGGTCGTGGTGATCGAAGCCGCGACCGGTGCGGAAATCGCATCTCGCAGGATGCCGAACCGGGTGCTGCCCGGCCCGCCTTACCCGCATTATGATGTCGACGGTCTGTGGATCTTCATCCTGGAGGCTCTCGCAGCGTTTGCGAAACACCCGGGTTATGACGCCGTATCGATTACCACCCATGGCGCCAGCGCGGTGCTTCTCGATGCCAATGGCGATCTGGCCATGCCAGCGCTCGACTACGAGCATGACTATCCGGCCGAGATCGCCGCCGCCTATGATGCAGCGCGGCCGCCATTTTCCGAAACCTGTTCGCCCCGGCTTGCCCTGGGGCTCAATCTCGGTGCCCAGTTGCATTTCCTGAAAACCCGGTTTCCCGACAGGTTTTCGGCGGTGCGCACCATCATGACCTATCCGCAATACTGGGCCTTCCGGCTGACGGGGGTTGCGGCCAATGAAGCCACGTCCCTGGGCTGCCACACGGATCTGTGGGTTTCCGGGGAGGGGCGTTATTCCTCCCTGGTCGATACCCTTGGGATTCGCGAGCTGATGGCGCCTCTGAGGTCTGCCTTTGACAGGCTGGGCGATGTCAGGCCTGAAATTGCGAGCCAGTTGGGCCTCGCAAGGCCCTTGCCGGTCTATTGCGGCATTCATGATTCCAATGCGTCGCTGCTTCCCCATCTGGTTCGCCGAACGGCGCCTTTCGCGGTGGTTTCGACGGGAACCTGGGTGATCAGTTTTGCCGTCGGAGGAGAATTGACCTCTCTAGACCCTACGCGCGACACCCTGGCAAATACCAGCGCCTACGGGCAGCCGGTTCCGTCAGCACGCTTCATGGGTGGACGCGAATTCGAAATCCTGACGGCCGATCTGGGGCGACCGGATCCCGTGCTGGCGGAGGCTGCGGTGGAGGCCGTCATCGCACGCCAGGTGATGGTGCTGCCCAATGTGGTTGAAGGGTCCGGCCCGTTTCCCGGCAGGACCATGGCCTGGATCGGAAATCCGGTCGACGAGGCCGAACGCTACGTCGCGGCATCGCTTTATATCGCGCTGATGAGTGCGGCCTGTCTGGACCTGCTAAAGGCCGATGGCCCTGTTGTGGTGGAGGGGCCTTTCGCGCAGAATGCTGTGTATCTGAAGGCCTTGTCGTCGGTGACGGGCAGGCCCGTAAAGGTGCTGAAGGAAGGCGCCTCGACCGGGACCGCGGATGGCGCAGCGCTGCTGACCGGTATCGCAGCGCCCGTCACGGAAGAGATAACGATTGCCGGCGGCTACGAGATCGCCGCCTATGCCCGCGCCTGGCGCGAAGCGCTGCAGTCGGGATCTTGACCAGGGGAAGCCGGCGCGGGTGAGCGCCGGTCTTATTTTACTCCGCCAGGTCTTTCAGGGTGATGCGGGTGACGTTGCGCCCGCCTTCAACGGTCTGCGAAATGGCTTCGGCATATTCATGAACAAGAAATAGTCCAAGACCGCCGATTTCCATGTCTTCGAGGCTGACGTCTTCGTCCGGCTGCCGCGGCGGCTGGGTGATATCGTAAAACTTGGCCCCGTCCGCCAGAGTCAATTGCGGCCGCCCGTCCTTGACTTCGGCGGTCACCTCGATGGTGTCCTGGACGCCACCGTCATAGCCGTAGCGTATCGTATTGGCGAGCAGTTCCTCGGTGACCAGAAGAAACGCGGTACGGACGCCGTCGCTCACGCCGGATTGGTCGGCGAACTCGCTGAGCATCGCATTGACGCGTTCCAGTTCCTCCAGATCGTTCGCAACCGAGACCGTTGCGGCAGCATCCCCCCTCATGGCCCCAGCCTAGTTGGCGTCAGGGGCGGAGGGAGCGACTTCTGCCAATGCCTCCTCCTGGCTGGCGACAACCTTGATGATCTTGAGGAAGCCGGAGACGCGCAGGACATCGTGAACCTGCGGATTGAGCGCAAACAGCACATATTTGCGATTGGCGGGCGCCAGCATCTTGGCGGCGATCAGCAGAGAACGAAGTCCAAAGCTCGAGACGTAGTCGACGCCGGCCATATTGATGAGCAGGGCACCCTGACCATTGTCGATATGCTTCTTGAGATGCGCCTCAAAGGTCTTGGCCGTCAGCGTGTCCATTTTCCCGATGGGGTGGACGACCGTGGCATTGCCTTCGGTGGTGTCAGTAATGGTAATCATGGTGTTCTGCCTTTCCACTGGCACGCCGCATTCGAATGCCCGGGTCTTATCGGCCTTCGCTCGGGCGGAGCCTGGGCAAAAGGTCGCCTGATGAGGCCGACCGCGGGCGCGCGCATATGAACGTGTTGCAGCGCGATTTTCAAGAGCTAGTTCTGGGCGTAAATGTTTGTGACCAACCGGCTAGTGATGCACCGGCGTAACCGTCACCTGAGAAGACGAGAAAGGCTCCGGACGTGTGGTTTCTACGGGAAAAACGCATATCCGGCGCATACGAGTGACGGGTCCAAATCGACCGGGAGAATTATCAAACGCGCAAGGCGTCCGGTGCGTCAGTCATCGCTTACGTATAAATCTGAAGATTTGCGAAACGCCAACGCAACAGGGCAGCAACCCGAATGCGGATCCAATCTTCCAAATGACTATATGTAGGGAGATCTTCGCACGGAAGAAGTGGCACGCCCTAGGGGAGTCGAACCCCTCTTCCCAGAATGAAAATCTGGTGTCCTAACCGATAGACGAAGGGCGCGTGCGCTTCGTGGCGCCCTTATAGTCAGGGCTCGCTGAGACCGCAAGCGCAAAATGGCAGTTTTTTCACAGGGACGATGAGAAATTTTAGGCAGCCTGTGCGTTGGCTTTGGATGGGCCTGCAATCGCAGCGTTTGAGCTTTTTCCGTTTCCATGTCAGATAATATCACCGACTGGAACTGGCCGCTGCCGGACGGCGGAACGACTGAATTCTCCTTCAGTCTTCACAGGCTCCAGGGAATCGAACACCAACGGATCGAAGCGAATATGCAGGAAACAGCGAGCAACACCCACGCGACGCGGACCGTCATTGAGTTGCGAAAGAAGATTTTCAGCGGCGAACTGACCGGCGGTACGCGTCTGCTGGAGGTTCCGCTGGCCGAGGAGCTGGAAATATCCCGCACGCCGCTGCGCGATGCCATGTCGCGGCTGGCCGAGGAGGGCCTCCTTGAGCGCGGACGCCACGGCGGGTTTGTCGTACGCAAATTCACCTATGCCGATGTGATCGACGCCATCGAGCTGCGCGGCGTTCTGGAAGGGACGGCGGCACGCCTGGCAGCGGAGCGCGGAATGCGTCCTGATGGGCTTTCTTGTATACAGGCTGTTGTCGCTCGGCTCGAAAATTGTTTTGGCGAACAGCCCGGCGAAGTCGATTTCGAGGCCTATTCAAAATACAATGCCGAATTCCATCAGGAGCTCGCGGCGCTGTCCGGCAGCGACATGATCGAGCGCGAAGTGGAGAGGGTCACGAGGCTCCCCTTCGCATCTCCCTCCGCCTTCATGCCTGACAAGGCCGATATCGCCGCATTTCGCCGGTCTCTTCATGTTGCGCAGGAGCAGCACAAAGCCATAGTTTCAGCCATTTCTGCTCGCGAAGGCTCCCGTGCGGAGGCCTTGGCCCGCGAACATGCACGCACTGCCCGCCGCAATCTCGAGGTCGTCATGACGGAGGGCGGCATGCTCAAGGAGCGCGTGCCAAGCCTTGCTCTGGTCGTGCCGTAAGCATTTTCGATTGCCTCATCCAAAAAATATCTCTTGCCAGCAGACCGAAGTTGAGCCAGTCTATGTATACATAGATCATGTTCAAGGGAGGAATGATTGTGTCAAATTCATCGCTCGCGACGGTAATGCAGGCGGCCGGCAACACGGTCCAGATGCTGCGCAACTCAAAAATCGGCATGTATGTATACCCGGTCGTTGCGCCGGAGTTTTCCAACTGGCGCGATGAGCAGCGCGCATGGCGTGATTCGGCAGTGCTTTTCGATCAGTCGCACCATATGGACGAACTCATCGTCGAAGGTCCTGATGCCGAGAAGTTTCTGGCCTATCACGGCATCAACTCTTTCTCGAATTTCGACCTGAACCGCGCCAAGCACTTCGTTCCGGTGACGCCTGCCGGCAATGTCATCGGCGACCACATCATTTTCCGTGAGCGCCAGGACAAGTTCATCCTCGTCGGACGTGCACCAGTCTCCAACTGGCTGATGTTCTGCGCTGCTTACGGACAGTGGAATGTGCGCATCAAGCACGATCCCCGTTCGCCGTCGCGCCCCGAGGGCGAGCGCGTTCTGCGCACCCACTATCGCTACCAGATCCAGGGCCCAGAAGCCTCCAAGATCTTCGAAAAGATGAATGGCGGCCCGGTCCAGGACATCAAGTTCTTCCATGTCGACTGGATCAATGTCGGCTCAAAGAAGGTGCAGGCGCTGCGTCACGGCATGTCCGGCGCACCGGGTCTGGAAATCTGGGGTCCCTACGAAGACAAGAGCTACATCCTCTCGGTCATCCTGCAGGCAGCCAAGGATGCTGGCGTCAACCTCGTGCGTTGCGGCAGCCGCGCCTATTCCACCAACACGCTCGAATCGGGCTGGATCCCGTCGCCGCTGCCGGCGATCTATACCGGCGATGGCATGCTCGCCGCCTACCGTGAATGGCTTGGTGCCGACAGCTATGAAGCTGGTGGTGCGATCGGTGGCAGCTTCGAGTCTGACAACATCGAAGACTACTACGTCAATCCGTTCGAACTCGGCTACGACTTCTATATCGGCTGGAAGAAGGACGACTTCATCGGCAAGGCTGCCCTCGAAAAGATGAAGGGCCAGAAGAACCGCAAGAAGGTGACCTTCGAGTGGAACGCGGAAGACGTCGTCAACGTCATCGCCTCCGCCTTCAAGCCGGGCGAAGAGCACTACAAGTGGATCGACTTCCCGCAGCCGAACTACGCCTCGACGAGTGCGGACAAGGTCATGCACGAGGGCAAGATGGTCGGCATGTCGATGTTCAACGGCTACAGCTACAACGAGCGTTGCATGCTGTCGCTCGGTATCGTCGATGCCGACATCAAGGAAGGCGATGTTCTGACCATGGTCTGGGGCGAGCCCAATGGCGGTTCCGGCAAGACCTCGACCGAGCGCCACAAGCAGGCGGAAATCCGCGTCCGCGTATCGCCGACGCCTTATGCCCGAGAAGCGCGCGAGAACTACGCCGAGAGCTGGCGCACGAAGCGTTCCTGATCTCAGGGCGTCAGGCGCTGTTGAATCCTTGATTTGAGAGATGAACCCGCCCGTGATGAACGGGCGGGGCTTTATCGGGCACCCGTGGGAGCGGGGAGGGAGCGACGCTTGCCGTTGAGGCGCGTCGGACGGCCGGTGCGCGCCCAGCGCTGGACCGCGAGCGGCAGATGAGCCGCGTATCTTTTCACACTCGCAATGTCAGTCGGCCTGCACGCGCAGACCGTGACGGCATTCCTGTGACTTTGGGGATTGGATCATGACGGATTACATTCTGACGCTGCATTGCCAGGATCGGCCGGGCATCGTTGCGGCAGTTGCCACCCGGCTGGCGGCATCGGGCGGAAACATCAGCGAAGCGCAACAATTCGACGACAAGGAAACCGGTCGCTTCTTCATGCGCGTCGCGTTTTCGCTGGATCGCCCGATTGAGGAATTTAAGGCGGGTTTTCCGCAGGAGGCGGAACGCTTCGGGTTGGAATGGACACTGCGGCCGGCAAATGAAAAGCGGCGGGTGCTGATCCTGGTGTCAAAGTTTGATCACTGCATGGGCGACCTGCTGTACCGAAACCGCATCGGCGAACTGCACATGGATGTGGTGGGTATCGTCTCCAACCATCCGAGTTCCGCCCTGAACCTGACGCTGCATCACGGCATACCCTACCATCATTTTCCGATGGAGAAGGGCGCCAAGCACGAGCAGGAAGCGCGGATCAAGGCTGTGATCAAGGAGACCGGCGCGGAACTGGTTGTGCTTGCGCGCTATATGCAGATTTTGTCTGACGAGTTTTCGGAATATCTCTCCGGCCGCTGCATCAACATCCACCACAGCTTCCTGCCCGGCTTCAAGGGCGCCAAGCCCTATCATCAGGCTCATGAGCGTGGCGTCAAGATGATCGGCGCTACCGCCCATTACGTCACCGGTGATCTCGATGAAGGGCCGATTATCGCCCAGGACGTCGAGCATGTCACCCATGCTGATACGCCCGAGGATCTCGTCCGCAAGGGCAGGGATATAGAGCGCCGTGTGCTCGCACGCGCCGTAACCTGGCATTTGGAAGATCGGGTCCTGCTGAACGGCCAAAAGACGGTCGTCTTCGGTCGGTGATAAATCCCCATCATGTATTCATGGCGACAGGAAGAGAGGTTGAATTCCAACGTTATCACGCGGAAAAATCAAATATGCGCGATGTCCTTGGAAAAGATAGACTGATAATGTATACATGATTGGGTGTTGGGAGAGGAGAGTGCGCGGTGCTGAATTTTTTCAAACGTCGGAGTGCAGGATCGGACGTCGTTGATGCTCCCGGATTGGCCGAGATCGTGGAGGGCTACTCCATTGAGGTCATGCCGCGCACGGCGGCCAAGGTGGACGACTTCAAGACCTTGCTGCCAGCGGGCACGCGCGTCTACGTCGCCCATATCGAGGGCACGCCGATCGAGGACATGGTTGCGACGGCAAAACGCCTTCGCGAGGATGGCTTCCCGGTCATGCCGCACATTCCTGCCCGCATCATCGCCGATGCCGCGACACTCCAGGACTGGATCGCGCGCTATCACGGCGAGGCTGGCGTGGACCAGGCCCTGCTGCTGGGCGGTGGCGTATCGGTGCCCCACGGCGCCTTCGACAATTCCATGCAGTTGATGGAGACGGGGCTGTTTGACCGCTACGGCTTCAAGCGGCTCCATGTCGCAGGTCATCCCGAGGGCAACAAGGACATAGATGCCGATGGGTCGACGCGTCTTGTTGATGACGCGCTTGGCTGGAAGCAGAAGTTTTCAGAGCGCACGGATGCCGAAATGGCCATCGTCACGCAATTTGCGTTCGATGCGGAGCCTGTTATTGCCTGGGTCTCGCGCCTGCGTGCCAGTGGGATCACGCTTCCCGTCCATGTCGGCATTGCTGGCCCGGCAAAGCTGCAGACCCTGCTGAAATACGCAGTCGCCTGTGGTGTCGGTCCCTCGCTGAAGGTCCTGCAAAAACGCGCCATGGACATCACGAAGCTCATGCTTCCTTATGAGCCGGACGAAATCCTGCAGGACGTGGCGAAACGCCAAGCTGGCGCCGGAGACGCGATCTTCGAGCAGATCCACTTTTTCCCGCTCGGTGGAATCAAGGCCTGCGCCGATTGGGCCACGCAACAGATGGCGGATTCAACACCGAAACATCTTTGACAGACATTGACGTCTCTGCCGGTCGCGCCTTGCTGGCATGGTGCGGCCGCGATCGCTGTTACGCCTTTGAAAACGTCGCAGAACGCCGCTCGAACGGGTCTCAAAGCACAAAATTGTAGTGAAAATAGTTGAACGGAGTGGCACGCCCTAGGGGAGTCGAACCCCTCTTCCCAGAATGAAAATCTGGTGTCCTAACCGATAGACGAAGGGCGCGTGCGCTCCGTGGCGCCCTTATAGTCAGAGCTTTTTATTCTCGCAAGCGCCTATTTTCATTTTTTTCAAAAAAATGACAGCCATGCTGACTGCGCTGGAATAGGTGAATATTTACAAGAGATTACGGTTCGCGAGCCTCGGCGCGCAGAGCCTGCGCCCTGGGGATATCAGCTGCCTTTGCGGCCAAGCAGGCGCATCAGCGAGAAGGATTTCTTCTTGCCGTCTTCTGCAGGTTCGGCTGCCTCGGAAACCGGCTCTGCCGGATCATAGGCAACCTCTGCCGGCTCAGGCGTAACGAGTTGCTCGGCCGCTGGGTCTGGCTGCGAAACGGCCGCAGGTTCGACATAGGCCTGCTCGCTTGCCGCTGGCCGCGGCGCGCTGAACAGGCTGCCCGCCGATGGATTGATTCCGGAGCGAACTGGGAGATTCGACGGCACAAGGCTGGTGGACCCTTGCACCGTGCCGGACGTGTCCGCAGGGGCATAGGCCATTTGCCGGCTGGCGAAGATGCTGTTGCTGCCGGCCGATGCCGCCGTCGGCGCCATGACAAGTTCGTCAAGAGGGGCCGAATCCTGCGGCGGGGCACTTGCATCGGCAATTTGCGTTGGCGGCGTGTCGAGGGCTGCGGGTTGCGGCTCGACCATGACAGGCTCGCCCAGGGCAGCGATCTGCGCATCGGTTGCACGCTCTTCCGGGAGGCGGGCTGGCACTGGTGCGGTAGCGATCCGGTTCTGTGTCTGCTTCTCGTTTTTGGGAGCATCCGGCAGGCTCGCCTGCTTACCGCCAGTCGTGGTGCACCCGCTCAAGATCAATCCCGCCACAAGGCTGAGTGTCAGCGGCGTGGCGCGGTGGTGATGACGAAAAACGACTGATGTCTTGGACAAGATGAGAGGCTCCCGTTGCCGGTGAGCCTCTGGAAGCGCGCTTGCGCCGTCTGCCGGCTCATCCGGCTCTGACTAGAGCCCTAGGAATAGCCCGCCTGGCTTGCGCGAGGCGGGCGCGGTCGCAGATTACCAGCTTCCGGTATTGGGCATGGACAGCCAGGGCTCTGCGGGGGCCAGGCTACCGCCCTTCTGCAGGATTTCGATCGAGATGCCATCCGGCGAACGCACGAATGCCATGTGACCGTCGCGGGGCGGGCGGTTGATCGCGACGCCACTGTCCATCAGCTTCTGGCAGATCGCGTAGATATCGTCGACCTCATAGGCGAGGTGCCCGAAATTACGACCGCCGGTATAGTCTTCCGTGTCCCAGTTGTAGGTCAGTTCGAGGCATGGTGATTTCGACTCGGTCGCCTCGACAAAATCCTCATCCGCTGTCAGGAACACCAGGGTAAAGCGACCCTTCTCGTTTTCGATCCGCCGCACCTCTTTCAGGCCGAAGACGTCAGTGTAGAAAGCAAGCGACGCATCGAGATCCTTGACCCGGACCATGGTGTGTAGATAGCGCATCAATGTCTCCTGTTTTGTTTGTGCCGATATGGGCCAGCGGACAGTTTCGGGCAAGGCTATCCGGCCAAAAAAGCAGCTGGGTATATTGCAAACTAGGGCTTGCGCTCATGCATTGGCGAGATGTTAATCTGTTCGTCAAGAATCAGTTAACTGTTGCAATGTGACGCGTTACCGAGGGGCTGGCAGGAAATGGCGGACAGAATTTCATCGAAAGGGCTTGCTGGCCTCGAAGAGCTGTCTGGCGAAGCCGTCGATTTGATTGAAATCACCGGCGTTGTCAAATGGTTCGACGTTGCAAAGGGCTTCGGTTTCATCGTGCCTGACAATGGCATGCAGGACGTGCTGCTGCATGTCACCTGCCTGAGGCGGGACGGCTACCAGACGATCCTGGAAGGCACCCGCATCGTCGCCCTGATCCAGAAGCGCGATCGCGGTTACCAGGCCTTCCGCATCCTCTCCATGGATCAGTCCACGGCCGTGCACCCGTCGCAGCTGCCGCCGGTCAGGACCCATGTGCAGGTCACGCCATCGAGCGGTCTGGAGCGGGTCATCGTCAAGTGGTTCAACCGCACCAAGGGATTTGGTTTCCTGACGCGCGGCGAGGGCACTGAAGACATTTTTGTCCATATGGAAACGCTTCGCCGTTTCGGCTTGACGGAACTTCGGCCCGGCCAGACCGTTCTTGTACGCTACGGCAATGGCGACAAGGGCCTGATGGCGGCGGAAATTCACCCCGACAATCCAGGTCCAAGCCCGGCCGTCAGGGCTCATTGAGGCTTGATATGAAAATTTCGTCCTTCAAAAGCGCTATATCGGCGCTTTTTTTGTCTCTAGTATTGGTATTCGCGGCGGTAACCGCAGGCATGTCGGCGGATGTCAAGTTTCCGCGTGGCCAGGTGCGGATCGTCACACCGTCAGGCGCGTCTCACATTTTCGCGGTCGAGATCGCTGCGACTATGGAGGCCCGCACCCAGGGACTGATGAACAGGACCGATCTCGGCCCAAACCAGGGCATGTTCTTCGATTTCGGCCAGACACGGCTGGTGACCATGTGGATGCGCAATACGCCTTTGCCGCTAGACATGATCTTTATCACAGAAGACGGCACCGTGACCCATATCGCTGAGAACACCACGCCATTCTCTGATGCCATCATCGAATCGAGAGGCCCGGTCCGCTTCGTGCTGGAGGTGAATGCTGGCCGCTCACGCGCATTGGGCATTTCTCCCGGCGCCAAGATCACTGTCGCCGAGGCAAAATAGGATTTTCAGCCAGAACGAGGTTGGATAACCGGAATTTTGCTGTTGCGGCGCATGAAGGTTCAGTGTATTCGGGCCGTCATTACCGGTTCGGAGTGTAGCGCAGTCTGGTAGCGCATCTGGTTTGGGACCAGAGGGTCGGGAGTTCGAATCTCTCCACTCCGACCATTTTTTTCAGAAGCCTGCGGCCATTAGGCGGTCATTTGATTGTCTAGGCCGACGAAAACTCATCCCAAAATCTATCCTCTGAGCGAATATGCGACCGCAGCGGATTTGCGGGGTTCTTGATGTGCGCTTGTCGAGTTTAGACAATCACGGGAACCTCGAGATCAGATCCCCGCAGGCGTTGCTCAGCCCTCCGTAACGGAATTTCGCTCGCATCGACCACCGCATTTCCCTTTGAAGCTCTATTTGACGAGTTGCGGATTCCGTTGCGGGCGGTTATATCAGGCTATCGATCCCGGGTGATTATTTCGCTCGGAATTGCGTCGTTATTCAAGGACGTGTGGACTTTCCGAAGCCATCCGGTTTGCTCAAGCCAACGTCCTTTCAGGTTGTAGCAATAACTGGGATCAGATGTCTATGTCTGCAAAGATCTATCGTCCGGCAAAGACGGCCATGCAGTCCGGCAAGGCCAAGACGCATCTTTGGGTTCTGGAGTTTGATCAGTCCGAGCCGCGAAAAATCGATCCCGTGATGGGTTACACTACGTCAGGCGACACCCGCCAACAGGTGAAGCTGACCTTCGAGACGCAGGAACTGGCGGAAGCCTATGCGCAACGCAATAACATCGAGTATCGGGTGATCCCGCCGAAGGAAGCGACAAGGAAGGCATTGTCCTATACGGATAATTTCCGTTTCAACCGGATGCAGCCCTGGACACACTGACTGGACAAAACTTGGCGGTGCGGGCGGCAAGAATAACATTTTTCCGCGCGATCTGCAGACAGCAAGGATCGTCCATGATCCGGCCCCTTAGCTCAGCTGGATAGAGCACCTGCCTTCTAAGCAGGTTGTCGCAGGTTCGAGTCCTGCAGGGGTCGCCAATATTTTCAGTAGATTACTGGTCTCACAAGCGAGGCGCCACGACGCCGTTTACGGCTTTTTCGATGCCGTTTACATTCTTCACCCGAGTCTTTCTTGCAATACCGGCCGAAGCGACCGTGCTGCGATGAAATTTGTTGTTGTGCGATGCACAAGAGCCGAACTAGACTCCGCTGATTGATGGGCCCTACAGCATGTCGCGCAAAAGTGTGCAGCGGTTTTGCGATCACGACATGCTGAAAAACAAGAGACTAAAGCGTGGCAAGCGAATCTGAAAGATCGCGACACGCTTTAGGTTTTACCTCCGATCCTCCGGTTGCGCTGGTGCAGCGCCTCAGACTTCGAAGGAGCAAGCCATGACGCGATCCTCAGGCACTGTTCTCAGCGTCCTCGTCTTACTGGCAGTCCCAACGTCTGCCCTTAGCGGCGACCTTTCTGTTCCCTCGCCCTTGACTTTCGATGCGAGCCGAAATGGAGACCGCGCCTACAATTTGAACTGGACCGTGCGTCTGGGCGACGACATCCCTGTTCGAACGCGGGTCAAGGTTGGACTTTCAGGTTCGGACGACGGTAGGCTTGGCGAGCTTCCTCTGCGCGTCACCACGGGCATCAGAAATCCGGATGATTCAGAGGTTTTTCGTCGTTCGCTTGAACTGACGGCCGGCCAGGCTGCGGATCATGGTGATGCCGCGGTCACATGGCGGCGCAGCCGTCCCCTATCGGTGGGGCAAGACTTCGAGCTCGAGCTCCGCCAAAGCGTGACGACGGGCTTAAACGCTGGCCCGGATCGGACGATGGGCGTGTTGCGGGGAAGCCAAACCCTGATCGTGGATGATATAGCGCCGAAGACGTCGCTGCAGGCGACGACGACCCTTGCGAGCGATCAACGAGGCCCTACAGCCCAACTGCGCATCGAGCGGCAGTTGCTGAGCGACTTCCGTATCAGCGCAGATTTCAATCACAATGCCACCAAGAACAGTGCCCGTATCGACGCGCGCTATTTCCTCTCCTGGTGACGCCATTCCAGAATCAAAACAGGCGCCAGCATCCGCGGGTGCCTGTTTCAGCAGAACAAGTCAGCCGATCAGTGCAGGATCTGGCTGAGGAACAGGCGCGTGCGCTCGTGCTGCGGATTGTCGAAGAATTCTGCCGGTGAATTCTGCTCGACGATCTGGCCCTGGTCCATGAAAATGACCCGGTTGGCGACCTGACGAGCAAAGCCCATTTCGTGGGTGACGCAGAGCATGGTCATGCCTTCCTCGGCCAGCCCAACCATGGTGTCGAGCACTTCCTTGACCATTTCGGGGTCGAGCGCCGATGTCGGTTCGTCGAACAGCATGATCTTCGGCTTCATGCACAGAGAACGGGCGATCGCCACGCGCTGCTGCTGGCCGCCTGAAAGCTGGCCCGGATATTTGTTTGCCTGTTCCGGGATCTTGACGCGCTTGAGGAAGTGCATGGCCACTTCTTCGGCATCCTTCTTCGACATCTTGCGGACCCAGATGGGCGCAAGCGTGCAGTTTTCCAGGATGGTCAGATGCGGGAAGAGGTTGAAGTGCTGGAACACCATGCCGACCTCGCGGCGCACTTCGTCGATCTTCTTCAGGTCGTTCGTCAGTTCGATCTTGTCGACGATGATCGTGCCCGACTGATGCTCCTCAAGTCGGTTGATGCAGCGGATCATCGTCGATTTGCCAGAGCCTGAGGGGCCGGCGATGACGATACGCTCGCCCTTCATCACCTTGAGGTTGATGTCGCGCAGAACGTGGAAGTCGCCGTACCACTTGTTCATGCCAATGATTTCGACCGCGACATCGGTGTCCGAGACGGTCATTTTTGCAGCCTGTGCTTCAGCCATAGGAGTTACCTCGAAAATTCTTATCGTTTGTGTCCGGTGTCGAGATGGCGTTCCATGAACGCCGAGTAGCGCGACATGCCGAAGCAGAAGAGCCAGAACAGGAAGCCCGCGAAGATCAGGCCCGTGATCGGGGTGACCGGCGTGATCCAATTCGCATCGCGGAAGTTCAATTGCACGATGCCGAGCAGGTCAAACATGCCGATGATCGACACCAACGACGTATCCTTAAACAGGCCGATGAAGGTGTTGACGATGCCGGGGATGACGAGCTTGATCGCCTGCGGCAGGATGATCAACCGCGTCGTCTGCCAATAGCCGAGACCGAGCGAATCGGCACCTTCATACTGCCCCTTCGGAATGGCCTGCAGACCGCCACGGATGACCTCGGCCATGTAAGCGGAGGCGAACAGAGCAACCCCGACAAGCGCGCGCAGGAAGTTGTCGATGGTCCAGCCGGTCGGCAGGAACAACGGCAGCATCACGTTTGCCATGAACAGCACGGTGATCAGCGGCACGCCACGCACCACCTCGATGAAAGTGACGCACAGCATCTTGATGACTGGCAGATTGGATCGCCGACCCAGCGCCAGCAGGATGCCGAGCGGCAAGGAAACCGCGATGCCGACGAAAGACAGCACCAGCGTCACCATCAGGCCACCCCAGAGCGGGGTTTCGACCTTGGTAAGTAAGTCCGTATCTATACCGGTGAAGAAGACGAAAAGGCCGAACAAAAGCACGACCAAAATAGTCTGCAGCGACAACCTTCCAGCAGCGCGAAGACCGATGAGTAAAATCACAGACCCCGTCAATGCGTAGTCAACCCAAAACGAGGCGCGTGATCCGATTCCCTGTTCGGTTAGTTCTCGAACGCTCTCTATCGATGACGACAGGAAATACAATGGGTGCGAAACAAGCGCCGCAAATCCCTCAAGCATGCCTTGAGTTAGTTGCCAGCCTGTCTGATCTATCTGAGTGAAGAACGAAAGAAGCCACAAAGCTGAATTGACCAAACCCAGTGGCGCAGCGGCAATATAGTACACCAATACGGCCAAAAGCCATACTGCCAGATTGATGACCCAGGCCGCAAAACCGATTGCTGCGAATGGTAAAGCCATTCCGCCCATCAGCAGGAATACAGACAATATAGGGAATGCTACAAACAGTAGGCCAGCGCTTAGGCCCTTGTTCGGCACCTTCGGGATCAGCATCGGCATCAGCAGGGCGATGAACATGATGCCGACCAGCATTGGCCGCCAGCGTTCTTCAAGGGGATAGCGGCCAAAGATGAACTGGCCGAAACGCTCTTCAACGAAAGCCCAGCAGGCGCCGCTCCAGCCTTCCGGCTGGATGCCTCCCTGCGGGATCGTGGCGCAAACCGAGCGGTCGGAGCCGACCCAGCTTGCCTGGATGAAGAGCCAGTTGAGTATGCCCGGCACCGTCCAGAGCAGCAGGGCAACCGCTATGAAGGTCAGCACCACGTCCTTGGGCGTGGCGAGCAGGTTGGACCGGATCCAGCCGGTCACCGTACCCTGGCTGACCGGGGCGGGTTTTGGCGCCAGCATGTCCTGGCGAACGTAAGTGATGTCACGCGCCATGTTTTATCGCTCCACCAGGGCCATCTTGGCATTGAACCAGTTCATGAAGCCCGATGTCGCCAGGCTGATCGAGAGATAGACGACCATCCAGATCGAGACGACCTCGATCGCCTGACCGGTCTGGTTCAGGGTCGTTCCGCCGGTTGCCACGAGATCGGGAAAGCCAATCGCGGCGGCAAGCGAGGAGTTTTTCGTCAGGTTCAGATACTGGCTGGTGAGCGGCGGAATGATGATGCGCATGGCCTGGGGCACGACGACAAGTCGTGTCGCCTGGCTCGGCTGCAGGCCAAGCGCCGCGGATGCCTCGCTTTGTCCCTTGGGCACGCCCCTGATGCCGGCGCGGATTGTTTCGGCAATGAAGGACGCCGTGTAAAAGGAGAGTGCAAGATAGAGCGCGACGAATTCCGGCCCGAGAACCGCACCGCCGGCGAGGTTGAATCGGCCGAGTTCGGGATAGTTGAACGACAGCGGCCAACCGACCAGCGCAAATACGATCAGCGGAAAACCGATGATCAGGCCGAGCGAAGCCCAGACCGTCGGAAACTGCTGGCCGGTCGCCATCTGCCTGGCCTTGGCCCAGCGCGCGACGACAATGGCAAGCACGATCCCGATCAGGAGAGCTACCGGCAGCGCGATGGCGCCATCGCCCCAGATCGGCTTGGGAACAGCGAGGCCTCGGTTGTTCAGGAACATGCCGAGCGGCAGATCCAGCGATTCGCGCACCTGGGGCAGGGTGCTCAGCACGCCCGAATACCAGAAGAAGATGACGAGCAGCACCGGGATATTGCGGAAGACTTCGACATAAACGGTGCACAGCCGGGCAATCAGCCAGTTGCTGGAAAGCCTGCCGATGCCGATGATAAAGCCGATGATCGTTGCGGTGATGATACCGGTAACGGCAACGAGCAAGGTGTTGAGGAAGCCGACGACCAGCGCGCGTCCATAGGTGGAGTCGCTGGTATATTCGATCATCGACTGGCCGATGTCGAAGCCGGCGCGGCTGTTGATGAAGCCGTATCCGGACGCTGTTCCGGAGCGTGCGAGGTTGTCAGCGGTGTTGCCCGCGATCCAGAGCACGAAAAGCACGGTCAGCAGGGCCGTCAGCACCTGAAAGAAGATAGCGCGTGCCGTCGGGTTGTAGATATAGCTGGTAATAGTCCCCCGTTCCGCTGGCGCGGCTAAGGCATGGTCAGTCATTGGCCAATCCCCTGTGGTCCTTTGCGGACCTTATTCTGCTTGTCTTTTTTGTTATGGGGCCGGGGCGACGGATCGCCCCGGCAAATTTTCGACGATCGCTTAGCGGATCGGCGGTGCGTATTGCAGGCCACCCTTGGACCACAGCGCATTCAGGCCGCGCTGGATCTTGAGCGGGCTGTTCGTGCCGATGTTACGCTCAAAAATTTCGCCGTAATTGCCGACGGCCTTGATGATGTTGTAGGCCCAGTCGTTGGTCAGGCCAAGGTCGGTACCGATCTTGGTATCAGCCTCGGTGCCGAGGAAGCGCTTGATATCGGGGTTGGTGGTCGAGGCCTTGATCTCGTCGATATTGGCCTGGGTGATGCCGAATTCTTCTGCCTGGATCAGCGCGTAGTGGGTCCAGCTCACGATATCGAACCACTGGTCGTCACCCTGGCGGACGGCCGGGCCAAGCGGCTCCTTGGAGATGATTTCCGGCAGAACGATGTGATCGTCGGGGTTGGTCAGGTTCAGGCGGACCGAATAAAGGCCGGACTGGTCGGTGGTGTAGACGTCGCAACGGCCAGCGGCGTAGGCAGCGTTGACTTCTTCGAACTTTTCGAAAACGACCGGCTTGTATTCCAGGTTGTTGGCCTTGAAGTAGTCGGCGAGGTTGAGTTCGGTCGTCGTGCCGGACTGAACGCAGACGGCAGCGCCGGACAGCTCCAGAGCGGACTTTACGTTGAGGCTCTTCGGAACCATGAAGCCCTGGCCGTCATAATAGTTGACGGTGCGGAAGTTGAAGCCCAGCGCGGTGTCGCGGCTGATGGTCCAGGTGGTGTTGCGGAAGAGAACGTCGCCTTCACCCGACTGAAGGGCCGGGAAACGGGTCTGGCCCGTGGTGGGCGTGTACTTCACCTTCGTGCCGTCGGCGAAGATCGCAGCAGCCACGGCCTTGCAGTAGTCGACGTCGAAGCCAGACCAGTTGCCGGAAGCATCCGGAGCGGCAAAGCCGGCAAGACCGGTGTTGACAACGCACTGAACGAAGCCCTTGGCCTTTACGTCGTCGAGCGTGGCAGCCGATGCAGCCGAGCCAAAGCCCAGGACTGCTGCGCCAATCGCGACTGACAGAAACTTGTTGTTCATTTTTCCCAACCTTTTGTCTGTTTTCTTGTGATCGCGGCGATTTCTCCTGCGCGGGATGGCTCCCGTCGCCTCGCCGGCCCGCCGACCTCCCGGCGCGGACAAGGGCTATCACAGTCTTAAATGGCAACAGGGTCAAGTCTCGACCCGAATAATTGCGCCAAAAATTGGCAATTTGCTCATTCGGCTGCAAAATGAGGCATAAATCATTCGTGAGTGCAGGGATTTGCCGAAAAAATCATCTCCCGAAACGCTTTGGATATCGTCCTTGAGATGTTTTATCCGTCCGCCATGACCTGGGCGAGGGGCTTGACCGCAACCCGGCCAACGGTCAGAAATCGGGTATCGCAGTCGCAGGAAAGGCTCCCACCCCCCATGAAAGACAGAGAGACAATGCTGGCCGGCGCCGGCACGAACACCAGGTTGTGCCACCTTGGCCATGATCCCTTCGCATATCATGGTTTCGTCAATCCGCCGGTAGTGCATGCCTCAACGGTCTTGTTTCCCGATGTCGAAACCATGGAGTCCCGTCGGCAGAAATACACCTACGGCACGCGTGGCACGCCGACCACGGATGCGCTTTGCGCGGCGATCGATGCGCTGGAAGGTTCTGCCGGCACGATCCTCGTGCCCTCGGGTCTTGCAGCCATAACGGTTCCGTTCCTGGCCTTCCTGTCCGCAGGCGACCACGCGCTGATCGTCGATTCGGTCTATTCGCCCTGCCGGAATTTCTGCGACACGATGTTGAAGCGACTCGGCGTGACAGTCGAATATTACGATCCCGCGATCGGCGCCGGCATCGAGACCTTGATAAAACCCAATACCAAATTGGTTCACACCGAGGCGCCAGGCTCCAACACCTTTGAAATGCAGGATATCAGGGCGATTTCCGATATCGCGCACCGCCATGGCTGCGTGGTGACCATGGACAATACCTGGGCGACGCCGCTGTATTTCAAGCCGCTGGATTTCGGTGTCGACATTTCCATGCATGCGGCGACGAAATATCCGTCGGGCCATTCCGACATCCTGATGGGCACAGTCTCTGCCAATGCTGCGCATTGGGAGAAGCTCAGCGAAGCCAATATCACGCTCGGCATCTGTGGCGCGCCCGATGACAGCTACCAGATCCTGCGCGGTCTGCGCACCATGGGCCTCAGGCTCGACGCCCACCAGAAGGCGGCCCTGGCAGTGGCCGAATGGCTTGAGGGCAGGGATGGTGTTGCCCGCGTCCTTCATCCGGCCTTGCCGAGCTTTCCCGGCCACGACATCTGGAAGCGTGACTTCAAGGGCGCAAGCGGCATCTTCTCTTTCGTATTGGCGGCCGATGAGCCGGCGAAATTCAAGCCGAAGGCGCGGGCGTTCCTGAATGCACTGTCCGTTTTCGGGCTGGGCTATTCCTGGGGTGGCTATGAGAGCCTGGCCGTGATGGTCAATCTCGACGACCGCACGATCTGTAAGGCGCCGAGCGAAGGCCCGGTTATCCGTCTGCAGATCGGCCTGGAGGACGTGCCGGACCTGCTCGCTGACCTGGAGGCGGGTTTTGCCGCAGCGGCAGCAATCTAAGTCTCAATTGACGAACGGCAGCCGGCGTTCCTGTGACGCCGGTTGTGCCCGAAGTATTTAAACCTGTTCGCCGGCGCGGTAGCCATAGAGCCAGTCGAGATCGCTGGCCAGGCTTTGCGGTGGCCGCAGCGCCAGCACGAGATCGCGGCCCATGCGGATCGGGCCGCGCGCGTGATAGACAAACTTGTTGAAGGCACCGCGCTGCCGCACCCGCGCCGCTCGCGCCTGTCGAAGGCTCTGGTACCGGTCGAGCGCAGTCTGCAGCGGATGATGCGCAAGGAGCGCCGCCAGGTCGAAACCATCCTCGATCGCCATCGCAGCCCCTTGGGCCGAAAACGGCATCATCGCATGGGCCGCATCGCCGACCAGAACCGTGTCTCCGCCGCCATGCCATTGACCCGGTCCCGCCTGGAATAGCGGCCAGTAGTTCAGCGCAGGCGCTGATGCGATCATCGACTGCAGGGACGGGTGCCAGCCCGCGAAGGCGCGCGCCAGAAGGGCCTTCTGGGCCTCCGTTCCGGTGGCGGACCAGGTCTCTCCGGGGCTCACTCCGGCACTGATGGCCACGATATTGTAGCCGCTGATCTCGCGCAGTGGATAGGCGACCAGATGGCAGTTCGGCCCAAGATAAGCCGTGACGTTGGCCGGATCCAGGAAGCCGGGTCCCCCCTTGGCCGGCAGCGTGAAGCGCCAGGCGACATTTCCGGAGAACGAGACCTCCGGCGCCCCCGGTATCATGATGCGCGTCCGTGACCACACGCCGTCAGCGCCAATCACGACGTCGGGTGAGTGCCCGACGAGTTCGGCAAGCTGCTTGCGCCCGGCATCCTCGATTCGGGTGCCGAGATGCAGGCGTATCAGCGGGTTCTTCAGCACTACCGACAACAGGGACTGCTGCAGCGTCGAGCGATGAAGCACCCCATAGGGAGCGCCCCAGCGATTCTCCGCAAACGAGCCGGCGGGTACGGCCGCGAGCGTCTTCAGGCTAAGGCCGGAGGCGAGATTGATATAGTCAGGCCGACGCCAGTGGGCCTCGATGTCCTGGAGAACGCCGAGGGCCTGCAAAACGCGCGAAGCATTCGGTGAAAGTTGCAGACCGGCGCCCACTTCGCCCAACTGCGGAGCCTGCTCCAGGATGTCGGCATGAATCCCGTGATGGGCCAGCGACAATGCGGTCGAAAGGCCGGCAATGCCGGCGCCGACCACCACGGCGGATGTAACGGGCATGGAAGATGCCGATCCGTTCTAGGCTTCGTTTAAGCCACCTTCGACAGGAAGACGCAGCCGGCCGGATTTGTCTGGTCGGCCTTCAGGGAAGGATTGTAGCGGTAGAGGGTCGAGCAATAGGAGCAGACCTTCTCGTCATCATGGCCCATATCGATGAAGATATGCGGATGATCGAAAGGCTGGGATGCGCCGGTGCACATGAATTCCCGCACGCCGATCTCGATGAGGCGATGTCCGCCATCGTTCTGAAAGTGCGGAATGGAATGATGTCCGGCCATGGGTGATCTCCGACTGCGTGCAATTTGCGCGGACCTTAGCCCCGTTGCCTGAAAATGTGTAGTGCCAAACACCTCGGGAAATCACAGAAATCTTATGGATGGACCTTTGACGCGACCCTTGCCTTGCCTAAGGTGCGGCAAATCCGGCGCCGTCGTCTATGTGCGGTGCCCAACATGGCGTTGAGCGAGAGTAGCGCCCGGGATGGATATGATGAACCTGAATGCCCCGCCCTTTTCCCTGTTCTTTCACGACGGTTTGCAACTGGCCTATTTCGACGAGGGCGATCCGTCGGGTGCCCCGATCCTGCTGATCCACGGCTTTGCATCGACCGCCGTCGTGAACTGGGTACATCCCGGCTGGGTCAAGACCCTCGGCGATGCCGGTTTCCGGGTGATCGCGATCGACAACCGCGGCCATGGCAATAGCGACCGCCCGCATGACGCAGAAGCCTATTATCCGCCCTTGATGGCGGCCGATGCCGCAGCACTCCTGTCGCATCTCGGCATCGATCGAGCCCATGTGATGGGCTACAGCATGGGCGCGCGGATTTCGGCCTTTCTTGCGCTTGAGCATCCCGAGCGGGTGCGCTCGCTGATCTTCGGCGGGTTGGGGATTGGTCTCTGCGACGGCGTCGGTGATTGGGACCCGATCGCCGAGGCCTTGCTGGCGCCGTCACTCGATGATGTCACCCATGCGCGTGGCCGCATGTTCAGGGCTTTCGCAGATCAGACGCGCAGCGATCGATTTGCGCTGGCAGCCTGCATCCAGACATCGCGCTTGCTTGTCAGCCGCGAGCAGGTGGCCCGCATCGACCAACCCACATTGATCGGCGTCGGCACCAAGGACGACATTGCCGGCTCGCCGCAGGAACTGGCGGCCCTGATGCAGAATGCCACCGCGATCGACATACCCGGCCGTGACCACATGCTGGCCGTCGGCGACCGGGTGTTCAAGCGTGCGGCGCTGGAGTTCTTGGCCGCCAACGAGCAAGCGTGATGCCAATTTGCCTCTGAAGTTGGGTGTTCGATCCGCGGCTATTGCGGTGATGCTCTTCTGAGTGCCTCCATGGTGTCATTGGTTGCAACGCCGTCTGGCCGGATGCCCGCGTGCCTCTGGAACTGGATGACGGACGCACGGGTGGCCGCGCCAAATATGCCGTCTTCCTCGACATCGAGCCCCAGAACGAGGTTCAATCGCTCCTGGATCCACTCCACTTGAGGCCCACGATCTCCTAGGGCAACGAGTCGTGCTTCCTCATGAAGTGCAACGGGGTCGCCGAACACACCCTCCTCGTTCCACTTCAACATCTGCTGGCGGCTAATTTCGAAATGCATGGCGTCTTCCGTTTTGAAAGCCGCCCCCCAGAAGAAATCGTGGCTATTGAATATGGGGTGCATGCGGATAAGACCCTTCTGCGCCTTGTCGTCGCCTCGCGTATCGAGCTTGCCTTCAAGGGTAAAATCGATCGCGCATCCCCAGGAGTGGTTGCTGATAGACGTCTTGCTGCCACGCACGTAGCGCGTGCACAGCATGCCGGCACTGCCCAGTGCATTGTAGCATTCCGGCTCCTTTTGCTTCACATCTGCCAGTGCCGCGCGAAGTTTTTCGACGACCGGCTTCAAGCCGGTGACACGAAATGGGCCGACATCTTCGGTCACGATCAGGTTTCTGATTCGGCCATTGGTGACGGGCCGGCATTCCTGGTCGTAATTGCCGCGCGGGCTTCCCAACACGCGCAGCATGAGATTGTTCGAAAGCGGCTCAATAGAACCGTTAAGCCCTGCGCGATTGCTCAGTCGCACGGTGTCGCTTATCCAACTCATGGCTCTCCCCCATTCGGAAATGATGAACCATGGAACGCTAGGTCAATTTCAGCGGAAATACAACCTATGATAACTAAAAATAATATACGCTACTTAAAGGTTATCTTCCTTCGAATATCGGCTTTCGCCGCTCGGCAAAGGCGGCGCGCCCCTCTGCATAATCCCGGCTGTCGAATGTGGAGGATCCGACGATATCGGCCTCTCGCAACAGATCGGCGTCCTGTTGGGCGACCGCCCGCAGCGCAAGCTTGGCTGCCTGAACGGAGAGTGGCGCATTCGCCGCGATGGTATCGGCAAGCGAGAAGGCGGCACCATCAAGCGCGCCATCTTCTGTGACGTCGAGCAGGAAGCCATTTGCCAACAGCGCCTGGGCACCGACCGGCGCGCCGGTGAACAGCATCTGCCGCGCCATCTGCGGCCCCAAGCTCTCGTAAAAGTCCTGGATGGCGTCGGCAGGGTAGGCGAGGCCGAGCCGCGCGGCGGGCACGGCAAACGTGGCGGAGGCGGTGCCAAGCCTGAGGTCGCAGGCCGCGGCAAGGCCAAGGCCGCCGCCGTAGCAAATGCCTCTCACGGCAGCAATCACCGGCACTCTCGCCTGCCGCAGCGCTGCGAAGGCGGCGCTGTTCTCGGCCTCATAGATGCGGGCGGATTCGGTGTCTTTTCGAACCTGGGCGAATTCCGAGATATCGGCGCCGGCGCTGAAGTCTCGTCCGCCGGCGCCTGCAAGCACGATCACCCGCGCGCCGGCCTCGCCGATGAGCCAGGTGACGGCGTCGGGAATGGCGCGCCACATGGCAGCCGTCAGTGCGTTGCGGCGCGGCTGGTTGTCGATGGTCAGCATGCCCAAGCCGTCGCCGCATGCGGCATGAATGCCGCCGGCTGCGAAATCGCGTGAATTTGTCATCAGGAAATGGCCCATTTATGTTGGTCAGCGGATGCTATATATAAAGATGATGATAGAACGAGGAGACCTCCGATGGTCGCAAAAAACGAGCTGCTTGTCTCGGAGCATGTGAAGCCGATGGACCCGATCTGGCATAGCCTGCGCCAGGAAGCGCGGGTCGCCGCCGAGAGCGATCCGATACTCGCGGCCTTCCTGTATTCGACGGTGCTCAATCATCGCTCGCTGGAAGACAGCGTCATCTACCGCATCTGCGAGCGTCTCGACCATCAGGATGTCCAGGCCAGCCTTCTGCGGCAAGCCTTCCAGGAGATGCTGGCCGACTGGCCGGAATGGAGCACGGTGCTGCGGGTCGATATCCAGGCGGTCTATGATCGCGATCCTGCCTGCACGCGCTTCCTCGACGCGGTCCTGTATTTCAAGGGATTCCACGCGATCCAGACGCATAGGCTGGCGCATTGGCTGCTTGGCCAGGGACGGCGCGACTTTGCTCTGTATCTGCAGAGCAGGTCGTCGAGCGTGTTCCAGACGGATATCAACCCGGCAGCCCGCATCGGCAGGGGAATTTTCCTCGATCACGCCACCGGGCTCGTGGTGGGCGAAACCGCGCGCATCGGCGACAATGTCTCGATCCTGCACGGTGTCACCCTGGGTGGCACCGGCAAGGAGGGCAGCGACCGCCATCCCAAGATTGGTGATGGTGTGCTGATCGGCGCAGGGGCGAAGGTGCTCGGCAATATCGAGATCGGTTGCTGCTCTCGCGTTGCCGCAGGCTCCGTCGTGCTGAAGCCGGTGCCCAAGGGGTCAACCGTAGCAGGTGTGCCCGCCCGGGTCGTGGGTGAGGCGGGATGCGCCGAGCCGTCGCGCTCCATGGATCAAATCCTTCGCTCTGACGACTGATTATTGACGTCGGCCCGGCCGTCGGGGCGAGGGCGTGGCGGCGATTCGCCGCGCCTTTCAAAGCCATTCGCCTTTACATGCCGGTCATGCCCGTGCCAAAAGCGGCGCCAACTGAATCGTATGGAGAAAAGCCGTGAAGCCTGACGAAATCAAAAAACTCGACGCTTACTTCAAGCGCATGTTCAACGCGCAGATGGTCGTCAAGGCCCGGCCCCGCAAGGACGACTCGGCTGAAGTATACATGGGCGATGAATTTCTGGGCGTGGTCTTCAAGGACGAGGAAGACGGCGATCTGTCCTATAATTTTTCCATGGCGATCCTGGACGTGGATCTCTAAAGCCGGGAGTTGCACCCGGTCTGATATATTTTCGAAATATCAAATATTTCGCGGGCCGACCTAAGCCAGGTCGGCTTTTTTTATAACTTTAAATAAACCTGTGATTGTTTTGCAATGCACAATACTACTTGACAAAAATTGTGCAGCTGCTAGTTAAGATTGCATGTAATCTAACCAGAAGGACCGGTGACATGTTCAATTTCGACGACGCCAGCAAGAAGAGCAAAGAGGCCATCGACGCGATGCTGAAGAACTATGCCGAGGTCGCGAAGGGATACCAGGCGATCGCGGCGGAAGCCTCCGAATACTCCAAGAAGTCGTTTCAGGACATGGCGTCTTTCATGGAGCAGCTGTCCGGCGTGAAGAGCATCGAAAGCGCGTTCGAACTGCAGTCCTCGTTCATGAAGAGCTCTTATGAGAGCTTCGTCAGCGAAGCCACGAAGATGAGCGAGATGTATGCCGAACTGGCCAAGACTGCCTACAAGCCTTACGAGGCCGGCATGGCAAAGGCCTCTTCCATGGCGCCGGCACCGACCCAGTCGGTCATGCAGTAATCGGCAGGCCGGTCTCCGCCTGAAGACAAAATCAGCCGCCTGATTTGGCCGGTCGCGTTCTCGCGGCCGGTTTTTTGCTTCCCACTCCATCGCTTTTCATGACCTGGCGGCCATCGCGCCTCTCGTGGCCTTCCCCAGGCTTGCCCTTTTTGAAGATTTGAAGACGTTGCCTCTCAAATCTGTTTGCACTGTGCTGCAAGGGCCTTAAAATCCGCAAACAATGAACTACCTTAATGGGCTTGATGTCCGGAACTATCGTCCGCGTCTGCGGTCCGGACCGTGAGAGAGAAAGAGTGAAATGATCGCAACGCCGATCGTGATGCAACAACAGGGTGACGGGGATAACACCGGCCGTGGTACCTCAGTCATCACCCGTACCAAGTCTAAAACGAAGAAGCCCAATCTTTATCGCGTATTGCTTCTGAACGATGATTATACGCCCATGGAATTCGTGATCCACATCCTGGAGCGTTTCTTTCAAAAGGATCGGGAAGCGGCGACACGCATCATGCTTCATGTCCACAATCACGGCGTGGGCGAATGCGGCGTGTTTACCTACGAGGTCGCCGAGACCAAGGTAAGCCAGGTTATGGATTTCGCCAGGCAGCACGAACACCCGCTGCAATGTGTGATGGAAAAGAAGTGAGGAACTGACCGTGCCAACATTTTCTCCCAGCCTCGAAAAGGCACTGCACCAGGCACTGACCTTTGCCAACGAGAGGCATCATGAATACGCAACGCTGGAGCATTTGCTGCTCGCGCTGATCGACGACGCTGACGCAGCGGCCGTGATGGGTGCGTGCAATGTCAATCTGGATGTCTTGCGCAAGACGGTCAGCGACTATGTCGATAATGAACTGGCCAATCTCGTGACCGGATATGACGAGGATTCCAAGCCCACCTCGGGCTTCCAGCGGGTCATCCAGAGAGCGGTGATCCACGTCCAGTCGTCCGGCCGCGAAGAGGTTACGGGCGCCAATGTGCTCGTTGCGATCTTCGCCGAGCGCGAGAGCCATGCGGCCTTTTTCCTGCAGGAGCAGGAAATGACGCGCTATGATGCCGTCAACTATATCTCCCACGGCATCGGCAAACGGCCGGGATCGTCCCAGGTCCGTTCGCCCCGGGGTGCGGAGGACGGCGAAGCCGAGCCCAAGCAGTCCCGCGACCAGGAAGAGGGATCGGCCAAGAAGCAGCAGGATGCGCTCAAGGCCTACTGCGTCAATCTCAACGAAAAGGCTCGCAACGGCCGCATCGATCCGCTGATCGGGCGCCATAGCGAGGTCAACCGGACCATCCAGGTCCTGTGCCGCCGTTCGAAGAACAACCCGCTTTACGTGGGTGATCCCGGCGTCGGCAAGACGGCGATCGCCGAAGGTCTGGCCAAGCGGATCATCGAAGGCAAGGTGCCCGAGGCGCTCGCTGATGCCACGATCTTCTCGCTCGACATGGGCACGCTGCTCGCCGGTACCCGCTATCGTGGTGACTTCGAGGAGCGCCTGAAGCAGGTGGTGAAGGAACTCGAGGAATATCCCGGCGCCGTGCTGTTCATCGACGAGATCCACACCGTCATCGGTGCCGGCGCGACCTCGGGCGGCGCCATGGACGCATCGAACCTGCTGAAGCCGGCGTTGTCCTCCGGGCAGATTCGCTGCATCGGCTCGACCACCTACAAGGAATACCGCCAGTTCTTTGAGAAGGATCGTGCTCTCGTTCGTCGCTTCCAGAAGATCGACGTCAACGAGCCCTCGATCGAGGATGCCATCGAGATCATGAAGGGCCTGAAGCCCTATTTCGAGGATTACCACAAGCTGCGGTATTCCAACGAGGCGATCAAGTCGGCGGTTGAGCTGTCGGCGCGCTACATCTCTGACCGCAAGCTGCCGGATAAGGCGATCGACGTGATCGACGAAACCGGTGCGGCCCAGATGCTGCTGCCGGCGTCCAAGCGTCGCAAGCTGATCACTGAGAAAGAGATCGAGGCGACGATCGCCACCATGGCCCGCATTCCGGCCAAGACCGTTTCCAAGGATGACGAGATGGTTCTCGCCAACCTGGAAAAGGAGCTGCGTTCGGTCGTCTATGGCCAGGACAAGGCGATCGAGGCCCTGTCGACCTCGATCAAGCTGGCCCGTGCCGGTCTTCGCGAGCCGAACAAGCCGATCGGTTGCTATGTCTTCTCCGGCCCCACCGGTGTGGGCAAGACCGAAGTTGCCAAGCAGTTGGCCGCTTCGCTCGGCGTCGAGATGCTGCGCTTCGACATGTCGGAATACATGGAGCGGCACACCGTCTCGCGCCTGCTCGGTGCTCCTCCCGGCTATGTCGGCTTCGACCAGGGCGGCCTGTTAACAGACGGTGTCGACCAGCATCCGCATAGCGTTGTGCTGCTGGACGAAATCGAGAAGGCGCATCCGGATATCTACAATATCCTGCTGCAGGTCATGGACCATGGCTCGCTAACCGACCACAACGGCAAGAAGATCGACTTCCGCAACGTCATCCTGATCATGACGACCAATGCGGGCGCGTCGGAAATGGCCAAGTCCGCTATCGGCTTCGGCTCGTCCAAGCGTACCGGCGAAGACGAGGAGGCGCTGAACCGGCTGTTCACGCCCGAATTCCGCAACCGTCTCGACGCGACGATCGCATTCGCTCCGCTGCCGACCGAAGTCATCCACAAGGTCGTGCAGAAGTTCGTCATGCAGCTGGAAGCGCAGCTTTCCGAACGCAACGTCACCTTCGATCTGAGCGAGGCGGCTGTCGCCTGGTTGTCGAAGAACGGCTATGACGAGAAGATGGGCGCCCGTCCGCTGGCGCGCGTCATCCAGGAGCACATTAAGAAGCCGCTCGCCAACGAGATCCTCTTCGGCAAGCTGAAGAAGGGGGGCGTGGTCAAGGTCGGCACCAAGACCGATGACGAGGGCAAGGAGGTGCTGGACCTCGAGGCGCTCTCGGATGTCGCTCCGGTCAAGCCGAAGCCGGAAGCAGAACTCGTGGCCGCCGATGGTGTCGAAGAGGCGCCTGTTGTCGCGGCCAAGCCGAAACGTGCGGCGAAACCCGCCGTCGCCGCGGCTCCGGAACAGGCGCCTGAGGATGAGACCCCGAAGCGGCGCAGCGCCGTTCCGCGGGTGCCGAAGAAGAAGTGATGGCCTGCATCCAGGCCGCAACGATGCCGGGCGAAAGCCCGGCATCTTCGTTTTCAATGCCGGACTGCCGATGACCTCCGTCCAACACGACCACAGTCCTTATTACTGGTATCTTGCGGGTCTTCGCGGAATCTTTTCGCTTCCAGCCTTTATCCTGATGGTCTCGTTCGTCGGCTTCAGCGCCTTCGCACTCGAATCGGGTCTCACCCGGACCCAGGCCATGGTGATGACCATGGCCGTCTGGGCTCTCCCGGCGAAGATGATCCTCACCGGCATGATGGCGAGCGGCGCGTCTCTGCTGGCGATCTTCATCGCCGTATCGCTGTCGTCCATCCGCATGATGCCTATGGTCGCATCCTTGGTCCCCGAAATCAGGACCGAACGCACGCCGACCTGGGTCTTGCTGATCCTGTCGCATTTTGTCGCGATCACCGCATGGGTCTTCACCATGCAGCACATAGCCGATGTGCCGCGGGAGCATCGCGTGCGTTACTTCGCGGGTTTCGGGATCACGCTGACGCTGGTCAATACGGTTCTGGTTGGTATCTGCTACGGCCTTGTGGCGAGCTTTCCGCCGCTGATCGCCGGTGCCCTGTTTTTCCTGACGCCCGTCTATTTCGTCGCTTCGATCTGGGCGACATCGCGCCAACCCCTGTTGAAGCTTGCATTTGTGATCGGGGCCGTGGGTGGTCCGGTGCTGACACTGGTCATGCCGGGCTTAGATATTCTGGTGGCCGGCATTGGCGGAGGAACGGTCGCCTATCTCATCGACCGCGCCATTCGCCAGCGCCGTGCCGCCACTGATTTGACAGCGGAGAAATCCCCATGATGGCGGACTACTGGCCCTTTGTCGTGATTGCCATCGGTGGCTGGCTTGCTACGGATTTATGGCGCTATCTTGGGGTTGTCGCCGGAAACCGGCTTGACGAGGAGTCAGAGGCTTTGCGTTGGGTCAGGGCGGTTGCCACGTCGCTGGTGATGGCCGTGACGGCCAAGCTGATCGTCTTTCCCAGCGGCATGTTGGAAAGCTCTCCGCTCTGGCTGCGACTCGGTGCGGCGGGCCTTGGCTTTCTGGCATTTCTCGCCGCCGGCCAAAAAGTGGCCGTCGGCGTCGTCGTTTCCATGGCCTTGCTCATTGCAGGCCTGCTGGCCTTGAGCTGATCGCCAATGATTACTCGTCCATCGCCGCCTTAATCTTCTCGGCATTGGCCTTCAGCACGTCGATGCTTTCCATGCCGCCGGTATGCGGCTTCAACGGCTGGCCTTCGTGACGCGGGATGACGTGGAAATGCAGGTGGAAGACGGTCTGGCCGGCCGCCGGCTCGTTGAACTGGGCGATGTAGATCCCATCCGCCTCGAAGGCTTCTTTTGCCGCGACCGCCATCTTCTGCACGACCGGAATTAGCTTCGCCAGGACCGCGGGATCGGCATCCAGCATGTTGCGGGAGCCCGTCTTGGGAATGACGAGAAGATGCCCTGGCGCCTGCGGCATGACGTCCATGAAGGCGAGGGTGTGGTCATCCTCGTAAAGCTTGACGGAGGGAATCTCGCCTTTCAGGATTTTCGCGAAGATGTTGTTCGGATCATAGGCCGCTGTGGTCATGTCTGTCTCCCAAGTCATTCTGGTGATGGTCAGGCAGCGGCGTCAATCCTGCCGCTCGCCTTTGCGGAACGGGCTGTGTTCGGAGAGGTGCCCGCCCATCCGTTCGACCTCCTCCCGCTCCCGCTGCAGATAGTCGTCGATCGCCCGGCGCAGGCCGGCATGGGCGATGTAATGCGCCGAATGGGTTGTCACCGGCAGGTAGCCGCGCGCCAGCTTGTGTTCGCCCTGCGCGCCGGCCTCTACCCGCTTCAAGCCCCGCGACAAGGCGAAATCGATCGCCTGGTGATAGCAGACCTCGAAATGCAGGAAGGGGTGATCCTCAATACAGCCCCAGTGGCGACCGTAGAGCGCCTCCGAACCGATAAAATTGATCGCGCCGGCGATATATCGGCCATCGCGCTTTGCCATGACGAGAAGGATGTCATTGGGCATACGCTCGCCGATCAGCGAATAAAACTGTCGTGTCAGATAGGGGCGGCCCCATTTGCGGCTGCCGGTATCCATGTAGAAGGCAAAGAACTGGTCCCAGATGTCTTCAGTCAGGTCCTTGCCGGTCAGCCAGTCCACGGTGATCCCGTTTTCCAGCGCGGCCCGTCGCTCCTTCTTCAGGCCCTTGCGCTTGCGCGACGCCAAAGTCTCCAGGAAGGCATCGTGGTCGGCATAGCCGTCATTGATGAAATGAAACTGCTGGTCGGTCCGGTGCAGATAGCCGGTTTCCTCGAAGATGGGTAGTTCATCTTCCGGCAGGAAGGTGACATGGGCGGACGAAACATCCAACTCGCGTGTCACCTGCCGCAGGCCACCCGCCAGCAGTCCCTTTATTGCAGGCTCATCCTGGCCGCGGGCAACCAGCAATCGCGGACCGGTGGCAGGCGTGAAGGGCACGGAGCACTGGAGCTTCGGATAGTATCGCCCGCCGGCCCGCTCGAAGGCGTCAGCCCAGCCGCCGTCGAATACATATTCTCCACGGCTGTGGTTCTTGAGGTAGCAAGGCATGGCACCGAGCAAACTGCCGGAGGCATCTTCCAGGATCAGGTGATGCCCGAGCCAGCCGGTCTGCGCCGTGGCGGAGCCTGATTCTTCGAGCGAAGACAGGAATGCATGGGACAGAAAGGGATGGTATTCACCGCCGGCAGTTGCATCTGCGCCGGCAAGTCGCGCCCACATCTCGGGCGCGATCCTGGAAAACGACTGTTCTACTCGGATTGTCACATCGCCTGTCATGCGGCCGGCTGGCTCTCCCTTGGATCGAATCCCTCGAACGTCATCTGCTCTGCATATTTATAGGTCTGCGCCCGGGCGATTTCATCCCTCACGGTCCAGGTAATGATCCGAACCCCCTTGTTTTGCTGCTCGGTGATGAACGCGTTCGGCAGGTGAGCGACGTAATAGGAGATAAAGTCGAGCCCTAGTGCCATGGCTTCCTGATGGGCGGCAAACTCTTCCGGCTTATCGCCCATGGCCGTCAGGCCGACGGGGTAGGGGCAACCGGCAAGCTTGAGGGCTCGCAGCAGGTGATAGTCGAAGCTCATCAGGGCGACCTTGCCCTCATAGCCTTCGAGAACCTCCAGCACGCTCTCGACAAAGCCGTCGTCCTGCTCTGCATCGATACCCTTGAGTTCGATCACCAGGGGCACGCGACCCCTAACCAGCGAGAGCATCTTCTTGAGCGTTGGAATGCGTTCCGAAGTGCCGCCGACAGACAAGAGGCCGAGCTCCGATGCCGTGCGCTCACGCACCTCGCCGGTCAGTCCGCACAGGCGCTGCAAGTCATGGTCATGGAACACCATGGGCACGCTGTCGGACGACAGCTGGATATCGCATTCGATGGCGAAACCAGCCTCCGCCGCTCGCTCGAAGGCGGCAAGCGTGTTTTCCCAGACGGACTTGTTCATGTCGTGATAGCCGCGATGGGCGACCGGCAGTTCGACAATCCAATCGGCAGTGCTCACAGCGCGATCTCCAGGACGGCGTCGATCTCGACAGTCGCATTGAGGGGCAGGGAGGCCATGCCGACCGCGGCGCGCGCATGCTTGCCCGCCTCGCCCAGGACATTGGCGATCAGATTGGAAGCCCCGTTCATCACGAGATGCTGGCTGGTAAAGTCAGGCGCTGAAGCGATGAAGCCATTGAGCTTCACCACCCTGGTGATGCGTCCGAGATCGCCCGAGAGCGCCGATTTTGCCTGGGCCAGAATGTTGATGGCGCAGAGTTCCGCGGCCCGTTGTGCAGCGGCCAGGTCGACATCGGTCCCGGCAAGGCCGGTCACTGCGACCTTGCCGTCTTCCATCGGCAACTGCCCCGACAGGAAAAGAAGGTTGCCCGAGATCACATATGGTACATAATTGGCCGCCGGTGCCGCAGCCTGCGGGAGGACGATGCCAAGCTCCTTCAGCCGGCTTTCGATAACGTCAGACATTTTGCTTTCCTGCGTTTATTGTAAAGTCACAAAAAATCCTGCATTCAAGACACGAGGTGCCTCGTTTTTGCCGGGACTGTTCTTATAGCATCGGCAGCGAGTCCAACAGGAGGAATTGCATGTATCGCTCGAGCCTTGCCGCTGCCATCGCCGCCTGGGCCGCAACGACCGGTCTGGCCGCCGCCAGCGCCAATGCCGCAGCCGCCGGTGCGCTTGCACCACACCGTGCAATCTACGACATCGAACTCAAGGAGGCTTCGGAGCGATCCGGGATTGAGGGCATGCGCGGTCGCATGGTCTATGAGTTCAACGGATCCGAATGCGCCGGCTATACCACCAATTTCCGTTTCGTGACCCGCATCGATACGGGTGAGCAGGTGCGCGTCACCGATCAGCAGAGCCTCACCTTCGAAGATCTCACGGCTGGACTGTTCCGCTTTGAGACGAAGTCCTTCACCGATGACAAGCTGGACAAGGACGTCAGCGGGACGGCCGAGGAGCAGGACGGCAATGTCTCGATTGAGCTGTCCGAGCCGGAGCCGCGGGAGTTGGAACTGGCGAGCAGCCGCTTTCCGGCGTCACACATGCTTGAAGTCATCGAAAATGCGCGCAAGGGCAAGAAGCTGTTCGAGGCCCGTATCTTCGACGGTTCGGAAAATGGCGACGAGACCTATCTGACGACGACGATCGTCGGCAACGCGCAAAAGCCGGAAGCCGGCGACGCTGATGCCGCCAAGGCCGGCGATCTCGCCAATGCCAGCTACTGGCCGGTATCGATCGCCTATTTCGACGAGAGCACCACTGGCGACGTGGTCCCGGTCTACACCCAGTCTTTCAAGCTGTATGAGAACGGCGTTACGCGCGATCTCACGCTCGATTACGGCGACTTCGTCCTCACGGGGCGGCTGAGCAAGCTTGAGATCCTGGGGACGGGCGACTGCAACCAGGCGAAAGCCAAGCCCTGACACCCGCTAAATTACAAGAATGGCCTTGATTTCCCGAGGAATCGGGGATATGGGCACCACCATTCCACACGCGAAGCTTGGGATGGACCGGGAGAAATCCGGTCGGTTCCGCCGGTGGCACATCAGATGTGCTGTTTGCTTCGCGGGGGTTAAACCGGAAACAGGAGACTACAAGGCATGGCATTGCCCGATTTCAGCATGCGTCAGCTTTTGGAAGCTGGCGTTCACTTCGGCCACCAGACTCATCGCTGGAACCCGAAGATGAAGCCGTATATTTTCGGCGATCGTTCTAACATCCACATCATCGACCTGGCCCAGACCGTTCCTATGCTGTCGCGCGCCCTTCAGGTCGTGTCTGACACCGTTGCTCGCGGCGGCCGTGTTCTGTTCGTCGGCACCAAGCGCCAGGCTTCGGAAATCATCGCTGATTCCGCCAAGCGCTCGGCACAGTACTACGTTAACTCCCGCTGGCTCGGCGGCATGATGACGAACTGGAAGACCATTTCGAACTCGATCCAGCGTCTGCGCAAGCTCGACGAGATCCTGAACTCGGATGCTTCGGGCTTCACCAAGAAGGAACGCCTGAACCTCGAGCGTGAGCGCGAGAAGCTTGAAAAGGCCCTCGGCGGTATCCGTGACATGGGCGGCACGCCGGACCTGATGTTCATCATCGACACCAACAAGGAAAAGATCGCCATCGACGAAGCCAAGCGCCTTGGCATTCCGGTCGTTGCGATCATCGACTCGAACTGCGATCCGGACCTCATTGACTACCCGATCCCGGGTAACGACGACGCCTCGCGCGCTATCTCGCTGTATTGCGACCTGATCGCACGCGCTGCCATCGACGGCATCGCACGCCAGCAGGGCGCTTCGGGCCGCGATCTCGGCGCTTCGGCCGACGCGATGCTCGAGCCGGCGCTCGAAGAAGAAGCAGGCGCCTGATCTTTTTCGGCCGCGAACGAATGCGCGGCCTGTCAGGTGTAGGAATAACGAACGGCCGCCACTCAGCCAAACGGGTTGGCGGCCGGTTTTCGTTCAGGCGGCCGCCGCATGTCGCTCAGCGCAGCGGATGGCCGTGAAGGAATTTCGTGATGATCTCGCTTCATCACGCTGTCATATTTACGGGTACAAGTCGTGCCCAAACAGGCGCGGACCGGGTAGATCCCGGTTGCGTCGCGTGAAACGATAAGAGGCAAACAATGGCTGAAATCACTGCTGCACTGGTTAAGGAACTGCGCGAAAAGTCTGGCGCGGGCATGATGGACTGCAAGAAGGCGCTGACCGAAAACAACGGCGACATCGAAGCCGCCATCGACTGGCTGCGCGCCAAGGGCATTGCCAAGGCCGACAAGAAGTCCGGCCGCACCGCAGCCGAAGGCCTGATCGGCATTGCCGGCGCGGGCACCAAGGCCGTCGTGGTCGAAGTCAACTCCGAAACCGACTTCGTTGCTCGTAACGACGCGTTCCAGGATCTCGTCCGCGGCATCGCCTCCGTAGCGCTGTCGACCGATGGATCGGTTGACGCCATTGCTGCTGCCACCTACCCGGCATCGGGCAAGCCCGTATCCGACACCATCAAGGATGCGATTGCCACGATCGGCGAAAACATGACGCTGCGTCGCGCCACCCTGCTGTCCGTCGAAGACGGCGTGGTCGCAACCTATATCCACAATGCGGTATCCGACGGTCTCGGCAAGCTCGGCGTTCTGGTCGCGCTGAAGTCGACCGGCAACAAGGAAGCGCTGAACGCGATCGGCCGTCAGGTCGCGATGCACATCGCTGCCACCAACCCGCTCGCAATCCGCGCCGACGAAGTCGATGCAGCCGTTGCAGAACGCGAACGCAACGTGTTCATCGAGCAGTCCCGCGCTTCCGGCAAGCCGGACAACATCATCGAAAAGATGGTGGAAGGCCGCATGCGTAAGTTCTTCGAAGAAGTTGCCCTTCTCTCGCAGGCCTTCGTCATCAACCCCGACCTGACCGTCGGCGCTGCCGTCAAGGAAGCTGAAAAGGAAGTGGGCGCCCCGATCGAAGTCGTCGGCATGGCCCGCCTGCTGCTCGGCGAAGGCATCGAAAAGGAAGAAAGCGATTTCGCAGCCGAGGTCGCTGCTGTCGCCAAGGGCTGATCGGCATCTCCTGATCTTGCCGTGAAAAGGTATGGGGCATCGCGTGACAACGCGGTGCCCTTCGTGTATCCGCCTTGCAATTACATCTGAGGAGCTGACATGACTTCAAAGCCGATTTATGGGCGCGTTCTTCTCAAGGCATCGGGCGAGGCCCTGATGGGCAGCCAGGGTTTCGGTATTGACGTGGCAGTTGCGGATCGCATTGCGTCCGATATTGCCGATGCCCGCGCCATGGGCGTGGAAGTTGGCGTCGTGGTCGGCGGCGGCAACATCTTTCGTGGCGTGGCCGTGGCCTCCAAGGGCGGCGACCGGGTGACCGGCGACCACATGGGCATGCTTGGCACGGTCATCAATGCGCTCGCACTCGCCACCTCGCTGCGCAAGCTCAACATCGACACCGTCGTGCTCTCGGCCATCGCTATGCCCGAGATTTGCGAAAGCTTCTCCCAGCGCGCCGCCCTTCACCATCTGGCGCAGGGGCGCGTGGTGATTTTCGCCGGTGGAACCGGCAATCCCTTCTTCACCACCGATTCGGCTGCCGCCTTGCGCGCCGCCGAGATTGGTGCGGAGGCGATCTTCAAGGGAACCCAGGTTGACGGCATCTACTCCGCCGACCCGAAGAAGGACCCGACAGCTACCCGCTTCGACAAGTTGACCCATAGCGAAGTGCTCGAAAAGGGCCTGGCGGTTATGGACGTTGCTGCCGTGGCACTGGCACGCGAAAATTCCATCCCGATCATCGTCTTCTCGATCCACGAGAAGGGCGGTTTCTGCGAAATTCTGTCCGGCGGCGGTCGTATGACTGTCGTTACCGACAACTGACGGCGGCCTTAGCCAACCCTCACTTGCCGCATCGTGACTACAGGAGAAAAGACAATGAGCGAAGGCATCGACATTTCTGACATCAAGCGCCGCATGGATGGCGCCATCAATGCGTTCAAGCACGATATCGCGTCTCTGCGCACCGGGCGCGCCTCGGCCAATATCCTGGATCCCGTGACGGTCGAAGCCTATGGCTCGCGCATGCCGTTGAACCAGGTGGCCAACGTCACCGTGCCGGAACCGCGCATGCTGGGCATTTCCGTGTGGGATAAGTCCATGGTCAATGCCGTCGACCGCGCGATCCGGGAGGCCAATCTTGGGCTCAATCCGATCATCGATGGTCAGAACCTGCGCATTCCGTTGCCGGAACTGAACGAGGAGCGCCGCAAGTCGCTGGTCAAGATCGCGCACGAATATGCCGAGAAAAGCAAAGTCGCCATTCGCCATGTGCGCCGCGACGGTATGGATGGTCTAAAAAAAGCCGAAAAGGATGGTGTTATCGGACAGGATATCAGCCGTTCCACCTCGGAAAAGGTGCAAAAGATGACGGATGAGGCTATTTCCGATGTCGACCGCTTGCTCGCCGACAAAGAAAAAGAAATCATGCAGGTTTAAACAGGGACCTCAGTTCGTCGCTCCTCCATTGCACCGGGCCCACAATGTCGAAACTAAACAGTCGCGCGATACCCGAACATGTCGCGATCATCATGGACGGTAACGGCCGGTGGGCGAATGCGCGTGGCTTGCCACGGGCCTTTGGCCACAGGAAGGGCGTGGAGGCGGTACGCACCACCGTGAAGGCCGCGGCCGAGGCCGGGATCGGCGTCCTGACGCTCTTTGCGTTCTCCTCCGAGAACTGGCGGCGTCCGGAGACCGAAATCACCGATCTGTTCGGACTGCTCAAGGCCTTCATCAGGCGGGACCTCGCGGAACTTCATCGCGAAGGCGTCAAGATCCGGGTGATTGGCGACCGGTTCAGCCTGAAGGAAGACCTGCGCGTGCTGCTGCAGGAGGCGGAGGAGACGACGCGGGGCAATAGCGCCCTGACGCTGGTCATCGCCTTCAACTACGGCTCTCGCGACGAGATCGCGCGAGCCGTTCAAAGCCTGGCGCAGGACGTTGCGGCAGGACTGATTGCGCCCTCCGACATCGATGCCGCCGCCATTGGCGCACGGCTCGACACAGCCGGTCTTCCCGATCCCGATCTGATCATCCGGACCAGCGGTGAGGAACGGCTTTCCAACTTCCTGATGTGGCAGGCCGCCTATTCCGAGCTGATGTTCGTGCCGGAATACTGGCCGGATTTCGGCCGCGATACCCTTGTTGCCGCGCTCGAACGGTATGCCACGCGCGAGCGGCGATTCGGGGCCGTTGTCGCTCCGGCCGTCGCCGCCGGCACGTAAGTAGCGTCGATGGCGCGGGAACTTAAACTTCGCATCTATTCGTCTGTTGTGATGGTGGCCGTCGTTCTGGCCGCGACATGGCTCGGGGGAACGGCATTTCGCCTTCTGTCGGCACTGATATCGCTGCTGGTCTACTACGAGTGGTCCAGCATGACAGGTTTGCGCGATTCAAACTTCCGCGCCAATGCCTGGGGCTGGTTCTCGACCGGGGCCATCTGCGCCAATCTCCTGTTCGGCTCCGACGACATGGCTGTTCCGCTGCTAGGGGGCCTTGTTGTGACGGCGCTGGTTCTGAAGCTGGTAGGCCGCTGGAGCCTGTGGCTCGCGGGTGGCATCCTTTATGCCGGGCTGACGGCCATAGCCATGGCGGGAATCCGCGGTGACGATTCGGTCGGCTTCACCGCTATGCTCTTTGTTTTCGCCACGGTCTGGGGCACCGATATCCTTGCCTATTTTGTCGGACGAGCGATCGGCGGGCCAAAGCTCGCGCCGCGAATCTCTCCCGGCAAGACCTGGTCGGGCGCGGCGGGTGGAACCGTGTCCGGCGTGCTCGCCGGCTCCGGGCTGGCGCTCATCTTTTTCCCAGCGGTTGGCCTTTGGATCGTTCTCGTGGCATTTCTGCTCTCGGTGTCCAGCCAGATAGGCGACCTGTTCGAATCTTTCATCAAGCGCCGCTTCGGTGTAAAGGATTCGAGCCATCTGATACCCGGCCACGGCGGCGTCATGGATCGCGTCGACGGCCTGGTATTTGCGTGCTTTTCCGCGTTTTTGCTGGCTGCAATCCATGCCGCTCTGACCGGACGCCCCGTTGCTTCGCTCGGTGGCTTTTTGCTCGGTCTTTGATCCGGGTCTCGAAGAATGAGGTGAAATATGGACGGTCTTTACTCGATCCCGTGGTTGCTGGTCGGCTATATCCTGCCCTTCATCGTGGTGCTGTCGCTGCTGGTGTTCGTCCATGAAATGGGACACTACCTTGCGGGGCGCTGGTCCGGCATTCGGATCCTCGCCTTTTCCGTGGGATTCGGCCCTGAGATTGCGGGTTACACTGACCGCCATGGAACGCGCTGGAAGATCTCGGCCATTCCGCTCGGCGGTTATGTGCGATTCTTCGGCGACGAGGATGCGGCAAGCCGGCCAGATTTTGACGGGATCGCCGAGTTGACCCCCGCCGAACGGGAAACGACCATGGCCGGGGCAAAGCTGTGGAAAAGGGCCGTGACCGTCGCGGCTGGACCCATCGCCAATTTCATCCTGGCAATCGCCATCTTTGCCGTTGTCTTCGGGATGAACGGCAAGCCGGTCGTGGATCCGGTCGTTGCGGAAACCAGGCCCGGAAGTGCAGCCGCTGAAGCCGGTGTGCTTCCGGGTGACGTCTTGCTGGCGCTCGACGGGCAGAAGGTTGCGACCTTCGATGATGTCCGGCGCTATGTCAGCATGCGCCCCGATATCGAGATCCTCGTGACGGTGAAGCGCGGGGAAGAGACGCTCGATCTGCCGATGGTGCCGAAGAAGAGCGAGATTACCGACCAGTTCGGCAACAAGATGGAAGTCGGCCTGATCGGCATCGTGACCAGCCAGGAGCGCGGCAATTTCCGTGTCGAGGAACTGTCGCCACTGGAGGCGCTGCGCGAGGGCAGCCTTCAGACATGGCATATCGTCACGGGCACGTATGATTATCTCAGCAATCTCGTCATGGGCCGCATGAGCGCGGAGCAGCTGGGCGGGCCGGTTCGAATCGCCAAAATGTCAGGCGAGGTCGCGACTTTGGGCATCACGGCCTATCTCACCTGGGCGGCCATGCTGTCCGTGTCGATAGGTTTGCTTAATCTTATGCCGGTACCGGTGCTTGACGGCGGACATCTAGTCTTCTACGCGATTGAGGCGGTCAGGGGGAGGCCGGTCGGTCCGGGGGCGCAGGAAATCGCGTTTCGGATTGGCCTTGTCATGATCCTGTCGCTGATGGTGTTTTCCACTTGGAACGACTTCGGTCGGCCCTTCGGATGATGTCGGAGCCTTGCCAAGCGTGTTACGATTTGTTTACGATGTTTCAAATTGATAGTGGCGATTGGGCCACGCCTTTAAATGAAGTAAACGGAAATTAACCTGCAGTCTTGCTTGTAGGGGAAAACCGGTTAAAACCACTCTCGGGCCGGAGTCGGGTCGGATTGGCTGCGGGACAACGGAAAAAAGGTTAGAAATACAGATGAAGGCTGGTTCAAAGTTTTTGAACGCTGTTTCGGCAGCTGCTCTGTCTGCTGGGGTCGTGTCTTCTGGTGCAGGCGTTCTCGTTCTGGCATCCACTGTGGCCGTTCAGGCCGCTGTGATCCAGCGTGTTGAAGTTCGTGGCGCTCAACGCGTCGGCACGGAAGCTGTTCGGTCGAATATCACCATCCAGCCCGGCAAGAGCTTCTCCAACACGGATATCGATGAGTCCGTGAAGCGGCTCTATTCGACCGGGTTCTTTTCCGATGTTCGCATCTCCGTTTCCGGTGGCACGCTCGTCGTCACCGTATCCGAAAACCAGCTGATCAATCAGGTCGTGTTCAACGGCAACCGCAAGATCAAGGACGACAAGCTGCAGGGTCTGGTTCAGACCCAGGCGCAGGGTCCTTACAGCGAGAGCCTGATCACCGCTGACATCGCGCGCATGAAGGAGGCTTACGCCGCCATCGGTCGCAGCGACGTCGAGATCACGACTCAGGTAGCGCCTGTCGCCGAAGGTCGCGTCAACCTCGCCTTCGTCATCAACGAAGGCGATCGCACCAAGATTTCGCAACTGACCTTCGCCGGCAACCAGGCCTATAGTGACAGCCGTCTTGCTTCCGTCATTTCGACGAAGCGCTCCAACATGCTCTCGTTCCTGACCCGCAAGGACGTCTACAACGAGGACAAACTGCGCGCTGACGAAGAAGCCCTGCGTCAGTTCTACTACAATCATGGCTATGCCGACTTCCGCGTGATTTCGTCTGACGTCAGCATGGGTGAGGGTGGAAACGAATATTCCATCAACATCACCGTGGATGAAGGTCAGCGTTACAAGTTCGGTCCGGTAACGGTCGAGTCGACGGTCGAGGGCATCGATGCCCGCGAGCTTCAGGGCCTGCTTGAGACCCGCGAAGGTGCCGTCTACAGCGCCCGCGATGTTCAGAAGTCGATGGAAGCCATCTCCCGCCGCGTATCGTCTGCGGGCTATCCGTTTGCGCGCGTCGTTCCGCGTGGCGACCGCAATTTCGAAAACAATACGATCGGTGTGACCTATCTCGTCGACCAGGGTGACCGGGCTTACGTTGAGCGGATTGAAATCCGCGGCAACACCCGCACCCGTGACTATGTCATCCGTCGCGAGTTCGATATCAGCGAAGGCGACGCCTTCAACCAGGAAATCATTTCGCGCGCCAAGCGTCGTCTTGAGGCTCTGGGCTACTTCAATGCCGTCAACATCTCGACCGCACCTGGCTCGTCGCCTGACCGCGTCGTTGTTGTGGTCGACGTTGAGGATCAGCCGACCGGTTCGTTCGGTATTGGTGCTGGTTATTCCGCTGGCGGCGATGGCCTGATCCTGGAAGCCTCGGTTGAAGAAAAGAACTTCCTGGGCCGTGGTCAGTTCATCCGCGTCGCGGCAGGTGGTGGTTTCGAAAACAGCCAGACCTATAACCTGTCGTTTACCGAGCCTTATTTCCTCGGCTATCGCCTCGCCGCCGGCTTCGATATCTACAAGAGCCGCACCGGCAGCAACGCGAATTATGATTATGCCGAACAGGGTGCGACGCTGCGCATCACGGCGCCGATCACCGAAAACCTGGGCACCACGTTCCGCTATAACTACAAGGAACTGGAATACACCAATGCCGGTACCGGCCTGTCGCGTCCGTATGTCGATCTGGTCAACGGCAGCCCGTGGGTTCAGTCGTCGGTCTCGCAGACGATCACCTACAACACGCTGGATGACCGTGTCATCGCCCGTGAAGGTATCTATGCCACGGCGACGCAGGAATATGCCGGTCTGGGCGGCGATTCGGACTTCTACAAGATCTACGGTAAGTTCAAGTACTTCCACTCCCTGTCGGATGAGCTTGACCTGATCGGATCGGTTTCCGCGAGCGGTGGTCACGTGACGCCGACGAGCGGTAATCTCAAGGCCTTCGATCAGTTCATGATCGGTGGTTCGGATCTGCGCGGCTTCGAGACCAATGGTATTGGTCCGCGTATGGCGAACGGCGATCCGGTTGGTGGCACGACCTATTTCACGGTCTCTGCCGAAACCAACTTCCCGCTTCCGGGCATTCCGCAGGATCTCAATCTGCGCGGTGCGGTGTTCGCGGATGCCGGTACGCTTTACGGCAACGATGTTCGCAACACGGCTGGCATTCAGGGCACCAGCATGTCCTGGCGTAGCTCGGTCGGCGCCGGTATCCTCTGGGTATCGCCGTTCGGTCCGCTGCGGTTCGACTATGCCGTGCCGATCGCCAAGGAAAGCTTCGACAAGGAACAGCGTTTCCGCTTCTCCATGGCGAGCCAGTTCTGATATCGACTGTCGAACCGACAGCACTGAGACAGTCCGGGGCGCAAGTCGATGCAGCATGAACATTTTTTTCCGCCCCGGGATGGCATGACCCTTTCAGAATTGGCAACTCGGCTTGATGCCGAGTTGCGCGATCCTGCGACGGGTGATGTGATGATCAGCGGGCTGGCGCCCGTTTATCGCGCCAAAGCGGGCGAGCTTTGCTATATCCTGTCACGTCGTAACAAGGATGAGCTGAAGACCTGTGAGGCTTCTGCGATTCTGTGCGACAAGGCACTGCTTTATCTGGTGCCGGATCATATTCCGGCACTGGTGAGCAAAAATCCGCATGCCGCTTTCGCGATTGCAGGTGGCCTGTTCTATCCCACCGCGCTGAAGCCGTCTCCCATCGTGTCGGGCCTGGAGGGCGTTTCTCCTGCCGCTTTTGTCGATCCGCAAGCCAAGCTTGAAGCTGGCGTGGTCGTCGAGCCCATGGCGGTGATCGGTGCAGCTGCCGAGATCGGCGAGGGCACGCGGATCGGGGCAGGGGCCGTGATCGGCCACAATGTCAAGATCGGGCGCGGTTGCACGATCGCGGCGGGCGCGTCGATCTTGTCGGCCTATATCGGCAACAATGTCATCATCCACAACGGTGCGCGGATCGGCCAGGATGGCTTCGGCTATGCGCCGGGACCGGCGAGCATGATCAAGATCGTCCAGATCGGCCGGGTGATCATCCAGGACAATGTCGAGATCGGCGCCAATACCACGATCGACCGTGGAACTATGGACGATACGGTCATTGGCGAGGGCACGAAGATCGATAACCTCGTCCAGATCGGTCACAATGTGAAGATTGGCCGCCATTGTGCCATCGTCAGCCAGGTTGGTATCGCCGGCAGTACCCGTTTGGGCAATGGTGTTCAGATTGGCGGTGCGGCGGGCGTCAACGGTCATATCACCATCGGCGACGGTGCCCAGATCGCTGCCATGAGCGGCGTGCTGAACGATGTGCCGCCCGGTGAGCGTTACGGCGGGGTTCCGGCCCGGCCAATGAAGGATTATTTGCGCGAAGTTGCGGCCATGCTTGGTCAGGCCGATATCCGCGCGAAGGAGAAAGGGGGAAAAGAATGAGCGGCGAAGAGATAAAGGCCGATTTGGCGGCTGCCGATATTCTTGAGATCATGAAGCTCTTGCCCCATCGCTATCCTTTTCTGCTGGTGGACAAGATCGTTGAGATCGATGGTGATAACTCCGCCATCGGCATCAAGAACGTGACGGCAAACGAGCCGCATTTCACCGGCCATTTTCCCGACAGCCCGATCATGCCGGGTGTGCTGCTGATCGAGGGCATGGCCCAGACGGCTGGTGCCATCTGTGCGCGAAAGCAGGGTGAGCACGGCAATCTCGTCTACTTCATGACCATCGACAACGCCCGTTTCCGCAAACCGGTGGTGCCGGGGGATCGCGTGGAGTATCATGTGGTCAAGCAGAAGCAGCGCGGCAATATCTGGAAGTTTCATTGCGACGCCAAGGTCGATGGTGCCTTGGTCGCCGAAGCCGATATTGGCGCGATGATCATGCGCAAGGATGGCCAATGACCGCGACGTCAGAAACCCAGATTCATCCGATGGCCGTCGTCGAAGACGGCGCTGTCATTGGTCAGGGCGTGAAGATCGGGCCATTCTGCCATGTCGGCCCACACGTCGTTCTGGGTGACGAAGTCGAGCTTCTGTCGCACGCCGTGGTGACCGGGCGCACGACCATCGGTCGCGGCACGCGCATTTTCCCGTGCGCGACCATCGGTGGCGATCCGCAAAGCGTTCATCACGGTGGCGAGCACACCACGCTTTCGGTTGGTGATCACTGCACGATCCGTGAAGGCGTGACGATGAACACCGGAACGGCCGGAGGCGGCGGCAAGACGGTTGTGGGCGACAACAACCTCTTCCTCGCCAATTCGCACGTGGCGCATGACTGTCAGCTCGGAAATCACATTATCCTGTCGAATAACGTGATGCTTGCTGGCCACGTGACCGTGGAAGATCGCGTGATCCTGGGTGGCGGCTCTGCCGTGCACCAGTTCACTCGCATTGGTCGCCAGGCCTTTATCGGTGGCCTGTCCGCCGTCAGCTACGACGTCATTCCCTATGGCATGCTGAATGGCAATCCGGGCGTGCTGAGCGGCCTGAACATCGTTGGCATGACACGGGCCGGTATCGAACGGGCTACCATTCATGTCGTCAGGCGCGCTTACAAGCAGATCTTCGAGGGCGAAGGCTCCGTGCGCGTGAATGCGGCGGCCATTCGCGAGGACTATGCCGATTGCAAGGAAGTCGTTGAAATCCTGGATTTCATTGCCGCCGATGCAGATCGTGCCCTGTCCTCCCCATTCCGCGGCAAGGCTTGAGCGCCATGCCGCTTGCGCCCGGCGCGCGTGGTCATCGCCTGGGCATTATTGCCGGCAGCGGTTACCTTCCGCACTTCGTCGCTGAGGCGGCGCGCCGTGCCGGCGAAGATCCGTTCATCATGGCGCTTTCGAACGAAGCCGACCAGTCCTGGGACGGGTTTGAGCACGCCGTTATCGGGGTTGGCGATGTGGCAGGCCTTGCCCGGCTTCTGAAACGCCATGACATTGGCCGCGTGGTGATGTCGGGTGCGGTGCGCCGTCGCCCGCCGCTTGCTGACATCCACGTCAACCTGCGGTCGCTTGTGAAACTGCCTTGGGCACTCAAAACCCTGCTCGCAGGCGGCGACGATGCGGTTCTGAAAATGGTGATCACGCTTATCGAGGCGCAGGGCGCGTCGGTGATTGGCGTCCAGGATATTGCGCCCGATCTCCTCGCGACGGCCGGGGCGCTTGGCAAGATCAGGCCATCGGCCGATGATATCGCCGACATCGCGCGCGCATCTGAGGCTGCGGAAGCCTTGGGGCGCCTGGATGTCGGGCAGGGCGCCGTCTCGATTGGTGGCCGCATTGTGGCGCTCGAAGGAGTCGAAGGGACCGACCGCATGCTGGGCCGCGTCGCCGAGCTTCGCGCCGAGGGACGCATCTCGATGAAGCGAAAGGGCGTCCTGGTAAAACTCTGTAAACCCCAGCAGGATATCCGCGCCGACCTGCCGGCAATCGGTATCTCCACGGTGGTCAACGCGCAAAAGGCCGGATTGGCGGGTATCGCCGTTCAAGCGGGCCGTGCACTGGTCATCGAGCGCGAGAAGATGCTCGCGGCTGCCGATGAGGCGGGCCTGTTCGTCTGCGGCATCGATCTGGGCCTTGAGGGTTACGGACTATGACGCGGCCTCTGAAGATTGCCGTCATCGCGGGCGAAGTCTCAGGCGATTTGTTGGGCGGCGACATCATCGCCCGGCTGAAGCAGATCTATCCCGGTGAAATCACCCTGGTCGGCGTTGGCGGCGAGGCGCTGATCGGGCAGGGGCTGACATCGCTGTTCGACTTCTCCGAACTGTCGGTTATGGGCCTGACCCAGGTGTTGAAGCGCTTGCCCCGGTTCATTCAACTGATTGGCCTGACAAGCCGCGCAATCATCGCCGAAAAGCCTGACCTGCTCCTGATCATCGACAGCCCTGACTTTACGCACAGGGTGGCCCGCAAGGTGCGGGCGGCACTGCCGGACTTGCCGATCGTGAATTATGTCTGCCCCAGCGTCTGGGCCTGGAAGGAGTATCGCGCCAAGGCCATGCTGTCCTATGTGGATCGCGTGCTTGCGGTGCTGCCCTTCGAGCCCGAGGTCATGCAGCGTTTAGGTGGGCCGGAAACGCTATTCATCGGCCATCGCCTGACCGCGGATCGCCATGTCTTGGAAACGCGGCAAAGACGCGCGGAGCGTCCGCTCGATCCGACGCCCCGGACAGTGCTGCTCTTGCCGGGATCCCGCCGCGGGGAAATCAGCGCACTTCTGCCCGTTTTCGGGGAGGCGATGAGCGAGTTCGTGCGGCGAAACGGCGAGACGCGGTTTATCCTGCCGACCGTCCCCCGTCAGGAGGCGCTTGTGCGCCAGATCATTTCGGACTGGTCGCTGAAGCCGGAAATCGTCGTTGGGCAGGATGCCAAATGGCGCGCCTTTGCTGAGGGGGATGCGGCCATGGCAGCGTCCGGCACGGTGCTTTTGGAGCTGGCGCTGTGCGGCATCCCGGCCGTATCCACCTATAAGGGCGATATGCTGATGACGTTGTTTAGCAGCCGAATCCGGATCTGGACGGCCGCCCTGCCAAATTTAATTGCCGATTACGCAGTGATCCCCGAATATATGAATGCAGCACTGCGTCCCGGCGCCTTGGTGCGCTGGATGGAGCGGCTGACGACGGACACCATTCAGCGGGAGGTCATGCAAAAAGGCTTTGACACCGTCTGGGCGCGGCTGCGCACCGAGGTTCCCCCGGGCGAAGCCGGCGCGCGACACATGCTGGATCTGCTGCGCTCACGCAATCTCATAAGCTGACTATCTCACGCCGCTTCCGCGCGAAACGGTGTGACGCGTGGCGCCATGGCAGGGACATCGAAGTGATCGGGTGCAAGACCCGCCTTCGCCCTCGCGGCCATCATCTCGAACGCGCTTTCCAGATGGCGGCAGAAACGCTCGTCATCAAACAGAGGAGCGCTGAAACGATGATCGGCGATATGGCGCCGGATCGCCCGCAATTCTTCTCGGTTCTGCACCATTTGGGTGCACAGACGCACATAGTCTTCGCGATCTTCTGCAACCAGTTGCGGCAGTCCAATGGCGTTCAGCAGGCTTTCCGACACCCTCGACGCAAAGTTGGTGCCCTTGAAGGTAGCGACCGGAACCCCGGCCCACAGCATGTCGGATGTTGTCGTGTGACCATTGTACGGGAAACTGTCGAGGCCGAGGTCCGCGGCCTGGATCCTGACAATATGGGGCTTGTAATCAGTCTTTGCCGCAAACAGCAGCTGACCGGCCTTGATGCCCAACCGTCGGAACTCCTCCGCGGTTGATTTGCGGGACGCGCCGCCATTGCACATGATCCACAGCAAGGATTGCGGATTGGCGCGCAGAACATCGGCCCAGATCGACAGGCATTCGAGCGAGTTCTTTCGCTGGCTATGGAAGGCCGCAAAGACGAAACGGTCGGCGGGCAGGCCATAGACATGGCGCGGCTGCCCTGGCGGAAGCGCCCGATAGACCGGATCATTCGGCTGGTAGGTTTCCGGCAGGCGGCAAAATTTCTCGTGGTAGTGCGGCTTCGAACTCTCCGGCAGCACGAAGCGGTCGCCGATCACGTAGTCGCAGTCCACATTGACACAGCTGCCGGGAAAGCCCAGCCATTGCACGTGGATCGGCGCCACCGGCAGATTCATGATGCCGGAGCGGGAATTCTCGGTATGCCCCTTCAGGTCGACCAGGATGTCGATCTGGTCATTTCGAATGGCCTGCGCCGCCGCCATGTCGTCCATCTCGCCGATGCGGACGATCCGCCCCCATTTCACCCGGTTGCCCCCGTCCATGGCCACGTATTTGTCGGGGGTTGAGCAGTAGAGAGTGGTCTCGAATCGATCGCGGTCGTGGCGTTCGAGTACGCTCTGGAACAGCCGCATGGTCGAATGGTCGTCCCACAGGTCGCTGGAGACATAACCGATCCGCAGCTTCTCCTGCCATTGGTGCGGCATCGCCCAGCGGAGAGGGCCTGAATTCGGGGCTGCCTGCGTTATCGGGCCTGTATTCGCCGCCAACCGGTTCAGGCTCTCGTCGCGGCACCACATCAGGCTGTAATGGGGGGATTCTCCGACAAGAGACGAGAGGTCACCGCGGGCAATATCATCCGCAACGGCCACTTCCTCGCGTCGCATGATGTCATAGTCACAGAACTCCCGCGCGTAGCCCAGCAAGGCCATGCGGATGAAAGGATCCTCCGGAAAGATTGCACGCAGTTTGGAGAACAGCGGGATGTTGCGCTCGTTGTTCCATTCCTGCGTCAGCAGGCCGATGGCATAGAGCAGGTGCTCCGGATCATCGCTGTCCACCAGGTCATTCTGAACGCTCTTGACCAGTTCCCTGTTGCCGCTGGCGCTTCCCAGCTTCGCCAGGACAAAGGCCGCTTCTGGATCTTTCGGATAGCGTTGACGCAGGTCCAGCGCCAGCGACATCGCCTGCCCATCGAGACCGTCATTGAGGCTGAGGCGGGCCGCACGCGCCAGGAAGGTGCGCGGGTCGATCACCATCTGGGAAGCCTGCAGATAGGCCTCAATGGCTTCCTTGATGAGGCCCAGCCCCTCAAGCGAGCGCGCCATCAGGTGCAGCACGGACCCGTCGGGGTTTGTAGCAATGATTCCGTTCAAGACTTCCAGAGCTTCGGAATACTGGCCGTTGTCAAAGGCCGCCTGAGCGCGCGCCATGCTATCGGTGCTCTGCAAGTTTCGTCTCTCCATGCAAACTCGTGGAGACACAAAGTAGTGTCTGGCCCTTGCGCCGGGCTAGCGACGCGACCCGGAAAAACCGGGGCAGCCTTTGCGCCAGTTGCTTGGGCTTTGCCTGCCCGTCAGGATTGGGACAGGCAACCGACCATCGAATCGGCAAGATTGCGGATCAGCTGCGGATAGAGGTCAGGCCCTTCCGGTATGGTGGCGCCATGGGGATCCAGGGCGGCAGACTTGGCGGACGTGCCCTCCATGACGACGGAGACGAGCTTGGACTCAAACTGCGGTTCAGCGAACACGCAGACAGCTTTCAGCTCTGCAATCTTGTCATGGATCGCCGAAATACGTTCCGCGCCGGGCATGTTTTCCGGGCTCACGGTGACGGAGCCGGCGACCCTCACTTTGTAGCGGTGTTCGAAATACTGATAGGCGTCGTGAAACACGACGAATGGCTTGTCCGCGACGGGTGCCAGTTTCGCCTTGGTCTCCGCATCGAGTTGGTCGAGCTCTGCCTCGAGAGCCGCAAGGTTTTTGGCATAGGCGCCGGCGTTGGCCGGGTCGGCCTTGGCAAGCGTTTGTTCGACTGCCCTTGCCATGGCCTTGGCATTCATAGGGTCGAGCCACATATGCATGTCGACGCCGTGCTCTTCGTGGCCATGGTCGTGTTCGTGGTTCTCAGCCGCCTCATGGGAATGGCCGTGATCGTGGCCTACTTCCTCGGCGTGTTCTCCGCCCCCGTGATCATGGGCTTCGAAGGGTCCACCCTCACGGTATGCCAGCTTCTCCAGGCCAGGCACGTCTTCCATTTCAACGACCTCAGCCTTGCCTGCCAGCGCCTCCAGCGGTTTCTCAAGAAAGGCTTCCAGGCCGTGGCCCATCCAGAAGACGATCTGTGCCTTCTGCAGGGCCTGGGCGTCCGATGGCCGCAAATTATAGGTATGGGCAGAGGCCGTGCCCTTCACGATCAGCGACGGCGTGCCCACATTCTTCATGACCGCGGCCACCAGGGAGTGCAGCGGCTTGATCGAGACGACCACGTCAGGTGCGGCAAAAGCCGAAACCGGCGCTAGGGTAAGCGCGGCAACACCGCCGAGCATCATGGAGCGAAGGAATTTCATGGCGCTACTCCGACTTGAATGTAAGATGTAATGTTATTACATCAATTGCGTAATGCTATAACGTGTGCCATAGCCTTTCGCAACAGCAAAAAAATGCAGGTTGTTCATGTCGCTCCCCAGCCTGAACCCAGACAAGCCGTTGGTCTCCCTCACTAACGCCGGATTGCGCCGCGGCGGCCGCTGGCTTGTGCGAGGCGTGGAGTTTTCGGTTCGCCGCGGTGAAATCGTGACCCTGATCGGGCCGAACGGTTCGGGAAAATCGACCAGTGCGCGCATGGCCATTGGGGTGCTGGAGCCCAGCGAAGGCAAGGTGGCGCGTCACGCCGGCCTGAAGGTCGGATATGTACCGCAGAAGCTCGCTGTTGATTGGACGATGCCGCTCACCGTGCGACGGTTGATGACACTGACCGGTGCCCTTTCAAAGGCCGATATTGATGAGGCGCTGGAGGCGGTCGGGATCCCGCATCTTCAGGATGCCGAGGTTCAGCACCTCTCGGGCGGGGAGTTCCAGCGGGCGCTTCTTGCCCGCGCCATCGCCCGCAAGCCCGATCTCCTGGTGCTGGACGAACCTGTGCAGGGAGTCGATTTCAGCGGCGAGATCGCCCTCTACAACCTCATCACATCGATCCGCAATCGCACCGGCTGCGGCATTCTGCTGATTTCGCACGATTTGCACGTCGTCATGGCGGAGACGGACACGGTGGTCTGCCTGAATGGCCATGTCTGCTGTCGCGGAACGCCGGATGCCGTGGCGAGAAGTCCGGAATATATGCGGCTGTTTGGTGGCGCGGCCGGCCGGACGCTAGCGGTCTACAGCCACAGCCACGACCATACCCATCTGCCGGATGGACGGGTGCAGCATGAAGATGGGACGGTGACCGATCATTGTCATCCCGGTGATGGCCATCATCACGATCATTCCGATGGGCATGATCATCATGGGCACGACGATCACCACCATGATCACGAACACGCCGCCCACGCTGTGAAGGCGGATGCGGCGCCGGGCAGGGGGCATGGCCATGCTTGACGACTTTTTCGTCCGCGCCCTGATTGCCGGCATTGGACTTGCTCTCATGGCCGGGCCGCTCGGCTGCTTCGTCATCTGGCGGCGGATGGCCTATTTCGGCGACACCATGGCCCATTCCGCGCTTCTGGGCGTCGCCCTGTCGCTGCTGTTTTCGCTGAACCTCATGGTCAGCGTGTTTCTTGTCGCGGCTGTGGTATCGCTGCTGCTTCTGTTCTTGCAGCGTCGGCAGGCCCTGTCGGCCGATGCGCTGCTCGGCATACTCAGCCACGCAACCCTGGCAATCGGGCTTGTGATGGTCGCCTTCATGACCTGGGTGCGCATAGACCTGATCGCCTTCCTGTTCGGGGATATCCTTGCCGTAACTGTCACCGACATCTACTTCATCTGGGGTGGCGGCATCCTGGTTCTGGCAGCGCTTGCCTGGCTCTGGCGTCCGCTGCTGGCCGCCACCGTCAATGCGGAACTGGCCGAAGCCGAAGGCATGCACCCCGAGCGAGTGCGGCTCCTCTTCATGCTGCTGATGGCCGTGGTCATCGCAATCGCCATGAAGATCGTCGGCATCATGCTGATCACCTCGCTGCTGATCATTCCCGCTGCAGCGGCCCGACGCTTTTCTTCGACGCCCGAGATCATGGCGGTGCTCGCATCCGTCATCGGGGCCGTCGCGGTTGTCGGCGGCCTGTTCGGCTCGCTCACCTACGACACCCCCTCAGGCCCTTCGATCGTGGTGGCCGCCCTGTTACTCTTCATCCTCAGCCTGTTGCCCCTGGGATCGCGGCGCGCTGCGGACAAAGCCCTGTGAGGAAAAGGCATGAACGCTCCAAAGCTCACCCGCAATCAGTCTCTCGTCTATGAGGTCCTCGGTCGCTCGGAAAGCCCGCTATCGGCATATACGATACTCGACCGCCTGAGAGACCAGGGCTTCCGCGCGCCGCTGCAGGTCTATCGCGCCCTCGAGAAGCTGTTGGAGGCCGGGCTGGTTCATCGGCTCGAGAGCCTCAACGCCTTCGTTGCCTGTGCCCATACCTCGGAAAGCTGCTGTCATAATCACGGCACGGTAGCCTTCGCGATCTGCAATAGCTGCGGCCACGTCACGGAGTTCCATGATCATGAGGTAGACCATCGGCTGGAGGACTGGGCGCGGGGCCGACGGTTCAAGGCGGAGAAAACCACCATTGAAATTCGCGGGCTTTGCGAAGCCTGCGCGGCGTAACACGCTGAGTCGATTCCTGACGGCCGGACGTCAGATCTGCCGAAGGTCGCGACGAAAACGCTGCCAGTTGGCAATGTAGTTTTGGGCGGACCGGCGCAGCCCCTCGACCGCGCTGTCGTCAAGTGTCCGGATCGCTTTTGCCGGCGATCCCACGATCAAGGAATTGTCGGGAAACGCCTTCCCTTCCGTCACCAGCGCATTGGCGCCGACCAGGCAGTTGTTGCCGATCCGGGCACCGTTGAGCACGGTTGCGCCCATGCCGACAAGCGAATTGTCGCCGATGGTGCAGCCATGAATGATCGCATGATGTCCGATGGTGCAGCCCTTGCCGACCGTCACCGGAAAGCCCGGGTCGACATGGACCATCACGCCTTCCTGGATATTGCTGCCGTCGCCTATTGAGATCGGCTCGTTGTCGCCACGCAGCACGGCCCCGAACCAGATACCGACATCAAGACCGATATGCACTTGTCCGATGACATGGGCATCTGGTGCAGCCCAGAAACGATCAGGATCGGCCAGAGAGGGAGTCCAATCGGCTAGGGCGTATAGCGGCATGGCAAGTCTCCGGCAAATTATCCTGTGGCGTCTGCCCCTCGTGGCGTGGCGTCCGTGATTCGGACGCTGCGAAGGCAGACGCCGTGACTATGGGTATGTTCAGCGTAGCCGCAAGACGACGGGCTTGCGACCGGCATGGGACCCGACATGCAGGTGAATTCTGGCCTCCGGCTGCGAGTAGCGCCAGGCACGAGCACCGTGGCTCAAAAGCAGCGCCACCAGATCCTTGCTGCGGCTGCGCGAGCGGTTGCGTCCGAGATCGGCCAGCCGCATCGCCGCTTCGTGCAGCGGATGCAGGGTGTGGCGCGCGATCCGTCCCGCCTCGCCGGGTGAGGAGCCTTGTCCGAAGTGATTTTCGTTCACTGCCATTTGAAGCCTCGTACGCTGAACCAATCGAGGTTGCCGGACGTCAGTCGCTCACTGCGTCGCCCAGCAGCCTATGCCTATTCTCTTGAGGGTCTTGCATGCATTGACTGCGGAATTCTGGTCATCGAAGCCTGAGAAGCGGGCACGGAAGAGCTTTTCTGCACCCGAATTATAGGCAACGGTGAAGGGGGTGGCGGAACGCAATACCTTGCCGCCTTTGTCCTGCGCCTTGCGCAGAAGTTCGAGCGCCATGTCGCGGTCAGGCGACGTGCCGATCTGTATGAACCAGCCGGAGCGCGAATTGGTTGAAGCCGTCACGATGTTGTCGACATCAACCGGCTTCTCGGCGGCAGGTGCCTTAGCCTTGGCGGTCTCCTGAACTGGCTTCGGTGCAGGGGCCGGTGCCTGAACCATGGATTCCAGGGCGGCTGCGGCAGCATTCGATCCGCCGGTGGACGCATAGGCGACATCGACCTGGCCCGGCTTGGCGCTGATCACAGGAGCAGCAGCCACCTTGGCTGTGGCGGCAGCCACGGGCGCGGTGACTGGAACAGGCACGTCGGCAATCTCGACAGGTGCCGCAACAGGCGCGCTGCGGAACTTGGCAATCAGGTTGGTATTGGCCGAGCGGGACGCCTGCGGCAGGTATTTTGCCACCAGCTTCTTCATCTGTTCATTGCGGCGGGCGCCAGACGTCGATCCGAGAACCACGCCGACGATGGAGCGACCATCCACTTCCGCGGAGGTGGCGAGATTGTAGCCGGCTGCACGGGTGTAGCCGGTCTTGATGCCGTCGACGCCACGAACGACGCCCAGCAGGCGATTGTGGTTGCCGATCGTCTGTTTGCCGAACTTGAAGCTGCGGGTGGAGAAATAGCCGTAATACTGCGGAAAATGCTGGCGAAGCGCGATGCTGAGCCGCGCCTGGTCGCGCGCCGTCGTCACCTGCTCGTCATTCGGCAGGCCATGGGCATTGCGATAGACGGTGCGGGTCATCCCGAGGCTGCGCGCCTTGGTGGTCATCATCTGGGCAAAGCGAGCCTCGGATCCGCCGAGGAATTCGCCCAGCGCCGTTGCCATGTCATTGGCGGACCGGGTGACGAGGGCCTGGATGCCCTGTTCCACCGTGATGGAGCCGCCAGCGCGCACGCCAAGCTTGGACGGAGGTTCGGCAGCCGCATGGGCAGAGACCGGAACGCGCGAATCCAAGGAAATGCGACCGCTCTCAAGTGCCTCGAACACGAGGTAGAGCGTCATCATCTTGGTGAGGGAGGCGGGAAAGCGAATTCCGTCGGGGTCTTCGCTGTAGAGCACCTTGCCGGTCTTGGCGTCGATGACGATCCCGGCATACTGGGCAGCCACAGCCTGAGTCACAGAAACACTCATCGCCATAGCAACCACCGCGATTGCAAGGAGTTTGGTAAGGAGTGGAGAGGTTCTCCGCTCGTTATTTCTTCGATTGTTTATGTGCACCGCGAAACTCATTCATTGCATGGAAATCTATCGGACGCCCCCAACGACCCATGTCCGGAGTTTACGGTTACAGCCTTACCAAGAAGTTTATGGCAAAGAATTCCTTTCCAGGATCGGTGGAATTTTACCGGGCGAGAGCTATCGGCTCCGATGCGATCAAGCGCTGTTCGATATAGGCGCGAATGCTCATGTCGATCTTGTCCCAATCGGCGAGATTGGCGCTTGAGAATCGGTACAGCACCGTCAGGTCCTTGCCGACATGGATGTCTCTCTGGCAATCGCCACTGCTCGGGGCAGCACCATGTTCCGGCAGAACGCAGCGCACGACATAATCCCGCTCACCCAGCCGGCGGGCGGTCAGCAGGACCTCGTTGCCATAGCCACTTTCAGCCTTCAGCCGGTGCAGGGTGAGGCCATAAGGGCCTTTTTCCGGCGGACCGGAAAACAGGTGCCGGTAGATCGGCTCCAGGCGCCCGGACATGTCGCGGGACATGGTGCTCTGGGTCAGCTGGATAAAGATCAGCGATCCGGCGAGCGACACGTCCTCGAATCGACGTCGGTACTCCTTGCGGTAGCCGATCATTTCGGGCCACAGCAGATAGAGATCGGCGCGTTCCAGCGCGCCGTCCATGCGTTGGTTGTCGAAGCGCAGCGTATTGGCCGTCAGCTTCAACTGGTCCTGTCCGATGGTGACGGTATGGACGTGCGAACTATCGGTCTCGCCCTGGCCAAGCAGGGCATCGCCATACCAGTGTCCCAGCAGATTGATGGCGCCCGACAGCAGCGCCAGGACCGCGACGACAGCGACAAGCCGCGCAAGGAAGCGGTTCGATAGGAGCGGGGCGTGATCTGGCGCGTCAGCCTGATGTATCGTCATGTCGAGGCCATCCCCCATTCTGTTCCGGCAGGCCCGGCCGTGATCGCCTGATAAACGCTCTCAGCCGATGCAAAGCGCGAGGCCAAGGGTTCGCTCATCATGGTTAATCATGGGTTAACGTAAGGATGCTGCCTTGCGCGGACGTGACTCTTCTGGCCCATCATCAGGCGATGGCACAAAAAATCCGGCCCTGCCTGGGGGAGGCAGGGCCGGCACATGGCTCCGGTCGGGGGACGGGTATGGGGGGACGGACCGGGCCAATCTAGCGCTGCATTGTGATGCGGACGGCAGCGCTAATTCGATTTGACGCTACCCACAGCGGTTGCACGGCCATCCTGGATCTTCACCCAGGCACCGGAGTCACTGGAGGATTGGCGCTTCAGATAGGTGTATTCGGTGTCATGCCAGAGCAGCACCTTGTTTCGCATGTTGTCGAGAATGAAGTCGCCGTGATCGGTGCGGACCGTCAGGACCGCATGCCCCTCGCCATTGGGCTGCAGAACCACTGTCACCAGCAGGTCGGCGGGCGAAAAGCCGAGCTTGATCAGCTTTTGCCGCTTCAACAGCGCATAGTCCTCGCAGTCGCCGACATTGGTGGGGAAGGCCCAGCGCTCCTCGACCCCATAGATTTCCTGGTCGGTAGACGGGTGAATGGCCGCGTTCACGTCGTAATTGACTTCCAGCATGGCCTTCCATGCGGCCTCGGTCAGTATGGCCGGGCCGGGATCGCTCCCGTTGCGGGTGCATTCTCGCGGATTGCTCTTGCAGAATTCGTAATGTCCGATCGGCGGATTAGTCTTGCCGATGATGCGCATATTCGCCGGTATTGCTGCGGCAGGTAGTGCGTAAACCCCCGTCAAGACGGCGGTAAGAATTCCAATCCCCAGTATTTTGCTTGTTGTCATTGGTTATCTCCCCGTGATGGAGACACAATGACACCTATATTTTGATCTCTCGCAAAATAGCGAAGTACAATTAGCGACTTACTTGAGTAAAATTCCAATAAAAGTTGCGAAAAACAAGAATAAAATTCGCGTTGTATTTTCGTCTGATTTCTCGAAAATTCTCCTCAAATTTTGCGCTTATTGTCCGCAATGCGGCGTTTATCGACCAGCGAGAACGAGATAAGAGGCTGATATCATTGCATAAGCCATCGCCAGTCCAGTTCTGGCACGCGTGGCGCCATTTCGGCATCGTGGCGCGACCGGTTGCCGTTTCGCGGCAGTCGCGACCGATATCTGTCTCAAAGTGGGATTGTGTCGCCTTGAAATGGGCCTTTGTTGCCAAACCGGCCCCAAAAAATTTTTTTGGCAGGCAGGGAATATTGTGCAGAGAGGCGCAGCAAAAATGATCTGCGCTGGCACGGTGAGGCTCCCGTGACCAAACCGCAGCACGAGCGACTTGCCCCTAGGTCACAAAGCGAGTGAATAATCGGAATGGGAATGGACGCCGCGCAAACATGCGCAGCAAGCCGTGACGGCTCAGGCTCAGAGAAACTCGGTGAGCGCTTCGCGAGATTGCAGCGTCAGGAACTCGATCGCCACGCCTTCCTGGAAATGACGAACGACCCGGCCGCGCATGCTGCCCACACGAACCGGCGTGCCGATCGGTGGGCGAATGTCGATATCGACCGCCGCGCCGGAGAGCGAGAGGTCCATGAGCTTGCAGGGATAGCGTCGGCCGTCTTCGAGCGTCATTTCGATCCGCGTGGTGCGCGGCGTCAGACGATCATGCCGGCGATCTTCTGGCAGGCCGAGTTCGTGCTTGTTGGCGATCCACGTCAGCTGCGCCGCCAGTTTCTCGCGCTTGCGGCCTGTCGCGTTGATGGACATGACGAAACCGTCATCCGTCAATTTGATGACACTGCCTTCGATTCGGCCGAGGTGGTCGATATAGGCGATGACCCGCTCTTCCGGCCGCGGCCGGCCTTCGCAGGCGAACCGAACGTCGCCGGGCGACATGTTGATCACAGTGCAGACATATTCGTCGTAATTGGCCAACATAAGCCGGCCCTGCAGGTTCACAGAGACGCGTTGAAACGCCCGTTGGTCGACGGGTGCGTTTGGTCGGCTGGACTGTGATGCCTGAAAAGAATACATCGCTTGGTTTCTGACATGAGCGCTACAGCGTCCAGTTTTAGCAGGGCGCGGTTAATAGAGCTTTATAATCAAGCCTCGCCATCCCCGTGAACCACCTCCTGTCGCCCAAGCTGGAACAGGGTTACGAAGAGGTTTCACCTGTCACAGGCGACGGATCCGTAAAGATCGGGCAATTTTTGCCGGGACTTGCGGCATTTCAATTCCGCGGCACTGAGCCCTTGCGGCATGGCTTTATTTATATCCGCGCTGCTATAGATCACGAACTTGCAAAAAACAGAAGGTAGTGGCCCGCATGGATCAGCAGTTCCCCGATGGTGAGGGAGACGAACTCGGCAGGAGCGGGGCAGAGGGCAAGCCGCGAGCGCCGCGGCGAGAGCCCATCTTCAATCTGCCGACCACGATCCTGGTGTCCCTGGCGCTGATCGCCGGCATTTATGGGGTGGAGTCGCTATTGTCTCCTGAGCAGGCCGAGAGCTTCGCCATCACCTTTGGGTTCGCCCCGGTCCGATATGCCTATCCTCTGGGAGAGCAGAGCCTGGAATGGCTGTGGACGCCCGTTACCTACTCGCTTCTTCACGGTGGTCCCGAACATCTGATCTTCAACGGACTGTGGCTCGCGGCGTTCGGCACGCCCGTGGCGCGTCGTATCGGGCCCTACAGGTTCGTCCTGTTTTGGATCATCTCGGCGGCGGCCGGTGCGGCGCTGCATACGGTGGTCAATTGGGGACAGCCGAGCCTGATGATCGGCGCGTCCGCCGTTGTGTCGGCGCTGATGGGGGCGGCCTGCCGCTTCGCCTTTACGCCCTATAGCCGCTACATGCCGTTGGAAGTCGCCCCAAGACTCGGAGTAGTCGAATCGCTTCGCGAGCGCACTGTCATGGTGTTCACGGCGGCCTGGTTCTTTGGCAACCTCGTGATCGCACTCGGCCTTCCGATCTTCGGCGCCTTCGGTGAACAGATCGCCTGGGATGCGCATATCGGCGGCTTTCTCTTTGGTTTCCTGTCCTTTGCGCTGTTTGACCCGGTGCGCACGCGCCCCGGCCATGCCCTCTGATCGCCAGCCGTGCCGGCGTATTGCATTATCCTCTAATTGAAGGCACCATTAAACAATGTGGTTCCGACTGCGTCATGCGCTGACGCTGCGGATACCCAGACCGACGCTTGTGGCAGTGGGTAGGAGCCTGCCGCAGGCGTGTGAAGTGCCTTTGAGACTTCTCACTGACGGCAAGGAGGATAGCATGTCGGCATCGGTAAAAAGTATATTGGAAGAAAAAGGCCGCAATGTCGTGACGGTCGGCCCGAGCGTTACCTTGGCTGAGGCCGCCAAGGTTCTTTATGAAAACAAGATCGGCGCCGTCGTTGTGGTCGGGATGGAAGGACGGATCGTCGGCATCTTCACCGAACGCGACGTCGTGACCGCCATCGGGCGCAATGGCCCTGAGGGCATGGGACAGCCGGTTTCCACCGTCATGACCGCCAATGTCTACCGCTGCTCCGAGGAAGCGACCATCAACGACCTGATGGAAGTGATGAGTAGCCGGCGCTTCCGTCACGTGCCCGTGGAGAAAGCCGGAAAGCTCTGCGGCATCATCTCGATCGGGGACGTGGTGAAGTCGCGCATCCGGGAGATCGAGCTCGAGGCCGAACACATCAAGGCCTATATCGCCGGCTGACGGAGCCCGGCAAGCGGGAAGCCTTCCGGTTACGTCTTAGCGGGCGAAGGCTTCCTGCATACGTTTCAACTCGTTGATCTTGGCGCGGGCTTCCTCATAGCCCCTGTCAATGGCTTCGCCGGCGCGGTGGAATTCCGACAGGCCGATATCATTGACGCGCGGATGAAGCTGGAGGTCTGGCGGATCTCCGGCAAGGCGCGCGCGGGAAATACGATCCTGGATGATGTTGAAGGCCTGCACCATGACCCCGGTCAGGCCGATGCGGGACGGATTTTTCGGCGCCTCGGCCAGCGGATCGCCGAGATTGCTGGCGCGGTGCTTGACCACGGCGGAGCGTCCGAACAGATCGTAGTGAAGGTTGACCGCCATCACGAGCGGCTGTTCGTAAGCGCGGCAAACCGAGACCGGCACTGGATTGACAAGGGCGCCATCGATCAGGGTGCGGTTGTTGCACTGGACCGGCTCGAAGATGCCGGGCAGGGCGTAGGATGCCCTAAGCGCCGTGATCAGATGGCCGCTGTCGATCCAGACCTCGTGACCGCTGTTGAGTTCGGAAGCGACCGCCACGAAGGGCTTAGGCAGATTCTCGATGTTCAGCCCCTGCAGATGTTCCTGCATGCGCTTGGTCAGGCGCATGCCGCCCAGCAGTCCGCCGCCGCCGATCGTCAGGTCCAGCAGGGAGGCGATCCGCCGCATGGTCAGCGAGCGCGCGAATTCTTCTAGTTCATTTAGCTTGCCGGCCAGATAGCAGCCGCCCACCAGGGCGCCGATCGAGGTCCCGGCGATCATGCCCACCTCGATTTCGGCCTCGTCAAGGGCGCGCAGCACGCCGATATGTGCCCAGCCGCGCGCGGCACCACCGCCCAATGCCAGTGCTATCTTGGTCTTTCGGCTTTTTTCGAGAGCGGGAGGCGTGGCAACAGGCGGCTGGGAGGCCTGCTTGCCATCGACGACAGCCGAAGGCAAACCGTTGTTACGATACAAGTTCCAGTTCAGCATCCACGCATTCCTCACCGCCGAACAACACCTTGCACCATGTTGGCCTTGGGATGCTTACGATTCCGTTTAGCGTGCCCGCCAAACCGGTCAAGAAATGGGCATCAGCCTAATTTCAGGCCTTGTCGCCATAGACTTTTTCGGGATCGAAGTGGCGGTGATCATCAACGATGGTCAGCGTCGCCGACCCGTCCTTCAGCGCTGCGCTGCGATAGAAGCAAGAGCGCCGTCCGGTGTGGCAGGTTGCCTCCTGGCCGCGCACGGACACCTTCAACCAGACCGCGTCCTGGTCGCAATCGGTCCGCAACTCCTTGACGTCCTGCAGGTTGCCGGAGGTCTCGCCCTTTTTCCAGATCTGCCCGCGCGAGCGGCTGAAATAATGGGCAATACCGGTTTCCAGCGTCAAGGACAGCGCTTCCGCATTCATATGCGCGACCATCAGCAACTCGCCGTCCGAAGCGTCGGTCACAACGGCGGTGAGTAACCCATGCGCATCGAATCGCGGGGTAAAAGCCGCGTCTTCTTCGAGCAGGTGCTTATCGCCAGGAGGAGCGTTGAAGTTGATCATGTCGATATCCGGTATGTTACTGTTGCTTCAGCGCCCACGCACCATGGTCATGAAACGGGCCTGTTCTGTAGCGTTGTCCTTGAAGCGGCCGGTGAAGGTCGTGGTCAGGGTCGTTGACCCGGATTTCTGGATACCGCGCATGGCCATGCACATGTGCTCAGCTTCGATGAACACGGCGACGCCGAGCGGCTGCAGCGTTTCAGTAATGGCCTGCGCTATCTGCGCCGTCATCGCCTCCTGCGTCTGCAGGCGACGGCCGAACACATCGACCACGCGGGCGATCTTGGAAAGGCCCAGCACCCGCCCGTCCGGCAGGTAGCCGACATGCGCCTTACCCATCACCGGCAGCATATGATGCTCGCAATGGGAAAAGAACGGGATGTCGCGCACCAGCACCATATCGTTATAGCCGGCAACCTCCTCAAAGGTGCGTCCGAGCACTTCGTCGATATCGGTTTCGTAGCCAGAAAACAGTTCGCGATACGACGCAGCGACGCGCTTTGGCGTATCGAGCAACCCTTCGCGTTCCGGATCATCACCCGCCCAGCGCAGCAGAACACGGACGGCCGCCTCCGCTTCCTCGCGGCTCGGACGGGATGTGTCGGATACCAGGTTCTTTACTATAGCGTCCACGCGCCTGATCTCCCGTTCACCCGCTTGCGGGTTAGCCTTCTTGGATTTCTTGGGCTGTAATTGCGTAACTCGGCTCATGATAGCAAGCCCATTCGTTGATTTTGTGTCCGCTGGCTGGCGATGCGCGGCGTTGCCGCCCTGCGTCAACCATTGCAGTCATATAACGTAATCTTATATAGGTTGGATTGGCGGGCTGTGAAGAAATGATCGCACGACAGAGTGTTGCGAAGCGGATTATCATTTCACCATCGGCATTACAGACGCTATGGATTGCAGGAGGCGCGGCCTGGCATGGATGACATCTACAACAGCAAGATCCTGGAATTCGCCGGCAATATCGAGCGCAGCGGTGTCTTGGACGATCCCGATGGCAGCGCGGAAAAGCATTCGAAGCTCTGCGGCTCGAAGGTGCGTGTTTACCTTCGCATGGATGGCGATGTCGTCAGCGATTTTTCCCATGTGGTGAAGGCCTGCGCGCTTGGTCAGGCTTCGTCGTCCATCATGGCACGCCATGTCGTCGGTGCGACCGCCGACGAAATCCGTCAGGCACGCGAGGACATGCTGGCCATGCTGAAGGCCGACGGGGAGGGGCCATCGGGTCGCTTTGCCGACATGCGGTTCCTGAAGCCGGTCAAGGACTACAAGGCGCGCCACGCCTCGACGATGCTGACATTCGATGCCGTCGTCGATTGCCTGGATCAGGTGGAGGCCCGAGCCCAAGGCGCCGTTCCAGCGGGATCGCTCGCATCATGAGCTTGCTGCAAGATGTGCTCTGACTGTCGCGACAAGCCGGCTTACAAAGGCAGAAACTATGCCGGGCCGTTTCGCAAAACCCCGGACCGTCTGCTCGGCATGGGTTTGATACGGCTCTATCAACTGACGCTGTCTGGTTTAATCGGAAATTCCTGCCGCCACTTGCCGACCTGTTCGGAGTATGGCTACGAGGCCATTGCACGCCATGGTCTTTGGCCGGGCGGTTGGTTGACCCTGTTTCGCGTGGGCCGATGCGGTCCCGGCGGAACCTCGGGCTTTGATCCGGTGCCGCCGATGCTCGACGGTTCATACCGCTGGTGGACCCTGTGGCGATATCGTCGGCCAGGTCTTAAGCGAAAGGACTGAAGGGTTTTCACCATGCCGATGCCGATGGAGTATCGCCAAGCCTCCGTGGATTTCGACCGTTTCATGGAAGATCTGAAGGAGGTCTCGATGCTTCGGACTTCCCACCAGGCTTATACCATGCTGCAGGCGGTCTTGCAGGTGTTTCGACGGCGGTTGACCGTGGCCGAGGCCATCGCCTTCGCCGGTGTTTTGCCGCCGGTCTTGCGCGCGATCTTTGTCAGCGACTGGGATGTGAGCGAAGAGCAAAAGCAGTTCTCGAGCAAAGCTGAGATGATGGCGGAGGTGCGAGCCCTGCGGCACAATCACAACCTCTCCACCGAGAGCGCGATCGATGACGTGGCCACGGCCGTCAGACGCAATGTCGATCCGGCTTCCCTGGAGCGGGTCCTGTCGCTAATGCCGGAAGGTGCCCGTGCCTTCTGGTTCGGTTCGAACACGTGAAATTCCGCTCGCCATCCGAGGTGTAATCCCCATGAGCTTTGATCCGGCCGTCAGGCTTCAGCAGTTTCATGATGCCATCAATCGCCTTGACTATGCCGCGATCGAATCGTGTTTTGCGTCCGATGTGCTCTATCTCTCCGGCGGCACCGGTAATGTCGCGGGTCGGGACGCGGTCATGGCGGCCTTCCGTCGGTATTTCGAAACCTATCCGGACCAGGTGGCGTCGAACGACAAGGTGGAGCGCCTCTCGGATCGACAGGCCCGCTCCTTCTGGCGGCTGAGGGCGACCCACGCCGTGACCGGCGAAGCTTTGATCCGGCAGGGGATAGAGACCATAACCTTCGATGAACAGGGCGCCATCACCGAGGTCCGCGTCGAAGATCTTTAGCCGCCCCGTCCCATCCTAAATTTCTTTACTCTGCGCGGGTTTCGCTTTATCACCCGCGCGTTCGTGGCCGCGCCCTTGCGCCGGCCTTTTGCACCACCCGCATTGGTTGGCGGGACTGGATAAGGAGATACCATGTCAGAAGCCATTTCCCTTACATTTCCCGATGGTTCCGTTCGCAGCTACGCCGCGGGCACGACCGGTCGTGAGGTCGCCGAATCGATTTCCAAGTCGCTGGCAAAGAAGGCCGTCGCCATCGCGCTCGACGGCGGTTTGCGCGACCTCAGCGACCCTGTCAGTTCGGGGCGGATCGAAATCGTCACCCGCAACGATGACCGCGCGCTGGAACTGATCCGCCACGACGCCGCCCACGTGATGGCGGAGGCTGTGCAGGAATTGTGGCCCGGTACCCAGGTGACCATCGGTCCCGTCATCGAGAACGGCTTCTATTACGACTTCGCCAAGGCCGAGCCCTTCACGCCGGAGGACCTGCCGAAGATCGAAAAGCGGATGAAGGAAATCATCCAGCGCAACAAGCCCTTCACCAAGGCAGTCTGGCCGCGCAACAAGGCGCGTGAGGTCTTTGCGTCCAAGGGCGAGAGCTACAAGGTCGAACTGGTCGACGCGATCCCCGAGGACCAGGATCTCAAGATTTATTACCAGGGCGACTGGTTCGACCTGTGCCGCGGACCACATATGGCATCCACGGGCCAGATCGGCACGGCCTTCAAGCTTATGAAGGTGGCAGGCGCCTATTGGCGCGGCGACAGCAACAATGTCATGCTGACGCGTATTTACGGCACCGCTTTCGCCGAGCAGGAGCAGTTGGACAACTATCTGCGTGTGCTGGAAGAGGCTGAAAAGCGCGACCATCGCAAGCTTGGCCGGGAAATGGACCTGTTCCATTTCCAGGAAGAGGGCCCCGGCGTGGTGTTCTGGCATGGCAAGGGCTGGCGCATGTTCCAGACCTTGACGGCCTACATGCGCCGTCGCCTGTCCGGCACCTATCAGGAAGTCAACGCGCCGCAGGTGCTCGACAAGTCACTATGGGAGACCTCTGGTCACTGGGGATGGTACCAGGAGAACATGTTCGCGGTGAAATCCGCCCATGCTTTCACTCATCCCGATGACGAGGAAGCCGACCAGCGCGTCTTTGCCTTGAAGCCGATGAACTGCCCGGGTCACGTGCAGATCTTCAAGCATGGGCTCAAATCCTATCGCGACCTGCCGATTCGCCTGGCGGAGTTCGGCCTGGTCCACCGCTATGAAGCATCCGGTGCCTTGCATGGCCTGATGCGCGTGCGCGGGTTTACGCAGGATGACGCGCACGTGTTCTGCACCGACGAGCAGATGGCGGCGGAATGCCTGCGTATCAACGACCTCATCCTGTCGGTCTATGAGGACTTCGGCTTCAAGGAAGTGGTGGTGAAGCTCTCCACCCGTCCGGAAAAGCGTGTCGGCACCGATGCCTTGTGGGATCGGGCAGAGGCCGTGATGATGGAGGTCTTGAAGACGATCGAAGCCCAATCGGGCGGACGCATCAAGACCGGCATCCTGCCGGGCGAGGGCGCGTTCTACGGGCCGAAGTTCGAATACACGCTGAAAGATGCCATCGGCCGTGAATGGCAGTGCGGTACGACTCAGGTGGATTTCAACCTGCCGGAACGCTTTGGCGCCTTCTACATCGATGCGAATTCGGAGAAGACCCAGCCTGTGATGATCCACCGCGCTATCTGCGGCTCGATGGAACGTTTCCTCGGCATCCTGATCGAGAACTTCGCCGGTCATATGCCGCTGTGGTTCGCGCCGACTCAGGTTGTCGTGGCAACCATCACCTCGGAGGCCGATGACTACGGTCGCGAAGTCGCCGAGGCCTTGCGTGACGCGGGCATGCAGGTCGAGACCGACTTCCGCAACGAGAAGATCAACTACAAGGTCCGCGAGCATTCCGTGACCAAGGTTCCTGTGATCATCGTCTGTGGCAAGCGGGAGGCCGAGGAACGGACTGTCAACATCCGCCGTCTTGGGTCTCAGGACCAGACCTCGATGACGCTCGATGAGGCGCTTGCTTCGCTTTCGGCGGAGGCCACGCCGCCCGATGTCAAGCGCAAGGCTGCTGCTAAGGCTTCCAAAGCAGCCTGATACAATACGCCGTCTGGCAGGTCCGCAAGGGCGCTGTCAGGCGGCTGTCATGTTATTGTTATACCGCATACCAGGTGCAAGCTGAAGCAACCGGGGTTTCGATGAAGTTCGAAGAACTGTCCTACGCCAATGAGCGGGATCCGCGCCTCAAGCGATGGATTATCCGCTCGATCGAAAACCTGTCCGGCCGCGACCGCTACGCCCGGCTGTACGATATCTGGCGTCACGACATCTACGGCAAGACTGATCGCGTCTTCGGCAAGATGCTGGACATGATCAATGTCGAACTTGCGGTCACGGGCGAATGGCCGCCATGCAATCTCCCGGATGGCCCTGTCGTGATGGTGGCCAACCATCCCTATGGCATTGGTGACGGGATCGCGTTTCTGGCGCTTGCCGAGCAGTTGCAACGCCCGTTCCGGGTCATGATCAACAACGAATTGTTGAAGATGCCCGAATTGGGTCCTTATTCGCTGCCGGTTTCCTTCGAGGAGACCAAGGAAGCGCTGGCGATGAACATGCAGACCCGCCACGAGGCCGTCAGGCTGCTGAAGGAAGGCGTGACCATCATCGTGTTCCCGGCTGGCGGCGTGGCAACGGCGCGCAAGGCCTTCGGCAAGGCCGAGGATCTGCCCTGGAAGATCTTTCCAGCAAAGCTCATCCAGGCTGCCCGTGCCAATGTCGTGCCGGTATATTTCGAAGGCCAGAACGGACGGCTCTTCCATATCGCCAGCAAGATCTCCATGACGCTCAGGGTCTCCCTTCTGGTCCGCGAGTTCCGCAGGCTGTCGGGCAGCACGATCAATGCCCATGTCGGGCGGATCATGTCCTGGGAAGAGCTGTCGAACAACGGCGACCGCAAGGAGTTGTTGGCGCGGCTTTATGAGGCCGTATTCACGCTGGCACCGAACGCTCGCCGCGGTGGGCTGAAAAAGGCCGGCTAAGGGCTATTTCGTCAGTAACAGTTCTACCGCACTGCTGCGGCCGGCTTCCACCTGAAAGTCCTTTTGGTAGATCTTGTCCTTGTTGCGGGCGATGGCCGTATACTCGCCCTCGGCCAGCACCATGCTTGGATAGGCGCTGACGCTTTCCGCGACGATGTCACCAGATGATGTCAGCACCGACCAGGCGGTATCGGCAATCGCTTCGCCACCAGCCTCCGACACCAGTTTGAGATTGATCTGTGCGGCGCGGTGCTGGATTGTCGCTTCGGTCAGTTTGCCGGCCTCAACTTTGATGTCGGCCCGCACCACCGCGTTGACATCGCCATATTCCGACACGATGTGATAGGTGCCGGCGTTGAGCCGGACGATCGTGTTGGCATCCACATCGGCCATCAACAGGCCGCGCTCGCCATCGTCCTTGGCTTCCGCCGCATAGACGTCGAACTTCAGGTCCTTTGCAGGGATCCGGATGTCGGCGCCGGTAACGGCGTTGAGAATCATGCCGCCAGCATCCAGAACGAGCACTTGCTTTTCCAAATCGCCGCTGCCCGGCACGGTCAGCTTTTTAGTGGCACCGGCGCGGCCGAATGCTACGTTTACGAAGTATTCTCCCGGCATCAGCTGGAAATCCGCCGATCCGCCCTCAGCGGTCGCGACAAGCGGCAGCTTACCATCGGGTCCGGGAATGGGGCTGAAGACGCGCCAGGACAGCCCTTGCTGCATGGCGCCGCCGTCGGAGGTGAGCTTGGCTTCAAACGCGACCGTCTTGGCCGGAGAAGGCACAGCGTTTGCGCCAAGGTTCGGCGAAAACGCATTGAGCTTCGGCATCTTGGCGGTGCTGTCCAATTGCTTGAACGTCTTGAACGCGTCCTGCGCCTGGGCGGCGCTGACCGACAACGCAACGAACGCCACGACATGCAAATGGCGACCAACGAGGGAAAGACACGACATCAATTATGGGACCGGGTTGACTTCTTGATCAATGAAAGCAACTTCAATCCGAATGTGGTGGCGATTTCAAGACCTCCCGCCCGCCGCCAGGACCGTGAAAGCCCTCCAAATGCAAAAAGATTCTCAACTTATCGACTATCTCACCAAACGCCGCTCCATGCCGGCCTTCCAGATGTGCGAGCCGGGTCCGAATCGCGACCAGATCGAGGTCATGCTGACACTGGCATCGCGCGTGCCCGACCACGGCAAACTCGCGCCTTGGCGCTTCGTGGTCTATACCGGCGCCGAGCGCCAGCGGATCGGCGAGGCTTTGCTGCAGATGGCGCTTACCAAGAATCCGGCGCTGTCAGGCGAAATGATCGCGGTCGAGCGCAGCCGCTTCACCCGTGCGCCCGTTGTCATCGCCGTCATCAGCACGGCCGCCCCCCATGCCAAGATCCCGGAATGGGAGCAGGTTCTGTCAGCCGGGGCGGTCTGCCTCAATCTCGTCATGGCGGCCAATGCCCATGGCTTCTTTTCCAACTGGCTGACCGAATGGTTCGCCTATGATGAAGCCGCCTATCCGCTGCTCGGCGTCCGCCCGGGCGAAAAGGTCGCGGGCTTCATTCACATCGGCTCCAGCACCTTCCCCGTGACGGATCGGCCGCGTCCCGACCTGAAGGACATCGTGACCTGGGCCGGAGAGGAGAGCTGATGTTCTACGAGACCGCCGATAACCGCCATGGCCTCGCCCATGACCCGTTCAAGGCGATCGTGGCGCCCCGGCCGATCGGCTGGATCGGGACCCGCTCGGCCGACGGCGTTCGCAACCTCGCACCCTATTCCTTCTTCAATGCGATCAGCGACCGGCCGAAGCTGGTGATGTTTTCCTCGATGGGCCACAAGCATTCCGTGGCCAATATCGAGGCGACCGGTGTTTTCACGACCAGCCTTGTGGGCGCTGAATTGACCCAGCAGATGAATACCTCATCGGCCGCGGTCGGCGCCGAAGTCGATGAGTTTGCCCTGGCGGGACTGACACCAGGGGAGGGCCGTCTGGTGGCCGCACCCTATGTCACGGAAGCCTATGCCGTGCTGGAATGCCGCATGACGGAGATCATCCGGCCGAAGACCCTGTCTGTGCCGTCCGACAGCTATGTCGTCTTTGGTGAAGTGGTTGGTATCCACATATCCGAGGCAGCGATCACGGATGGTCGGCTGGATATGTCGATCGTTCGGCCACTCGCGCGCATGGGCTATATGGACTACAGCGAGGCATCATCAACCTTCGAACTGTTCCGGCCGCAGCTTCCCTAGGTGTCTGTCGATGGCGCGGATGGGTGGACAAGCACCCATTCGAAACCGGGTTCCGGCATCCAGCCCCGGCTTGCGGCATCCTCCAGAGAGCTGCCGCAGGCGCAATCGACCGCAGCCACGTCGGCCGCTGCAGCGGCCAGCCTGACGGTGGCGCGAACTGAGGTGATGAGGCTTGCGCTCGGAGGCAGCTCATCTCCCAAAGCTTGCGCAAGCAGCCCCCCATTCCAGCCTAAAGCCATCAGTCGGTCGGATTTCCCGGCAAAGCTGCCGGCCGCCAGCAAACCCTGGGAATTATCGCCGATCAGCGCCAGGATCGATAACCGGATTGCCGCAGAACCTTCCGCCTCGGCCACATCGAGCAGCACATGCAGGTATTGCAGGTCTGCGCCGGAACGGGCGCCCGCAAGCGCAACCCCCTCGGCTCCCATCTCCAGTGCCCAGGCGATGTCGAGTGCAATCTCCTCCTCGTCCTCAACCCGGTGAAGGCCGACCCAGAGCGGGACCGCAGACACCTCGGTCGAACCGGCAAGCAGCGACCGCCACCCGCGCCGGGCCGTGGCCGCCGCCTCGCCATAGCAACCGCTGAAATCGAGCAGTCGCGCGGCCACACCACAGATAAGATCAGGTGATCCGGAAGGATAGTCGCCTACCGAAATGAATTGCAGGATTTGGGGAGGGGAAGGCGAGACATCGCGCCGCTGAAAGATGGTCAAGACCGCATCCGGGATTCTTCAAACATGGTGAACCAATCTTAAACACTTTCCCGATAGCGTGAAGCCAGTGATTGTGGGCCGATGCAGGCCCCGTAGTAAGCGATTGGGATTGCACGTGATCGTTCAGGCTTTTCTTCGGTGGGTGGAAACGGCCAAGGCCAGCGACAGGGCTCGCGCCGCCAGTGCTCTCGGTCGGGCCTTCCTTAAATCTGAGATGGCCGAGGAGGAGCGCCGCGCCGCCCGCGTGGCAATGACCTACCTCCTTGACGATCCGTCGCCGCGCGTGCGGCTCGCCCTATGCGAGGCCCTGGCCGACAGCCCCGAAACGCCGCGGCCAATCATGGTCTCCCTGGCGCAAGACCAACCGGAGATCGCCTGTCACGCCATCCTCCGCTCTCCGGTTCTAAACGATTCGGATCTGGTCGATCTTGTCGGGCGTGGCGCGGACCATACCCGTGCGCTGATTGCCGGGCGTCCCCGTCTCAGCCGTATGGTCGCCGCGGCATTGGCAGAGGTCGCCGAGACGCCCGAGATCCTGACGCTGCTGGAAAATGATGGTGCGGCCATTTCGCCCATGACTTTGAAGCGGCTGGCCGAGCGGCACGGCCATCACGAGGTCGTTCGCCGGCATTTGCTTGAGCGGGAGGCTCTGCCGGCCGCCGCACGGCAATTGCTGGTCAACCGGGTTACCGAGGCCTTGGTCGGAGCGGGCCTCGTCCTGGCGGCCGTCGGCGCCCGTCGCATGGAGCGCGTGGCGCGAGAGGCGGGTGCGACGGCAACCCTGTCCATCGCGGGCTCGGTGAGCCACGAAGAACTTCCGCCGCTTGTCGAACATTTGAGGGTCAGCGGTAAGCTCACGCCGGCCTTCCTGATGCATGCTCTGTGCTCGGGCCGCACTGACTTCTTCGGCACGGCCATTGTCATGCTGTCGGGTCTGGAGGAGCGACGGTCGCGCGCGATCCTCGCCACCGGCCGGCGGCATGCTGTTCGCGCCTTGCTGGAGGCCTGTGGCCTTGCCCGCGACGTCAGCGAGATTTTCGTGGACGCGATCTTCCTTTGGCGCCAGGCCATGCAGAGCGGGGCAGTGGACAATGCCGGGATTGCCCAGCAATTGCTCGCACGCCACAGGCACTTCGCGCCGGGATCCGGTTCCGCGGCCGAACTGCTCGACATGATCGAACAGTTGCAGATGGCCGAAGAGAGGCACCATGCCCGCGCCTATGCCTCCGGCTTTAGCCTGGCTGCCGCAGAATAGCCGATCAGAATCAGTTGGTGATCTTCTTCGCCACCCAGGCATAGCTGTCTGAAACGACATGCAGCGGCTTTTCAAACACCATCCGAATGCCGGCTGTGCCGGGAAGGGCTTCGCGGATCCGGTCAAGCGCCCGGCTGGCCAATCCCTTGTGCTCGGACTCGGGCGGCGCCGGAACCGGCATCGGCAGCGGCAGCGGCTGTTGTTCGGCAACCGCAGGCGTGCTCTCTGCTTCCGGCGGTTGGCACACCGCGATCACCATGGGATAGCTGACATTGCCATATCGTTCGAGCACGCGCTCCGATGCGGCATCGCATAGTTCAACACTGACCCAATGTTCCTGGGCGGTGGCAATATACTGGCACTGGTTGACGCTGTCGTCGCATCCCAGGATGGTCATCGCAATGAGGGCTGTTTTCATCTGCCGGTTTCCGCTTCGGGTGGTGTCTTGTGCATGATGCCGAAAAGTGTGTGCGGTTTTCGGTCGACATCATGCTCTGATTATATGACTCTAGAGGCGCTTCGGATTTGAGGACGATCCGACCTAAAATCATCTGGCTCTAGAACTCCATACCCGCGAAAGCTGGGCGAAAGAATGGTGAGAGCGCAGGGATTCGAACCCTGGACCTACTGATTAAAAGTCAGTTGCTCTACCGGCTGAGCTACGCTCTCCCGTTCAGGGGTGGTCCCCTCGGAAGTGCGCGGAACATATGCAGACACGTAGTCGCGGTCAACCCATAAAAACGGCCGGATTCGGCGTTTTCCGGCTTTCTTTTCAGGGCGGGATGACGCAGGGCGCGGAAAGGTGATTGGCACCTGGGCACATCAGGGGCTAAGGAAGCGGCATAGCCAATGGAGCAGGCCTGCCCGTGTCGATTGCTGAAATCTCTTTCTTGAGCGCGCTGTTTGCCGGTGCCTTATCCTTCCTGTCGCCTTGCGTCCTTCCACTGGTCCCGCCATACCTGTGTTACATGGCCGGCATTTCCGTCGACCAGTTCCGGGGTGGAACGGCAGCAGTGTCTGCCTCGCCCGATGCGCGACGGGCCGTGATGCTGGCGGCCCTTGCCTTCACGCTCGGCTTTTCCACCGTCTTCGTCGCTCTGGGTGCCGGGGCATCGACCATCGGCATGATATTGCGCCAGCATCTCGACCTCCTGTCGAAGATCGGCGGCTTGATCATCATCGTCATGGGCTTGAACTTCCTCGGCGTGTTCCGGCTGGGCTTCCTGTCCGGCGAGATGCGCTTCCACGGCGGCGGCAAACCGGCGACCCTGTCGGGTGCCTATGTCATGGGCCTGGCCTTCGCCTTCGGCTGGACACCCTGCATCGGTCCGGTTCTTGGCGCCATCCTTGGCGTGGCGGCCTCCCGCGAAACCGTTGGTGACGGTGCGGTCCTGCTTGCGGTCTATTCCCTCGGCCTTGCCGTACCCTTCTGGATCGCCGCCGGCTTTTCCGGCGCCTTCATGCGGTTTCTGTCGCGCTTCCGTCGGCATCTCGGCGTGGTCGAGAAGGTCATGGGCGGCCTCTTGGTGCTGACAGGGCTTGCTTTCATGTTCGGTTTCGTGGCCGATCTGGCAATCTGGTTCCAGCAGACCTTTCCAATCCTGTCGCAAATCGGCTAAGGCCGTGACGATCGTTCAGGCTCGGAAGGATAGGGCATGGCTGAAATCACCGGGCTCGTTCTGCCGTTTTTCGGGCTGATACTGGTCGGCTATGTCGTCGCCAAGCTGATGCACCAACCGGCCGAGGCGATCGGCTGGCTCAACATCTTCATCATCTATGTCGCTTTGCCATCGCTGTTCTTCAAGCTGGTGTCCAAGACGCCGGTGGAGCAATTGACCCGAATCGATTTCATTGCCGCCAGCATCGCCGCGACCTATGGCATATTCATTCTGGTCTTCCTGATAGGACGGTTCCTTAGGGGCAATTCGATTGCCGATTGTACCATTCAATCGCTGGCCGGCGCCTATGGCAATATCGGTTATATGGGGCCGGGCCTGGCACTTCTGGCCTTTGGTGAGAAGGCAGCCGTCCCGGTGGCACTGGTCTTCTGCTTTGAAAATGCTGTGCATTTCTCTGTCGCACCGGCGATGATGGCGATTGCCGGTGGCGACGACCGGCCACGAGGGCGGGTTGCGCTCGATGTCGCCAAGAAGATCGCCTACCACCCCTTTATTGTATCAACGGCCATCGGCTTCATTGCCGCTGCTCTGCATGTTGTGCCGCCTGTCCCCGTACAACGGCTGATCGACTATCTGGCGCAGGCCGCAGCACCCTGCGCCCTGTTTGCCATGGGTGTCACGCTCGCCTTGCGACCCCTGAAACGGGTTCCCGCAGAACTCGCCTATATCGTGCCGATCAAGCTTCTTCTTCACCCGCTGGTCGCTTATGTCGTGCTGTCGGCAGCAGGGAATTTCGATCCGCTCTGGGTCTATACGGCGGTCCTGCTGGCGGCCTTGCCTACGGCAACCAATGTCTTTGTGATCGGCCAGCAATACGGCGTTTGGCAGGAACGCGCGTCTGCGACGATCCTGATCACCACGGTCCTTTCGGTGCTGACGGTGTCGGCGCTGCTCTATGCCATCACGTCAGGCCTGCTACCGCCTGACCTTTTCCCGTAGCATCCGGGGCAGGGCGCTGAAGCCGCGTCCGGGCTCGATGCCTTCCTGCATCACGATATGGCGCAGCGGCGCGATCGTCGATAACACGTGCAAGCCTGCCGCCCGGACCATCTGCACCGGAACGAAATCGCTGAGCAGCGAGCGGTTGAGCAGATCCACACTTGCCGTCCGGCTGATGACATCGGTGCGGCGCTTGCGGTCGAAGGCGTCGCCTGCCGTGCCTGAGATCGGCATATCAGGGCTAGAGCACAGCAGCGATTCGAGCGCCATCACGTCCCGCAGGCTGAGGTTCAGGCCTTGGGCGCCGATAGGCGGAAAGGCATGGGCGGCTTCACCGACCAGTGCTACCCGGCCCTTGCCGAAGCGATGCGCCGTCATGCCGGACAGCGGCCAAGTCTGGGCACCGTCCTCGACGCTTACCGTTCCAAGCATGGACTGCATCCGCTCTTCCACGCGGCGGCTGAGTTCCGAAACATCAAGGGCCATCATCTGCTCGGCGATGGCGGGATTGAGGACCCAGACCAGGCTGGACCGGTTGCCGGGAAGCGGCACTTGCGTGAACGGCCCTGATTCGCCATGAAATTCGGTGGAGACGTTTCTATGCGGAATGGTGTGCGCAAAATTCAGGACCAGTGCCGTCTGCGGGTAAGACCATGTCCGGGTACCGATACCGGCGGCCTCGCGCACGGCCGAGCGGCGGCCATCCGCGCCAATAACGAAGTCCGCTTGGACCTTGTCCCCTTGATCGAGCATGATCGTCGCCTGTTCCGAACCGAGTTCGAACGATTGGGCACTCGAATCGTACAGGGTGATATTGGCATCCTGCCGAACGTGATCAGCGAGCACAGCCAGTAGCGCAGTGTTCGGCATATTGTATCCGAAGGCCGGCAAGCCGATCTCGGAGCTGCGAAACGCAACCGGTGGCGCGCGGAACAGGCGCCGCGTGCCATCGAGAATCTGCATGGTCGAGAGCGCTGCCGCTGATGGCGCGATTGCCCCCCACACTCCAAGGCGGTCGAGCAAACGGATGGACTGGTCCATCAAGGCGGTCGTCCTGCCATCGGCAACACCAGGAGCTGGCGCGATCAGGGCGACCTTGCGGCCACCCCGTGCCAGCGTCAAAGCTGCCGTCATGCCTGCCAAACCGCCACCGACGACGGCTACCTCAGATCTGCTCATATCCTGACCTCATCTCACCAACTCCATTTAGGGCGTTCCGCGCCGCAAATCCATGGTTCGAATTGGCGCAGGCACCCTCGAAACGAGCGAAATCCCCGCCCGCCATGGCATCGCGGATTGCAAAAGCATCCATTTCATCGGATACCACGTGCCTTAGGGACAGGGAGATCGGTCGCAGGCGTATGAAAATCTTCAACTACAAGCGCGTGCCCTATGCGGAAATCCGGGCGTTTTCGGTGCATATCCTGACGGCCTCCGGTTCATTTCTCGCATTTCTGGGCGTGGTCGCAGCCGCCGAACACCGATTCGTCGACATGTTCTGGTGGCTCGGGCTGGCACTTCTGGTGGACGGAATAGATGGCCCGATAGCCCGCAAGGTCCGCGTCAAGGAAGTCCTGCCGAACTGGTCCGGCGATACGCTGGACAATATCATCGACTATGTGACCTATGTGCTCTTGCCCGCTTTCGCGCTCTACCAGAGTGGTATGATCGGCGAGCCTTGGTCTTTTGTCGCGGCGGGCATGATCGTCGTCTCCAGCGCGATCTACTATGCCGATATGGGCATGAAGACGGACGAGTATTTCTTTTCCGGCTTCCCCGTGGTCTGGAACATGATCGTGTTCACGCTGTTCGTGATCGATGCCTCCGCCAATACGGCGCTTGCCGTTGTGATCGTCTCCGTCGTCCTGACCTTCCTGCCGGTCAACTTCCTGCACCCTGTCCGCGTCAAGCGGCTGCGCAGCCTCAATCTCGGCATCTTCCTGCTGTGGTGCCTGCTTGGCGGCATCGCCCTGCTGATGCATTTCGACAGCCCGTCCTGGCTGGTGCTGCCCTTCATCGTAACGGGGATTTATCTCTATGTGATCGGCGGCGTGTTGCAGGCCTTTCCGGCACTCGGCCGCGGGGCGGCGAGCTGAAGGTCCGGCTGAATTTGTGCTGGATGCCTCAAAAAAATCAGTGGCCTGTGGTTGAGCGCGGCATCAATCTGAGTATCAATGTCTAATGGACATTGTGCGGCGCCTTGCGCGCTGCCCGAAGCCGGGAACGATAACAACAATATAGAAGACGATTGCCGGACAGACGACGATCAGCCATCGATGCGGATGTTCGGCAGCAGGGGGAATGGGTGTCGCAATCGCAAGGGTCCGGCGCGACTACGTTGCTTTCGGTGGAAAAGCTGACGAAGGCCTTCGGCAGCTTCAAGGCCTGCGACGGCATCGACCTCGATATACGCCCAGGCGAAGTTCATGCCCTTCTGGGTGAGAACGGCGCTGGGAAGTCCACCCTGGTCAAGATGCTGTTCGGCGTTCTGGCTCCGTCTTCTGGCCGCATCAACTGGCGTGGCGCGCCTGTGGATATTGACTCACCCGCCGAGGCGCGACGCCTCGGTGTCGGCATGGTGTTCCAGCATTTCTCCCTGTTCGAAGCGCTGACGGTGGCGGAAAACATCGCGCTATCGCTGGACAAGCGGACGCCGCTTGCTACCATCGCAGCCCAGGCGCGCGACCTCTCGGTCGCCTATGGCCTGCCGCTCGATCCCAACGCCCATGTGGCCGACCTGTCCGTGGGCGAACGCCAGCGGATCGAGATCATCAGGGCACTTCTGCAGAACCCGCAGCTTATCATTCTCGATGAACCGACCTCCGTCTTGACGCCGCAGGAAGCCGACAGGCTGTTCGATACGCTCGAAAAGCTGAAAGGCGAGGGGCGTTCGGTTCTATATATCAGCCACAGGCTGGAGGAGGTGCAGCGCATCTGCGACCGCGCCACCGTGCTTCGCCATGGCAAGGTCACCGGTGCCTGCGACCCGCGGCTGGAAACGCCGGCCTCACTGGCACGCATGATGGTCGGCACAGAGGTTGCGGAAGTGCGCCGCGATGCCGATGTTGCCATGGGCGAGGTGACGCTCGCGGTCGAGGGGCTGAACGTTGCGCCACGGACGCCCTTTGCCATGCCTTTGCGCGATGTGTCGCTCACGGTCAGGGCTGGCGAGATCCTGGCCATCGCCGGCGTCGCCGGCAACGGCCAGAGCGAATTGTTCGATGCGCTTTCCGGGGAGTATCCGACTGCGGAAAACGAGGTTGTGCGCATTCGCAACAAGGGCGTCGGACGCGTCGGGATCAATGGTCGGCGGCTGATGGGCGCGGGCTTCGTGCCCGAGGAGCGGCATGGACACGGTGCCGTCACCGGTCTGTCCCTGTCCGACAATCTGCTGCTGGCCCGAAATACCTCCGACCACAGGGCCTTTCTCGGCGGCGGCTTGCTTCGATTGATACGCCATGATGCGGTCAAGAGAGCGACGGCGCGGATCTGCGAGGCCATGGATGTCCGCAAGAGCGGTGTCGATCCGCTTGCTGGCGCGCTGTCCGGCGGCAATCTGCAGAAATTCATCGTCGGTCGCGAACTGGATCGTCAGCCGGCCCTCCTGGTGGTCAACCAACCGACATGGGGCGTGGATGCTGGCGCCGCGAGCCGCATCCGACAGGCGCTTGTCGATCTCGCCCGCGCCGGCTCGGCGGTGCTGGTCATCAGCCAGGACCTGGACGAGATTTTCGAAGTGGCGACCGATATTGCCGTTATTTCCGAAGGGCGCCTCTCACCGATCTATCCCGCCGAAGACCTGTCGCGCGAGAAGATCGGCCTGCTGATGGGTGGCCTGCATGACAAGAGCGGCGCGGAGACGGCCCATGCGCATTGAACTGGAAAAACGCCCGTCGCCGTCGATCTGGCTGTCGCTGCTTTCGCCACTGATTGCGCTGGCGCTGACTGTGGTGTTCGGCGCCATCATGTTCGCGATGCTGGGAAAGAACCCGGCCAGCGCGCTCTACAGTTTCTTCATCGAGCCGCTGCTTGAGGTCTGGTCGCTGCATGAGCTGATCGTCAAGGCCGCGCCTTTGATCCTCATCGCTGTGGGCTTGTCAGTCTGCTACCGCTCCAACAACTGGAATATCGGCGCCGAAGGCCAGTTTACCATCGGCGCCATCACGGGATCGATCCTCCCGGTGCTGGCCCCCGACTGGCACTCACCCGCCGTGCTCCCGCTGATGCTGATTATGGGCATGCTCGGTGGCGCGTTGTATGCCGGTATTCCGGCCCTCCTGAAGACCCGTTTCAACACCAACGAAATCCTGGTCAGCCTTATGCTGGTCTATATCGCCCAGCTGTTTCTCGACTGGCTGGTCAGAGGCTCCTGGCGCAATCCGCAAGGCTATAACTTTCCGCAGACAAGACCCTTTTCGTCTGAAGCCATCCTGCCGGAACTGTTGTCCTCGGGACGGGCCCATTGGGCGATCGTGTTTGCCTTGGCTGCCGCACTCATCCTGTGGTTCGTTAACCGCTACACGTTGAAAGGCTTCGAAATCACCGTGCTCGGCCAGTCGGAACGGGCAGGGCGCTTTGCCGGATTCTCGTCTCGGCGCATGGTCTGGTTTTCCATGCTTCTGTCCGGCGCGCTTGCCGGATTGGCCGGTATTTCAGAGGTCTCCGGTTCCATCGGCTATCTCCAGCCGACGATTTCGCCGGGTTATGGCTTCACCGCAATCATCGTCGCCTTTCTTGGTCGCCTCAACCCGATCGGCATCGTGATAGCTGGGCTCGTGCTGGCGCTGACATATCTTGGCGGGGAGGGCGCGCAGCTTTCGATCGGGGTGTCCGACAAGGTCACCCGCGTGTTTCAGGGGCTGTTGCTGTTCTTCGTGCTCTCCTGCGACACACTGATCCGCTACAAGATCCGCCTGGTGATGACACGGGTCTCAGGCTCGGCGGGAGGACGTGTTTGATGATCGTCGAAGCCATTCTTCTTACCGTCATTACCGCTGCGACGCCGCTCGTCATCGCCGCCCTCGGAGAACTGGTGACCGAGCGCGCCGGCGTGCTGAACCTTGGCGTCGAAGGCATGATGATCATCGGTGCCGTCTGTGCCTTTGCCGCGGCGCAAATCACCGGTTCGCCCTATATCGGCATCCTGGCCGGCATTGCCGGCGGTGCCGTCTTCTCGCTGCTCTTCGGTTTCCTCACGCTGACGCTGGTCGCCAACCAGGTGGCGACGGGGCTTGCACTGACGATCCTCGGCCTTGGCCTGTCCGGCCAGATGGGCGAGAGTTTCGTCGGCGTGCCCGGCATCAAGCTGCAACCGATCGTCATCCCGGTTCTTGCTGATCTGCCGTTCGTCGGCAAACTCTTGTTCCGCCAGGATCTGATCTTTTACCTATCGATAGCTCTGGTCATCGGCATCAACTGGTTCCTGTTCCGCAGCCGCACCGGCCTGACGCTCCGCGCAATCGGCGACAATCACGGCTCTGCCCATGCGCTGGGGATCAATGTCATCCGCACCCGTTATCTCGCCGTGCTGTTCGGCGGCGCCTGCGCGGGATTGGCCGGAGCACAGCTTTCGCTGGTCTATACCCCGCAATGGGTCGAGAACATGTCGGCCGGACGCGGCTGGATTGCCTTGGCGCTGGTTGTGTTTGCCTCCTGGCGTCCGCTTCGGGTTTTGGCGGGTGGTTATCTTTTCGGCGCGGTGACCATCGGTCAATTGCATGCCCAGGCGTTTGGCATCGGTTTACCCTCGCAGTTTTTGTCGGCGCTGCCTTACGCAGCGACTATTGTTGTCCTGGTCATCATTTCGCATAATCGCCGGACCACGCTGATCAACACCCCGGCGTCGCTCGGCAAGCCTTTCGTTCCCGATCGCTGATCGGATGCCTATCAAACAGTCTTCACGTCAACAGAGGTCCGCAACATGAAGAAACTGCTTATCGCACTCGCCGCCACCGCCGCCGTCCTCGGCGGTTTTGCAGGCGGCGCACAGGCCCAGGAAAAGAAGAAGATCTGCTTCATCTACGTCGGCACCAAGACCGATGGCGGCTGGACGCAGGCCCATGATATCGGCCGCCAGGAGCTGGAAAAGGCGCTCGGTGACAAGATCGAGACCGCCTATCTGGAAAGCGTTCCGGAAGGTCCGGATGCCGAGCGCGCCATCGAGCGCATGGCCCGTTCCGGCTGTGGCCTGGTCTTCACGACGTCCTTCGGCTTCATGGACGCCACCGTCAAGGTTGCTGCCAAGTTCCCGGATGTGAAGTTCGAGCACGCCACCGGCTTCAAGGCTGCCGAAAACGTCGCAACCTACAATTCGCGTTTCTATGAAGGCCGCTACATCCAGGGCCAGATCGCGGCCAAGATGTCGAAGAAGGGGCTCGCCGGCTACATCGCCTCCTTCCCGATCCCGGAAGTCGTCATGGGCATCAACGCTTTCGAGCTCGGCGCGAAGTCGGTCAATCCTGACTTCAAGCTGAAGGTCGTATGGGCCAACACCTGGTTCGATCCCGGCAAGGAAGCCGATGCCGCCAAGGCGCTGATCGACCAGGGCGTTGATATCCTGACCCAGCACACCGACACGACCGCTCCGATGCAGGTGGCTGCTGAGCGCGGCATCCTTGCCTTCGGCCAGGCCTCCGATATGATCGCCGCCGGTCCGAAGACCCAGCTGACCGCAATCGTTGACACCTGGGGTGCCTATTACATCAAGCGCACCCAGGCCCTGCTCGATGGCACCTGGAAGTCCGAGCAGATCTGGGACGGTCTGAAGGACGGCATCCTGACTATGGCCCCCTACACCAACATGCCTGACGACGTGAAGGCGATGGCGGAGGCAACCGAAGCCAAGATCCGCTCTGGCGAACTGCATCCCTTCACCGGCCCGATCAACAAGCAGGATGGTTCGGCCTGGCTGAAGGAAGGCGAGAAGGCCGATGACGGCACCCTGCTCGGCATGAACTTCTACATCGAAGGCGTTGACGACAAGCTGCCGCAATAACCGCAGCCATCGCGCACGCGATATCAATTGGAAGGGCGCCCCTTGTGGCGCCCTTTTCAATTTTCCGTGAATTTCTCGAAGCCCCCACGTTTACAAAAATCATATAGTATGATTTATGGATGGTGTCGCAGGGAGCGACCCAAGTGGGAGGAAATCATGAAACTTTTTAAAGCGCTTGCCAGCGCCACGGTTCTTGCTGGCTGCATGTTCTCGTCTGTTTCTGCTGCCGATATGGTTGTCGGATTCTCGCAGATCGGCTCTGAATCGGGCTGGCGCGCAGCAGAAACCACGCTGACCAAGCAGGAAGCCGAAAAGCGCGGCATCGACCTGAAGTTCGCGGATGCGCAGCAGAAGCAGGAAAACCAGATCAAGGCGCTTCGCTCCTTCATCGCCCAGGGCGTTGATGCGATCCTCGTCGCTCCGGTTGTTGCGACAGGCTGGGACGAAGTTCTCGAAGAAGCCAAGGAAGCCGAAATTCCGGTCATTCTGCTCGACCGTACGGTTGACGCTAACAAGGATCTCTACATGACCGCGGTCACGTCGGACCTGGTTCATGAAGGCAAGGTCGCTGGCGAGTGGCTGGCCAAGACTGTCGGCGACAAGCCTTGCAACATCGTTGAGCTTCAGGGCACCACCGGTTCTTCGCCTGCAATCGACCGCAAGAAGGGCTTTGAAGAAGGCATTGCCGGCAAGGCAAACCTCAAGATCGTTCGCAGCCAGACCGGCGACTTCACCCGCACCAAGGGCAAGGAAGTCATGGAAAGCTTCCTCAAGGCTGAAAACGGCGGCAAGAACATCTGCGCTCTCTATGCCCATAACGACGACATGGCCGTCGGCGCCATCCAGGCCATCAAGGAAGCCGGCCTGAAGCCCGGCACCGATATCCTCGTCGTCTCGATCGATGCCGTTCCGGATATCTTCCTGGCCATGGCTGCCGGCGAAGCCAATGCCACGGTTGAACTGACCCCGAACATGGCGGGCCCGGCCTTCGATGCTCTGGAGAAGTTCAAGAAGGACGGCACCCTGCCGCCGAAGTGGATCCAGACCGAATCCAAGCTCTATACCCAGGCTGACGATCCGAAGAAGGTCTACGAAGAGAAGAAGGGCCTCGGCTACTAAGCCCGGCGACTGCAGAACGACCCGCACGCGATCACGCGTTCGGGTCCGGTCTTTGGCGATCCGGCCGCGCAACGGCGCGGTCGGATCGGCTTGCGTTGCCTGCACGGAGCATGTGGCCCTTATGTCCGAAATGCGAAATTCGATCCTGACGGCGTCGGGAATCTGCAAGTATTTTCCGGGTGCAACCGCGCTCAATCACGTTGACTTCAATCTCGGTCGCGGGGAAATCCACGCCCTCCTCGGTGAAAACGGCGCGGGTAAATCCACGCTGGTGAAGTGCCTGACTGGTGCCTACCGTCGGGACGGTGGATCCATCGAACTGGACGGCGAGGCGATTGATCCGCGCGACACGCATGCCGCGCAGAAACTGGGCATCGGCACCGTCTATCAGGAGGTCAATCTCCTGCCCAACCTTTCCGTGGCGGAAAACCTTTATCTCGGACGCCAGCCGCGCCGTTTTGGCCTGATCGATAACAGGCGCATGAATGCCGACGCCGCCAAGCTCCTGGCGAGCTATGGTATCGACATTGACGTCAAATCCGAACTGGCGCGCTATTCCGTGGCCATCCAGCAGGTCGTAGCCATTGCCCGGGCTGTCGATGTTTCCGGCAAGGTGCTTATCCTCGACGAGCCGACCGCCAGCCTGGACGCCCAGGAAGTGGCCATGCTGTTTCGCATCATGCGAGACCTCAAGGCCCGCGGTCTCGGCATCATCTTCATCACCCATTTTCTCGGTCAGGTCTACGAGATCGCCGACCGCGTGACCGTGCTGCGCAATGGCTGCCTCGTCGGCTCTGAGCCGACAGCGACACTGGATCGGCATGCCTTGATTTCCATGATGCTGGGCCGCGATCTCGAAGCCGCTGAAAGCACGCAGGCGCGCGAGGGACGCAAGAAGAACGCGGTCCGTTACCGCTTCAGTGGCGTCGGCCGCCGCGGCCATGTGCAGCCATTCGATCTCTCCGTCCGCTATGGCGAAGTGGTCGGCATGGCCGGGCTGCTCGGCTCTGGCCGAACCGAGACCGCCGAAACCCTGTTTGGCATTCGCCCCTCCGATAGCGGCTCGATCGAACTCGATGGCAAGCCCGCCCGAATTGCCGCACCGCGTGACGCCATTGCCCATGGCTTCGGCTTCTGCCCTGAGGACAGAAAGACCGATGGCATCGTCGGCGATCTGTCCATTCGGGAGAACATAGCGCTCGCCCTTCAGGCCCGGCGCGGCTGGTGGCGGCCGATCAGCATTGGTGAACAGGTTGAGCTGGCAGACCGCTATATCAAGGCGCTGGATATCCGCACCACGGATCGCGACAAGCCGATCCGCCAACTGTCGGGCGGCAACCAGCAGAAAGTGATCCTTGCCCGCTGGCTCGCCACCAATCCGCAATTCCTGATCCTGGACGAACCGACGCGCGGCATCGATGTCGGGGCCCATGCGGAAATCATCAAGCTGATCGAAGACCTGTGTGACCAGGGACTTTCCCTCCTGGTGATCTCGTCAGAACTTGAGGAACTGCTGGCCTACAGTTCGCGCATCATCGTGATGCGCGACCGGCGACAGGTTGCGGAACTCACGGGAGAGGCGATGACCACGGGCAATATCGTCAATGCGATCGCCGCCCAGCCGCAGGAAGGGAGCCCGGCATGACCGCGATCAAGCAGATGTCGCTGCGATTGGCACCTCAACTCGTGGCCCTCGCGGTCATCCTCTTTTTGAATGTTTTGGCCTTCCCTAACTTCTTCGATATCGGCGTCCAGAATGGCCGCCTGTATGGCAGTCTGATCGACGTCCTCAATCGCGGCGCGCCTGTCGCACTGGTCGCCGTCGGCATGACGCTGGTGATTGCCACAAAGGGCATCGACCTCTCGGTCGGCGCGGTCATTGCAATCACGGGCGCCGTTGCGGCTGCCTGTATCACCTCGGGCATGTCTTTACCGGTTACACTCCTGATCGTCCTTGCGGTCGGCCTGGCATGCGGTTTGTGGAACGGCGTGCTAGTGGCGGTTCTCGATATTCAGCCGATCATCGCCACCCTGGTGCTGATGGTGGCCGGGCGTGGGATCGCCCAGTTGATCACCGAGGGCACGATCATGACCTTCACGGATCCGGGCCTGATCTTCTTTGGCAGCGGTGCCGTCGCTCTCATCCCGGTTCCCGTCGTCGTCTGGATTGTCTTTGCCCTGCTGGTCGCAGTGATCGTTCGCGGCAGTGCGCTCGGCCTGCTGGTGGAAGCCGTCGGCGTGAACCGCCGCGCGTCGAGCCTTGCGGGTGTCGCAACGCCAATTCTGCTGATCCTCGTCTACAGCCTGTGTGCCCTGTCGGCCGCGATTGCGGGGATCATCGTTGCCGCGGATATCAAGGGTGCTGACGCCAACAATGCGGGCTTGTGGCTCGAGCTGGACGCTATTCTGGCTGTTGTCGTCGGTGGAAACTCGCTGCTGGGCGGACGCTTCTCGATCGCGGGGTCTGTGTTGGGCGCCATGATCATCCAGTCCATCAATACCGGCATCCTGCTCTCGGGCTTTCCGCCGGAATTCAACCTGATCATCAAGGCCGCCATCATCGTGATCATCCTGGTCGTACAGTCGCCCGCTCTGCAGTCGGTCGCGAGCCTTTGGCTCGGCCGCTCCTTCCGGTCGGGAGAATAAGGCTATGAATGCGCGTTATCTTCCCGTCCTGACGACCGTCGTCATTTTTGTCGTCGCCTATGCTCTTTGCGCAGTCCAGTTCCCCGCAATGCTCTCGGTGCGGGTGATCAGCAATCTCCTGACCGACAATGCCTTCCTGGGAGTCGTGGCCGTGGGCATGACATTCGTCATCCTATCCGGCGGCATCGATCTCTCCGTCGGCGCTGTGATTGCCTTTGCCGGCGTGTTTCTTGCCGTCATGCTGCAGAATACCGGCGTTCACCCGCTGGTCGCCTTTGGCCTGCTTCTGGTCATCACCACGGTCTTCGGTGCGCTGATGGGTGCCGTGATCCACTACCTCGAAATGCCGGCTTTCATCGTGACGCTGGCCGGCATGTTCCTGGCGCGCGGCATGGCCTTCGTGTTGTCGATCGACAGTATCCCGATTGATCACGAGTTCTATTCGGTCATCCGCAAGACCTTTTACAAGCTGCCCGGGGGCGGGCGCCTGACGGTGATTGGCGGCATCATGATCCTGGTCTTCGTGCTTGGCGCGCTGATCGCTCACCGCACCCGCTTTGGCGCGAATGTCTACGCGCTGGGAGGCGGGGTCCAGACCGCGCGGCTGATGGGCGTGCCGGTTGGTCGCACGACAATCCTGACCTATGCGCTGTCGGGTCTGTTGGCCGGTCTCGCCGGCATTGTATTCTCGCTCTACACATCGGCCGGATATCCGCTGTCGGCGGTTGGCGTGGAGCTCGACGCGATTGCCGCAGTGGTGATCGGTGGAACCCTGCTCACGGGCGGCACGGGCTTCGTCGCGGGGACGTTTATCGGCATCCTGATCCAGGGACTGATCCAGACCTACATCACTTTCGACGGCACGCTCTCCAGTTGGTGGACGAAAATCCTGATCGGTCTACTTTTGTTTGCTTTCATCCTGCTGCAGAAGGGAATATTGGCTTTGTCCCGACGAGAGGGCAGGTAGCCAAACTCCAGGGAGTGCGTCGCGTGCTAAACGAAATGCCAGAGGTGGTGTCGACAGTCCGGCGGTCACGCAACAGCCACGGCCAGGTCGTGGAGGAAATCGGCACCGCGATTGTCGCGGGCGAATTCCCTGTCGGCAGCGTGCTGCCGGGCGATGTGGAACTGGCCCAGCGCTTTGGTGTGTCGCGCACCGTGTTGCGGGAGGCGATGAAGACCCTGACGGCCAAGGGTCTCGTTGTGCCGAAAGCACGCATCGGCACGCGTGTCACCGATCCGCAATACTGGAACATGTTCGATAGCGACGTCCTGACCTGGCATTTCGAGGCAGGCGTCAGCGAAGAATTTCTCCTGAACCTCTATGATATCAGGATGGCCTTCGAGCCGGCGGCGGCTGAACTGGCGGCGGAACGCGCCGGGCCCGACGAGATCGAAGGGCTACGTCAACTCGCCGACGACATGGGAAAGCCCGGCCACACGATCGAAAGCCTGGCGCTGGCCGACCTGCGGTTTCACCTGGCACTGGCAAATGCATCCGGCAATCCGTTCATGCGCACCCTTGGCAGCCTGATCAAGGCGGCCTTGGTCGGCGCCTTCAAGATGTCGTCGGAGCCTGTCGTCGGTCGTCGCGGGCCGGAGGTTCGCAGTTCGCATATGGCAATCGTCGACGCGATTGCCGCCCGTGATCTCGAAGCCGCGCGCAAGGCAATGGTCAATGTCATTTCCGTCGGTCGCGAGCGCGCCCGCGCCACCCATGTGACACAGCATTCCGGCTGATTAACCCTCTCCGTTTTGATCTTGGCGCGCAGAACGACTTCCTGATATGGAACGCCGGCGCGCCGTGATGGGGCGCGGTCAATTTTCCGGAGACTGACATGAGCCGCACCTGTCTTGCCGTCATCCTCGCTGCGGGCGATAGCACCCGCATGAAATCGTCGATGTCGAAAGTGCTGCATCCGATTGCCGGCTTGCCGATGATTGCCCATGTCATGCAGTCGGTGGCGGCAGCAAATGCCTCCGAGGTGGCCCTGGTCTTAGGCCGCGATGCAGAGGCGGTCGCTGCCGCTGCAAGCCGACCGGATCTTACAATCGAAAGTTACACGCAGGTAGAGCGCCGCGGAACGGGCCATGCCGTGCTCTGCGCCCGGGACGCCATCGCCCGCGGCTATGACGATGTGCTCGTTGCCTATGGCGACGTACCTCTGGTCACGCCGGAGACCTTCAAGGCTGCGCGGGCGGCTCTGGCTAATAGCAATGACATTGTGGTCATCGGTTTTGAAACGCCGTCTCCGACGGGCTATGGCCGTCTGCTTGTGGAGAACGGCCAACTCCTGGCGATCCGCGAGGAGCGCGACGCGAGCGAGGAAGAGCGCAAGGTCACCCGCTGCAACAGCGGTTTGATGGCCATCAATGGCAGGCGCGCGCTCGAATGGCTCGATCGCATCGGCAATGCCAATGCCAAGGGCGAATACTACCTGACCGATATCGTGGAAATCGCACGGGCTGCGGGCGCCAGCGTGGTGGCCGTGGACGCGCCGAAAGCGGAGGTCATGGGCTGCAACAACCGGGCCGAGCTCGCCATGATCGAGCGGGTCTGGCAGGAGCGCCGTCGCCACGAACTGATGCTGTCCGGCGTCACCATGGTCGCGCCCGAGACCGTATTCCTGTCCCACGACACGGAGCTCGGACAGGATGCGCTAATCGAACCGAATGTGGTCTTCGGTCCGGGCGTCACGGTGGAGGGCGGTGCCGTCATCCACGCCTTTTCCCACATTGAGGGAGCCTATGTCGCAGCAGGCGCTACGGTTGGCCCATTTGCAAGGCTGCGCCCGGGTGCCAATCTGGCAGCGGACTCCAAGGTCGGTAACTTCTGCGAGGTCAAGAAGGCCGAGATCGGCAAGGGTGCCAAGGTTAACCACCTCACCTATATCGGCGATGCCTTTGTCGGTGCGGGCAGCAATATCGGCGCCGGCACGATCACCTGCAACTATGATGGCGTCAATAAGCATGTGACGCGGATCGGCGAGGGCGCCTTCATCGGCTCGAATTCGTCTCTGGTTGCGCCGGTCACGATCGGCGACAAGGCGCTGGTCGCCTCGGGCAGCGTCATCACCGAGGACGTACCGGCAGACGCCTTGGCTTTTGGCCGCGCTCGCCAGGAGATGAAGCCCGGACGCGCCACCGTTATCCGCGAGCGCAATCTGGCCGCCAAGGCTGCCCGGAAGACGAAGAGCGACTAGACGCCTGTTCGCGCATTACGCATCGAAAAACAACGTGACCGGCTTCGCAATTGCGAAATCCGGCAAAATCATTAGGACTGCGGCAGAAGTCGTGGCCATGGGAGAAATGCATGTGCGGCATAGTCGGTATCGTCGGTAACAAGCCAGTGGCGGAACGCCTTGTCGATGCCTTGAAGCGGCTCGAATATCGCGGCTACGATTCTGCCGGTGTCGCGACCATCAATGCTGGCCGGATGGATCGCCGCCGCGCCGAAGGCAAGCTTTTCAATCTGGAAAAGCGGCTGTCCGAGGAGCCGCTGCCGGGAACAACCGGCATCGCCCATACCCGTTGGGCAACCCATGGTGTACCGAACGAGACCAATGCCCATCCGCATTTCGTCGAAGGCGTGGCCGTTGTCCATAACGGCATCATCGAAAACTTCTCCGAATTGAAGGACGAGTTGATCGCGGACGGCGCTATCTTCAACACCCAGACCGACACCGAGGTCGTCGCACATCTCCTGGCAAAGTATCGGCGTGACGGGCTTGATAACAAGGCCGCCATGCTTGCGATGTTGAACCGGGTGACCGGCGCCTATGCGCTTGTGGTGATGTACCAGGACGATCCCGACACCATCATGGCTGCGCGCTCTGGGCCGCCGCTTGCCGTCGGCTTCGGCAAGGGCGAGATGTTCCTCGGATCGGACGCAATTGCGCTCGCACCCTTCACCAATGAAATTGCCTATCTGGTCGATGGCGACTGTGCCGTCATTCACCACGGCGGGGCGGAGATCATGGATTTCGCCGGCAAGCCCGTCGAGCGTCCTCACCAGATCTCCCAGGCTTCGGCCTTCATGGTCGACAAGGGCAATTATCGCCACTTCATGCAGAAGGAAATCTACGAGCAGCCGGAGGTGATCGCGCATGCGCTGTCGCATTATGTCGACTTCAGCTCGTACACGGTGCGCGAGGACAACGACGCCATCGACTTTGCCAAGCTGCGCGGCCTTGCGGTCTCAGCCTGCGGAACGGCCTATCTCTCGGGCCTGATCGGCAAATACTGGTTTGAGCGCTATGCCCGTCTGCCCGTCGAGATCGATGTCGCCTCGGAGTTTCGCTATCGCGAAATGCCCTTGTCTCAAGACCAGGCGGCGCTGTTCATCTCGCAGTCGGGCGAGACGGCCGACACGCTCGCGTCGTTGCGCTATTGCAAGGATGCCGGGCTGAAGATCGGCGCGGTGGTCAACGTCAAGGAATCGACGATAGCCCGGGAATCCGATGCAATCTTCCCGATCCTGGCTGGCCCGGAAATTGGCGTCGCCTCAACCAAGGCCTTCACCTGCCAGTTGGCGGTGCTTGCCGCGCTGGCCATCCGGGCGGGCCGAGCCCGAGGCCATCTGTCGGCAGCCGATGAGAAGACCATGGTGCGCCAGCTCGCCGAGATGCCGCGCATCATGAGCAGCGTGCTGAACAGCCTGCAGACCAAGGTTGAAGCCCTGTCCCGCGATCTCTCCAAGTTCAAGGACGTGCTCTATCTCGGTCGCGGCACGAGCTATCCGCTTGCGCTTGAAGGCGCGCTGAAGCTCAAGGAAATCTCTTATATCCACGCCGAAGGTTATGCGGCCGGCGAGTTGAAGCATGGGCCGATTGCCCTGATTGACGAAAACATGCCGGTGATCGTCATCGCGCCACATGATCGCTTCTACGAAAAGACCATTTCCAACATGCAGGAAGTGGCCGCTCGGGGCGGGCGGATTATCTTCGTGACAGACGTGAAGGGGGCCGCGGCCTCCAAACTGCCGACCATGGAAACCATTGTGCTTCCGAATGTTCCCGAGCTGATCTCGCCGATGGTCTTTTCATTGCCGATCCAACTGCTCGCCTATCACACGGCGGTCTTCATGGGCACCGACGTCGATCAGCCGCGCAACTTGGCAAAGTCTGTGACGGTGGAATGAAGATACGCGCCGAGGCACCGGGTGACGAGCTTGCCATCGGTCGCGTGACGGAGGCGGCTTTCGCGGGAAAGCCCTATAGCGACCAGACCGAGCACCTGATCGTCTCGCGGCTGCGCCAAGCCGCGGCCCTGACCATCTCGCTCGTCGCCGAAACAGAGGGCGAGATTGTCGGCCACGTGGCATTCTCACCGGTGACCCTGTCGGGCGGCGAGGTCAATTGGTGTGGCATGGGACCTGTATCGGTTCTGCCGGAGCGGCAAGGAGACGGCATAGGGTCGCAACTCATTCGTGCAGGACTGGAACAACTGAACCTATTGGGCGCCAACGGTTGCGTCGTTGTGGGAAGCCCAAAACTCTATCCCAAGTTCGGTTTTCGACATCACGCCGATTTGACCTATCCGGATTTGCCGCCTGAGTATTTTATGATTTTAACCTTGCAGGGAGCCACTCCTTCCGGCATGGTCGCCTTCCATCCTGCGTTTTACGGCAGTGCACAATAACGGCGAGTGATGTTGGACGGACCTGATCGCATCCCGGTCGCTACGCGGCTCCGCAATAATTTTCTAACGGGCCTGATCATTTGCGCGCCGGTGGCGATCACCATCTGGTTGACCTGGACCTTCATCCACTGGGCCGACAGCTGGGTAAAACCCTATATTCCCTCTCGCTACAATCCCGAAAGCTATCTGCAATTTGCGATCCCGGGTTTCGGCCTGCTGATCGCCGTTGTGGTCATCACGATGATCGGCTTTCTTGGAAAGAACCTCATCGGACGTTCGATCGTCGATTTCGGCGAATCGATCCTGCACCGCATGCCCCTGGTGCGGACGATCTATAAAAGCCTGAAGCAAATCTTCGAGACTGTTCTCAAGGAGCAATCGAGCTCGTTCAAGAAGGTTGGCCTGGTGGAATTCCCAAGCCCCGGCATGTGGGCCCTGGTGTTTATTTCGACCGACGCCGCTGGCGAAGTCGCGGCCCGCTTGAACGAGGATGGCGAGGAAATGGTGGCGGTTTTCCTGCCGCCCACGCCAGTTCCGACGGCCGGCTTCCTGATGTTTGTGCCGCGCAGCAAGATCAAGATGCTGGATATGACGCCGGAGGAGGGGGCAAAGCTGCTGATTTCGGCTGGTCTCATCACGCCGGATTACAATCCCAAAGGGGTACAGGTGCCGCCTTTACAGGTCAGCCCGCCCGCAGAAATCGGATAGCCTCGTCGCGGCGGTGCAGATAGAGCAGCGTCCGCACCGCGTCACCCCGCTCGCTTATCAGATCGGGATCACGCTCCAGCAGATAGGCCGCGTCCTTGCGGGCGATTTCCAGCAGGTCGCCATGGTGTTCGAGACTGGCGATCCGGAAACCTGGCGTGCCGGACTGGCGGGTCCCCAGCAACTCGCCTTCGCCGCGAAGCTTGAGATCTTCCTCTGCAATCAGGAAGCCGTCCTCGCTGTCACGCAGGATGGAGAGCCGCGCCCGCCCGTTTTCACTGAGCGGCCCCTTATACAACAGGATGCAGCTTGACGCCTCGGCACCGCGTCCGACGCGACCGCGCAACTGGTGCAACTGCGCCAGGCCGAAGCGCTCGGCATGCTCGATCACCATGATCGTGGCATCTGGCACATCGACACCGACTTCCACGACCGTCGTTGCCACCAGCAGCCGCGTTTCGCCGTTCTTGAAGGCGAGCATGGCGGCGTCCTTGTCCGGTCCGCTCATCCGGCCATGCACCAGGCCGACAGGGGCACCGATCATCATAGACAGCACGGCATGGCGCTCCTCCGCCGACATCAACTCGCTTTCCTCTGTCTCCTCCACAAGCGGGCATATCCAATAGGCCTTCTTGCCCTCAGCCACGGCGACCCGCAGCCGCTCCACGATATCCTCGATGCGATCGGTCGGGACGGTCACCGTCTGGATCGGCTTGCGGCCGGCCGGCTTTTCGGTGAGCTTTGAGACATCCATGTCGCCGAAGGCCGCCAGCACCAGCGTGCGCGGGATGGGCGTAGCGGTCATGACCAGCATATGCGGCGAGATGCCCTTGGCCGTTAGGCGTAGGCGCTGATGCACGCCGAATCGATGTTGCTCATCGACGACGGCCAGCAGAAGGTTGTTGTAGATCACCGAATCCTGGAACAGCGCATGGGTGCCGATGATGATCTGCGCGGCGCCGGATGCAATGCGCTCGGTGATCGCCTCGCGCTCGCGGCCCTTGGTGCGGCCGGTCAACACCTCGACAGTTACTCCCGCCGCTGCCGCCAGCTTCGAGATCGTGGCATAATGCTGCCGCGCCAAAATTTCCGTGGGCGCCATCAGCACGGCCTGACCGCCGCCCTCAATGGCGGCCGCCATGGCCAGCAAGGCCACCAGCGTCTTGCCGGCCCCGACATCGCCCTGCAGCAGTCGCAGCATGCGCTGGTCCGATGCCATATCCCTCAGGATATCGGCAACAGCCTCCGACTGACTGCGCGTCGGCGAAAAAGGCAGGGCGGCCAGGATTTTTGACGACAGTTTACCGGTTGGTACGATTGGCGTCCCTGCGACGCGCCGGAGTTTCGCCCGGACCATGGCCAGCGAGACTTGGCCCGCCAGAAACTCGTCATAGGCCAGACGCCGCCGGGCGGGCGCCTGCGGGTCAGCATCCCGATCGTCGCGCGGGTGGTGCAATTGTTCGAAGCTTTGCCGGGCCGGGGCAAAGCCCTGTTTGGAGACCAGTGACGGGTCGATCCATTCGGGAAAATCCGGAAGCCGAGTCAGCGCGTTTTCAACCGCCTTGCGCAGCATCTTGGGCGAAAGGCCAGCGGTCAGCGGATAGACTGGCTCAACCATCGGCAGGTTTCCCGCCTCGCTTTCGCGCACCATGTAATCAGGGTGAACCATCGAGGCACGGCCGTTGAACCATTCGACCTTGCCCGACACCATCAGCCGTTCGTCCAGCGGAGCCGCCTTTTCCAGCCAGTTGCCCTTGACCTTGAAGAAGGTCAGCGCCAGTTCGCCGGTGTCATCCTGCAGGATGATGCGATAGGGCAGATTGGACTTGCCCGCGGGCGGTGGCAGGTGCCGGATCACGTCGCCGACCACCGTGACGACAGCGCCTTCTTGCGCATAGGCGATACCGGGCTGGTGGCGGCGGTCGATCAGCCGGTGAGGGGCAAGGAACAGCAGGTCCACCACGCGGGCGTCCTCCGCATCCTCGCGTCCCAGAAGGGTAGCTAGAAGCTGGGCCAATTTTGGTCCAACGCCGGTCAACGACGATAGGGGAGAAAACAACGGGTCGAGCAGGGTAGGGCGCATAGCCGCGTCAAGATGCGACGGAAATTACGGCCTTGGCAAGGCTGACAAGCTACATCTCAGGCGTTATAGAGGCGCATCAACAGGAAGGTGGCATAAGACATGACAGGCCTGGTACGCAGCAGCGCCGATCTCGACGTCAGGCGGCGGCGGATTCTGTTCCGCTGCTGGCATCGCGGCATCCGCGAAATGGACCTGATGCTTGGCCAGTTTGCCGAGAACGAAATCGCGGATCTGTCCGAAACCGATCTCGACGAGCTTGAGACGATCATGGCCGAAGAGGACAATGATCTGGTGAAATGGGTCACGGGCGCCGAGCCGATACCGGAGCGCTTCCAGACGCCTCTGTTTCATCGGATAGCAGCCCACCGCCCGGGCTTCGATCCGGTCACCGCTGATGGTGTCGGTACAGTCGAATGATCCGTTTTCTCGATACCAAGGCGATCGACCGCGCCGGCGGTGCCGTCACGCTGTCCAATGTGCCCGATGGCATGGAGGCCTTTCTGCTGGCCGAACTGGCGCGAGAGGGCCGGCCTGTCGTTTACGTCCTGTCGGACGGCCAGCGCATTGCCGACATCGAGCAGTTGCTGTCCTTCGCAGCCCCCGACATTCCGGTTCTGTCGCTGCCGGCCTGGGATTGTCTTCCCTATGACCGGGTGTCGCCGAGCGCCGATGTCTCGGCGCGGCGACTGACGGCCTTGGCGGGCCTGATCAACCACGCAAAAAAGCCCCACGCCGCCATCGTTCTGGTGACGGTCAACGCCATGCTGCAAAAGCTGGTGCCGGCCGACATCATTGAACAGCTGAGCTTTTCGGCCAAGCCCGGCAACCAGCTGCGCATGGAAGACGTCGCCGCGCGGCTCGAGAGAAACGGCTTCGAGCGGGTGGCGACGGTGCGCGAAGTCGGCGAATTCGCCGTGCGAGGCGGTATTCTCGACGTCTTCGTACCCGGTGCCGAGGAGCCCGTGCGGCTAGACTTCTTTGGCGACACGCTGGAATCGATTCGCAGCTTCGATCCGGCAAGCCAGCGCACGACTGGTCAGGCGCGCTCCCTCGACCTCAACCCGATGAGTGAAGTAACGCTGACGCCTGACAGCATCAGCCGTTTTCGCAAGGCCTATCTGTCTCTGTTCGGTGCCGCCACCCGCGACGATGCGCTCTACACCGCCGTCTCCGAAGGACGGCGCTATGCCGGCATGGAACATTGGCTGCCCCTGTTCCACGACAATCTAGTGACCGCCTTCGACTATCTCCGGGGTTTTCGTTTCGTCACGGATCATACCGTAAGGGAGGCTGCGGAAGAGCGCTCGAAGCTCATTCGCGACTATTACGAGGCGCGGCTGAATGCCGGCGGCGGCGCCAAGGGTCACTTGTCGCAAGGCACGCCCTACAAGCCTGTTCCGCCGGAGCGGCTCTATCTCGGCGCAACGGATTTCGGCCGTGCGCTTGATGCTGTTGAGGCAATCAGGCTGACGCCCTTTGCCGAACATGAGGGCGAGGCCCGACGCGTCATCGAAATCCCAGCGCGTAGCGGCCCCCGCTGGGCACGCACGGCAGCCGAAAGCCGCGACGAGGGGCGCACCAACGTCTTTACCCAGGCCGTGACCTATATCGCGGACAAGCGGGCGACAGGCTCCAAGGTACTGATTTCAGGCTGGTCCGAGGGATCGTTGGATCGGCTGCTGCAGGTGCTGCAAGAACATGGGCTTGGCAGCCTCAAGCCGGTTGCCGCTCTCAAGGATATCGATGGCCTGAAGCCGGGCGAGGCGGCCACGACAGTGCTGAGCCTTGAGGCCGGCTTCGAGATCGGCAACCTCGTCGTCGTCGGCGAACAGGATATCCTCGGCGACCGCATGGTGCGCCGCTCAAAGCGTCGCAAACGCGGCGCCGATTTCATCGCAGAAGTGGCTGGCCTCGACGAGGGCTCCATCGTCGTGCATGCGGAACACGGCATCGGCCGGTTCATCGGCTTGCGGACAATCGAAGCCGCCGGCGCGCCACATGCGTGTCTCGAACTGCAATATGCCGATGAGGCAAAGCTGTTCCTGCCGGTGGAAAACATCGATCTACTCTCGCGCTATGGCGGCGAAAGCACCGAGGTGCAACTCGACAAGCTGGGCGGCGGCGCCTGGCAGATGCGTAAGGCCAAGCTTAAGAAGCGGCTGCTCGATATGGCGGGCGGGTTGATCCGCATTGCGGCCGAACGCCTGACGCGCATGGCCCCGGTTCTGACGACGCAGGAAGGCCTTTACGACGAATTCGCGGCCCGTTTCCCCTATGACGAGACAGAGGACCAGTTGGCGGCGATCGAATCCGTGCGCGGCGATCTGGGCGAAGGCCGTCCGATGGACCGGCTGATCTGCGGCGATGTCGGCTTCGGCAAGACGGAGGTGGCCCTGCGTGCCGCCTTCATCGCCGCGATGAACGGCATCCAGGTCGCTGTCGTGGTTCCGACCACGCTACTGGCCCGCCAGCATTTCAAGACATTCTCCGAGCGTTTTCGCGGGCTTCCGATCCGCATCGCCCAGGCCTCGCGCCTGGTGGGCTCCAAGGAACTGGCGCTTACCAAGAAGGAAGTCGCCGAAGGCAAGACCGACATCGTTGTCGGCACCCACGCGCTGCTGGGGAGTGGGGTCAGCTTCGCCAATCTCGGGCTGCTGATCATCGACGAAGAGCAGCATTTCGGCGTGAAGCACAAGGAGCGGCTGAAGGAGCTGAAATCGGATGTGCATGTGCTGACGCTGTCGGCCACGCCGATACCGCGCACGCTGCAACTGGCCATGACCGGTGTGCGCGAACTGTCCTTGATCACCACCCCGCCGGTGGACCGCATGGCGGTGCGCACCTTCATTTCGCCCTTCGATCCCCTCGTTATCCGCGAGACGCTGATGCGCGAGCACTATCGCGGCGGTCAGAGTTTCTACGTCTGCCCGCGGCTGGCCGACCTGCCGGAGATCCAGGCCTTCCTGCAGTCCGACGTTCCGGAACTGAAGGTCGCCGTTGCCCATGGTCAGATGGCGGCGGGCGAGCTCGAGGACATCATGAATGCCTTCTACGACGGCAAGTATGATGTGCTGCTGTCGACCACGATCGTTGAGTCCGGCCTTGATGTGCCGACCGCCAATACCATGATCGTCCACCGGGCCGACATGTTCGGCCTGGCCCAGCTCTACCAGCTGCGCGGCCGCGTTGGCCGTTCCAAGGTGCGTGCCTTCGCGCTGCTGACCCTGCCGGTCAACAAGGTTCTGACGTCAACGGCCGAACGGCGCCTGAAGGTGCTGCAGTCGCTCGATACGCTCGGCGCCGGCTTCCAGCTCGCAAGCCACGACCTCGATATCCGCGGCGCCGGCAACCTGCTTGGCGAGGAGCAGTCCGGCCATATCAAGGAAGTCGGTTTCGAACTCTACCAGCAAATGCTGGAAGAGGCCGTTGCCGAGGTGAAGGGTGTGGACGAAGTCCGCGATACCGGCTGGTCGCCACAGATCTCCGTCGGCACTGCGGTGATGATTCCGGACGACTATGTGCCCGACCTTCATCTTCGCCTCGGTCTCTATCGCCGCCTGGGCGAACTGACGGAACTCAACGAGATCGACGGATTCGGTGCCGAGATGATCGACCGCTTCGGCCCGCTGCCGAAAGAGGTCCAGCATCTCCTGAAGGTCGTCTATATCAAGGTTCTGTGCCGCAAAGCCAATGTCGAGAAGCTGGAGGCCGGGCCGAAGGGCATTGTCGTGCAATTCCGCAACAAGGAATTCCCGAACCCGGCAGGCCTTGTGGGCTTCATTGCCAAGCAGGGCACCATGGCGAAAATCCGCGCCGACCACAGCGTCTTCCTCACCCGCGACCTGCCGACACCGGAAAAGCGGCTGGCAGGAGCGGCTGTTGTCATGACGCAACTGGCGGATCTGGCGAAGGGATAGGCAAGGTGCTGCTGCCGGAGGGCTTATCGCTCCGGCTTCACCATCGCATCCGCCTGGCCATCTGGTGTCATTGGCGGTGGCAGCGGCACGCCCTTGGTGCGTTCGCGTGACAGCGTCAGCAGACCCGAGCCGACAATCAGTACGATCCCGGCCAGCATCGGCGCATCAACGGCGTCGCCGAAGATCAGGTAGCCGAACAGGATCGCCCAGATCATCTGGCTGTATTGAGTCGGCGCGAGGATCGCCGCTGGCGTGTAGAAGGCGGCATACATGATCAGCACGTTGCCCACGGCGCCGAGAAGGCCGTAGGCTGCCAGCAGCAGCCAATCCTGCGGGGCAGGCGGTGTGTAGGACGGGATCATCGCCAGTCCGCAGATCACCAGGATGCCAAGCAGGCCCGAGCCATATTGCGACAGATTCTTTTCCGAAGGCCCCACGGCGCGGAACACCACGATGGAAACGGCACCGGATATGCCGGCCAGCACAGCGCCGGCATGGCCGATCGAAAGCTCGCGGAAGCCAGGCCTCAGTACGATCAGCACGCCGATAAATCCGAGCGCCACCGCACCCCAGCGCTTGAGGCCAACGATTTCCTTGAGAAAGATCACCGACATGATGGTGACGAAGGACGGCAGCAGGAAGATCAGGCAGAAGGCTTCGGCCATAGAGAGGTGCGTGAAGGCGGTGACGCTGCCGATGCAGCCGAGGCCTTTGGCGACAAAGCGCACGATCCATAGCGGCCGGTTGGTTGTAGCGAAGATGTCGCTCCAGCGGTCGGCCTTCTTCTTGAGGAAGGGCAGGGCAGCAGCGCCGAAACAGGCACCGAAGAAAGCCGATTCGAAGGGCGACATGCGCCCCGCGATATATTTGACGGCGGCATCACTGCAGGAATAGGCGGCAAAGGCCGCAAATGCGAGCAGGATGCCCTTGAAAATCTGATCGGAGCGCAAGGCAGACTCGGGTGCTGGAAGCAATCTTCACGCGTGAAGCTGTGTGAAGTGCTTATGCCCGGCAGCCCCATGCGTCAATTCAGATTTCGCTGCTCATCCTGCTTGGTCGCCGCGATCTGGCGCAGGGCATTGGCAAACTCATCAACCGGCTGCGCGCCGCTCACCGCATAGCGCTGGTCGATGATGAAGAATGGCACGCCGTTCACGCCCATCTGTTGTGCTGCAGAGATCTCATCCCGAACCGTATCCTTGTCGGCTTCGCCTGAAAGCAAGGTGTTGACGACGGCGCGGTCAAGACCCGATGCTTCGGCAATATCGAGGAGGACCTGCCGGTCGCCTACGTTGCGGCCCTCTTCGAAATTGGCCTTGAACAGCGCATCGACCACCCGGTTCTGAACCTCACGGCCCTCCACTGCTGCCCAATGCGAAAGGCGATGGGCGTCCAGCGTGTTGGGACCAACCTTTACCGCGGCAAAGTCGAAGGCAATGCCCACTTCCGCGCCGAGCTTGGTCAGCTGTGCATGGGCGCGATCCATGTTTTCCTTGCCACCCAGCTTGGCCGCGAGCGCCTTCTGGTGATCGACACCCTCTGGCGGATAGTCCGGGTTGAGCTGGTAGGGGCGCCAGTTCACATCCACGCCGATCTCGTCCTGGATCTGGGCGATCGCGAGTTCCAGCCGGGCCTTGCCCAGATAGCACCAGGGGCAGACGACGTCCGACACGACGTCAATGGTGATGCGCTGCATGCTAAATCCTTTCCAGGGAGGGCGGGTCTAAAAAAATATCCTCGCGACTTAAGCCGCGAGGATTTGGTTTTCAACCAGTTACGTGGAGGGAACTACCCGGAAAAACCACAGAATGCGCTATTGCACCCGGGTGTCATACCAGGTCGGCAGCTGGTAGCCATAAAGCGGCGTCGTATCCGGACGGCCTATATGCTTCCACCGCGCCACCCATTGTTCGCCGACGTGATAGAGCGGCACGACGTAATGGCCGGACACCAGCAGCCGGTCATAGGCGCGCACGGCGGCCCGGAAATCCTCCAGGCTGCGGGCATTGACGAGCGCGTCGATCATCCGGTCGATATCGGGATCGGCCACGCCGGCATAATTGAAGCTGCCCTGGGCGTCGCGCGATGCCGAGCCCCAGCGGTTGATCTGTTCGGCACCTGGTGACAACGAAGAGGTATAGGCCTTGACGATCATGTCGTAGTCGAAGCTGTTCGAGCGGGCCTGATACTGGGCATCATCAACGGTGCGGATCGTCATGGTGACGCCGACCAGGGCCAGCGCTCGCTGATAGGCGATCGCCATCTTCTCCTGGCCTTCGTTCTGCGTCATCACCTCGAAGGTGAAGGGCTTGCCCTGGGCATCCACCATCTTGCCGTTGCTGATGGAATAGCCGGCGGCCCGCATCAGTTCCACCGTACGGCGCAGGATGTTGCGATCGGCTCCCGAGCCATCGGAGACCGGCAAGACATAGGTTCCGGCCAGGATCGCGGGATCGATCCGGTCGCGCGCGGCACCAAGCAGGTTGAGTTCGCGATCGTCAGCGGCATTGCCATAAGCGCCGAGCGACGAATTCTGCCAGAAGCTTTGGCTGCGCTTGAATGCGCCGCTATACAGGTTCTTGTTCACCCACTCGAAATCGAAGGCGAGGGTGAGGGCTTCACGCACCCGTGGATCGGCAAAGATCGGCCGCCGCGTATTAAAGACGAAACCGAGCATGCCCGAGGGCAGGCCGGGCTGGAAAACTTCCTTCACCACATCGCCATTCGCCGCGGCCGGGAAATCATAGGCCCTGGCCCAGTGACCCGCATCGCCATCCGGATAGATCGAGACGTCGCCTTTCTTGAAGGCCTCAAACAGGATATTGTCCTGCAGGAAATAGGTAACCGAGATCTCGTCGTAATTATCAAAGCCGACCTTGGATGGGATATCCTTGCCCCAGTAGTTGGGATCGCGCTCCCACACGATCTTCTCGCCGGGCTGGATCGACTTGATCTTGTAGGGGCCGGAGCCGAGCGGCGGATTAAGCGACGTCTGGTCGAATGTCGCAGGATCGATCGCATGCTGCGGCAGGATCGGTGACATCGCGATGATCAGCGGTGTTTCGCGATTGGCCTTGTCATTGAAGGTAAAGCGAACGGAGCGATCGCCGACCTTTTCCATCTTCTCTACCACGGCCAGCCGTCGGTTATAGGGCGGGCGGCCCTTTTCCTGCAGCAGGTTGAACGAGAAGATCACGTCTTCGGGCGTCACCGGCTTACCATCCTGCCAGCGGGCGGCCGGATTGAGGTTGAACTGGATGAAGGTACGATCTTCATCCCATTCTACCGTCTCGGCGAGCAACCCATAGAGAGAAAAGGGCTCGTCGCTAGAGCGCGTCATCAGTGATTCGTAGAGCAGGTTGCCGTATTCCGGATCCCAGACGCCACGGGCCGTCGTGCGCATGCCCTTGAGGACGAAAGAGTTCAGGGCGTCGAAGGTCCCCACCACCCCATAGGAAACCTTGCCGCCTTTCTTCACGTCCGGCTTCACATAGGGGAAGTGCTTGTAGTCCCGAGGCAGAGCCGGTTCGCCGTGCATGGCAATGCCATGCACGGGTTCGGCTTGGGCCAGGCCGGCTGTCATCAGGAATGCGAGGCCGAAAACAAGCTTGCGCACGGATGGTCCTTTCAGGAAGATTCGCAAAATCGCGGCAAAATACCATGAACACCGGCAAATCCAACCTCACCTTAGGTTATTTGCCTTGCGGTGCCGGGAAACCACCAAAGAAGTGCTGGATATTCGCGACGCTGCGATGTAACAGGATGCCCAGGAAGTCGAGGTCATGTATTTGCCTCAATTAAACGACAGGTGACTGGGCACTATCGTTAACCACACCGGTTCGCCAAGTCGCTTCCGATTGGATTTCAGGAGACGGATTTCGTTATGATGCTCACACCAATCACATCCATGCGCGGCGCGCTGTCCGCTCTCGCGCTTACCATTGGCGCCGCGAGCCTGCCGCATATGGCTGCTGCGCAGGAGGCCGCTCCGGCTGGCGCACCGCCGCAGGGATGGTTCAAGACCTGCGCCAAGCAGGAAGACGCCGACGTCTGCATCGTGCAGAACCAGCTGGTCGCACAGAATGGTCAGCTGATCACGGCCGTTGGCCTGATCACCGTCGAGGGCAAGGTCAACCGCAAGCTGATGCAGGTCTCGGTTCCGGCCGCGCGCCTGATCCCGCCGGGCGTTACCATGCAGATCGATGGCGGCAAGCCGCAGAAGTTTGACTACGCGGTCTGCCTTCCTGATCGCTGCACGGCGGAAATTCCGCTGACCGATGCCATCATCGCCAGCCTGAAGAAGGGCAGCGAAGTGGTCTTCACCTCGATCAACTTCCGCCGCATTCCGAACCCGATCAAGATCGCGCTCGAAGGCTTCACCGGTGCGTATGATGGCGAAGCGATCACCCAGTCGCAGGCTGAAGAGCGCCAGCGTGCACTGCAGGAAGCGATGCAGAAGAAGAACGAAGAAGCCCGCAAGGCTCTCGAAGACGCACAGAAGGCTTCCAAGCAGGGCCAGTAATCCCGGACCATTGCTTCAGACGAAAAAAGCCCGGTTTGTCCGGGCTTTTTGCATTTGAGGGGACTGAGCGGCTTGGGAGACCGCTGTCAGGCCTCAATGGGCGAAATTCATCCGCGGCTTGTAGCGCCCCGCCTGTTCCATAACGAAGATCTGCTGCACATGGGGGTTCCTGAGCGGCAGCTGGCTTTCGTCATGCTCCAGATTCTGCTCGGAGACGTAAGCGACATATTCGGTTTCGTCGTTTTCAGCCAGCAGGTGGTAGAATGGCTGGTCCTTGCGAGGACGCACTTCCGCCGGAATGGAGTTCCACCATTCCTCGGTATTGGCGAATTCCGGATCGACATCGAAAATCACGCCCCGAAACGGGAACACCTTGTGACGGACGACATCACCGATGGCAAATTGAGCGATACGTTGCTTCATGGCTTTCATCCTTTCCCTTGATAATCTGGGGTCAGAATTGCCGGATATCAAGAGTGAAGCCCCATATCTGTTGCAAAACTGTCACCTTGACCTCGCCTTACCGCGTGGAAGCGATGCCAGAAGCACCCCGCCCATGACCAGGATGATCCCGGCCGCGTGATAGGTGTGAAACGTTTCGCCGAGAAACACCACCGCCATCACGATCGAGATCGGCGGCATCAGGTAAAGGGTGACACCAGCCATGGCCGGCCCGAACACCCGCACGGCATGCTGGAAGCAATAGAAGGCGGCCAGCGAGGCAAACAGAATGATGCCGCCGAGCTTCCACCAGTCGCTGGGGCTGTCGGGCAATAGCCCACCGGTCAGAACCTCGTAAAGCGCGGGCGGTAGCAGCACGACCGCCCCGGAGATCGCAAGCAACCCGAACAAGGGCAGAGGCGCAATCTCCTTCATCGCCGGGTTCCGCAAGGCGAGAGAATAGAGAGCGAAGGCGATTGCGGCAACGAGAATGCCGAGGTCGCCGATATTGAAAGTGAGCGCCGCCAGGGCCGCCAAGGATCCTTTTAGGACAATAACGGCGACACCGGCAAAGGCGATCACCATGCCGGCGAGTTCGCGGAGGCTAATCGGCCGCCCCTGGAACATCCATTGCAACAGGATGATGAAGAGCGACGAGGTGGTGTAGATCAGCGTCGCGTTCGATGCGGAGGTCAGCGTCAGCGCCCAATAGACGAAGCCCCCGCAAATGCCCATGCCGAGAATGCCGAGCCATAGCCACAACAGGGTGTGATCGCGAACGAAGGCGATGGCTGTCCGTCGATCGGCATAGACAAAGGGTAGAATGATCAATGCTGATCCCGCCCAGCGAATGAAGGCCGTGGTGAAGGGCGCGATATCGCCGGTGATGCCTCGTCCGAAGATCAGGTTGGAGGAGAAGAAGACCGGGGCGAGAAAGTAGAAAGCCCAGTCGAGCGGACGCGGTCTGGATGCCCCGTCTGTCATCATTATGGTAAACCGATCAACAGGCCGCAAAGATGAGGAGCGGCGAAAAAAGATGCGAGTCAACTTTGATCCTATCGTTGGCCCGGCATGCTGGGAAGCGCCAATCCGCCGTCACCGGCCGCTCTTCCCCTTGCTTGCGTGCATGCTGATTTCGCGCTACCTCAAGCACGTAAAGTCTTCGCAGGAGCGCTCTTGGCAAACCAATGGGGTAGGGACAGTCAGCTTCCATCAAACCGTGGGGCAGGCGGGACGATAATCGCCGTGTTGGTGGCTCTGTCGTTGGGGGCAGCGGCGAGCTACGGCTATATGCGGTTTGCCCAGCCTGATCAGAGTGCTCAAGTCTCAGAATTGACAGCTGAAAATGACCTGCTGCAGCAGTCTCTGCACGAAGCGCAGACAAAACTGGAGCAGAATGCCGCATCGCTCGCTGAGGCTGAAAAAGCCAGAACTGCGGCGGAAAACGCCGTTCGGCAGCGTGAGGCGGCGGAGGCAGATGGCAACTCCGAAGTGGCCGAGTTGCAAAAGCGTCTTGCGGAGCAGGCGAAAGAGCTGGACAGGCTGACCGAACAATTGGCCGCGGCCAGCAATTCCGACGCCACAGCCTCTGCGCAGGAGATGACTGCCCAAAATCAGCAACTGACGGCCAAGCTGCAGCAGGTGCAGGCGCAGGTGCGATCGGTCGAGGCGGAGAGGGACAGGCTTGAGAAGGAGCTTGCCGCATCAAGACAAGATGGACAGGCGAGCGCTGCGGCTACAGGCCGCGAACTCGATGAGCTACGACAGTCCGTTGTTCCACAGCTGCGCGCAGAAATCGAGCGGCTCCAGCAGCAGGCAAAGGCACTGAACGCCGAAAAGTCTCAACTTCAGGCAGGCCTTGAAACACTGCAGGCGCAAGCCAATGCCGACCGGGCGGCACGCGCACAGCTGGACGATGAGTTGCGGGTTGCACGCGCCAGAGTCGCCGAGCTGGAACGGCAGTTGGCTGCACAGACCGCCGACATCCAGGCGGCAACGCCAGCCCCGCAAAACGAAACGCCCGCCGAGAAGCCAGCGACGCCATCCGCCAGAAGTCCGCGCGATCCGAGTGAGGTCGACAACGCGCTTCGACGCGCACCGGGCTTGACGACGCTGTCGTCGGATCAGGAGACGCGCCTGCGTTCCGCGCTGGTCGACGGTGCCTGCGTGACTGATGCCTTGGACGCGGCCTTCGATCGTGTGCCGGTCATCACGCTCAGAAACCTGATCCGCGATCTCAACAGCGATTGCTGACGTCCAATATTGCGGTTGTTTGGCCGGCCGGGGGTCTGTGCGACACATTTGAAGCTTGAAGGGAGACGAGCATGCGAGGCAGGACGTGGTTTCATCGGATTGTGGTGCTGGGACTAGCGCTGATCGCCGGCGCCATGCCGGCAGCCTCGGCCGAATTCGAGCGCAACATCATGACCGGAGGGCCGACGGGGACCTACATCCGCATCGGTCGCGATATTGCCGGCCTCGGCCAGGAATGCGGGCTCACACTCAACGTTCAGGAAAGTGCGGGCTCGCTTGAGAACTTCATTGGCGTCCGCAACCGTCGCAACACGCAATTCGGCATCGTGCAATCCGACGTGCTGGAATATCTCAAGACCTTCGAAGCCAATGATCCCGAAGTGCAGGACGCCGTTCGCGGTGTCAGGATCATGTTCCCCCTCTATAACGAGGAAATCCATGTTCTCGCCAAGCGGGAGATCGGCACCCTCAAGGATCTCGCTGGCAAGAAGGTCGCGATCGGGGTCAAGGACAGCGGCACTTTCCTGACGGCATCGCTGATCCTGGACATTTTGCAGGTCAATGCCGCCGAGCGCGTGCCGATCAACCCGGATGCCGCCCTGCCGAAATTACAGGCCGGTGAAATCGACGCATTCTTTTATGTGGCCGGCGCCCCGGCGCCGCTGTTTGCCAATGCTGCCATCGACCAGCAGAAATTTCACCTGGTGCCGATCAAGGATGCCCCGCTCTTGGCGACCTATAACAGCGCTAGCATCCCGGCGGGCACGTACGCCTTCGAACAGGGTTCGGTTGACGTCGTCGCCGTCAAGGCCGTGTTGATGACCTTCGACTACGACCCCAAGCGAAACGCCTATCACCGCGAGAGCTGCACCACTGTTGCGGATTTTTCCAGTCTTATCCTTAACGGTCTCGGCAAGCTTGAGCAGCAGGGACATCCGAAATGGAAGACCGTGGATCTCACGGCCCTGCCGCCTGGATGGCAGGTCGGCTCTTGCGTGAAAGTCGGGCTGGCGCTCGACTACGAGCCCAAATGCACCAAGCCGGCGACCTCTCCCGCGAGCGACGCAAACGAGGACTATCTCAATCTCCTCAAGCAGCGTTTGAAGCAGCAGCCATAGAATGCCGGCAAGCGGACACAAAAAAACGGCGAAGCAACCGATGCTCCGCCGTTTTTTGTTGTGATGGCGGTCGGAAATCCGACCGCCCAGAGGCCTTTAGGCCGAGTAGTACATGTCGAATTCGACCGGATGCGGGGTCATTTCGAAGCGCATGACTTCCTGCATCTTGAGTTCGATGAAGCTATCGATCTGGTCGTCATCGAACACGCCGCCAGCGGTCAGGAACTTGCGGTCCTTGTCCAGGCTTTCAAGCGCTTCGCGCAGCGAGCCGCAGACCGTCGGGATCTTCTTCAATTCCTTCGGTGGCAGGTCGTAGAGGTCCTTGTCCATCGGCTTGCCGGGATGGATCTTGTTGCGGATGCCGTCAAGGCCGGCCATCAGCATGGCGGCAAAGCCCAGATAGGGGTTCTGGGTCGGGTCGGGAAAGCGCACTTCCACACGCTTTGCCTTCGGATTGGAGCCGAACGGAATGCGGCAGGAGGCCGAACGGTTGCGTGCCGAGTAAGCCAAGAGAACCGGCGCTTCGTAGCCCGGAACCAGACGCTTGTAGGAGTTGGTGGTCGGGTTGGTGAAGGCGTTGATCGCCTTGGCATGCTTGATGATGCCGCCGATGTAATACAGGCAGGTTTCCGACAGACCGGCATATTCGTCGCCCGCAAAGGTCGGCTTGCCGTCCTTCCAGATCGACTGGTGGACGTGCATGCCCGAGCCGTTGTCGCCAAAGATCGGCTTCGGCATGAAGGTTGCCGTCTTGCCATAGGCGTTGGCGACCTGATGCACGACATACTTGTAGATCTGCATCTTGTCGGCATTGCGCACCAGCGTGTCGAACTTGACGCCGAGTTCGTGCTGGGCAGCAGCGACTTCATGGTGCTGCTTTTCGACCGTCACGCCCATTTCGGCAAGCACAGTCAGCATTTCCGAGCGCATGTCCTGGCAGCTGTCGATCGGCGGAACCGGGAAGTAGCCACCCTTGACGCGCGGACGGTGGCCGAGGTTGCCGGTCTCATAGTCCATGTCGTCGTTGGACGGCAGTTCGCTCGAATCCAGCTTGAAGCCGGTATTGTAGGGATCGGCCTTGTACTTCACGTCGTCGAAGACGAAGAATTCGGGTTCGGGACCGACGAACACGGTATCGCCGATGCCGGACGCCTTGAGATAGGCTTCAGCCTTCTTGGCAGTGCCGCGCGGATCGCGGTTGTAGGATTCGCCCGAGACCGGGTCAAGAATGTCGCACAGGATGACCATCGTCGACTGGGCGAAGAAGGGGTCCATATGCACGGTGTCCGGATCCGGCATGAGAACCATGTCGGACTCGTTGATCGCCTTCCAGCCTGCAATCGAGGAGCCGTCAAACATGACACCGTCGGCGAACATGTCTTCATCGACGCAGGAGACGTCCATCGTCACATGCTGCAGCTTGCCCTTCGGGTCGGTAAAGCGCAGGTCCACGAACTTGACGTCGTTGTCCTTGATCTGCTTGAGAATATCGTTTGCGGTCGTCATTTGACGTTTTCCTTGAGTGAGATGACGATATGGGGGCCTGACCTCCCTTGACCAGGCCGTTTAGATGGCGTCGATGCCAGTCTCGCCGGTACGAATGCGTACCACTTCCTCGACATTGGATACGAAGATCTTTCCGTCTCCAATGCGACCGGTCTGGGCGGCGTTGCGGATAGCATCGATCACCGCTTCCACATTTTCATCGGCCAGCACGACCTCGACTTTGACCTTCGGCAGGAAGTCGACAACGTATTCGGCACCCCGATAAAGTTCCGTATGGCCCTTCTGGCGGCCGAAACCCTTGGCTTCGGTGACCGTGATCCCCTGCAAGCCGACTTCCTGAAGGGCTTCCTTCACTTCGTCCAGCTTGAAGGGCTTTATGATCGCTTCGATCTTTTTCATGAGAAAATTTCTCTCCGCTTCTTTCATGAAAGCAGGATCATGCCCGCTCGCCCAGCGTTATGCACGTAACGTGCCAACTACCTGTATGAATTCGATGAAACGCGTCCATCAGGGCACGCCTCGATGCTGATCTTGCCGATTGCAGGACAAAAAGCCAGTGCCATTTGCCTAATTTTTATGAATGCGCCGCATTTTGCCACAGCAGTCTTTCACCGCCCGAAAGGCGCATCTGACCCTAGCGTAACGCTCGCGGTTCACGAAATAGGCATATGATTAATTTTGATGCATTTCAGTGCTTTATTGTGCTCTGTTCACAGGCCCCATCATTTGATTGAATAGCCCAATGGCTGACTTTGACCCACACATGCTACTAACGCCGACCCAGATGAGCGCGGTCGATCGCGCTGCGGTTGATTCGGGCATCGAGTCCTACGGGTTGATGGAAAAGGCCGGGCAGGCCGTCGCAGCGGCGGCGTTGCGGCTCTATCCGCAAGCCCATCGCTTTGCCGTGCTGTGTGGTCCCGGCAATAATGGTGGGGATGGCTATGTCGCCGCCCGGGCCTTGGCCGCCTGCGGGGCGACGGTGGCTGTGTTCCATCTCAAGGATCCCGCCCGTCTCAAGGGCGATGCCCTGACGGCCCATGTCGCCTGCAAGCTGCCATCCGCAGCGCTTTCCGACTTCCGGCCGCAAGGGGGCGACGTGGTCATCGACGCCATTTTTGGCGCCGGGCTTGATCGCGCTGTCGATCATGAGATCATGGCCGCTATCGCACGTGTCGAGAAGGCCGACGTGCCCGTGCTCGCCGTCGATCTGCCATCCGGCGTCAATGGCCGGACCGGTATGCCGATGGGGGCCGCTTTCAAGGCCGCGCACACGGTGACGTTCATGGCGCGCAAGCCGGGGCATTTGCTGATGCCCGGCAGGCTGCTATGTGGCACGGTGGAAGTTGCCGATATCGGAATTCCCCGGCGCATCCTGACCGCCCATGCCGACCGTCTGGCAGAAAATGCCCCGAGCCACTGGCAACAGCATCTCCCGGTTCACGGCGCCATGGACCACAAGTTTTCGCGCGGGCATCTCGTCGTATTCTCAGGCGAGGCCAGCGCTACGGGTGCCGCGCGGCTATCTGCCCAGGCTGCCTTGAAGACGGCGGCCGGCCTGGTCACCATGGCTTCCCCTGAAAACGCGATGACGGCCAATGCGGCCCATCTCACAGCCATCATGCTGAAGCGCATCGATGATACTGATGACCTTAAGTCCTGGATCGCCGACAAACGGCTGTCGGCCTTCGTGCTTGGTCCCGGCTTCGGCGTCGGTCAGAAGGCCCGTGACTTTACGCTGTCCCTGTCTCAGCACAGGCTGGTGCTTGATGCCGATGGCATCACCAGCTTCAAGGACGATCCGGACCTGTTATTTTCGGCCTTCGCCGGCGGCGAGACGCGCTTGGTGCTGACGCCCCATGACGGGGAATTCGCGCGGCTGTTTCCCGATCTTGCCGGCGACCCCAGTTTGGGCAAGGTCGAGCGCGCGCGCATGGCGGCCGCGAGAGCCCATGCCGCGGTGGTCTGCAAGGGAGCCGATACGGTGATTGCGGCACCCGATGGCCGCGCCTTGATCAATACCAATGCGCCGGCCTGGCTGGCCACGGCCGGTTCCGGCGACGTGCTTGCCGGCATTATCGGCGGCTTGATGGCCGCGGGCATGCCGGCTTTCGAGGCGGCTGCCGCCGGGGTATGGCTGCATGGCGAAGCCGGCCAAAAAGCGGGGCAGGGCATGACGGCAGAAGATCTGGCAAAGGCCGTGAGGCCACTATAGCAGTCGGCTTTTTCTCAGCATGCCCTGACCTTCTAGCACCGGATAGGCGATCGATACGACCAGTGAATTGATCTCCTTCAGATCGCGCATGGTGTCGATATGCAGAGAGCTGGAATCGAAGCTTGCGATATTTCCGGCGCGGAGCCTCTGCATATGCTGCTCTTCACTGCATCGCACCAGTTCGCGAACGGCCTCCTTGCGCGCAACCAGCTGGCGCGCATGTTCCACATCCCGGTTGACCAGCAGATTGAAGGCGAGCCGCGCGTTCTTCACCACCTCGTTGTGCATATCCGTCAGCTCCGCCCACCCCTCCGGCGAAAACACCACCTTGCGTTCATGCTTCTTGCGCGCCCGCGCCAGCATGTTCTGCGCAATGATGTCGGCCGCCTGTTCGATCTTCACGGTGGCGCTCAGCAAATTCTGGCACTGGGCCGCGGAATCCGCGTCGAGCACGCTTTCGGAAATGCGGGCGAGATAGAACTTGATGTCGCGATGGATCGCGTCGATCTCGTCATCCAGCCCGGCAATCCGCTCCATCTTGGCGGCATCGAAATGGTCGTAGAGCTCGAAGATGCGGCCGAGCATGATTTCGGTCTTGTCGCACACCGCCAGAACCTCTCGCGTGGCGTTGTTCACGGCCTGGCGCGGATTGCTGAGATCGGCGGGATTGAGCGCGGAAAGGCGCTGCTCCAGGAAAGCCGCCGTCGGCGCCTTCGCCGGCAAGATAAAGCGCTGCAGCAAATGCGCGACCAAGCCGGTGACCGGCAAACCCACAACGAGAACAGCGGCATTGATGGCCAGATGCGCCACGACAACCGCATCACCAAGTCCTGATGCAAGCAGGCCTGGATCGAGCGCAAAGCGCATCTGCAGCCCCAGCGCCACCAGCGTGACGCAGCCGCGAATGACGACATTTCCCAGCGGCACGATACGAGCCACCGCTTCGGCATTCTTCGTCAGCATGGCGCCGATGATCGCCGCCCCGAAATTGGCGCCGAGCACCAGCGGGATGATCAGGACCGGCGGCAACACGCCGCGATCCGCCAGGGAGGCAAACAGCAAGATGGTCGCAACACTGGAGTGGAATGCCCAGGCCAGCACAGCGGCCAGAAGAAAGGCGCTCAGCCAGTCCTGCGCCAGGAAGTTGATCACGATCGGCAGGATCTGGCTATGCCGCAGCGGATCGGAGGCTTCGCCGATCAGTTTCAGCGACAAGAGCAGCAGCCCCAGGCCGAAGCAAATGCGGCCTGCCTGCCGCAGGTCCCGCGCCTCCGACGCCCGGAAGGCGATGGTTCCCAGTAGCAGCAGAATGGGAATGAGCAGCGACAGGTCGTGCCGCAGGATGCGTACAACGAAGGCCGAACCGAGATCGGCTCCCAGCAGCGTCGCCACACCAATGGCAGACCCGACATATCCACCCGCCACGAAGGACGACATGATCAGGGCAACCGCGGTGGCACTCTGCAGCGCCACCGCAAAGAAGAAGCCTGCAACGGCCGCCGAAAACCGGTTCCCTAGCGCAAGCCTCAGTCTGTCTTTGAGAATATGCCCATAGGCACGCTCGACGCCGGTTCGCACCATGCGCGTTGCCCACAGCAGCAGGGCCACCGCGCCCGCAAGATTGATAAAGACCGCAATGCCTGTCATGAAAAAACTTCCGAGCGCTCTGCGGTTTGTCGCAGGGACACATATGCTTCACGGAATCGCAGCTGAAGACATGCGGTTCTGCGACTCACGTTAGCTCAGAATCGCCATTGTCACAATTTGCCGACACATGGCTGTATAGTGGGCTGAAGCAACAACTTAAGAGAGTTTCGACTGCAGCAGCCGCGCGCCGTTTGGCGCATTCACCTTTCCGCCGGAAATGAAGAACGCAAAGACGTCTCGCGGGGCCTGCGGGGCCTTATGGTGCGGATCGATAGGCTGCAAATCCCCAGGCATATCCCCGGCGGCATAGGCTTTGAACCGGTCGGCCCAGGTTTCGATCGCAGCGACGGGATAGCAGCTCTGGACATCATCCGTGCCGCGCTGAAGCCGCGAATAGATAAAGTCGGCCGTCACGTCGGGAAACATGGGATAGTCTTCGTGATCAGCGCAAACAGCCGCAACACGATGCTTGACCAGCAGCGCAACGAATTCCGGCACGCAGAAGGACGGGTGACGCGGCTCGACCACATGCCTGAGGGCGATCCCGTCCTGCTGCTTTGGCAGTAGCGAGAGGAAGGCGTCGAAATCGTCAGGCTCGAATTTCTTCGTGGCCATGAATTGCCACAGGATCGGCCCGAGATGGGGGCCAAGCTCCGTTATGCCCTGGCCAAGAAATTTGCCGATTGACTCGCCAGCCTCGGCCAGCACCTTGCGATTGGTGCAAAACCGGCTCGCCTTCAGCGAAAACACGAAGCCATCAGGCACTTCCGACGCCCATTTTGCGAAGGTCGCCGGCTTCTGGCTGGAGTAATAGGTGCCGTTCACTTCGATTCCCGTCAGTTCGCGGCTGGCGAATTCCAACTGCTTTTTCTTGGGCAGCTTCTCCGGATAGAAGCTGCCTTCCCAGGGATCAAAGGTCCAACCGCCGATTCCCGTGCGAATTGCGCCTGACTTGGTCATGAAACATACTCTCCTGTCATGGGCAGCGTCAGACAAAACCCGCCTTCAGCGCGGGCCCTAATCACTCCGCCGCAGCACGCTTACCTCCGCGACGCTCCAGCAGTTCCTTGAGGAACTGGCCGGTGTAGGAGCGCTCGACCTTGACGATATCCTCAGGTGTGCCCTGGGCGACAATCTCGCCGCCGCCGTCACCGCCTTCGGGTCCGAAGTCGATGATATAGTCGGCGGTCTTGATCACTTCGAGATTGTGTTCGATAACCACCACGGAATTGCCCTGGTTGACCAGTTCCTGCAGCATTTCCAGCAGTTTGGCCACGTCGTGGAAATGCAGGCCGGTCGTCGGCTCATCCAGGATATAGAGCGTCCGCCCTGTCGATTTCTTCGACAATTCCTTGGCAAGCTTGACGCGCTGCGCCTCGCCGCCGGAGAGCGTGTTGGCCTGTTGCCCGACCTTGATATAGCCCAGGCCGACATCGAACAGGGACTGCAGCTTGTCGCGAACCGAAGGCACGGCGGCGAAGAATTCCACGCCTTCCTCGACCGTCATGTCGAGCACATCGGCGATCGACTTGCCCTTGAACGTCACATCCAGGGTCTCGCGATTGTAGCGCTTGCCGTGGCAGACGTCGCAGGTGACATAGACATCCGGCAGAAAGTGCATCTCGATCTTGATCACACCATCGCCCTGGCAGGCCTCGCAACGCCCACCTTTGACGTTGAAGGAGAAGCGGCCGGCTTGATAGCCGCGCGCTTTCGCCTCCGGAAGGCCCGCATACCAGTCGCGGATCGGCGTGAAGGCGCCGGTATAGGTCGCCGGGTTTGAGCGCGGCGTGCGCCCGATCGGTGACTGGTCGATGTCGATCACCTTGTCGATGAACTCGAATCCGTCAATCCGCTCGTGCTCTGCCGGATTTTCGCGCGCGCCCATGACCCGTCGTGCGGCCGCCTTGTAGAGCGTCTCGATCAGGAAGGTCGATTTGCCACCACCCGATACGCCGGTCACGGCGGTGAAGACGCCGAGCGGAATGGCAGCGGTAACGTTCTTCAGATTGTTGCCGCGGGCACCGACGACCTTGATCTGCTGTCCCTTTTTCGGCTTGCGGCGGACGTCGGGAACCGCCACGCCCAGCGCGCCGGAAAGGTATTTGCCGGTCAGCGACTTCGGGTTCTTCATGATCGCCTGCGGCGCGCCTTCCGCGACCACCTGTCCGCCATGGATGCCGGCCGCCGGACCGATATCGACGACATAGTCCGCGGTCAGGATCGCGTCCTCGTCATGCTCGACGACAATGACCGTATTGCCGATATCGCGAAGATGTTTCAGCGTCTCAAGCAGACGGGCATTGTCGCGCTGGTGCAATCCGATCGATGGCTCGTCGAGGACGTAAAGCACCCCGGTCAGGCCCGAGCCGATCTGCGAAGCCAAGCGAATGCGCTGACTTTCGCCGCCGGACAAGGTTCCGGAGTTTCGCGACATAGAGAGGTAGTCAAGGCCGACATCATTGAGGAAGCGCAGCCGCTCGCGGATCTCCTTGAGGATCCGTGCGGCGATCTCGTTCTGCTTGGCCGAGAGCTTTTCCGGCAGGTCTTCGAACCATTGGCCTGCGACCCGGATCGACATTTCGGTGACCTGGCCGATATGCAGCCCGTCGATCTTGACCGCCAGCGCCTCGGGTTTCAGGCGGAAGCCGTTGCAAGCCGGGCAGGGGGCGGCCGACATGAAACGCTCGATTTCTTCGCGCGCCCAGGCACTATCGGTCTCCTTCCAGCGGCGCTCCAGATTGGGCACGATGCCTTCGAATGTCTTGGTCGTCTTGTAAGAGCGAGCGCCATCGGCATATTCGAATTCGATCTTCTCATCCGTGCCATGCAGAATGGCGCGCTGCGCCGCCGGCTTGAGATCCGACCACTTGTTCGACAGTTTGAAACCGAATTCCTTGCCCAGCGCCTCAAGCGTCTGGTTGTAATAGGGCGAGGACGACTTGGCCCAGGGTGCAATCGCACCGTCATTCAGCCGCCGTTCCGTCTCCGGTACGATCAATGCCTCATCGATCTTTTGCTGGAAGCCGAGACCGTCGCAGGTGGGGCAGGCGCCGAAGGGATTGTTGAACGAGAATAGCCGCGGCTCGATCTCCGGAATGGTGAAACCGGATACCGGGCAGGCAAATTTCTCCGAGAACATCACCCGCTCATGGGTTTCGTTCAGCGATTTGTTGGCCGATCCGCCAGCGGCCGTTTCTTCCGGCGGCAGCGGCTTGTCGGCAAACTCGGCAATGGCAAGCCCGTCGGACAGCACATGGAGGCAGGTCTCCAGGCTGTCGGCCAGGCGCGATGCGATATCGTCGCGCACCACGATGCGATCGACCACCACATCGATGTCATGCTTGTATTTCTTGTCCAGCGCCGGGACATCGGCGATTTCGTAGAACTGGCCGTCGACCTTGACGCGCTGGAAGCCCTTTTTCATGAGCTCGGCCATTTCCTTCTTGTACTCGCCTTTGCGCCCGCGCACGATCGGCGCGAGAATATAAAGACGCGTGCCCTCGCCGAACCCAAGGATCCTGTCCACCATCTGGCTGACGGTCTGGCTCTCGATCGGAAGGCCCGTCGCGGGCGAATAAGGGATGCCGGCGCGGGCAAACAGCAAGCGCATGTAGTCGTAGATTTCGGTGACCGTGCCGACGGTCGAACGCGGGTTACGCGACGTCGTCTTCTGCTCGATGGAAATCGCTGGCGACAGGCCCTCGATCTGGTCCACGTCGGGCTTCTGCATCATTTCGAGGAACTGGCGCGCATAGGCTGACAGGCTCTCGACATAGCGGCGCTGACCCTCGGCATAGATCGTATCGAAGGCGAGCGAGGATTTGCCGGAGCCGGACAGTCCCGTCATCACGATCAGGCTGTTGCGCGGAAGGTCAATATCGATACCCTTCAGATTGTGCTCGCGCGCGCCGCGGATTGAAATGGTCTTCAGTTCACTCATGACAGGGGCTCGTATGGGGGAGGATCGCTTCTTATGTAGTCATCGTTGCGGCGCTGTCGAGCCACAAGGACCTCTTGCGTTCCTTTTTCGATTCTGTTGACAGGATCATAGCGGAAATATAGAACAAATAAAGAACATATTTCCCTGTGGATTAAACGCCGAGAATGCGCAAAGGGCGGGCCCTTTGCTTTAAGATCGACCGATGGTTATCAGATGGATCGCGCGGCGGCGCGGCGACGAGGTGTGAGTATGGCTGGCAGCGTGAACAAGGTAATTCTGATCGGAAATCTGGGTGCAGATCCGGAAATCCGTCGCACGCAGGACGGTCGTCCGATCGCAAACCTGCGGATTGCGACCTCCGAAACCTGGCGTGACAAGAACAGCGGCGAACGCCGCGAGAAGACGGAATGGCACACCGTCGTGATTTTCAACGAAGGCCTGTGCAAGGTGGCGGAGCAGTATCTCAAGAAGGGCTCGACGGTTTATGTCGAGGGTGCGCTCCAGACCCGCAAGTGGCAGGACCAGAACGGCCAGGATCGCTATTCCACCGAAGTCGTGCTTCAGGGCTTCAATTCGACCCTGACCATGCTCGGCGGCCGGGGCGAGGGTGCTGGACAGGGCGGTTCGCGCGGCGGCGACGATTTTGGCAGCTATGGCGGCAACGATTATGGCGCGCCGGCACCATCGCGCGGTGGCTCGTCAAACCGTGGGTCCTCCGCACCATCAGGCGGAAGCTTTTCGCGCGATCTGGACGACGACATCCCGTTCTGATCGCGCTGGAGATCAGTGGTCGCGGTTTAAATCACGATTGAACCGCGTGCCGGTCACAGGCCGAAGGCGGCCTTGATGCCGTCGACCACGAACTGGACCGAAAGGGCGGCAAGGATCACGCCGAGCAGCCGGGTGAGCAGCGCCCGGCCGGTGACGCCAAGCGCACGGTTCAACCGGTCTGCCAATAGCAAGGCGGCAAGCACCAGGGCGAGACAAACGGCGATGACGGCGATCAATTGTGCTTTGCCTGCCGTCTCCGGCATCGTGCCCGAAATAAGCACGGTTGCCGAGATTGCGCCCGGGCCGGCGATCAGGGGAATGGCCAGCGGGAACACGGCGATGTTGTGGATGTGATCCTTGGTGATGGCGGCGTCGCCGGTTTTTTCCTTTCGCTCCTGACGTTTTTCAAAAATCATCTCGAAAGCGATGGTAAACAGCATCAAGCCGCCGGCTATGCGAAATGCACCCATGGAAATGCCGAGCGCTGACAGGATGCTCGCGCCGAACAGTGCAAAGACCGTGAGGATGCCGAAGGCGATCAGGGAACTTCGAATGGCCACTTGGCGTCGCTGCAGCGCGCTCATCCCTTGGGTGACGCCGATGAACAGCGGGGCGAGGCCGGGCGGATCAACGGTGACCAGCAAAGTCGTGAATGCGTTGACCAATTGTTCCACAGATGCCATGGGTTCCCTCCAACGTCGGCCTTAGCATGCTTGAGAGGGCGTTTGCGAGCAAGCGGCTGTTTCCATTCATGGCCTTGGCGTGTTCCTTTCGCGCCGTGCCAGGCTTGCGTGACGAGGGGTGGATTGTCCATGGCCAGGAGGTCGGCTTCCCGCGGTTGTTGGCAGCGGTTCAACAACGGCTTTGAGACCAAAAGGCTGTTCAAAACCCCCGCCGAAATTGGCGCGGCGACGGCCTTTCGGCTATAAACTAGACAGTGATTCTGAATAGAGATCGTGACCTGATTTGACTGAGCAAAGCACTCCCGGCGGCGGCAAGTTTCCGTCCGACATCGAGCCGATTTCCATCATTGAGGAAATGCAGCGGTCCTATCTCGATTACGCGATGAGCGTTATCGTGAGCCGCGCGCTTCCCGATGTTCGCGACGGACTGAAGCCGGTTCATCGCCGCATCCTCTATGGCATGTCGGAACTCGGCATCGACTGGAACAAGAAATACGTCAAATGCGCCCGCGTCACCGGTGACGTGATGGGTAAGTACCACCCTCATGGCAACCTGGCGATTTATGACGCGCTGGCGCGCATGGCGCAGGACTGGTCGCTGCGACTGCCCTTGATTGACGGTCAGGGCAATTTCGGTTCGATCGATGGCGACCCGCCGGCGGCGGAACGCTACACGGAATGCCGGCTGGAAAAGGCGGCCCATGCGCTGCTCGACGACCTCGATAAGGAAACCGTCGATTTCCGCGACAACTATGACGGCACGCTGTCAGAACCGGTCGTGGTTCCGGCCAAATTCCCGAACCTGCTGGTCAACGGGGCAGGCGGCATCGCAGTCGGCATGGCCACCAACATTCCGCCGCACAATCTCGGCGAGGTAATCGACGGCTGCATCGCGCTGATGGACAATCCAGCGATCGAACTGCCGGAACTGATGCAGATCATTCCCGGTCCGGATTTCCCGACAGGCGCTCTGATCCTCGGCCGTTCTGGCATCAAGTCGGCCTATGAAACCGGGCGCGGCTCCGTGATCATGCGCGGCGTCGCGCGCGTCGAGCCGATGCGTGGTGATCGCGAGCAGATCATCATCACAGAAGTTCCCTATCAGGTGAACAAGGCCACGATGATCGAGAAGATGGCCGAGCTTGTGCGCGAGAAGCGCATTGAGGGCATTTCCGATCTTCGCGACGAGTCCGACCGTCAGGGCTATCGCGTTGTCATCGAGCTGAAGCGCGATGCCAATGCGGAAGTCATCCTGAACCAGCTCTACCGCTATACACCCTTGCAGACCTCGTTTGGCTGCAACATGGTGGCGCTGAATGGCGGCAAGCCGGAACAGCTGACACTGATCGACATGCTGCGCGCCTTCGTCAGCTTCCGCGAGGAAGTCGTTAGCCGGCGAACGAAGTTCCTGCTGCGCAAGGCCCGCGAGCGCGCCCATGTGTTGGTAGGTCTGGCGATTGCAGTTGCCAATATCGATGAAGTGATCCGCGTGATCCGCAGCGCGCCCGACCCGCAATCGGCACGCGAAATCCTCATGACCCGGCGTTGGCCGGCATCGGATGTCGAATCCCTGATCCGCCTGATCGACGATCCCCGCCATCGCATCAACGATGACAACACCTACAACCTGTCGGAAGAGCAGGCGAGGGCAATCCTCGAACTGCGCCTGGCCCGCCTGACGGCGCTTGGTCGCGACGAAATCGATGAGGAATTGAACAAAATCGGTGCGGAAATCACCGACTATCTCGATATCCTGTCCTCGCGTCTGCGCATCCAGAACATCGTCAAGGGAGAGCTGACCGCGGTTCGCGACGAGTTCGGCACCCCGCGTCGCACGCAGATCGTCGATGGCGGTCCCGACATGGACGACGAGGACCTGATTGCCCGCGAAGACATGGTCGTGACGGTGTCCCATCTCGGCTATATCAAGCGCGTGCCGCTGACCACCTATCGCGCGCAGCGCCGCGGTGGCAAAGGACGTTCAGGCATGGCGACCCGTGACGAGGATTTCGTTACCCGGCTATTTGTCGCCAGCACCCATGCGCCCGTGCTGTTCTTCTCCTCGCGCGGCATTGTCTACAAGGAAAAGGTCTGGCGCCTGCCGATCGGCACGCCGACCTCGCGCGGCAAGGCGCTCATCAATATGCTGCCGCTGGAACCCGGCGAGCGCATAACCACGATCATGCCGCTGCCCGAGGACGAGGCGAGCTGGGACAATCTCGACGTCATGTTCTCGACGACGCGCGGTACCGTTCGCCGCAACAAGCTCTCGGACTTCGTGCAGGTCAACCGCAACGGCAAGATCGCGATGAAGCTCGAGGAGGAGGGCGACGAGATCCTCTCTGTCGAAACCTGCACTGGGCCGAACCTCGATCTCGGCTTGCCGGGCGACGACGTGTTGCTGACCACCGCGCTTGGCCAGTGCATCCGCTTCCCCGTGGATGATGTCCGCGTATTCGCCGGACGCAATTCCATCGGTGTTCGCGGCATATCGCTTGCCGAGGGAGACCGGATTATTTCCATGACGATCGTCGGCCATGTCGATGCCGAACCGTGGGAACGCGCCGCCTATCTGAAGCGCTCTGCCGCCGAACGGCGTGCCAGCGGTGTCGATGAAGAGGATATCGCGCTTGTTGGCGAAGAAGTGACCGAAGAAGGTCAGTTGTCGGACGAACGCTACGAATATCTGAAGTCACGCGAGCAGTTCGTGTTGACCGTCTCGGAGAAGGGGTTCGGCAAGCGCTCGTCGTCCTACGACTTCCGGACATCGGGACGCGGGGGCAAGGGTATCCGCGCCACCGACACCTCCAAGACCAACGAGATCGGTGAGCTTGTTGCCGCCTTCCCGGTCGAGGACAAGAACCAGTTGATGCTGGTCTCCGATGGCGGGCAGTTGATCCGCGTGCCGGTAGACGGCATCCGCATCGCCAGCCGCGCAACGAAGGGCGTCACGATCTTCTCAACCGCCAAGGATGAAAAGGTTGTCTCGGTCGAGCGGATCAGTGAGCCCGAAGGTGAAGAGGAACTGGATTTGCCGGCCTCTGTTGATGGCGCGACCACCAGCGAGACGGATGGCGGCAATGATCGGGCCCCCATTCCGGATGGAGATGCATCCGCCTGACGCTAAAAACCCTCCAATCTGAATGGTTGGAGGGTCTTGATTTACCGGCCGAAGTGGTATTTCCGAAAATAAAAAAGCGGCGCTTCACCGGCGCCGCTTTTTTTGACGATAATTGTGTGTTCCGTGTCGCAGCCACTGTTTGCCCGTCAGGGTCAAAACGCCTTGTGGCGGTCAATTATCGACTTGAAGTCCTGATTTTCTCGGCGGAGCGCAGAGACGGTCGAAGCCACGGAGGCGACGAACATGCAACTGATCAGCGCAGCAAGCGTTGCCAATGTTACGAACATTGTCATTCCTTTCTTCTTCAACCTGTTTCTGCGATTTTGTTCTATCTCGGATCTCTATATCCGAGATTTATTGTTTCGGCGTTAATGGCCGAAACTGTGATAGCGGGCGGTGATCGGCGGACCGTAGAAGTTTGAGGCACCATCTTCAGTGGTGTGGAAGCCGATAGACGTTGCGAGCATCGCCGTCATCATGGTCATCCAAAGCAAATTAATTACCGTTACCTTGTCCGGCATAGTCATCATCCTTTCAGGGCGTCTGGGCTGCTGCTTGCGTTAATGCAAGCGCTCGGCCAAAGTTCCTTTTGATTATGGAAAACCTTCTATGACCGCCAAGCTGAAACGTCGCTTAATGCGCCGTTCATCCTGCGTTCATCTTCGCTGCCATTTTACGTGTCTGTCGCAACACGAGGTCGTCCGCTTCGGCTCTCTCTTCGATGATATCGATCAGGAGCTCGACGGCGACTGCAGTGCTGACGGCTAGGATCACGAGCAGGGCAAGCATGTCAATGGTTCCCATTGTTGTGGGATTGCCGCTTGGCAACCTCCATGACGACCAATGTGCCAAATTGCGCCTGAAGCGGTGCTGAATCCCCCGTTCAGCTTCCATTCACCCGATCAGAGGCGTTGAAGCTGTCTTTCGTGGGTCTTCCAACATCGCAAAAGGCTTGCGGTCATTGCCGGCTCGTGACACAAGGCGGACCAAACGAGACACGGCGATCCTATGACGACTGCCTTTTACACTGGGTCGTTTGACCCCATGACAAATGGCCACCTGGATGTGCTCGTCCAGGCGCTGAAGGTCGCGCCCCGGGTTATCGTCGCGATCGGCGTTCATCCGGGCAAGGTGCCGTTTTTCAGCTATGAGGAAAGGGCTGCGCTCATTCGCGAAAGCCTCTCGGCTATTCTTCCGGAGAGGTCTGACGATATCGACGTCGTCTCCTTCGACGGTCTTGCTGTCGATGCTGCCCGCCAGCATGGCGCAACGCTTCTGGTTCGCGGCCTGCGCGACAGCACGGATTTCGATTACGAAATGCAGATGGCCGGCATGAACCATGAGATGGCGCCCGATCTGCAGACCATTTTCCTGCCGGCCGGCGCGGCATCCCGGCCCATTACGGCCACATTGGTACGGCAGATCGCCTCCATGGGCGGTGATGTCAGTGCCTTTGTGCCGCCGCCCGTCCTATCCGCCCTGAAAAGCAGGCGCAAAGCCTGATAGCGATTTATGGAGTCCCCATGAAACTAATTCATCTTGCTGTTGCCGGTCTTATGGCGATCTCCGGCTTTGTCGGCTCGGCTGTAGCCGCCGAGGACGATTTCCTCACCATCCAGTTGAAGGATGGCCCTGTTGTTATCGAGCTTCTGCCGAAGTCGGCTCCCCAGCACGTGGCGCGCCTCAAGGAGCTTGCTTCGAAGGGCGAGTTCGACAATGTCGCTTTCCATCGCGTGATCGAAGGCTTCATGGCGCAGACCGGCGACGTGCAGTTCGGCGACATGGAAGACGGCTTCCAGCCCGATCGCGCCGGTACCGGCGGCTCCAGCCTGCCTGACCTTCCGGCTGAATTCTCCAACATTCCCTTCGAGCGCGGTACGGTCGGCATGGCCCGCGCCCAGGACCCGAATTCCGCCAACTCGCAGTTCTTCATCATGTTTGCCGATGGCGGCTTCCTCAACGGCCAGTACACGGTTGTAGGCAAGGTCGTTGCCGGCATGGATCATGTTGACAAGATCAAGCGTGGCGATGGCGCCAACGGCGAAGTTTCGAACCCCGACCGCATGGTCAAGGTCACCGTCGGAAGAAAATAAGGCCATCGGCCGATTTCATGCGGAGCGCCTGCGCATCCGCCACTGCATCCAGTGTGATGCTCTAGACTGGGCAGAGCCCATAAAAGGAGAATAACATGGCCGAGATCAAGGATCCGGAAAACACGATCATCCTGGAAACCACCAAGGGCAAGGTCGTCATCCAGTTGCTTCCGGAAGTGGCCCCGGGCCATGTTGCCCGCATCAAGGAACTCTCGCGCGAAGGCGCCTATGACGGCGTCGTCTTCCATCGCGTCATCGCCGACTTCATGGCACAGACCGGCGACGTACAGTTCGGCAAGCAGGGTGGCGAGAACTTCAACCCGGCGCGCGCCGGCATGGGCGGCTCTTCCAAGCCGGATCTCGCCGCTGAATTCTCCGCCACCCCGCATGTGCGCGGCACCTGCTCGATGGCCCGCTCACAGAGCCCGAATTCGGCGAACTCGCAGTTCTTCATCTGCTTCACCGACGCTCCGTGGCTCAACAAGCAGTATTCCGTCTGGGGCCAGGTCATCGAAGGCATGGACGTCATCGACCAGATCAAGAAGGGCGAGCCTGTTCGCGATCCCGATTCGATCGTGTCGATGAAGGTTGCCGCCGACGCCTGATCGCGTGACTGATGTGGAACCCGCCCGACGCGGATTGCGTCCGGGCGGGTTCTCGCGTTTCGGGAAGCCTGATAAACATGCAGCAAGTCCGTACTGGACTGCCATTTCATCACTAGCCTATGGAGCGTGTCGCCCAAGCGGCCCTCTGGAAAACCATGCGCGTAGACCTTTTCGACTTCGACCTTCCGGATGAAAGCATTGCGCTCAGGCCCGCCAGCCCGAGGCATGACGCGCGGCTGCTCGTGATCAGGCCTGAAGGCGGCCAATCGCTTCAGGATAGCACCGTCATCGACCTGCCGTCTTTCCTTCGTCAGGGCGATGCGCTGGTCTTTAACGACACGAAGGTCATCCCCGCCCAGTTGGAAGGCATTCGCCATCGCGAGGGCGCCGAACAGACTGGCATTTCCTGCACGCTGCATATGCGTGTTGGGGCGAACCGCTGGAAGGCCTTTGCGAGGCCGGGCAAGCGGATCAAGGAGGGTGATCGGCTGAGCTTTGGTGGTCATGGCGGGGACGCCTGTCTGCTAGGCACCCTGGATGCGACGGTTGCGGAAAAGGGCGAGGCCGGCGAGATCGAACTCGCCTTTGATTTCTCAGGCCCGGATCTCGACCAGGCCATTGCGGCCGTCGGGCATATTCCGCTGCCGCCCTATATCGCGGCCAAGCGTCCTGAAGATGGCCAGGACAGGACCGACTACCAGACCATCTATGCCCGGGAAGAAGGTGCCGTTGCGGCCCCGACTGCCGGCCTGCATTTCACGCCCGAACTGTTCGATAAACTCGATGCCGCCGGCATCCAACGGCATTTCGTTACGCTTCACGTTGGGGCAGGGACCTTCCTGCCCGTCAAGGCCGACGACACCGCCGACCACAAGATGCACCAGGAGATCGGCCATGTCAGCGACGCCACCGCGGCGGCACTGAATGACGTGCGCCGCCGCGGCGGTCGGATCGTCTGCGTCGGCACAACGTCGCTGCGGCTGATCGAGAGTGCGGCCGACGATCAGGGTGTCATTCACCCCTGGTCGGGCGCAACGGATATCTTCATCACCCCAGGCTATCGCTTCCGTGCTGTCGATGTGCTGATGACCAACTTCCATCTGCCCAAGTCGACGCTGTTCATGCTCGTCTCGGCCTTTTGCGGCCTTGAGACCATGCAGGGCGCCTATGCCCATGCCATCGCCTCGGGCTACCGTTTCTATTCCTATGGCGATTCAAGCCTGCTGTTCCGAAAAGACCGCTGAATCCATGTCCGACGTCAAAACCGAGAATTTCAAGTTCACCCTGAAGGCCACCTCTGCCAAGGCGCGTCTGGGCGAGATCACCATGCCGCGCGGCACGATCCGCACGCCGGCCTTCATGCCCGTCGGCACGGTCGGCACGGTCAAGGCCATGTATCTGGACCAGGTGAGGGAAGGCGGCGCCGATATCATTCTCGGCAATACCTACCACTTGATGCTGCGTCCCGGCGCCGAGCGCGTGGCTCGGTTGGGAGGCCTTCACGAACTGATCCGCTGGCCGCATCCGATCCTGACCGACAGCGGCGGGTTTCAGGTCATGTCGCTCTCCGGCCTGCGCAAGCTCGATGAGAAGGGCGTTACCTTCAAGAGCCATGTCGATGGCAGCACCCATCATATGTCGCCCGAGCGCTCGATCGAGATCCAGGGGCTTCTGGGGTCCGACATCCAGATGCAGCTCGATGAATGCGTGGCCCTGCCGGCAGAGCGCAAGGAAATCGAGCGCGCCATGGAAATGTCGTTGCGCTGGGCCGAACGATGCCGCGTGGCCTTCGGGGAACAACCGGGCAAGGCGATGTTCGGCATCGTCCAGGGCGGCGATATCCCGGATCTGCGCATCCGCTCGGCGGAGGGCCTCAAGCAACTGGATCTCAAGGGCTATTCCATCGGCGGCCTTGCAGTCGGCGAGCCGCAGCATGTGATGCTGGAGATGCTGCGCATCACATTGCCGGTGCTGCCGACCGAAAAGCCGCGCTATCTCATGGGTGTCGGCACGCCAGACGATATCCTGAAGTCGGTCGCCGAAGGCATTGACATGTTCGATTGCGTCATGCCCACCCGGTCGGGTCGACATGGCCTGGCGTTCACCCGGCGCGGCAAGGTCAATATCCGCAATGCGCGCCATGCGGAGGACATGCGGCCGTTGGACGAGGAATCGAACTGCCCGGCGTCGCGCGACTATTCGCGCGCATATCTCCACCATCTCGTCCGCTCGAACGAAGCGCTGGGCGGCATGCTCCTGTCCTGGAACAACCTGTCCTATTACCAGGAACTGATGCAGGGCATCCGCAAGTCGATCGAGGAGGGCCGTTTCGAAGATTTCAAGGCCGAAACCATGGACATGTGGGCCCGCGGCGACATCGAGGCGCGATAACGCGCCCGCGAGGTTGCGAGAGGTCAAATGCCCTGGTTGACGGTGTCGCGCGCCATGCGCACGCCGTTGATCACGAACTTGCCATCCGGCTGCCGAACCAGATCGTAAAATGCCGCCCAGCTGACGCCCTTGGGATCCGAGATCAGGACTTCCTGGAAGACGCGACTGCCATCGGCGGCGGACTGGTTGCGGCCGAAGGCATAATTGCCGGGCTTGTAGACCGGCCCATAGCTCTTCTTCACCATGCCGAAGAAGGTCTCCGCATCCGGAAAGCGTGACTTGATTTCCGGAGAGGCGAAGGCATAGGCCGCGCTGGCATCGTCCTTCAAGAAGGCGGCGATCTGGCCGGAGATGATTGTCTGGGCCTCGCGGACCGCATCACCGGCCTGGGCTGCAAATGGCATGAACAGTGTCACGAGAACGCAAACGACGAAACGTGGAAAGCGCATCAAGGATCCTCCTGTAGGATTTGCTAAACAAGAGTAGCGCATGTGGGGCGTTAGGGAAGGGGCCGGCAACAAACTTTCCCGTGACGACAGTTCTAACCCTAGGCGCAGCGGCTTGCGCGTAACCTGCGACTATGCGAGGCATCCCTATCACGCGTCGCATGCACGAATCTCCCGGCGACCCTCATCCTGTGAAACCTGATGCCGCTCCTGCTCTCGCCAGCCTTGCTGTTTTTCTGCAATGCGCTGTTGTTTATCTCCATGTTCACGCGGCTGCCGCAGCTCAGGGAAGGGCTGGGCATCGACAAGGCGACCCTGGGAACGGCCTTGCTTGGTTTCGCGCTGGGAACGCTGTTGGCGTTGCCCGTCGCGGGAAAGCTGACGAACAGACTGAGCCCAAGGCTCGCCGCCACCATATCGCTTGCCATCTATGCCGTACTCACACCTGCCGTCGCCGTCCTGCCCCTTTGGGGTGTCGTGGCGATCTTTATCGCCATCGGCTTCGTCAGGACGATCTTGGACGTGGCTGAAAACATGGTGGCAACGGGCATAGAAAGCCGCAGCGGCGTCAAGGTCCTGTCGCGCAGCCATGGTTTCTGGTCGGTCGGCCTACTGGCCGGCGCTGTAGCGTCAGGCTGGATGGCCAGGGAAGGCATCACGCCGGCCACGCATCTCTCGATCGCGGCACTGGTCGTTCTGGCATTGTGTGCCGTTGTCTGGCGGGTCACGCCGAAAGACGCGGCCTTGAGCCAGAGCGTGTCCGGGGCGAGGGCGCCGGTCTTCGTCATCCCCGACAGGCCGATCGTGCTGATTGCGGTGATGGTGATCGGCATCGGCATCTGCGAGGGCGCCATCTATGACTGGGGCATCTTCTTCCTGCGGGAGCGCATCGTGGCGGATGAAGCCATCGCTGGCGTGCTATACGCATGCTTCACGATCGGCATGGGGATCACACGCCTGGTGGGTGACCGGCTACGGGAACTGTTTGCGCCCGTCGCCTTGGTCCGGGCTTCGGCGCTGAGTGTCGCAACCGGTCTTGTGGTGCTTCTGCTGGCAGACGGAAGCATCATGGCGGCGGTCGGTCTGACGCTGATCGGAGCCGGTGTGGCGCTCAACATGCCGATCGCGGTAGCGACCACGATCCAGTTGACAGGGAACCGCAGTCCAGCCGAAAATCTGGCGGCGCTGTCTTTGACCATGCTGCTCTCGACCATGGGGGTGCCGCCCTTGCTGGGCTTTGTCGCCGATCACTGGGGTATTGCCGCCAGCTTCGTTGCGGTGCTGCCGTTGACAGCGCTGACATTTTTGATGGCGCCGGTGGCTGCCGGAAAACCGGTGGCCTTCTGGCGCAGGAAGTCCTGAATGATCCCGCCTGACGACGAAAACCCGGACGTCTTGCCAACACCGAGGATGCTTGCCTGGGCGCGCAATTCGGCTGCATACCGGTTGTCCCGCAAGATGATGACCGAGCGTGAACTCGCAACGGCCATCGAGCGAAAGGCGCGGCAGAAGTTCGAGGGGATATCGGCCAGCCAACTCGCGGCGCTGTCGGCTGCCGCCATCGATTTCGGCCGACAGATGCTTGTTCTGGATGACAACACCTATGCGGAGGTGAAGGTGCGCTCCGCCGTCTCCAGCGGCAGGTCGAAACGGGTGATCGCCCAGAAGTTGGCGCAAAAGGGTGTCGCGCGCGACATCGTCGAAGAGAAGCTCGCCGACACGGACGATCTGCGGGCGGCCCTGATCTTTGCCCGCAAACGCGCTTTCGGACCGTTTGCCCGCAAGGTGGTCGATGATATCAGCCGAAACAAGGCGCTGGCGGCCTTCGCGCGTCAGGGCTTTGGCTTCTCGCTCGGCGCCCGGGTCATGGCGATGGACCTTGAAGAGGCCCAAGCCGTGCTCGAAGAAACGGGCGGTTCCGGCGGCTGGTTCTGAGCGACGACGAAGGAAATCGGGGACGACAAAACACGCGCCCCCGAAAGCAAAGTCCGATCACATAAGATAGATTATGGAACTAAAACTGATGCCGGACTGACTGGAGCGCCTTGGACCGGCTCAGGCATCCGTTGACAGCTTCATCATGACAAGACCCGATACAATCAGTACCGCCGCCGCAATCCGCATCGGCGTTGCCTGTTCGCCCAGGACGACGATGCCGACGACGAATGCGCCGATCGCGCCGATGCCGGTCCAGATCGTGTAAGCGGTGCCAAGCGGTAGCGTGCGCATCGAGATCGACAGCAGCACGACACTGGCAATCATGGTGACGATGGTGATGCCGGCAGGAACGATGCGGGTGAAGCCTTCCGACTGCTTCATCGTAAATGCCCAAATGACTTCAAGAATGCCGGCGGTGACGAGATAGACCCAGGCCATGAGAAACTCCGTATCTGCTCCGGGTCGTCCCGGCCATGGGAATCGTGTCGAGGTCGTCCTCAGCCACGTATTCTATCCACGAACTCACCTAAGGCAAAATATATTATATAATACTAATTTATATAGTATAAATCAGTGAGTTGCGGGTGTTCCTGAAATCTCGTCGGCGACCTCGATCTCGATGACCATCTGATCATAGGCCGGTTCAACATGGTCAGGCGTCTCGGCCTGAACCGTCGCATAATCCAAGGGCGTGTGCATATGCGTGAGCACAGCGCGTTTCGGAGCGAAGCGTTCAATCCATCCCAGCGCTTGTTCCAGAGAGAGATGGCTGGGATGGAATTTGTACTGCAGCGCGTCGATGATCAGCAGATCAAGGCCGGAAAGCTTGTCTACGGTCGCCGCGGGAAAATCACTGACGTCGCAGCAATAGGCAATGTCGCCGATCCGCAGGCCAAGTGACCTGATATCGCCGTGCTGCTGGACCAACGGCTGCAGCGAGATGGGACCACCCGGCCCTGTTATCACGATCGGCGCTTCCAGATCGGCGATCACATGGGGCTCGACGATTGGCGGATAATTGCTGCCAGGCGGTGTCTCAAGGCAATAGCCGAAACCCTGTCGGATGCGCTCCATGGTCAGGTCATCGGCGAAAATCGGAACCCGCGCCCGCTGCGTGACAAAATATCCGCGGAGATCATCGATGCCATGGAGATGGTCGGCATGGGCATGGGTGTAGATGACCGCGTCTACACGCTCGACCGCAGAGCGCACCATCTGCTCGCGAAAGTCGGGCCCGGTATCCACTACCACGGTCGTCACGCCGCCATCCGGACCGATCTGCTGGATCAAGAACGAGGCGCGGCTGCGCCTGTTCTTCGGATTGGCAGGATCGCAGGCGCCCCAGTCGCCATTGATGCGCGGCACGCCCGGAGACGATGCGCAGCCAAGGATGGTGAAGCGACGGCGATAGCCCATGGCTCAAAGCCTCGGCATTTTGGAAAAACAGCGGAATGCATTGGCCGTTGTGATCTCGGCCATCTCAGCGTAGCTCACGCCCTTCACGTCAGCCAGAACCTCGGCGGTGTTGACCACATAAGACGGTTCGTTGCGCTTTCCGCGCCAGCGTTTCGGCGCCAGATACGGGGCATCCGTCTCGACCAGCAGGCGGTCCAAGGGCACATCCCGGGCGATATCCCGCAACTCGGTGGATTTCGGAAAGGTCAAGATGCCGGAGAAAGAGATGTAGCCGCCAAGTTCGACACCCGTCCTGGCCAGCGCCTCGCCGGAGGAAAAGCAATGGAGAATAAAGGGGAAAGCCCCCTTCCCCATTTCCTCCCGCAGGATCGCCGCCATATCGTCATCCGCACTGCGGCTGTGGATCACCAGCGGCAGCTGTGTCTGGCGCGCGGCCTCGATATGCACGCGGAACCCGGCCTGCTGATCGGCGGGCGTTTGCGTATCGTAGAAGTAGTCTAGTCCCGCTTCGCCGATCGCCACGATCTTGCCGTGTGCCTCGGCAAGCCGCACCAGATCCGCCGCCGTCACATCGAGTTCGTCGCCGGCATTGTTTGGATGCGTACCGACAGAGCAAAACACGTTCGGATAGCGCTCCGTCAGGGCCAGCAACGTATCCAGCTTCTTCACCCGCGTGGAGATCGTTACCATCTGCTTGACGCCGGCCGCACGGGCGCGCTCGATCAGTTCGTCGCGCTCCGCGTCAAAATCGGCGAAGTCGAGATGGCAATGGGTATCGATCAACATCCACTCAAGCCTTAGCCGTTTCCGGCGCAACATAGCGTGGGAAGACCGGCGAAGGGGCCTCCAATTCGGTGCCGGGCGACAGGCGACCTGCCTCGCCCAGGAAGGCAAAGCTGCGCCGGTCGGCGGGTACCGCCACGAGATCCAGGAGCTTGGCCGCGGAATCCGGCATGACAGGCTGCAGCAGGATGGCGATCTGGCGCACCACGTCGGCGGTCACATACAAGACCGTGGCCATGCGCGCGACATCGGTCTTGCGCAGGACCCAGGGCTCCTGGGCGGCGAAATAGCGGTCGGCCTCGGAGACTACGTTGATGATTGCGGCGACAGCCTTGTGGATCATCACGCGGTTCATTTCTTCCCGGCAGATGTCAATGGCAGCGTCGGCGGTCGCCAGCATGGCCTTGTCAGCCTCTGTCAGCGCACCAGGTTCCGGAATTTTGCCATCGCAATTCTTCACGATCATGGAGAGCGACCGGCTCGCCAGATTGCCGATGCCGTTGGCGAGGTCCGCATTGATGCGGGTCGCGATCCCCTCTTCCGAATAGCTGCCGTCCTGTCCGAACGACACTTCGCGCAGCAGGAAGAAGCGCACCTGGTCCAGCCCGAAATGGCTGACGAGATCGAACGGATCTACGACGTTGCCGACCGACTTCGACATCTTCTCGCCCTTGTTGAGCAGGAAGCCGTGGGCGAAAACCTTTTTCGGCAGCGGCAAGCCGGCCGAAAGCAGGAAAGCCGGCCAATAGACCGCGTGGAAGCGGATAATGTCCTTGCCGATCATGTGGATGTCCGCCGGCCAGTACTTGGCGCGGGGGCCATTCTGGTCCTCCACATATCCGGTCGCGGTGATGTAGTTGGTCAGCGCGTCGACCCAGACATACATCACGTGCTTCGGATCATCCGGCACCTTGATGCCCCAGTCGAAGGTCGTGCGCGAAATCGAGAGATCCTTGAGGCCCGACTTGACGAAGGAGATCACCTCGTTGCGGCGCTCATTCGGGCCGATAAAGTCTGGCTGATCTTCGTAAAGCTTCAGAAGCCGCTCTTCATAGGCGGAGAGGCGGAAGAAATAGCTCTCCTCCTCGACCCACTCGACCGGTGTGCCCTGGGGACCGTAGCGCACGCCGTCGGCGCGTACTTGCGTTTCCTCTTCCTGATAATAGGCTTCGTCGCGCACGGAGTACCAGCCGGCATAGCTGTCCTTGTAGATATCGCCGTTTGCGGCCATCCGCTTCCAGACAGCCTGAACGGTCTGATGGTGGCGAGCCTCCGTCGTGCGGATGAAATCGTCGTTCGATGCATTGAGCAGCTTGCCCATGTCGCGGAAGGCATCCGAATTGCGCTTGGCCAGTTCTTCCGGGGTGATTCCTTCGGCGCGCGCCGTCTGCTGCATCTTCTGGCCGTGCTCGTCCGTACCGGTGAGGAAGAACACGTCCTTCCCGTCGAGCCGCTGGAACCGCGCCATGGCATCGGTCGCGATGAGCTCGTAGGCGTGACCGATATGCGGCCTGCCATTGGGATAGGAAATGGCTGTCGTGATGTAGAAGGTTTCGCTCATGGCCGGCCCTGTGTCCGTTTCCGGTATTTGGATTGAAAAGTCTTGGCCGCTCTTAGCGCAAGTTCCCGCTTTGCGAAACACCAAGTTTCGCCGCCGGTGTTTTTGCGGCGACAACCACGCGCCAGGCGCTATAGCTCGGCGAGGTCCGTGAAGAGATCAAGGATCGTTTGCTTGCGGTCCAGGTTGTAAGCCGAACTGATCGTCAGGCGCTCGGCAATCCCCGAGGAAAAGCGGGCCAGCCGATCCGCTTCATCAAGGGCGCCGGCATGCGCGGCAAGGCGCGCCCTCTCCATCAGGTGTCCGCCCAGATGGTCCATGAAGAAGCCGAAGGCGACGTCGCTATCCTTGCCGCTCAGCACATCGGCGAGACGATGGGTAGCCTTGCGAGCCGCCGGCCCTTTCTCTCTCAGCGCCTCCTCAAAGGCCGCGATGATGTCGAGCCCGCCGTAATTCAGCACCTTCAGCGCCTGGGAAACGCTGCCGCCTGATATCTTCAGGAGGTCGGCGGCTTTCTCAGGGTCCATGCGCAGGCCGAGATGGGCGAGGGTCTGGCTCATGGCTGCATCATCCAATGCGGTCAGGCGCAAGGTCTGGCAGCGAGAGCGGATGGTCGGCAACAAGCGGCCGGGCGCGTGGGAAAGCACCAGGAACATGGCGCGTTTCGGCGGCTCCTCCAGGAGCTTGAGAATGGCGTTTGCGGCATTGCGGTTGAGATCATCGGCCGGATCGATGATGACGATCCGCCAATTCCCCGTCCCCGACGTGGTCCCGAAGAAATAGCCCGCCTTGCGCACCTCATCAATCGTGATCGCGGACTTCACCTTGCCCGATTTTTCGTCCACCGGCCGCGTCAGATAGAGCAGGTTATGGCTGGCGCCGGACGCAAGCTGACGGCTGACTAGCGACTTCGGGTCGGGATCCTGAAGATGGTCGGGTGCGCTCAACGGATCGGGATGGCTCAGCACATGATTGGCAAAGCGAAAGGCCAGCGTCGCCTTGCCTATGCCCTCAGGCCCCTCGACGAGAATGGCATGGTGCCCCTTGCCGGATCGATAGGCCTGGGCCAGGAAGTCCTCCGCTGCCTCGTGACCGAAAAGACGCGTATTCAGTTCGGGTGCGATTGCCCCGTCCAGCAAGCCGTAGCGTTCGTCTGTCATTGGGCGATGACCGGGCGGCGCCGGACGCCAAAAAGGCCGGATTTTGCCAGGGGTTCCACCAGTTTTATCACAGCGGCAGAAACGGCATCCTCGTCCATCATGGCATCGATGACCTTGCAGCGCTGCGGCTCGGCGGCGGCAATATCCAGAAAGGCCTGGCGGCGCTTTTCGTGGGTCTCGACCTCTTCCTTCTCGAACCTGTCGGGCGTTTGTGCGGAGCGTCCGCGTTTCGACGGTTCTGCGCCACCGCGGCGACGGTTGGCCCGTTCCAGCCCCTTGGCAGCGGGCAGATCAAAGATCAGGGTGAGATCGGGTCTGACGCCCTCGACAGCGACCCGCTCGAGCGCGTCGATAAAATCCGACGAGAGATTGCCGGTCACCCCTTGATAGACCCGCGAGGAATCCATGAATCGATCGCATAACACGATCGAGCCCTTTTTCAGGGCCGGCAAAATGACGGTTCGGACATGATCGTTGCGCGCGGCCGCAAACAGGATGGCCTCCATCCTGACGCCAAAGGCTTCTGCTGCTCCCGACAGAAGAACGTGCCTGAGCGCTTCGGCGCCCGGCGAACCGCCAGGCTCGCGCGTGGTGACGACCTGATAGCCCTGCTGGTTCAGGCGATCGGCAAGCCGGTTGATCTGGGTCGACTTTCCAGCCCCCTCGCCGCCTTCGAAACTTATGAAGAGCCCTGATCCGATAGACACTATCACTTTCCCTGCGCCCGACCGATGCTTGGCCGGATCACCTGTTTATCCCAAGTTCAACCCGCGCGAAACTGGATTGCCGGGCGCTTGGTTCGCTGTTCGCTGCTAATTCCGGCGGATTAATGCCTGAATGCAATGGTTACAGCCAGAAAAACATCAGTTCCAGCAAGGCATCGGTGGCGCGCTGACGCAATGTTCCGACCTCGACCGAACTCGCCGTCGCCAAGGGCACCTCTCGCAACAGCGATTCGCCCGAGAAAATCCTCAGAGTGCCGACTTGGCTGCCGCTTTCGACCGGTGCCCGCAGCGGCCATTGATAGACGATGCGCGCCGACAGCCGTTCCGGGTTGCCGATCGGCACGAACACCGAGACCGGTGCCTTCGCCACCAGGTCGACACTGCCGGTCGCCCCGCCATAGATGCTGGCCGCGCCGATCACCTCGCCTGCATCGAAGAGCTTCAGGCTCTCGAATGCGGTCTGCCCCCAACCCAGCACCCGCGCCGTCTCCTCGGTACGCTCCTTGTCGGTCGCAATCCCGCTTAATGCAACGAAAAGCCGCGTGCCATCTTTCAGGCCCGAGGCGACGATACCAAAACCGCCCTCCTCGGAATAACCCGAGGCGAGACCATCGATCCCGAGATCGAAGGACAGCAGCGGATTCCGGTTGCGCTGAAAGATCTTGTTCCACTCGAATTCAGGAATCCGGTAATACTGATAGAGCGTCGGATAGGTGGCCTCGATATGCCGGGCCAATTTGACGAGGTCCTTCAGCGTGGTGCGTGCATCCGGATGCGGCAAGCCGGTCGAATTGGCAAAATGCGATCCGGTCAGGCCAAGCACCTTGGCCCGCTCATTCATCCGCTCGGTGAAGGCTGCCTCCGACCCTGCCATGCCCTCTGCAAGGATAATACATCCGTCATTGGCCATCTGCACCATGACGCCCTTCAGGAGGTCGTCGACCCTGATTCGCGACTTGAGCGCCGCGAACATGGTGGAGGTCCGCGATGGAGCGCCGCCGGTGCGCCAGGCATATTCGGACACCGCATATTCCGTGTCGAGCGTGATCTCGCCGCGTGTAAGCGCGTCGAGCACCAGTTCCACCGTCATCAGCTTGGCAAGTGAGGCGGGCGGAAAGGGTTTGTCGGCCGCCTTGGAGAGCAGCACGGTTCCGGTCGATGCCTCGATCATCAGTGCCTGGGCTGCCTTCGTCTCGAACCCGACCGGTGGGGTCTGTGCCGAAGCGGCAGAGATCGCGCCAAGCAGCATGATGAGGAATGTGACGATCTGCTTGAACATCAGCGCTTCGCGTAGTCCTTGGGAAGATGGCGGGAGGAGAAGAAACGGCGCAACAGCGCCGACCCGTCGTTTGCGGTCGACGGTTCATTGTATCCCGATTCGGAGCCATGTCATCGGCTTGGCCTGAGGTTTGCCGGCGGGTACCCCTCGCTCAGGGTTTCGACTGGGTCCCAGCCCGCCGCGCGGCAAAGGCCTCGATCGCCTCGGGCGTGAGGCCATCATTGCGAACCAGGATGGCATCAAAGACCATTGCGCTGTCATTCGATCCGACAACCGCATAGGCAGACGCGAAGCTGCCACGGAGCTTCGGCGCGCTCGATGGTAAGGGACGCTCGATCAGGTGTGGCCCGTACTGCGGGAGCATCAGGAACTGCTCTAAAGCAGCAGCGGCTGGAGCGGTCGTATCAAACGAACCGTTGGGCGTCGGTCCGCTGAGGCTGGTCTGGATCGCCGGCGCGGGCGGCGGCACGCGCAAGGTTTGTGGTTGTGATTGCGGGGCTGCCATGGGCTCAGCCGAGGCCACCATCACGCCACTGGCAATCTGCCCTTCCGGGTTGATCCGTGGGAAGCGATCGCCCTTCTGCGAGAAAGACGCCATGAGGAATGGCATGTCATGGCCATCCATACGTGCTGGACCGACATATTGCACCCGGACTTTTCCGGTACCGCTATGGGACATGTCGAGCAGATCGGCCGTCTTGTTCGAGAGGTCGATGATGCGGCCGGCATGGAACGGCCCGCGATCATTGACACGCACGATGACCGAACTGCCATTTTCGAGATTAGTCACGCGAGCATAGCTTGGCAGCGGAAGCGTCGGATGGGCAGCCGAAAGATGATACTGGTCATAGAGTTCGCCATTGGCGGTCTGACGACCGTGAAATGCGGAACCATACCACGAGGCAATGCCGACCTTGTCGTAATTGGGATTGTCTTTGGGCACATAGACCTGGCCTTTGACCGTATACGGCCGGCCCACCATGTAGCGACCGCCGCCCTTGGGCACCGGGCCGCTATGCACGAGCCGAGGACTTGCCTTGACGCCGTATTCCGACTCCGCGAAGTATTCCTTGCTCTTGTTGGTGCGCTTCTTGCCGTTGCCGCCGCTCGTCGCGCAAGACGCAACGCCAACACACAGAAGCGACAGTGCAAGCCACTTGGCGGCCATCCCCATCGCCGGTGCGCAATTCAGTAACTTCATGTGCCCCACGTAACGCCAGAACAACTCCGCGGCCAAACACACCGACCACGTCCAAAAGTCAGAAACCCGCCCGGTTTCCTCCCGTTAATACCACGGAAACTATCGCCGTCACAACATGGCGAAAGTTGGTTGCAGTTCAACTTGTTTCCCACCATTGACTGATCTTGGTTCAGTAATGGTTAATTTCCGTCGCATCGCCCCGTTGTTGCGGCCCTGAATTTGTACTTGCGCGCTGCCGAAGACCACGCGTAGCACGTTGACGTGCCGATCAAAGCTGCTAAAAGCCGTCACGGAACGATGGTTTGCTGCTGTCGAGCCCTTGGGAAGAGTGTCCGAGTGGTTTAAGGAACCGGTCTTGAAAACCGGCGTGCGTGAAAGCGTACCGTGGGTTCGAATCCCACCTCTTCCGCCAGATATTTTTAGCGAATTCTGTGATCGCCCATCCCCCGCGCCGTGTCCAACGAGTAAACCTCGCTCCGCGCATTACCAATATTTCACTGTCTTTTCAGCTGCATATGTGTGAGCGTCCGGCGAAATGGGATGTGCGCGCGAACCTGTCTTGATCGAAGTCAAGCAGGTTGAGTGCTACCTATTGCATGAAACATCAGACGCGAACTCCAGGGCTGACGAGGTCATGACGAATAAAGACGACAAGTTGGGATCTTTGGGCGCTGCAGCCAGCGCGGATCTTGCGGCCGTGCTGGCGACGGCATCGACGCGAAAATCCGGTTGGCGCTGGCTGTGGAGGCTGGTCGTGGTCGCCGCGCTCGCAGGCGGCGGTTATGGCTACTATCTCTATTCGCGCGACAACAGCGCGCCGAGTTATGTCACAACGACAGCAAAGACCGGTGACCTCACAGTGATCGTCACAGCGACCGGGTCGGTGGAACCGACTGTTCAGGTCGATGTGTCGAGCGAGCAATCGGGCACGGTGCGTGAGGTACTGGCCGACTTCAACAGCCAGGTGCGCAAGGGCGAGGTCATTGCCCGGCTGGACACAGCCAAGCTGGAAGCTGATGTCAAGAATGCCGAGGCCAAGCTGCAATCTGCAAAGGCGACCGTCGCCAAGACTGATGCCGATCTGAAGGCCGCCGGAGCGAGCCTTGAACGTCTCAAGACGCTATCGGCAAATCGGGTCTCGACCCAACAGGATCTCGATGAGGCGCAGTATAAGTATGACGCTGCAATAGCCACCAAGGAGAGCGCTGAGGCAGATGTCCTTTCCGCCGAGGCCTCCCTTCAATTGTCGCGACTGAGCCTGTCCAAGGCGACGATCATCTCGCCGATCGATGGCATTGTGCTGTCGCGCGACGTGGATCCGGGAGCAACCGTCGCGGCGTCGCTGGAGGCGCCGACGCTGTTTAAGATTGCCGGTGATCTGCGCCAGATGGAATTGCAGGTAGCGATCGACGAGGCCGATGTCGGACAGATCGCGGTTGGCCAGAAGGCCAGCTTTACCGTCGATGCCTTTCCGGACAAGCAGTTTCCGGCTGAAATCACCGCGGTCCGCTACGCGTCGAAGACGGTCAACGATGTCGTGACCTACCTGGGGATCCTTGCGGTTCGCAATGACGAGATGCTGCTGCGCCAGGGCATGACGGCGACCGCCGACATCACGGTTCAGGCCATCAACGGGGCGCTTCTGGTGCCCAACGCCGCCCTGCGTTACACCCCGCCACAAACGGCGGCAGCTCCAAGCAGCGGCGGCGGCATGTTCAGCCTGTTTCGGCCGCCACGCATGGGCTCCCTCACCGCTCCGGAGCCGGTTGGCAAGGAGCGAACGGTGTGGGTGCTCAAGGGCGGCGTGCCTGCCGCCGTCAATATCGAGATTGGCGCCACGGATGGTCAGAACACCGTGGTCACGAAAGGCGACATCGCGCCCGGCGCCCTGCTGATCACCGATACCCAAACCAAGCGAAATTGAGGGCCGTCGGATGAGCAGCCCTCCCCTCATCGCCTTCAGCAAGGTGTCGAAGACCTATGGGTCCGGCGAGGCCCGGATAAAGGCGCTTGACGCGGTGGATCTGACGATCGACCGCCATGAATTTGTTGCGATCATGGGGCCGTCGGGCTCGGGAAAATCGACGGCGATGAACATCCTGGGCTGCCTCGATGTGCCGAGTGCCGGAGACTATCTGTTCCAGGGAATACCAACGTCAAGCCTGAACCGCGCCCAGCACACGTTGCTGCGGCGGCACATGCTGGGCTTCGTTTTCCAAGGCTTCAATCTCCTCGCCCGAACCTCCGCGCTGGAAAACGTGGAACTGCCGCTGATCTATCGCGGCATGGAGACGCGCGAGCGACGGCGGCTTGCACAGATCGCCCTGTCGCAGGTCGGGCTGGCGGGCCGCGAGAACCACACGACACAGCAATTGTCGGGCGGCCAGCAGCAACGTGTGGCCATTGCGCGTGCCATCGTCACCAATCCCGCCGTGCTGCTGGCGGATGAACCCACCGGCAATCTCGATACCCGGACGAGCGTCGAGATCATGGACCTCATCACCGGTCTCAATCGCGATCACGGCATCACCGTCATCATGGTCACCCACGAAAATGATATCGCCGCCTATGCAAAGCGGATCATCCGCTTTGTTGACGGACGTATCGACAGTGACAGGCTGAACAGCGAGGGCCGGGCCGATGTTCTTTGAAACCCTCAAGCTGGCACTCCGGGCCATCAGCCGCAACATGCTCCGCTCGTTCCTGACGGTGCTTGGCGTCGTCATCGGTGTCGCGGCCGTCATCGCCATGGTGACGATCGGCAATGGCACGACGGCACAGGTGAGCGCCGAGATCTCCAAGCTCGGCACCAATCTCCTGTTCGTCCGCCCCGGCCAGTTCGGGCCGGGCCGGGCAAGCGCCGACGCCAAGAAATTTACGGAGAAGGACGTCGAGGCCATCCGGACGCAGGTGACAGGCCTTCGCGCGGTGGCCGGCGTCAACCAGTCCCAGCAGACGATCATTTTCGGTGGCCAAAACCACAGTTCCAGCGTCATCGGCTCGATCGGCGACTACCTCGTTGCCCAGAACTGGGAGATCTCAGAGGGCCGCAGCTTTTCCGGATCGGAGGAGCGTGGCGGGCAGACGGTCTGCATTATCGGCGAAACCCTGCGCAAGGAATTGTTCGGTTCCACGCCCGCGATCGATCAGAAAATCCGCGTTGGCGGCCTGTCCTGCGATGTGATCGGCACGCTTGCGAAAAAGGGCCAGAGCGGCATGGGCACCGACCAGGACGATATCGTCATCATGCCGCTTAAGGTCTTCCAGCGCCGTATCGGCGGGTCGAACGACGTGTCCAGCCTAGTGCTGTCGGCCCACGATGGTGTGTCGACCTCCAAGGTGCAGGCCGATGTGGAACGGCTGCTGCGGGAGCGGCGCAAGATCGTCGGCGGCAAGCAGGATGATTTCACGGTCAACGACATGTCGCAGATGGCCGCAACCCTGACCGGCACCACCACGCTGATGACCGGCTTGCTGGGCGCTGTCGCGGCGGTCAGCCTGCTGGTCGGCGGCATCGGCATCATGAACATCATGCTGGTTTCGGTGACGGAGCGGACCCGCGAGATCGGCATCCGGCTTGCGATCGGTGCCCTGGAGCAGCAGGTGCTCACCCAGTTCCTGGTGGAGGCTATCACGCTCTCGGTCTTCGGCGGCATCGTGGGTATTCTGACCGGGCTCGGACTTGCCTATGCGGCCGTGAGCTTCATGAACGTGCCGTTCGTGACAAGCCCGTCGATCATCGCCCTTGCCTTCTTCTTTTCGGCGGCAATCGGCATGGTCTTCGGCTATTTCCCGGCCCGGCGCGCGGCACAGCTCAACCCGATCGAGGCGCTCCGGCACGAATGACAAGGGGCGCCGCAGCGCCCCGAACGAAGTCTTGTCGATCTGTAGTGCTCAGACGGCGGGCAGTACCGGACGGCTGGCCAAGGCCTTCTCGATGATCGCGGCGACACGGGCGCGGTGTTCGCCCTCAAGCGGTAGGCGCGGCTCGCGCACGCGGTCGTTGGAATGGATGGCGAAGACTTCGGCGAGCTTGATCTGCTGCACCAGGAAGGTCGATACATCAAGGTCGAGCAGCGGTCGGAACCAGCGATAGATCTCGAGCGCTTCGGCGATCCGGCCGGCCTTGGCGAGGCGGTAGATGGCAACGGTCTCCTTCGGGAAGGCGACGACCAGGCCGGCTACCCAGCCATCCGCACCCATGACAAGGCTCTCCAGCGCCAGGTTGTCCACCCCGGTAAACACATCGAAGCGTGTGCCGAAGGCATTGATCACGTCGGTCACGCGGCGAATGTCGTCGGTCGATTCCTTCATCGCGACGATCAGGTCGTTCTTGGCCAGCTCCTCGAACATCGGCACGGTGACATCGACGCCGTAGCCGATCGGATTGTTATAGACCATGACCGGCAGCCCGCCGGCAGCAGCGACGGATTGGATGTGGTTCAGCGTCTCGGCCGGTGCGGACTTATAAGGCACGCCGGGAAGGATCATGAAACCATCGGCACCGGCCTGGGCAGCGGCTACGGCTGCCTTGCGGCCACGGGCGGTGGCGCTTTCGCAGATGGTCATGAGCACAGGCTTGCCCGCCGCAACGGATTTGGCAATGCGCAGGATTTCCAGCTTCTCTTCCGGCTCCAGCGCCATGTTCTCGCCGAGCGAGCCGCACACGATCATGCCGTCTACGCCGGCTTCGAATTGCAGCGCAAAGCAGCGCTCCATTTCGGCCTTATCAAGTCCTCCGTCCTGGGTGAACTTGGTCGTTACGGCGGGAAATACGCCCTTCCACATGATAGCCTCCATAGCTGATATATCAGTGGAGCTTGCCATCTTGTTCGCGACATGTCAATCTCTGATATATCAGGAGAGCAAATATGCCCGGATTGGACACCTCGCTTAGCCACCTCGCCTATCTTGAGCTGGAACGGATGATCGTCACCCTGCAGCTCAAGCCCGGGGCCATGGTTACGGAAAAGCAGCTGATCGATAGTGCCGGCCAGGGCCGCACGCCAGTGCGCGAGGCCATTCAGAAACTCGCCTGGCAGGGGCTGATCTTGGTTCGTCCGAGGGTGGGCATGCAGATCGCCGAGATCGGTCCTGACGATCACCAGCACATCATGGCCGTGCGGCTGCGCCTGGAGCCTCTTGCAGCGGCTCTGATGGCGGAACATGCGGGAGAAGAAGTGCGCCAGGATCTGCTGGCCTGCGCTGCGGCCATGACGTCTGCAGCCGTCAGCGGCGATATCCTGGCGTTCCTGGCCGCTGACAAGCAGTTTGACGACATCGTTGAGGCGGCCTGCCCCAATCGCTTCGTGACCTCATCCCTGTCTCCCCTGCAGACCCATTCGCGGCGGCTGTGGTTTTCAACGGCCACGCCGGAAAAGATGGATCGATCGGTGTCGCTGCATGTCGCGGTCATCAGGGGTATCCAGAAGAGCGATCCCCAGCAAACGGAGAAGGCAATGGCCGCGTTGATCAACGCGCTCGCGGAGCGGTAATAGGAACCGCCAGGGCGTCCGAGCGCCGGTGATCCCACAGAAATGCCACAAAACTTTAAGCTATGTCGGCAAATGCCTATCGGCCCCCTCGATTCCCGCCCTTCGCCTCACGTCCACCCCTCCAGAACCTCCAGCAAGAGAGCACCCATGGCACAGCCGCAGCCGAACGAACGCATCCAATATGTCGTGGAGGGAGGCTTCAGGCTGCAGGGCCGAATCGAACCGAGCGGCAACAAGAATGCGGCCTTGCCGATCGTCGCCGCAGCACTCCTGACCAGCGAGAAGGTGGTGCTTAGCAATGTTCCGCGGATCCGGGATGTGGAGGCACTGGTGGAACTCATCCAGTCCGTCGGTGCGCAGGCCCGCTGGCTCGATCGCAATACGCTGGAAATCGAGGCACGGGAATTGCGGCCGGCAGACCTTGATCCCGAGCTGTGTTCCCGCATTCGTGCGTCCATTCTCCTGGCGGGGCCGATGCTGGCGCGGTGCGGAGAGGTGACGCTTCCGCCACCGGGAGGTGACGTCATCGGCCGGCGCCGTGTCGACACCCATTTTCTGGTGCTGCGGCAGCTTGGCGCCGACATCGAGGTCGACGGCTCCTATCGATTCCGGGCGGACAAGCTGACGGGCGCCGATGTATTCTTCGACGAGCCCTCGGTTACGGCCACCGAAAATGCGCTTTGTGCGGCGGTCGCAGCACAAGGGGTCACGATCCTGCGCAACTGCGCGTCGGAGCCCCATGTGCAGGATCTCGCGAGATTCCTGATTGCCATGGGGGCCGAGATCGAGGGGATCGGCACGAACACGATGACCGTGCGAGGCGGGCGACCACTGCGCGGCGCCCATCACCGGATAGGGCCTGACCATATCGAGGTCGGTTCGCTGATTGGTCTCGCCGCCGTCACCCGGTCGGAAATCATCATTGCCAATGCCGGCGTCGAGCATCTGCGCTCCACGCTCATGAACTTCGAGCGGCTCGGCATCAGCTGTCGTATCGAAGGCGACGACCTGATCGTGCCGTCCGAACAGAGCCTGAAAATCCAGGCGGATTTCGGCGGCCATGTGCCGAAGATCGAGGATCAGCCTTGGCCGGCCTTCCCGGCGGACACCATGTCGATTGCGATCGTCACGGCGACCCAATGCGATGGGATGGTGCTGATGTTCGAGAAGATGTTCGAAAGCCGCATGTTCTTTGTCGACAAGCTGATCGCCATGGGCGCGCGCATCGTCTTGTGCGATCCCCACCGGGCGGTGGTGTCAGGTCCTGCAAAGCTCACCGGCGCGCGGGTCGAGAGCCCCGACATTCGCGCCGGCATGGCGATGCTCATCGCCGCCATGTGCGCTGATGGTCGCAGCGTCATCGAAAACGCCCAGCAGATCGAACGTGGCTATGAGCGGATTGATGAGCGGCTGAATGCCCTCGGTGCCAGAATCACGCGCATTCCGCCGCGGTCATAAGCGGCATCGCTCGTGCTGAAACGAAAACATCCGCCGCAGACCCTGCGACGGATGTTTGACGATACCGACGAAAAGCTGCGTCCGCCGATCAGCCGACGAAGGCGCGCTCGATGACGAATTCGGCCGGCTTGTTGTTGGCGCCCTCCGTCAGGCCAGCCTTTTCGAGCTGCGCCTTGGTGTCCTTCAGCATGGCAGCCGAACCGCAGATCATGCCGCGATCAACGGCCGGATCAAGCGGCGGCACGCCGAGATCGGTGAAGATCTTGCCATTTTCCAGGAGGTCGGTGATCCGGCCCTGGAACGGGTAGTCCTCGCGGGTCACGGTGGCGTAATGCTTCAGCTTGTCACCGACGATTTCGCTCAGCATCTCGTCATTGCGGATTTCCTCGATCAGGTCGAAACCGTATTTCAGTTCCGCCACCTCGCGGCAGGTATGGGTGAGGATCACTTCCTCGAACTTCTCATAGGTTTCCGGATCGCGGATCAGGCTCGCAAACGGTGCGATCCCGGTCCCGGTCGAGAACATGTAAAGCCGCTTGCCGGGCGTTAGCGCATCGAGCACCAGCGTGCCGGTCGGCTTCTTGCGCATCAGCACCTGGTCGCCAGGCTGGATCCTCTGGAGATGCTGCGTCAACGGGCCATTCGGCACCTTGATCGAGAAGAATTCAAGCTCCTCATCCCAGGCCGGGCTTGCGATCGAATAGGCACGGTAAATCGGCTTGCCCTCGACCATCAGGCCGATCATCGCGAATTCGCCCGAGCGAAAGCGAAAGCCGGCGGGGCGGGTCATGCGGAAGCGGAAGAGGTGGTCGGTATAGTGTGTGACGCTGAGCACCGTCTCGGCATAGACGCCGTCGGGCACGACCGCAGCCGGCGCCGGAGCGGCGGAAGCGTTGGCCTCTAGAACATCGGTCTTGGCTGGAGCATTCATGCGCTGTCGTTCCTGTAATCTCGTCTGTTGTGGGGCTTATACGAAAAGCGGCATGTCTGAAAAGCCAGCAAGACAAATTTGTCTTGCCGGCTCAGGACAGCCACATTGCGCCCAAAGCCTTGATGTCTCAATGGCCGAACCGTGGATGCAGCGATTTGACACGTCTCGTCCAGGCCTCCTGCGGCGTTAGCCGCGCCCGATCCGGCGCCAGCTATATCCCTCGACCGCGTTGTCCTGCGCGGCCGCCGGCTGGTAGTGCTGGGGAATGCCCGGCAGCCGCCCTTCCCCGAGCCGCTTCAGCGCGGTCGCATTCGTAACCGCGAAGCTGTCGAAGCCGGTCCGCAGCATCAGGGGAATCTGGTCGATCAGCACGTCGCCCACCGCCCTGACCTCGCCCTTGAAGCCCAGGCGGCTGCGCAACAGCGATGCATGGCTAAAGGCACGCCCGTCATTAAAGGCCGGAAACGCCAGCGCCACGACCGCGATCCGGTCGAGATGCGGCTCAAGCGTCCTGACATCGTCGGCGGGCGCGATCAGCACGCCAAAATCGCCTTCATTGCTTTCTGTGGCGGCTTCGAGGAACGCCTTGAGCGGCAGAAGCGCACGCTCGCCCTCGCCTGCCTTGCGGTCCTCGGTTTCGATAACCCAGCTGTCGCCCTCGACGAAGCCGGTTTCTTTCCAGATGCGGGTCATCACAAATCCTCAGGCCGCTTCGGCCGCTGTGCCATAGAGAGCGGCCTTGAAAGGCTGCGGTCCCACGCGGCGATAGGCTTGAAGGAAAGTCTCGTCCTTGGACAAGCGCAGGCCGAGGTAGGTGTCGACGATGGTTTCCACTGCATCGGTGACCTTCTCGGGCTCGAAGCCACGGCCGATGATCTCGCCGATCGAGGCATTCTCGTCGCCAGAACCGCCGAGCGTGATCTGGTAAAGCTCAGCACCCTTCTTCTCCACGCCCAGCAAGCCGATATGGCCCACATGGTGGTGACCGCATGCATTGATGCAGCCGGAGATCTTGATCTTCAGTTCGCCGATTTCCGCCTGCCGGGCCTGGGAGCCGAACCGCTCCGAGATCGCCTGGGCGACGGGAATGGAACGGGCATTGGCGAGCGCACAATAGTCGAGCCCGGGACAGACGATCATGTCGGTGATCAGGCCGGCATTGGCCGTCGCCAGCTTCGCCGGAAGCAGTGCGTTGTACAGCGCCTCAAGGTCCGCGCGGGCCACATGCGGGAAAATCAGGTTCTGCTCGTGGCTGACCCGGATCTCGTCAAAGGCGAAGCGTTCTGCCAGATCGGCGACCAGATCCATCTGCTCATCCGAGGCGTCGCCGGCAATCCCACCGATCGGCTTCAGGGAAATCGTAACGGTGGCGTAGTCGGGATGATGGTGCGCACCGACATTGCGCTGCACCCAGTCCGAAAAACCGGCATCCGCCTTGCGGGCTCGGGTCAGTTCGGCCCAGCCCTCCGGCCGCTCGGGCAGTGCCGGCGGCGCGAAATAGGTTTCGATGGCGCGGATATCCTGCTCCGGCAGCTTCAATTCGCTATCCCGCAGGTGAGCGAATTCCGCCTCGATCTGACGGGTCAGTTCCTCGACGCCTGTCTCGTGTACCAGGATCTTGATGCGCGCCTTGTACTTGTTGTCACGGCGGCCGTGGAGATTATAGACGCGCACGATCGCGGTCACGTAGGACAGAAGGTCCTGCTCCGGCAGGAAATCCCGCACCTTCTTGGCGATCAGCGGCGTGCGGCCCTGCCCGCCGCCAACATAAACGGCAAAGCCCAACTGACCATTGTCATCCTTCTTCAGATGCAGGCCGATGTCGTGGACCTGGATGGCGGCACGATCCGCCGGCGCCCCGGTCACGGCGATCTTGAACTTGCGCGGCAGGAACGAGAATTCCGGATGTACCGAAGACCACTGCCGTAGAATTTCAGCGTAGGGCCTGGGATCGGCCACTTCATCGGCGGCAGCGCCGGCAAAATGATCGGCCGTCACGTTGCGAATGCAATTGCCCGATGTCTGCAGCGCATGCATCTCGACGCTGGCAAGTTCGTCGAGGATCGCCGGCATGTCTGACAGTTTCGGCCAGTTGAACTGAATGTTCTGCCGCGTCGTGAAATGGCCGTAGCCACGGTCATAGGTGCGTGCCACATGCGCCAGCATCCGCATCTGCCGGGAATTCAGGGTGCCGTAGGGAATGGCCACGCGCAGCATGTAGGCGTGAAGCTGCAGATAGACGCCGTTCATCAGCCGCAGAGGCTTGAAGGCATCCTCGCTGATCTCGCCTGCCAGGCGCCGCGCGACCTGGTCGCGAAATTGCTCGACGCGGTTGGAAACGAAGGCGTGATCGAATTCATCGTAACGATACATAGGTGTCCTCAGGCTGCAATGAAGTCGGGATCGGCAAAGCCATGGCCCTCGGCATAGGCCATCGTCGGTCCGCCGGCGCGAATGCGCTCGCGCAGCCTCAGCGGCCACAGGATGCCATCGCGCTCCTCGATCTCGATGACATTGACGTCGACGACGAGGTTGTCGGCATAAGCCTTCTTGCCTGTCGCTTCAAGGGCAGCCACTGCTTCGGCATGACGGGCCACGAAAGCCTGCTGCAGGTTTTCGTTCCAGGTGCCGGCGGCATCGAGCCATACGGCGATCCCGTCGCTGAGCCTGTTGGCGGTCAAAACCTTGTCAACCATTGTCACGTCCTCGCAAGCATGTCGGCGTCGACGGATACGTCGTGCAACGCCTGTGAATGTTCAAAGCTGGCCCCAGCCACCGCATCGCCGATGATCACCATGACGGGTCCTGTTAGGGAGACCATTTGTTCCAGTCGGGGCAGTTGAGCAAGCGTGCCGTGCATCAGCCGCCGCTCTGCCCGTCCCGCATTTTCCACCACGGCTACGGTGGTGTCCTCCGCCAGGCCCGCGCGGATCAACCGCCCAGCCACAGCCGCTGCATTCGAGCGGCCCATATAGACGGCGACGGTTGCGCCAGACAAGGCAAGGCGTGCCCAATCCGGAAGGCTGTCGCCATGCAGGTCATGGCCTGTCGTAAACACCATGGAAGAAGCAACGCCACGCAGTGTCAGCGGCAATTCGAAGTCCGCGGCAGCCGCTAGCGCCGAGGTGATGCCGGGGATGATCTCATAAGCGACACCGGCGGCACGCAGCGCCGCCATCTCTTCCCCGGCCCGCCCGAACACCAGCGGATCACCAGATTTCAGCCGCACGACACGCTTGCCTTCGCGGCCAAGCTCGACCAGGAGATCGTTGATTTCGTCCTGGGTCTTGGAATGGCAACCCTTGCGCTTCCCCACGGAAATGCGATGCGCATCACGCCGGCCCATGTCAACGATTGCCTGTGGCACCAGGGCGTCGAACACAATGACGTCGGCTTCCATCAGCACGCGATGGGCGCGAAGCGTAAGCAGGTCTTCAGCGCCGGGCCCTGCACCCACCAGGAAAATCCGACCCTCGGCTGCCTGACGTGCACCCTTCAGAAGACGCGTTGCCTCCCGGCGGGCCTGGCTGAGATCACCGGCCTCGACCGCGTCAGCCACCCGCCCCTTGAAGAACGAACGCCAGTACAGGCGACGGGCAACGCCGCGCGGCACAAGCTTTTCGACGGCGCTGCGATAGCTCTCCGCCAGCCGGCCGAGACGCCCCAGCGAGCGCGGCAGCAGGCGATCGATGTCCGCCCGGATCATCTGCGCCAGAACCGGTCCTACGCCTTCCGTACCGATCGCCACGGCAACGGGCGCGCGGTTGATCAGGGCGGGCGTGAAGAAATCGCAGTAGTCCGGCTGATCCACGGCATTTGCGGGAATCCGCAACGCCCGCGCCGCCGTGACGATGGCGCGATCCTGCGCGGCATCACCGGTCGCGGCGAAGACAAGCCGCGCTCCATCCAATTGCGCCGGATCAAAAGGGGCGGCGACAACCGGGATAGCCTTCTCCAGCAGAAACGCGCGATAGTCAGGTTCGGCATCTTCCGCATAGGCGGTGATGCAGGCCTTGGTGTTTGAAAGAAGGCGCGCCTTGGCGAAGGCCTCGTCGCCAGAACCGAACACAGCCACACCCTCTCCCGCCACGCGGAAAAAGGCTGGGAAAACCCCAAGCTGCTGTTCATTGATGTCCATAAGCCGATCCTGATGCCAAGCCCGCCCAATATCCGGTTTTCTCATCAAAAAATGAAGGAACAGGAATCCGATCACTGTCGCCGCATGATATTTCTGTTCTAGGTGAGCCTTTATCCAGAGCAAATCTCACCGGAAACCCGCTTACCGTTCTGTCTTGGTCCCCGTAACATCGTCGAATCTTACGGTCACCCCGTTCTCATCCCTGTGATTTACAAGCCTGGAGGTCACCGCTACGGTCGCAGCCTAAATCCCCGCTATTTCCAAGGTGTCGTCTTGTCCCAAAAGCCTCTCGTTTCCCGCCTGCTTGACGTCATGGAGCAGGATATCCTTCCATTGACAGCCAAGGGCGTTTCAGCCGGGAACAAGGTCTTCGGCGCGGCGATCCTGCGCAAATCGGACCTCTCGCTCGTTATCGCCGAAACCAACAACGAACTGGAAAATCCGCTCTGGCATGGCGAGGTCCACACCCTTAAGCGGTTTTACGAACTTGGCGAGCGACCCGCGACCTCGGATCTGATTTTCCTTTCCACCCATGAGCCCTGCACCATGTGCATGTCGGCGATCACCTGGGCCGGGTTTGACAACTTCTATTACTTCTTCAGCCATGAGGATAGCCGCGATGCCTTTGCCATTCCCCACGACCTGAAGATCCTGAAAGAGGTATTCGGCCTGGAGCCCGGCGGCTATCGCCGGTCCAACAGCTTCTGGAACTCTTTCTGGACCGCGGACCTGATTGCCGTCAGCGAGGCACCGTTGAAACAGCAGTTGCTCGCCCAGTCCGACCGCATCAAGAGTGTGTATGCCGCACTTTCGGACAGGTATCAGTCGACGAAGTCTGATAACGACATTCCGCTGAACTGACATTAGGGGCGCTTGCCCTTCATCGGGAACCACGGCCATGGAAGCTTCCAAGGATATTTCGCGCCTGATCGAGATCATGGCGGCGCTGCGCGATCCTGACACTGGCTGCCCATGGGATATCGAGCAGTCCTTCGAGACCATCAAGCCCTACACGATCGAGGAAGCCTATGAAGTGGCAGACGCGATTGAGCGAAACGATCCCGACGACCTGTGCGAGGAACTGGGCGATCTTTTGCTGCAAGTCGTATTCCACGCCAGGATTGCCGAGGAGGCAAAACTCTTCTCCTTCGGCGACGTCGTCGAGGCGATCACCCGCAAGATGATCCGCCGCCACCCCCATGTATTTGCCCGTTCCGACGCCGATACGCCCGAAGCCGTGAAGGCGCAGTGGAGCGAGATCAAGGCAGTCGAAAAGGCCGAACGCGCCGCACGCAGAACGGCCCGAGGCGTGACGGAGGATTTCAAAGCGGGCTATCTCGGCGACGTCCAGCGTTCATTCCCTGCCCTTACGGAAGCTCTCAAACTTCAGGAAAGGGCTGCCAAAGTCGGCTTCGACTGGTCGGATGCAGAGCCGATCCTGGACAAGATAGAAGAAGAGATCGGGGAACTGAGGGAAGCGCTGGCGGCAGGTCGACGCGAAAAGGTCGCTGACGAATTGGGCGATCTGATTTTCGCTCTGGTCAATATCGGTCGCCACGTCGGTTCAGAGCCGGAACAGGCGCTTCGCGGCACCAACACCAAGTTTCGGCGCCGTTTCGGATTCATCGAAAATTCGCTGAAGGCCAGTTCACAGACACTGGAGGGCGCAAGCCTGGAGCAGATGGAAGAATTGTGGCAGGCCGCTAAGGCGACCGAGCGGTAGGGTCTAGGCGCTTACTCCCGCTCCATTTAGAGCCTCGATCGGTGCAGGCCTCGCCAGCAAATAGCCCTGCCCCAAACGCACCCCGAGCCCTTGAAGGGTCAGCAACTCCTGCTCTGTCTCGATGCCTTCGGCGACGATCTGGCAGCTGACATGGCCGCCGAAACTCACGATCGCCGCAGCCAGGGCCTGCCGCACCGGGTCCATGTCGATGGAGCGCGTCAGGCTCACATCCAATTTGATGATATCGGGCCGGATGCTGAGGACGTGACGGAGGCTCGCATAGCCCGAGCCGGCATCATCGACGGCGATCCGCAAGCCCTTGGAGCGAAGCCCAGCGAGCGCCTTCATCAACGGCTCGTAGTCCTCCACCTGTTCATGCTCTGTTAGCTCAAGCACGATGCGTTCCAGGGGATAGCCAGCGAACACCTCCGCGAGATCGCTTTCGATCACGGTCTGCGGCGAGAGGTTGAGTGCGAGATAGGCGCCGTCTCCCCAGAGCGGCTTGTATCCCTCAAGCGCCTTCCGCACCGCCGCGATTTCCATCGCCAGGCGCATGCCGACCGTCGCGGCATCGGCAAACCAGCGATCCGGTCCTTGCTGCGGCGGCCCTGAAAAGCGGGACAAGGCTTCGCATCCGGCACGCGTCATGCCGTCGAGCCGCATGATCGGTTGGTAGACGATGTCAGGCTGGCCGCGTGCCATGGCGCCCGAGATGCGGTCGCTGAGAGTGTCCCGCTCGCGCCTGACGGCAACTTTCTGCTCCACCTGCCGCCCCAGCAGATCGGCAACGGCGCGCATCGTCTGCAAGTCGCGCGTGCGCAACGAGGTGTCTGGAAAGGAACTGAAGCAGCAGAGCGTCCCGTAAACACTGCCGTCGGTCAGTCGGATCGGCACGCTGATATGCGAGCCGATCGGCAACAAGCTCGTCTCGGGAATGCCAAGCGCGGCGGGGATGAGAGAGGTATCGGGAATGAGCTCCGGCAATTCGCCCGAAACGACCTTCCGACAATAGCCGCTGTCCATCGACAGGCGCTGGCCTTGGAAGAGAGGCGGCTTGGCGAGGATACTATCGACGCGGCGAAAGATGCGCTCTTCTCCCTGAAACTCCGACACAAACCCGACCTCCATCCCCAGATGGGAACGGACAGCCTTCAAGGCGTTTTCGATATCATGATCAGGAATATCGGCGACTTGTGCCTCGTTTGACTGCAACAATAGTGCATCTGCCAATGGGGATTCGAACCGCATCAACGCCTCCGTGACGAAGCAGCACTATATGAGAACGAGTTTAGATTTGGCAAATGTCATGCAACAAGAAATTGAGCATATTGCATTCTGATGCCCGTTCACGCAGCAGCCATGGCCTTGGAAAGACGATCGTAGATTGTTTGGTCCATCATGAAGCCGACATTGAAGCGCATGAAGTTAGTCGCAGTCTGCGCTGAACTGAAGACATTTCCAGGGGCCAGGACGAGCCCTTCCGCCAGTGCCGCCTGAGCAACCCGGCCTGAATCGAGGTTCCCAGGAAGCCTGCACCAGAGATAGAAGCCACCCCGCGGCTGTATCCAGGGCTCGATGTCCAGCCTCGAAAGGCGCTCGGTGACATCGCGGCGCGCCCGCGCCAGCTTGCGGCGCAGGTCCTCCATATGCTTGCGATAGCTTCCACCGGACAGGATTTCCGACAGCAACTCGGCCGCCAGCGGGCTCGGTCCGCCGAAATTGGTGGCGACCTGCAAGTCCACCAGCCCTTCGATCCAGTTACTCTTGGCTGCGATATAGCCGCATCTGACCGATGCGGATAGCGTTTTTGAGAAACTGCCGATTCGAATGACCCGTTGAAGCCCGTCGAAGGTCGCCAGACGCGATGACGGTTCCGGTTCGAAATCGGCGAAGATATCATCTTCGACAATGGTGAGGTCATGCCGGGCGGCAGAGCTGAGCAATCGATGCAACGACTGCGGCGATGGCGTTGCTCCGGTCGGATTGTGAAGACCGGTATTAGTCAGATAAAGCTTTGGCCTCTCGGCCGCCAGGAGCGCCTCGAAGGCTGCGGTGTCAGGGCCTGATGGCGTGTAGGGCACCGAGACAAGGCGGACCTGGTGCACCTTGAGCATGGCCTGGAAGTTGAAGTAGCAGGGGTCATCGACAACAACCACATCGCCCGGCCTTAGTAGGAAGCGGCAGACCAGATCCAGGGCCTGGGTGCCCGTGTTGGTGAGCATCAGGTTGTCGGGCTCGGCTTCCAGACCCTCCTCGGCCAGACGAGCCAGCAACAGCCGTCGCAGCGTCACCGAGCCCTTCGTCGATCCGTAAAAGGACAGCAGCTCGTCGCCGCTCCGTGCCGCATGCCGCAAAGCGCGGCGCATCGCATCATTCGGCATCCAGTCCGCCGGCAGCCAACCGCATCCCGGCTTGGGCATATCGGGTTCCGCATCGAGCGACAGCCGCGAAACCCAGAACGGATCAATGGCCCGCGCCTGCGGGGTTGACGCCTGCGTGAGCGTCAACGGCGGCAATGCCTGGCCGGAAACATAGAAGCCAGAACCTGGTCGCGCCTTGATCAGTCCCTCGGCCGCCATCAGGTCGTAGGCACTGACAACGGTGGAGGGTGACACGCCGAGCGTCGACGCAAGGCTGCGGATGGACGGGAGCCGGTCGCCCTCAACAAGAGCTCGACTGCCGATCCGCCCCTTGATTGCCCTGATAACGCTGTCGGTGCGGGTTTCCTTCAAGTCACCAGTCATCATTCCGCCGATCGTACTGCTCAACGTATCCATACAGATTGTCGAGATTGTATGGCTTTGTGTCTGTCATTGCCAGCCCCCGAAGAGTAATTCTGGCGCATCGACATCATCGTGCCGCCGGATCTTGTGGCGCGCGGCCAGCGAGGCATCATGAAATCTTCCCTTGAAGGCTGGGGCAGCGGACTGCTCGGCGTGATCATTTTCAGCGGCTCACTTCCTGCCACGCGCGTCGCGGTGACGGATTTCTCGCCGCTCTTCCTCACCTCCGCGCGCGCCGTCATAGCCGCGACCCTGGCATCTGCCTTGCTGTTTGCGCTTCGTCAGCAACGGCCCCACGGCTCCGACATGCGCTCGCTGGCCATCGTGGCGCTCGGTGTCGTGGTGGGCTTTCCGCTGCTGACGGCTCTGGCCCTGCAATCCATTTCGGCCGCGCGATCGATCGTCTTCATCGGCATGCTGCCGCTTGCGACCGCGATCTTTGCCGTTCTGCGCGGTGGCGAGCGGCCAAAGCCCCTGTTCTGGCTTTTCTCCGTCGCCGGCAGCACCATCGTCGCTGGCTATGCGCTTGGCGCAGGCACACATGCTGATCTGCTCGGCGATGGCCTTATGGTCGCGGCGGTGATCGTCTGCGGCCTTGGTTATGCGGAGGGAGCAACGCTGTCACGCAAGCTGGGTGGTTGGCAGGTCATTTCCTGGGCGCTGCTTTTCTCCCTGCCGGTCATGGCCGCCATCGCCATCTGGACCTTGCCGGAAACATGGACAGGGATCGCCATGTCCTCATGGATCGGACTTGGCTATGTCTCCCTGTTTAGCATGCTGATTGGTTTCGTCTTCTGGTACCGAGGACTGGCGATCGGGGGCATCGCGAGTGTTGGCCAATTGCAACTGCTGCAGCCCTTTCTCGGGCTTTTGCTTGCGGCACTGTTGCTGCATGAAACGGTGAGCCCGTTGATGGCCGTAACGACCCTGGCCGTCGTGGCGTGTGTAGCCGGCGCGCGGAAATTCGCGCGCTAGGCTGGAGGCGGTAAGTATGACGACCTACCGCTCCCAGTCTTCCTTGTCCCGCTTGCCGCCGCCAAGGCGCCGCTCCAACTCGTCGGCCTGCCGCGCCGTCAGGCGCACATCCAGGCTGACGGAGCCGTCTTCATGGTCTTCGCGCCCAGTCACCACGGCGTTTTCATAGGCCCAAGAAATGAGCGCATGCTTGTCGGGCGGAAGTGTGACCGTCGCCTCCGTCAAAACACCGGACAGCCGTCCGGATATAACGTCAAGAAGCCTGTCCACACCCTCCCCCGACGCGGCGGAAACGGGAATGACGTTCTCACGCGCCGAGGCCTTCTGGATGATGGCATCATGAGCCTCAGGCTCCAGAAGATCGATCTTGTTCCAGACCTCGATGATCCGCTCTTCCCGCTCCTTCTCGTCGATCCCGAGATCGGTCAGGATGCGCAGCACATCACCGGCCTGCGCGCTGTTGTCAGGATCGGCCAGATCGCGAACATGCAGAATAAGGTCGGCTTCCAGCACCTCTTCCAGCGTCGCGCGGAAGGCGGCAACAAGGTGCGTCGGTAGATTGGAGATGAAACCAACCGTATCGGACAAGATCACGGTGCGGCCATGCGGCAGCTTCATCCGCCGAAGCGTGGGGTCGAGCGTGGCAAACAGCATGTCTTCGGCCAGAACACCAGCACCGGTAATCCGGTTGAACAGCGTGGACTTTCCGGCATTGGTATAGCCGACAAGCGCAACGATTGGATGGGGCACCTTGCGGCGCTTGGCCCGATGCAACTGCCGGGTCCGCACCACCTGTTCCAGTTCTTTCTCCAGCCGGACGATACGATCCTGGAGAAGGCGGCGGTCGGCTTCGATCTGGGTTTCGCCGGGGCCGCCCATGAAGCCCGCGCCGCCGCGCTGCCGCTCAAGGTGCGTCCAGCTTCGAACCAGCCGGCCCTTCTGATAGTTCAGATGCGCCAGTTCGACCTGCAGCGTGCCCTCCTTCGTGGAGGCGCGGCGACCGAAAATCTCCAGGATCAGACCAGTACGGTCTATAACCTTGGCGTTCCATTCCTTCTCGAGATTTCGCTGTTGAACCGGAGTCAGCGGATGATCGACGATCACAAGTCCCGCGTCATGCTCGTCGAGCAATGCCGTGATCTCGGCCATCTTGCCGGTACCGAGCAGCGTCGCGGGCCGTGGCTGGCTCACCTGAACGATCATGCCCTGCACGATGGTTAGATCGATGGCGCGCGCGAGGCCAACGGCCTCTTCAAGACGGCTCTCGTTGGAGCGGCTGGACTGCGGAGTTTCGCTCGGTGCCGCCTTGCCCTGCTGCTTGAGGACCGGCACGATCACCAGCGCCCGCATGTCATCGCGGCGCTTGGTCAGCTCCGGGATGATGGAATCATTCGTTGTGTCACGTGTCGTGATTTCAGTCTGTCCTATCAGGGCCTTCGTTACGAGGCGCTTTCCTCGGTCTCGAACATCTGCATCGGCTGACCCGGCATGATGGTCGAAATGGCGTGCTTGTAAACAAGCTGCGAATGTCCGTCACGACGCAGAAGCACGCAGAAATTGTCAAAAGAGGTCACGACGCCCGTCAATTTGACGCCGTTGATCAAAAAAATTGTCAGGGAAATCTTTTGCTTGCGAACCGTATTGAGAAATAAGTCCTGCAGGTTCTGAGAACGTTCCGCCATCGCGCCGCTTCTTTCTTATTTGCCGGCCTACCCGCCGGTGGAATTGTATTGTGAATATAGGAAGTGAGTCGGATTGCCCCAAGATACCCCGCCCCCGAAGCTTGGTATCAAATCGCAGTCTTTTCCGCAATGTCGAAAAAGTGACCGCGGATCTTCTCGGAAACGCCGCCGGGATGGCCGTTGGCGATGGTCTCGCCATCGATCATGACGACCGGAAAGCAGATGCTTGTCGCCGCCGTTATGAACACCTCGCGTGCCTCCAGCATCTCCTGCCGGGAGAAGCGCCGTTCAGCGGTGGGTATACCAAGTCTTTCAGTGACATCGAGCAGGGTTGTGCGGGTGATGCCGCGCAGGATGCCGTGCTCCGCCGGCCGCGTGACCAGAACGCCGTCCTTGTCGACGATCCAGACATTGGTCGCCGCCCCCTCAGTCACCATGCCCTCGGCATCGATATAGATGGCCTCCTGAGCGCCGGCTTCCTTGGCTTGCTGCCGCGCCATCGCGTTCGGAAGCAGTCCAACGGTCTTGATGTCCACGCGGTCCCAGCGATTGTCCGGCAGGGTCACGGCCCGAATGCCGAGGGCGTTCTTGCGCGCGATGATCGAGGGGTCGGTGCTCTTGGCCGTGATGACGAGGCTCGGCGTCACGGAAGCGTCGGGGAACACATGGTCACGGCGAGCAACGCCTCTCGTGACCTGCATATAGAACAGCCCGTTGCGGACGTGGTTTCGCCGCAGCACCTGGCGGATCACCTGGATGAGAGCGGGCCTTCCCATCGGTTGGGCGATGCGCAGTTCCGAAAGCGACCGGTCGAGACGGTTGAGATGGCGCGTCAGGTCCACGATCATCCCGTGGCGGACTTCGCACACCTCATAGACGCCATCAGCAAACTGGTAGCCGCGATCCTCGATATGGACGGCTGCGTCCCCATGAGGGAGATACCGTCCGTTGACATAGGCTATCCTGGGCATGGGCGCACCGCAAATCTGGAAAATGAATGGTCTGGGCTGAGATAGGATTAGAAGTACTGGATCGACACGCGGAACATCTGCTCGACATCGCGCACGGCCGCCGATGTGACAAATAAAACGACGCGGTCCTTCGCCTTGATCTTGGTATTGCCATTGGGCCGCAGGACCGTCTTGTCCCGATAGATCGCGCCGATCCGAATGCCCTCGGGCAGCTTCAGGTCGCGGAATGGAATGCCAACCAGCGGCGAGGTTTCGAGCGCCTCCGCCTCGATGACTTCCGCCGTGCCCTTCTGCACCGCGTAAACAGAGCGAATTCGACCTTTTCGCACATGCTGGAGCACGCGGGATATGGTCACCGCCCGCGGATTGATATGCGCATCGATGCCGATCGAAGCCGTCAACTCCTGGTAGGAGGGGTTGTTGACCAGCGCCATAGCCGATTTGCAGCCGAGGCGCTTGGCCATGGCGGCGCTGAGGATGTTGGTCTGGTCGTTATTGGTCAGCGTCACCATCAGGTCTGCATCCTGGATGTCGACCTGGCTCAGAATGTTCTGATCCAGGGCCGAGCCGTGCAGCACGATGGTATTGCTGAGCTGGTCGGAAATGCTTGCAGCCCGCGTCCGGTCCGCCTCGAGAATCTTGATGCGCGTCTTGGGTTGAACCTGCTCGATGGCGCGGGCGACGAAGTATCCGATATTGCCACCGCCGGCGATCACAATCCGGGCCGCCTCCTGCTCCTCGTGTCCGAAAAGACCAAGGGTGCGGCGTGTGTGGTCACGCTGGCAGATGACATAGGCGAGGTCACCGGGCAGCAATTGATCGCTTGAGCGCGCCACATAGAGTTTGCCGTTGCGATAGATTCCCGTCACCGTCGCCATGAGATCGGGGAATAACTCGCTCAGCTGATGCAGCGGCGTGTTGAGAACGGGGCAGTCTTCCATGCATTCGATCGCGACCATGGCGATGTGGTCCTCGGCAAACCGCACGATATCGGTGGCGCCGGGGAAGGAAATCCGGCGCAGGACCATCTTGCCCACCTCGATCTCGGGCGAAATCGCCACGTCGATCGGCAGGTTCTCTCGGCTGAACAGGTCGGAATACTCAGGCAAAAGATAGTTCTGTGCCCGAATGCGCGCAATCTTGGTCGGCACGGCAAACAGCGAATGAGCCACCTGGCACGCGATCATATTGATTTCATCATACAACGTCACCGCAATGATCATGTCGGCCTGGTCCGCCCCGGCCTTGGCCAGCACATCGGGATGGGCGCCGTGGCCGACATAGCCGCGCACATCGAGCGTGTCCATGATATGCGCGATCAGCGAGGCTGACGTGTCGATCACGGATACATCGGCATCTTCCTGCGCCAGCTTCTCGGCAATACCGTAGCCGACCTGTCCCGCCCCGCAGATAATGACTTTCATTTCGGTTCTTTCGTGCGATGGAAATCGGCGGTGCCGATTGAGCCGCGAGTGAGATCGAAGTCGCCTAGACCCCGAGCGACTTCAGTTTGCGATGCAGCGCCGAACGTTCCATGCCGACGAATTCCGCGGTACGCGAAATATTGCCGCCAAACCGATTGATCTGCGCAATCAGATAATCGCGCTCGAACATTTCGCGAGCCTCGCGTAGCGGCAGCGTCATGATATGGCTGTCATTGCGGGTAGAAACCTTTGGCAGCATGTCGCTCAGGTCAGTCGGCAGCATCTCGGCCGAGATCGGCGCTTCCGGACCATCCGCGCGGCTCAAGATCATCAGCCGCTCGATATTGTTGCGCAATTGCCTGATATTGCCAGGCCAATCATGTGCCTGAAGCACCGCCATGGCGTCATCGCCGATCTTGCGCTGGCGAATGCCAGCCTGCTCGGAAATCTGCCGCATGAACATATCGATCAGGAATGGAATATCCTCGCGCCGCTCGGCCAGGGCCGGGACGCGAACCGGCACGACCGCCAGGCGATGATACAGGTCCTCGCGGAATCGTCCCTCGGCGATCTGGCTCTCCAGGTTGTAGGCGCTCGATGAGATGATGCGCACATCCACCTTGACGCGCTTGCTGCCGCCAACCCGCTCGAACTGCTGGTCCACCAGAACCCGCAAGATCTTGTTCTGGGTTTCGCGCGGCATCTCGCCGATTTCGTCCAGGTAGAGAATACCGCGATGGGCTTCCTCCAGGGCTCCGATCTTGCGGGCCTGTCCGGGCGATCCTTCGGTGCCAAAAAGCGCGATTTCCATGCGCTCCGGCGTGATCGTCGCTGCATTCAATGTCACAAACGGACCGCCAGCCCGGCTCGACCGCTTGTGGATCATGCGGGCCACCAGTTCCTTGCCCGATCCCGAAGGACCGACGATCATCACGCGGCTATTGGTCGGAGCAACCTTTTCGATGGTTTGCCGCAACTGGGAGACGGCAACCGACGTCCCGATCAGTTCCACGGCGTCGCCGGTGCGCTTCTTGAGTTCGCTGACCTCGCGCCGCAGTTTGGAGTTTTCCAGGGCCCGTTCGGCAATCAGCAGCAACCGGTCGGACTTGAACGGCTTCTCGATGAAGTCGAAGGCGCCGCGCTTGATCGCCGAGACCGCTGTCTCGACATTGCCGTGACCTGAAATCATGACAACGGGCAGATCGGCATGCCGGCTCTTGATTTCATCAAGCAGGGCCAGCCCGTCCAACCGGCTTCCCTGCATCCAGATGTCCAGGAAGACCAGACGTGGCACGCGGTCGGAAATTGCCGCAAGCGCGCTGTCGGCATCATGGGCGGTCCGGGTCTCATGCCCCTCGTCGCTCAGGATGCCGGAGACGATCTCTCGAATATCCTGCTCGTCGTCCACCACCAGAATGTCAGAAGCCATAGGCCATTTCCTTGTCATTTTCAGTGGCGGCGCCAGAACCGATATCGGCGCGCGGTAGGGCAATTCTGATCATTGCCCCCTTGCCCCTGTCGAATTCAGCTGGCGCGTCATGCAGTTCCAACTGCCCGCCATGTTCTTCTATGATCTTCTTGACGATCGCCAGGCCGAGACCGGTGCCCTTCTCGCGCATCGTCATATAGGGTTCCAGAATGCGGTGCCGGTTTTCAACCGGTAGCCCCTTGCCGTTGTCGATCACGTCAACGACGTAGCGATCGCTTGCAGCATCGAAGCCGGCGCGCACCAGAACCTTGCCCTTGGGCGGACGTTCGTCGGCCGGCACAGCCTCGATGGCTTCCACGGCATTCTTGATCAGGTTGGCGAAGGCCTGTCCCAGCATGCGCGCATCGAACTGGCCAACCAGAGGCTCATTGCCAAATTCCCGCAGGAATTCGATCTCGGCGCCCGCCATCTCCCGCAGGAACACGGCGTCGCGCAGGATGTCGCGCAGATCGGACGATTGCTTCGATGGCTTTGGCATCCGCGCAAAGGCCGAGAACTCGTCGACCATCCGGCCGATATCGCCCACCTGACGCACGATCGTATCCGTGCACTGATCGAACACTGCCCGGTCACCCTCGTCGATCTGCTTGCCATAGCGGCGCTTGAGACGCTCTGCCGACAACTGGATCGGGGTCAGCGGGTTCTTGATTTCGTGCGCGATGCGCCGTGCAACGTCAGCCCAGGCGGTAGAGCGTTGGGCGATGACGAGGTCTGTGATGTCATCGAGCGTGATGACGTAGGAATCGCTGGAATTGGTGGTTTCCTCCCGCGTCACCTGGACATTGAGCGCCCGCTCCTTGCCGCCCCGCACGAGATTGATCTGCTTACGGTAATCGTTCCTGTGCCGCGACGATGCCTCCGTCAGGACCTGGTCGATCTCCGGCGCAATCTTGCTCAGCTTCTCGCCCATCAGCTTTTCCGCCGGGAGGTTCAGGAAAAGCTCGGCGGAGGGATTGACGATGGTGATGGCGCGATCTTCTTCCACACCTATGACGGCCGCGGTCACGCCCGACAGCACTGCCTCGATGAAGCGGCGCCGGTCGTCGACTTCGTCCTTGGCCTCCAGGATCTGGTCCCGCTGCGTTCGGATCTCGGAAATCATCTTGTTGAAGGTGCGTGACAGCGATGCCACGTCGCCATCTGCGGCGCGTACGGGAACGACCACGTCCATATTGCCCGAAGCGACGCTATCGGCCGCACTGATCAGCAGGCGGATCGGCCGTACCAGCCGGTCCGCAACCGCAATGGCCGTCCAGATCGCCGCCAGCAGGACGATCAGCGTGAAGCCGAGATAGAGCACGGCAAAGGCGAGTTGCAGCGGCCCTCGCCCGGCCTCCATGGCCTTATAGGCCGCGGTGTTTTCCTCCATCAGCCGCATGGCCGACATGACTTTCGGATCGACAGCGCGGATGGTGTAGAGAAACCCGCCGGATATTGAATCCAGCTTGATGATGGCGCCAACCAGATTCGTGACACCAGGCGGGATCAATGTTGGTGTGCCGGCGGCAGCGCTTTCCAGGGCATCGGTGGGGATGGCCGGAAGCGGCTTGTCCGTCGAGATATCGGCTTGCGTCATCACCGACCCGTCGTCACGGACGATGAAGGCGCCGAGCATGCCGCGCCCCTTGGCCTGGCGGGTCAGCAAATGCACGAAACCGGTGCGATCCAGGTAGTAGAGCGCCCGGTTGCGGTCGAGGTCGTTGGCCATGGAAATCGTCTGGCCCTGCAGATAGCTGGCATTTTCCAGCATATAGGCCTGCGCGACGTTCATGGACGAACTGACGATCGACTGCGTTCGTAGCGAGAACCATCGGTCCAGACCGACATTCAACGTGATCGACGCGAAGATGGCGACCAGGATCGCGGGCGAAATCGCCACAATGGAAAACAGCACGACGATCCGCACGTGAAGACGCGCGGCCGCTCTGCCTCGGGTACGGGCCTTGATCAGGCGCGACACCTCGCGGCCGATGAGAACTAGAAGCCCGACAACAAACAGCGAGTTGATAACGGCCGACGCAATGACGACGTTCGACGTCGGCTCGATCGATGTCAGGCCAAGCAGGATCGGCAATGTCAGGACGGCACTTGCAAGTGCGCCACCCGCCAAGACGAGGCCGGGCAAGGCAAAGGACGCCCGCCGGTCTTGCGCCGATGCGGACATGTCGTCCGCCACCTGCGCTACTCGTTGCCTCGCCATTCCGATGTCACTCCTTGACCGACCGCGTTGGGCCGTCGTCTCGTCCTAGTCGTTGCGCACCGGTTGCTACCGCCCGCAAGCGTTCGTCATGTCGCGTGAAAACCCGTCTGCTGCTGTGGCAAGCAGACAAGCAACGCGGCCCGAAAACGCCTCGTGGCTTTTGAGCAACGCATTGTGGCGAAATTGCAACGCGAAGCCCGGAGTGTCAAGCAGAACGGGAACTGCGATAAACCGAAACGCCCAGTTCACGGATTTTCTTGCGCAGCGTATTGCGGTTGAGGCCGAGAAGATCCGCTGCCTTGATCTGGTTTCCACGGGTTGCGGTGAGGGCGGCAAGAATCAGGGGATATTCCATTTCCGCCAAAACCCGCTCATACAGGCCTGATGGCGGCAGCCCGTCGCCGAAGCTCGCAAAATAGCTTCGCATGTTTTCCTCGACCGCCTGCGCGATCGTCATCGAGCCCGAGGCCACGCCGACCTTCGTGATCGGACTGTCACTGATGTCGGCCCGCAATTCCTGCTCGACAATCTCTCGCGAAATCACGTCCTGTGGATAGAGCGCCATCAGGCGGCGCACGACGTTTTCCAGTTCGCGGACATTGCCCGGCCAGGCATAGGCCTTCATTACCTCAAGCCCTTCATTGTCGAAGCGCTTCGGATCCAGTCCCTCCTTTTCGCCCTGCTGGATGAAGTGGCGCACCAGGTCGGGAATGTCTTCCGCACGGTCACGCAGAGGCGGAAGCCGCAGCGGAACGACGTTCAGGCGGTAATATAGATCCTCGCGGAACAGGCCCTGGTTGATGGATGTCTTGAGATCCTTATTGGTGGCAGCGACGATGCGCACATCGGTGCGGATCGGAGTGCGTCCGCCGACCGTGGTATACTCGCCCTGCTGCAGCACGCGCAAAAGGCGGGTCTGGGCATCCATCGGCATGTCGCCGATTTCGTCGAGAAACAGGGTTCCGCCTTCCGCCTGCTCGAAGCGTCCCGTCGAGCGGGTCTGGGCGCCGGTGAATGCGCCCTTCTCGTGACCGAACAGCTCTGATTCGATCAGATCCCTAGGGATGGCCGCCATATTGATGGCGACGAACGGGCCGTTACGGCGCTTGCCATAGTCGTGCAGCGCGCGGGCAACCAGCTCCTTGCCGGTGCCCGATTCGCCGGTGATCATCAGCGTCAGGTCGGTCTGCATCAGACGCGCCAGAACCCGGTAGATTTCTTGCATGGCGGCGGAGCGGCCGACCAGCGGCATGCCGTCTTGCATGTCGTCGTCAAGGCGCGCCGGGCGGCGTTTCGGCTCGGCAAGCGCCCGTCCGATGATCGCGATCAGCTCGGTCAGGTCGAAGGGCTTCGGCAGGTAGTCATAGGCTCCCTTTTCGGACGCCTTGATCGCCGTCATGAAGGTGTTCTGCGCGCTCATGACCAGCACCGGCAGATCCGGCCGCGCCTTCTTGATCCGAGGCAGCAGGTCAAATGCATTTTCGTCGGGCATGACGACATCGGTGACAACAAGGTCGCCCTCGCCGGCCGAGATCCAGCGCCAGAGGGTCGCGGCATTCGACGTGATGCGCACGTCGTAGCCGGCACGGCTGAGGGCCTGGTTCAAGACGGTACGAATGGCTGCATCGTCGTCTGCGACAAGGATCGTGGCAGTCATCAATTGCTTCCTGTGGATTGCGCCGGATATCGGTCGTCCTGTGCGATGTCCTTGGAGACGGGCATCAGCACGCGAAATGTGGTGCGGCTGGCCTGGCTGTCACATTCGACAATGCCGCCATGCCCGCCGATGATCTTGGCAACGAGGGCAAGGCCGAGGCCGGAACCGTTGGTCTTGGTGGTAATGAACGGATCGAAGAGATGCGGAAGAAGGTCCGAGGGCACCCCCGGTCCATTGTCGTGCACGCAGAATTCCAGGGGTAGTGAGATCTTTTCCCGCGACCCGGCCACCGACAACCGGATGCCCGGTCGATACGCCGTCGTCAGCTGGATTTCACCATCCACCTTGTCGCCGACCGCCTCTGCCGCATTCTTGATCAGGTTGAGAAACACCTGCACCAGCTGGTCACGGTTGGCATAGACAGGCGGCAGCGATGGGTCGTAGCTTTCGACAATCTTGATGTTGCGGGCAAAACCCGCCTTGGCGATCGCCTTGACGTGATCCAGCACCGAATGGATGTTCAGCGCCGCCCGGTCCACCGGCCGCTCATCCGAGAAGACTTCCATCCGATCGACAAGCGACACGATCCGGTCGGTCTCGTCGCAAATCAGCCGCGTCAGGGCCCTGTCTTCATCTTCCACCGAGGTTTCGAGCAGCTGGGCAGCGCCGCGAATACCGGAGAGCGGGTTCTTGATTTCGTGGGCCAGCATGGAAGCGAGACCCGTCACTGAACGGGCAGCAGCGCGATGCGTCAACTGACGATCGATCTTGTCGGCCATGGAGCGTTCCTGGAAAACGACCACGACCGAACCCGGTTCGCTCAACACGGGCGCGACATAGAGATCGACGAGCTTGTCCTGGCCGAGACGCGGAGAGCTCAGGTCCACCCGGTACTCATTGACCGGTGCCTTGCGCTCCCGAACCTGGTCGATCAATGCCAGCAGCGGACTGCCGAAGGGAATGAAAGTGGAGACGCGGTAGCGCGCCAGATGGCTGGCGCTGGCGCCAAAAAAGGCTTCCGCCTCCCAATTGGCGAAGGCGATGTGACCGGCGGCATCCACGAGGATAACCGGGTTCTGGATGGCGTTGAGAACGGCCATGGCAAGCGCATTGCCACTGCCGAGAGTTCCGGAGCTCATGCCGCCTCCTTGCTATTGGTCGTCCATGCGCCGTCCAGATGTCGCCGCAGCGCCTCGGCCACAAACCGAGAATCTCTGGAGGTCATGATGGCTGCTTTGTCTTCAACCGCCAGATTCGGCACAAACCGTTCCAGATACCAGCCGACATGTTTGCGGGCATGGCGCACGCCGACCTCTGGTCCATAATGCTCAAGCATCATTTCGTAGTGTTCGGCGGCGATAGAGCCAAAGCTTGCCGGTGGCGGCGCCTTGGCGCCGGCAAGCACGCCCGGATGCCATGGCCGGCCCTGGGCCGCACGTCCCAGCATTACCGCATCGGCACCGGAGCGCCGCAGGATCTCCTGCGCATCCTCTTTCGTCTCGACATCGCCATTGGCGATCAGCGGAATGCGGATCACGTCACGAACAGCAGCAATGGCATCCCAATCCGCCCGCCCCTCGTAAAACTGCATGCGGGTGCGGCCATGAACAGTGATCAGCTGCACCCCCGCCTGCTCGGCGCGTTTTGCGATATCAGGCGCGTTGATGGACTTCTCGTCCCAGCCAAGCCGCATCTTGACCGTGACCGGCACCGACACCGCCTTCACCACCGCCTCGATCAGCGACAGCGCATGATCAGGTTCCCGCATCAATGCGGAGCCGGCATAGCCGCCGATCACTTTCTTTGCCGGACAGCCCATATTGATGTCGATGATATCTGCGCCATTGTCAGCAGCAATCCGTGCGGCTTCCGCCAGCCAATGCGCTTCGCGGCCTGCCAACTGCACCATGTGCGGCTGGAAGCCGGCGGTCTTCAATCGGCTCCATGATTCGGCCGCATTGAGCACCAGTTCACGGCTGGCGACCATCTCCGTCACGACCAGCCCGGCGCCATAGCGCATCGCCAGTTTCCGGAACGGCAAATCGGTCACGCCGGACATGGGCGCAAGCACCACGCGGTTGGCGACAGCGATCGGCCCGATGGAAAAAGGCGTATGAAGTGCGGCGGACTGCAACTGATTATCTTTCGGGCACATGGGATTTCTGCACTATTTTTAGACAGTGTTTTACGCCTTGCCAAGTGGATTCCGTTGGCAAAGGCAAATTATCGCGCGACTGCTGGAAAATCTCTGGTTCTGCGGTTAGACCCTGCTCCCATGGCTCCACTGTCTGGGATTTTCTGTGCAGATGCAACATAGCAAGGCAACAACCACAGCCATTCTGATCGTTGCCGCCGGCCGCGGGGAACGGGCCGGTGTCTCGGTCGAAGGACCCAAGCAGTACCGCATGATTGGCGGCAAGCCTTTGATCGCCCACACACTTCAGGCCTTCGCGACGCATTCGAAGACATGGCCGATCGTCGTGGTGATTCACCGGGATGACGAACAACTCTTCGAAAAGGCATTGGCCTATCTGCCTGACAGGCACCGCGTCACCGTCACCCATGGAGGCGCCACGCGGCAGGAATCCGTTCTTGCCGGGCTGAAGGCGCTGCAGGCCTTCCATCCTGATTACGTATTGATCCAGGATGCCGTCCGACCGTTCTGCGACGCACCATTGATCGACCGCGTGCTGCAATGCCTTGATACCGGCCCCCAAGGCGTCCTGCCCGCCATGCCCGTGACTGATACGCTGAAGCGCGCGGAAACTAACGGCAAAGTGGCAGCGACTGTGTCGCGCCAAGGCTTGTTTGCGGCCCAGACCCCCCAGGGCTTTGCCTTCGCACCCATCCTAGCAGCGCATGAAGCAGCGGCGGCCAGCGGCAGGACCGATTTCACCGATGACGCCTCAATTGCGGAATGGGCTGGATTGACCGTTGAACTGGTCGAAGGCTCGCCCGATAATGTGAAACTCACCGTACAACGGGATATCGCCATGGCCGATGCCAAACTGTCCGCCGCCCTTCCCGATGTCCGCACAGGCAACGGTTATGACGTTCATCAGCTTGAACCGGGTGACGGCGTCACGCTCTGCGGCATCTTCATTGCCCATGACCAGGCGCTGAAGGGGCATTCCGATGCCGATGTCGCCTTGCATGCCCTGACGGACGCGCTGCTGGCCACCTGCGGCGCCGGCGATATCGGCGATCATTTCCCGCCTTCTGATCCGCAATGGCGGGGCGCTGCCTCCCGGATCTTCCTGGAGCACGCCGCCAAAATCGTTCGCGATGCCGGTGGCACGATCATGAATGCGGACATTTCCCTGATCGCCGAAGCACCGAAGATCGGCCCACACCGCCAGGCCATGCGGGAAAAACTGTCGGAAATCCTGGGGATCTCGCTTGACCGTTGCTCCGTGAAAGCCACAACCAACGAGAAGATCGGCTTCGTCGGCCGGCGCGAAGGAATTGCGGCAATCGCAACGGCAACCGTCGTCTTTGCGGGAGTTCGCCCATGAGCCTGTTTCCAGCCGAAATCGAAAAGCTGGCCGCACAGGTCATCCAGGCCTATTCCATCAGGAATTTCACCATATCGACCGCCGAATCCTGCACCGGCGGGCTCATTTCAGGTGCCTTGACGGAGATCGCCGGCTCCTCGCAGGTGGTGGATCGCGGCTTCGTGACCTATTCGAACCAGGCGAAGATGACCCTGCTCGACGTGAAGCTTGATACGCTCACGCGCCATGGTGCCGTTTCGCGCGAAACCGCAGTCGAAATGGTAAGTGGTGCCTTGCTGAAATCCGGCACGACGCACGCCGTCGCCGTCACGGGCATTGCTGGCCCCGGTGGTGGTTCAGCGGAAAAACCGGTGGGGTTGGTACACCTGGCGGCTCAGTCGCAGGATGGCAGATTTCTCCACCGGGAGATGCGCTACGGAGACCTTGGCCGCACGGACATCCGGCTGGCCACGGTGAAGACAGCGCTGGAAATGCTGCTTCAACTCACGGAATAGCCGCAAGCGGCTGCTCACCCATAAACCTTGTCGGCCCTAGCCTCGAAGGCTTCGGCAAACATGCGGAAGGCGCGGTCGAACATCGACCCCATGAGGGCGCCGAGGATGCGGCTCTTGAACTCATAGTCGATAAAGAAGTGAACCGAGCAGCCACCGTCGGCTGACGGTTCGAAACGCCAGCGATTGTCGAGATATTTGAACGGCCCTTCGATGTATTTAACATCGATCACCCGTTCGGCCTCGTTCAGCAGCACCTGGGTGGTGAATGTCTCGCGGATCGCCTTGTAGCCGACCGTCATGTCGGCCACCAGCAGCACCTTTCCATCGCGCTCCTTGCGCGAACGCACGTTGAGCGCCTCGCAGAGCGGCAGGAATTCAGGATAGCGCTCGACATCGGCAACGAGGTCGTACATCCGGTCTGGAGAGTGCTTGACGGGGCGGCGGGTTTCAAATTGCGGCATAGGCCGGACTTAAGCAGGCAGGCCGGCAAGATCAAGGAGTTTGCGGGCTTGCCTGCGTGATTTCATCACGAAAACCGGCACATCTGGCCCATGTTTGTCCAATCCGGCAATGATGCGCGGTGTCTGCACGGCTTCGAACGTCCATATATATCGGAGGAACTGCCATTCCAGCCGTTCCGGACAACCCGGCGCCATATCGGGTCGCGAGCGTCTGGCATATTTGAACCGACGACTGATCACGCCCCACAGACACAGCCAGCGCGGCATCCGCACCCAGATCACCAGATCAGCCCGTGGCAGTCTGAGGTCGAAGGACGAGGTGCTGGTGCCATCGGTAATCCACCGTTCTCCCTTCACCGCCTCGGCAATCAGTTCCCGCCGCTCGCTCGCCGGGCGTTCCTTCCAGCCTGGCAGCCAGATGACATCACGATCGAAGGACACGTATTTCAATTTGAAATGCGCGGCGATCTTCTGCGCCAGGGTACTTTTCCCGCCACCGGAACAACCGATCACAACGATTCGGCGCGCCTCGCGAAGCGTTTCCCCAGCGGTGGCGATATCAATATGGGAGGGCATGGCTGGCTCCATGAAAAAAGCCACCCATACCGCCGCGATGACGAAAACTCTATGACGCCGGAACGAAAAGCTTGCGCTCCCGCGCCGCCTTAAGCCGGGCAAAATCATCCCCGGCATGATGTGAGGAGCGTGTGAGCGGGCTGGACGACACCATCAGGAAGCCCTTGGCATAGGCGACCGTCTCGTAGGACTTGAACTCGTCAGGTGTGACGAAGCGGTCGACCTTATGGTGCTTGCGGGTCGGCTGCAGATATTGGCCAATAGTCAGAAAGTCGACATCCGCCGTGCGCAGGTCGTCCATCAGTTGCAGCACTTCGTTGCGCTCCTCGCCCAGGCCCACCATGATGCCGGACTTGGTGAACATGGTTGGGTCGAGTTCCTTGACCCGCTGCAGCAGCCGCAGCGAATGGAAGTAGCGCGCGCCGGGACGGACCGTCAGGTAATTGCCAGGTACCGTCTCCATATTGTGGTTGAAGACGTCGGGCTTGGCAGCAACGACCCGCTCCAGGGCGCCCGGCTTCTTCAGGAAGTCGGGCGTCAGGATCTCGATAGTGGTGGAAGGCGAAGCGGCACGGATCGCCCAGATCACCTTCTCGAAATGCTCCGCGCCACCATCGTCCAGATCGTCGCGGTCGACCGACGTGATGACTACGTGGCTGAGACCCATTTCCCGCACGGCCTTGGCCACGTTTTCGGGCTCTGCCATGTCGAGCGCATTCGGCTTGCCGGTCGCGACGTTGCAGAAGGCGCAGGCCCGGGTACAGATCTCGCCCATGATCATGAAGGTGGCGTGCTTCTTGTCCCAGCACTCGCCGATATTCGGGCAGCCGGCTTCCTCGCAGACGGTGACGAGCTTGTGCTCCTTCACGATCGAGCGTGTTTCGGCATAGCCTTTCGACGTCGGAGCCTTGACGCGAATCCACTCCGGCTTGCGCAACACCTCGGTGTCGGGCTTGTGCGCCTTTTCCGGGTGGCGGACACGCTTTTCGTCCAGATTGGTCCTGTCGAGGATCGTTACCATGATGCCTAATCCGATTGGGCCGCGTCTCGCGACCTGTTTATCGCCGTACGAGCTTCACGACGAAGAGAAGAATGGACGAGCCGATGAAACTGGTGATCAGATAGCCCAGCCAGTCGCCTTCAACGCCGATACCGAGCCTACGGAAGATCGCGGCCGCCATCACCGCGCCAACGATGCCGATGATGATGTTCATGACGATGCCGAACCGCATGTTCATGAACTTGCCGGCCAGCCAGCCGGCAAGGCCGCCCACCACGATCGTCACGAACCAGCCAATCTCAAATCCGCTCATCTTTATCTCCGCACGACACGTCCCGCACGCCTATATAAGCCGCGGGACTGGCTCTCACAACGGCTCAGGCGTTGAGCACCCGGCCATAGGCGTCCAGCACGCTTTCCTTCATCGACTCCGAAATGGTCGGATGCGGGAAGATCGTGTGGATCAGGTCTTCTTCCGTCGTCTCAAGGTTCATGGCGACGACGAAGCCCTGGATCAGTTCGGTCACCTCGGCGCCAACCATGTGAGCTCCAAGCAGCTCGCCCGTCTTCTTGTCGAAGATGGTCTTCACCAGGCCCTGGTCCTCGCCGAGCGCCACGGCCTTGCCGTTGGCCGCAAACGAGAAGCGGCCGACCCTGATGTCGCGGCCTTCGGCCTTGGCCTTGGCTTCCGTGAGGCCCACCGACGCGACCTGCGGATGGCAATAGGTGCAGCCAGGAATCTTGGCCTTGTCCATCGGATGGACGTTCGGAAGTCCGGCAATCTTCTCTACGCAGATCACGGCCTCATGCTCGGCCTTGTGCGCCAGAAGCGGCGGACCGGCGACGTCGCCGATCGCGTAGATGCCGGGAACGCTGGTCTTGCCATAGCCATCGATGACGATGAAGCCGCGATCGGTCTTGACGCCGACGCTCTCCAGGCCGATGCCCTCGATATTGGCCTGGACACCGACAGCCGAGATCATCCGGTCGGCGGTGATCTTCTCGACCGTGCCGTCCTTCTTCTCGACATGGGCGGTGATGGAATTGGCAGCCTTTTCGACCTTGGCGACTTTGGCTTCCAGCAGGATCTTCATGCCCTGCTTTTCAAACTGCTTCTTGGCGAGCGCCGAGATCTCCGCGTCCTCGACCGGCATCACCTGACTCATAACCTCGACGACGGTCACATCGACGCCCATGGTGCGGTAGAAGGAGGCGAATTCGATGCCGATGGCGCCCGACCCCATGACGAGCAGCGACTTCGGCATTTCCTCGGGCTTCATTGCCTCGAAATAGGTCCAGATCAGCTTGCCATCCGGCTCCAGGCCCGGCAGCGCACGGGGACGCGCACCGGTCGCGACGATGATGTGCTTGGCTGTATAGGTGCCCTCGCCCAGCGTGTTCTTCGGCACAGGCCCCATTGGCTCGACGGGCTTCTTGGTGGTCTTGCCGACGACGATCTCGCCCGGCTTGGTGATTTTGGCTTCACCCCAGATGATGTCGACCTTGTTCTTCTTGAACAGGAAGCCGACGCCGTTGTTCATCCGGTGCGCGATGCCGCGCGAGCGGGCGACGATTGCCTTGACGTCGGGCTTGATGGTGCCCTCCAGCGTCAGGCCGTAGTCTTTGGCATGGGTGGCGGTGTGCATCACATCGGCCGAGCGCAGCAGCGCCTTGGTGGGGATGCAGCCCCAGTTGGAGCAGATGCCGGCCAGATGCTCGCGCTCGACGACGGCAACCTTCATGCCAAGCTGTGATGCCCTGATGGCGGCGATGTAGCCGCCGGGCCCGGAACCGATTACGATGACGTCATATGCGTTTGACACTGGTCTTCATCTCCTCTTGGTCGGTTGAGGTCCCCGGTCAAGGGGACCCGTCCCGGCGGGATGGAGACGGATGGGTCACGCCCGCGTCAGCATCCCGTAAATTTCGTCCTTCAGAACCATTCGCTGCTTGCGCATGTTTTCCATATGCGCGTCGCCAACCGGCTCCACATCCGTTTCCGCACGATGAATGGCCCGGTTCACATCGTGGTATTCGTCAAAGAGCCTGGCGAAGCGGGCATCCCCGGTCTTCAAAGCGTGCATCTTGTCCAGATGCTCGGGAAATTCCTGCGCCAGTTCGTGGGGCGTGTTCGACATCCGATATCTCCTCTATGGTCGGTTGATATCGTCAATCTAGTCCGCGAACGCCCCTTCTCCTTGATCTCAATCAACAATCCGGCCTTCAAAGGCCGAGCATCATCCGCACCACCGGCTCCAGCCCGCGTCCCACCGCCCGGGTATTCTCTGCATCCAGATGGATGCCGTCGAGCGGCGTGGTCTTGGCAACCGAGCCGGCATCGAAAAAGCCGCAGCCGAGTTCATCCGCCAGATCGCGATACATGCTGGCCAGCATGACCGATTCCTCGACAGCACCGCGAAACATCGCGGCGAAGAAGGCATTGGCCGTTTCGCAGGCGGGTGGCGGGGACACGATCAGGATTTCGGGTCCCTCGAACTCGAAACCCCAGTCGTGACTGCGCACCAACCGCACCAGTCGCTTCATGCCACTCATGGCGAGGATCGCAGAGCCTGCGATCCCGCGTTTCATGTCGTTGGTCCCGAGCATGATGATCACGAGGTCGAGCGGCTTGTGGCTTTCCAGCACACTCGGCAACAGCTTGACCCCGTTGCGCTCGCAATCCGCGAGATGGTCGTCATAGGCCGTGGTGCGCCCGTTCAGGCCTTCCGGAATCACCCGGACCCCGTGTCCGAGCGCCTTCTGCAATACACTCGTCCAGCGATCCTCATAGGCATGACGACCCAGGTTCACCGGGTCGTATCCCCATGTCAGGCTGTCACCGAAGGCTAGAACGGACTTCATGCGACCGCCCCTCGGTTAGACCAGCATGCCCATCGGATTCTGGATATGCCGCTGGAAGGCCGAGGCCAGTTCGGCACCCAGCGCCCCGTCGATCACGCGATGGTCGAAGGCGAAGGTCGCCGTCATCACGGTGCCGATCTCGATCTTGCCGTTGCGGACAACGGGCTTTTCGACACCGGCGCCGATCGAGACGATCGAGGCCTGCGGCAGGTTGATGATCGAGGTGAAGTTGGACACGCCGAACATGCCGAGGTTCGACACGGAGGTCGTGCCGCCCTGGTATTCCTCCGGCTTCAACTTCTTGTCGCGCGCGCGCTTCGCCATATCCTTCACCTCGTTGGAGATGGTGGACAGCGTCTTGGTCTCGGCCTTGCGCACGATCGGGGTGATCAGCCCGTCCGGAATGGAAACAGCCACGCCGACATCCGACTGCTTGTGCAGAACACGCGCAGTCGAGGTCCAGGAGGCATTGGCCATTGGCACGTCCCGCAGGGCCAGCGCCATCGCCTTGATAATAAAGTCGTTGACGGAGAGCTTGAAGGCCGGAACCTCGCCCTTGTCGGTCTTCTTCATGGGCGCCGACGCATTGATCTCGGCACGCAGCCTCATCAGCGCGTCGAGTTCGCAGTCCATGGAGATGAAGTAGGACGGTACCGTCTGGCTCGACTCGGTCAGGCGGGAAGCAATGGTCTTGCGCATGCCGTCATGCGGCAGCAGCTCGTATGAGCCTTCGGGGAAGAGCTTCAGCACGGCATCGTCGGATGCACCCTTGGCCATGGCAGGCGCTGGCGCAGCCGCGGCAGATGCGGGAGCAGCAGACGGAGCCGGGGCAGCATTACCCGTACCCCCGGCAACGGCCTTTTCGATATCGCTCTTGACCACGCGACCATGCGGGCCGGAACCAGACACCGCCGAGAGGTCGATACCCGCGTCCTTGGCGATACGACGCGCCAGCGGCGAGGCAAAGACCCGCTCGCCGGATTTCGCAACCGGAGCCGGCGTAGACGGCGCGGGTGCCTTGTCCGCAACAGGTGCTGCTGCGGCCGGTGCGGCTTCGGATTTCGCGGGCGCTACCTCGGCCTTGGCCGGCGCAGCCGCGCCGCCACCGCTTGCGGCAGCGGAAACGTCCTCACCGTCAGCTGCGAGAATCGCGATCAGCGCATTGACCTTGACCGCTTCGGTGCCTGCCGGCACCACGATCTTAGCAACCGTGCCTTCGTCAACGGCTTCGACTTCCATCGTCGCCTTGTCGGTCTCGATCTCGGCGATCACATCGCCTGACTTGACCTTGTCGCCTTCCTTGACCAGCCACTTGGAGAGATTGCCCTCTTCCATGGTCGGGGAAAGTGCCGGCATCGTAATGTTGATCGGCATGACTACGACCTCCCGTTACTTGTAGCAGACGGTTTTAACCGCCTCGACCACTTCGCCGACATTCGGCAGGGCCAGCTTTTCGAGGTTCGCCGCGTAGGGCATCGGAACGTCCTTGCCGGCAATCGTCAGGATCGGCGCGTCGAGATAATCGAAGGCCTGCTGCATGACCCGCGTGGCGATTTCCGTGCCAACGGAAGACTGCGGATAGCCCTCTTCAACCGTTACGAGGCGGCCGGTCTTCTTGACCGATTCGATCACGGTCGGCAGGTCCATCGGCCGGATGGTGCGCAGGTCGATCAGTTCGACATCGATCCCGAGCTTGGCCAGTTCATCGACAGCCTTGACCGAATAGGTCATGCCGATGCCCCAGGACACGATGGTCGCGTCCTTGCCGGTCTTGTGGATGCGCGCCTTGCCGATCGGCAGCACAAAATCGTCCATCTTCGGCACTTCGAATGAATGACCGTAGAGGATTTCGTTTTCCAGGAAGATGATCGGGTTCGGATCGCGGATAGCAGCCTTCAGCAGACCCTTGGCATCAGCCGCCGTATACGGCTGGATAACCTTGAGGCCCGGAATATGGCTGTACCAGGCCGCATAATCCTGGCTGTGCTGGGCGGCAACGCGTGCAGCCGCGCCATTGGGGCCACGGAACACGATTGGCGCTCCCATCTGGCCGCCGGACATATAGAGCGTCTTGGCAGCGGAGTTGATGATCTGGTCGATCGCCTGCATGGCGAAGTTGAAGGTCATGAACTCAACAATCGGCCGCAGGCCGGCCATGGCGGCACCCACACCGATACCGGCAAAGCCGTGTTCGGTGATCGGTGTATCGACAACGCGAGCAGCGCCGAATTCCTGCAGAAGGCCCTGCGTGATCTTGTAAGCGCCCTGGTATTCAGCGACTTCCTCACCCATGATGAAGACATCGGAGTTGGCCCGCATTTCCTCTGCCATGGCTTCGCGCAGCGCTTCACGCACCGTCATCGTCACCATCTCGGTGCCTGCAGGAATATCGGGATCGGAGGCAACCTCGACCTTGGGCGCAGCCGGAACACTGGCGGCATCCTTGGTCGCGGTGGGCTCGGCAGCTGCTTCGCGCGCCTTGCCACCGGCAGCATCAGAGGCTGCAGGTGCGGCCGGAGCGGCGGCCTTGACGTCGGACGCGCTCTCGCCATCCTGCAGCAGGATCGCGATCGGCGTATTGACCTTCACGTTCTCAGTGCCGGCGGCGATCAACAGCTTGCCAAGCACGCCCTCATCGACGGCTTCGACTTCCATCGTCGCCTTATCGGTTTCGATTTCGGCGATCACATCGCCTGATTTGACCGTATCGCCTTCTTTCTTGACCCATTTGGAGAGGGTGCCCTCCTCCATCGTCGGGGAAAGGGCCGGCATCAGAATTTCAATGGACATTGGCTTCGCCTCCCCCAATCAAAGCAGGATATCGGTGTAGAGCTCGGATACGTCAGGCTCCGGATCGGCCTGGGCGAAATCGGCGCTGTCGGCGACGATATCGCGGACATCCTTGTCGATCGCCTTCAACTCGTCCTCGGAAGCCCAGCCCTTTTCGAGAAGCCGTGCGCGCACCTGCTCGATCGGGTCGTGCTCGGAACGCATCTTCTGCACTTCATCCTTGGAGCGATACTTGGCCGGATCGGACATGGAGTGACCACGATAGCGATAGGTCAGCATTTCCAGGATGATCGGGCCCTTGCCGCTGCGGCAATGCTCAACGGCCTGCTCGGCTGCGGCCTTGACGGCGCGCACATCCATGCCGTCAACCTGAAGGCCGGGAATGTTGAAGGACACACCGCGCTGCGAGAAATTCGTCTGGGCGGAGGCGCGGCTAACGGCCGTGCCCATGGCGTAGCGGTTGTTCTCGATCACGTAGATCACCGGAAGCTTCCACAGCTGCGCCATGTTGAAGCTTTCATAGACCTGGCCCTGGTTGGCCGCACCGTCGCCGAAATAGGCAACGGAGACATTGTCATTGCCGCGATAGCGATTGGCGAAGGCAAGGCCCGTGCCGAGCGACACCTGGGCACCGACGATGCCGTGGCCGCCATAGAAATTCTTTTCCTTGGAGAACATGTGCATCGAGCCGCCCTTGCCCTTGGACAAGCCGCCCCGACGCCCGGTCAGTTCTGCCATAACGCCGCGGGCACTCATGCCGCAGGCCAGCATGTGGCCGTGGTCGCGATAGCCTGTGATGACCTGGTCGCCATCCTTGAGGGCCATCTGCATGCCGACAACGACAGCTTCCTGGCCGATATAGAGGTGACAGAAGCCACCGATGAAGCCCATGCCGTAGAGCTGGCCGGCCTTTTCCTCGAAGCGCCGAATCAACAGCATTTCGCGGTAGGATTTAAGCTCGGACTCGCGATCGAACTCGGCGATCAAGCCTTCGGTCAGATCTTTTTTTGTAGCAGCAGGTTTGGCTGAAGTCTTGCGGCCGGCAACAGACGCGGATTTTCGCGGCGCCATTCGTTCCTCCCCGTGGGTTCGCTTCGTCAATCGTCGGGCGTCAGGATAAGCAAGAAACGCCCACCCCGCAATGCCAATTATGCATGGCTAACATTCCTATTAATCAACTGATAATTAACAGGAAAACGGCATTAACCTGATTTCGGTTAATTCGTTTGTGTGTTGAAAATGACGATCTCGTCAGGGCGCGAAAGATTGAGCTGATAGCGCGCCTTCTCATCGAGCATGTCGCGCTCAAGAGAACCATCGCTCAGCAACTGAACCTGTTTTTCCAGTTTTTCACGCTGCGCCACGAGCCGCGCCAACTCCGCACTCCGCTCGAATCTCTGGCGCTCGAATCCCTCCGCAGCCTTCAGTCCGAAATCCCCCTCAAGGGAATGGTAGCTGAAATAGGAGAGAAAGGCGACGGTCAAAGAGGGAAGAATGAAGCGGCCGAATTTTCGCTTTTTATGGTGCCTGGTCCACATCAGGGGCATCGCCTTCACACGCAGTACTGTATGTCTCAAGTTAGAGCCTATTGCTTAACCAAGCGTTGACCTTGCCCCACCCGCATAAAAAATGCCCGCCGCCAGGTTTCCCCGGCGGCGGGCTAGAGATCTCTGTGCGCGAGCCTACTTAGGCGCGCAGGATCGAGGTGCCGGCGTAGCGCGCCTGCGGGCCAAGGCCCTCCTCGATGCGGATCAGCTGGTTGTACTTCGCGGTGCGGTCGGAGCGGGCCAGCGAGCCGGTCTTGATCTGTCCGCAATTGGTAGCAACGGCGAGGTCCGAAATCGTCGAGTCCTCGGTTTCGCCCGAGCGATGCGACATGACGGCGGTATAGGCTGCGCGGTTGGCGGTCGAAACGGCATCGAGCGTTTCCGACAGCGAACCGATCTGATTGACCTTGACCAGGATCGAGTTGGCGACACCCTGCTTGATGCCATCACGCAGGCGGGCCGAGTTGGTGACGAACAGATCGTCGCCGACCAACTGAACCTTCTTGCCGATCTTGTCGGTCAGCGACTTCCAGCCGGCCCAATCGTCTTCGGCCATGCCGTCCTCGATCGAGAAGATCGGGTATTTCGAGGCAAGCTCGGCTAGGTAATCGGCCATAGCTTCGGGCTCGAGCGTGCGGCCCTCGCCTTCCAGTACGTATTTGCCGTCCTTGAAGAATTCGGTCGAGGCGCAGTCGAGCGCGATATGCATGTCCTCGCCCGGACGATAGCCGGCCTTCTCGATCGACTTCATGATGAAGTCGAGTGCGGCAGGAGCCGATGCGAGTCCCGGCGCAAAGCCGCCTTCATCGCCGACATTGGTGTTGTGGCCATCGGCCGCAAGCTGCTTCTTCAGCGTGTGGAACACTTCCGAACCCATGCGCACGGCGTCGCGGATGGTGTCGGCGCCGACCGGCACGATCATGAATTCCTGGAAATCGATCGGATTGTCGGCATGTGCACCGCCGTTGATGATGTTCATCATCGGAACCGGCAGCACATGGGCGTTCGGGCCGCCGATATAGCGGTAGAGCGGCAGGCCGGAAGCCTCAGCAGCAGCCTTGGCCACGGCCAGCGAGACGCCGAGGATGGCATTGGCGCCGAGCCGTGACTTGTTCGCCGTGCCGTCAAGCTCGATCATGATCTGGTCGATCTGGATCTGGTTTTCGGCTTCGAGCCCGCCGATCGCATCGAAGATCTCGGTGTTCACGGCTTCGACGGCCTTTTCGACGCCCTTGCCCAGATAGCGCTTGCCGCCATCACGCAATTCAACGGCCTCATGCGCACCCGTCGAAGCGCCCGAGGGAACCGCCGCGCGGCCCATGCTGCCGTCTTCGAGATAGACATCAACCTCAACGGTCGGATTGCCGCGGCTGTCGAGAATTTCGCGGCCGATAATGTCGGTAATGGCAGTCATGTTCGCTTCCTGATGGCTTGAACGATTGGAACCTTCACCGCCCTCTCATAATCCAAGGGACAGAAAATACAATGGCAGCTTCATGAAAGTGGCAGAGCCGGCAGGGAGCAGAGCAGCTGCCGGGTACGTGCACCTTCAAATTTAGTAGCACTGGATTAATCTATTTTAAATCATTGGTAACCTTGCGCCTTGTAGGCTGCAAAGACATTCAGCCGGCCAAAATGCGCGGCGCTTCATTGGTTTGGGGGACATATGAAGATCAGCATATCGCAGAGCATTACGTTGTTCGGCTGCGTCGTGGGCGCCGGCATCTTCCTCGCAGTAGGGAGCAACCAGTATACGCTGCGTGAGTTACAGGTGAACGGCCCAGCCTACCAACAGATCGTTTACGGCAAAGACCTTATCGCCGATATCCTGCCGCCGCCACTTTTTGTTATCGAGGCTTATCTGCTGGCCACCGAGGGCGCCTATCATTCAGAACTGGCGCAACCCAACCTTGAAAAGATCCGCGCCCTGAAGGCCTCCTACGACCAACGTCGCGACTTCTGGGATGCATCCAATCTGGCGCCTGCGCTGCGGGGGAGCCTCAAGAAGAATGCCATCGAGACTGCCGATCGACTATGGGTGATGATCGAGACCCAATATGCGGGTGCCGTGCAATCGAGTGATCCGGACGTCAAGATGGCGGCGCTCGACAGTATGATGGATGCCTACAGAGCCCATCGCGATGCCGTAACCGTCCTCGTCAACGAGGCAAATACCTTCCTGGCCAACGCCGAACAGGATACTGCGACCAAATCCGAGCGGTTGACCCTGATTTCAGGCGCCTTGGCGGGACTGTTGGGCATCATTCTGGTGGGTGGTCTCTTGGTGCTTCGCCGCCGTGCTGTCACGCCGCTGAACGCGATGAAAGCCTATATGAGCAACCTCGCCCGTGGAGATTACTCAAAACCCGTCCCCTACGTAGACCGAAGCGACGAAATCGGCCAGATGGCCTCCTCGGTCCAGGTCTTCCGTTCGGCCGCGATGGAACGCAAGGCAATCCGTGAGCGTCAGGAAGCCGCGCAGACTTTGACAATCGAGCGCGAACGCGCCGAGATGGAGGCGCGGGCGGCCGAGGACCAGCAGCGTGCACGCGTTATCGACAGCATCAGTAAGGGGCTGGAACGGCTTGCGGCGGGCGATCTTACTGCAGAAATCGCTGATCCCTTCGCCCCGGATTACGAAAAGCTCAGGGTCGAGTTCAATTCGAGCATCCGATCCCTGGCACAAACCATGGCTGAGATATCCGGAACGGTTGGTAGCGTGCGTTCTGGCACGGACAACATTGCCAGCGGCACCGACGACCTTGCAAAACGGACCGAAACGCAGGCGGCCATGCTCGAAGAGGCGGCATCTGCTCTCGACGAGATCACCGCGACGGTTCGGACTTCTGCCGAGCGGGCGCGCGAAGCCAACGCGATGATGACGCGGACGAAAGAAAGTGCAGAAGTCTCGGCAGCTGTTGTCCGCGACGCTGTCATGGCGATGGCGAAGATCCAGGAGTCCTCGGCCCAGATCGGCCAGATCATCTCGGTGATCGACGACATCGCATTCCAAACCAATCTTCTGGCTCTCAACGCCGGGGTCGAGGCGGCGCGTGCCGGGGAAAGCGGCAAGGGGTTTGCCGTGGTCGCGCAGGAAGTACGTGAACTGGCCGGACGATCAGCCAGTGCCGCAAAGGAAATCAAAGCGCTGGTGGATGCTTCCTCGACACAAGTGGGAGCCGGCGTTTCGCTGGTCAACCGTACCGGCGATGCCCTAACGACGATAGACCAGCAGGTTCAACAAGTACACAAGCTGATCCATGCCATCGAAATGTCGGCGGCAGAACAATCTGGCGCGCTTGCCGAGGTCAACGAGGCGGTCAACCGGATGGACCAGGTCACGCAGCAGAACGCTGCCATGGCGGAAGAAGCAAACGCAGCCTGTCGCGAGTTGAACGGGGAAGCAGAGAACCTCGGACGCATGCTCGTTCGCTTCGTACTCACCGGACGATCATCAGCGCGGATCCACACGCCCGCGCCCGAATACCGTCAGGCTTCCTGATCCATCACCACGCGCTGCCGTCAGGCCGCCTTGGCGATATCATCGAAAGCCATCAGCTTTTCCAGCAAGGCCGGCATGCGATCCAGCGGCACCATGTTCGGACCGTCGGATGGCGCGTTATCAGGATCCTGATGCGTCTCGATGAACAGACCCGCCACCCCGACCGCAACGGCCGCCCGCGACAGGGTCTCAACGAAGCGCCGGTCGCCACCCGTCGATCCGCCCTGCCCGCCGGGCTGCTGCACCGAATGGGTGGCGTCGAACACGATCGGTGCCCCGGTTTCGGCCATGATCGGCAGCGAGCGCATGTCGGAGACAAGCGTGTTATAGCCGAAGGAGGCACCGCGCTCGCACAGAAGCACGTTCGGATTGCCCGAGCCGGTGATCTTGTCCAGCACGTTCTTCATGTCCCAGGGCGCCAGGAACTGCCCCTTCTTGACGTTGATCGCCCGCCCGGTCTTGGCCGCGGCAATCAGAAGATCGGTCTGGCGGCAGAGAAAGGCCGGGATCTGCAGCATGTCGACGACAGGTGCCACGGCGGCGCATTGCTCTTCGGTATGGATATCGGTGATGACGGGAAAGCCGAATTCCGCCTTGAGATCGGAAAACACATCCAGCGCCTTGTCGAGGCCAATCCCGCGTTTACCCGTCAGCGACGTCCGGTTGGCCTTGTCGAAGGACGACTTGTAGACGAGACCGATGCCAAGCTCGCGGCAGATCTCCACCAACCGCCCCGCCATCATGAAGGCATGATCGCGGCTCTCCATCTGGCAGGGGCCGGCGATCAGCGAAAAACGGGCGGAATTAGAGAAAACGACGGCGTTGGCACCCTCGCCGACACTCACGGTGGAATTGGTGGTCATGCTCTTGCTGCCTCCTCGAAGGCGAAAGCCACGCCCTGTCCGCGCCCCGGCGCGACGACGAGCCGGCCCGCCACATTGCTGTATGCCACGCCTCTATCAGCAAGGCGCTTTTCTGTCACGCCGAGATCTGTGACGGAAAACACGACTGCCCGACCGCACAATCCGCGTCCGGCCGTGCCAGCGTCGATCCCATAGAAACCCTTCAATCCCGCTGATGTCAGTACCTCGACTCGGCAATTGGAAGAGGTGAGTTCAATGCCGAAGGAATGCGCCCTGACATCCCGTTGCTCGAACACCACCTCCAGCAGATATTGAAAATCCGACGGATTTTCCTCGCCCAGCACGACGGCCGAAATTCCTGTCACACCGTTTGCGTGGCGGGTCAGCGCCGCCCGGTCAACAGGTGGCATCGACACCCGCTGACAGCTGAACAGGAAGAAATCCGGGGACCGCAGGTCGGCGGCGAAAGCAAGCGCAAAACTGGCCTCCGCAGACGATCCGTCGGACATCAGCATCGGCCGCGAGAAAGACAGCATATCGCCTGCCGAAAAGCCTGCTTCGCGAAAACGGTTATGATCGACGCTCGCATGCTCACTGCCCACGACGATCGCCGACAATCCCTCTTCGCCGCAGCGAAACCGGAAGGCCTGGTCCCGGGCAACGAAGACGTTGCCTTGCCGTGCGGCCGCGTCGCATTCCTCTCGACTGGCCACGGCCAGGGGCTCGAGATAGCTACCGTTCTCAAAGAAAACGCAGGCATTTTCCGTGCCGAACGGGTGCTTGGCATCTGCTGCAACGGTGAAGCCGAGGTCTACCAGCCGCTCCCGCGCGCTTGAAAGGTCCGCTACTGGCAAAACAAGGTGATCGAGAGGCCGAGGCGCGGGCAGGCTGTCAGTCATGTCTTGGGCTCCCTGAAAATGCTTAGCGGTATGTGCGTCATGGCGGCCTCAAAGACAAGCTACACGGCGCAGGCGTCCCTGATGCCAGGCTTATTCTTTTTGTCCGATGATGGTCACTTCACGGAAATTTAAGGCCTTGCGGAACACAAATGGAACAGATAGTGTCTGTTCTTGATTTGTTTCAGGGCACGGGGTCGAGCGACATGCTGACGCGCAAACAACAGGAATTGCTTCTGTTCATACATGAACGGATGAAAGAATCGGGTGTGCCTCCCTCGTTCGACGAGATGAAGGATGCCCTGGACCTTGCTTCAAAGTCCGGCATTCACCGACTGATCACCGCGCTCGAAGAGCGTGGCTTCATCCGCCGCCTGCCGAACCGGGCGAGAGCGCTGGAGGTCATCAAGCTGCCGGAAGCCTATACGCCCAGCCTGCAGCCGCGGCGAGGTTTTTCACCAAGTGTCATCGAGGGCAGCCTGGGAAAGCCGCCCGCACCTGTCCAGGCGCCGAAGCCTGTGGCCGAGGTGACAAGTTCGGTGTCCGTGCCGGTCATGGGCCGTATCGCCGCTGGCGTTCCGATTTCCGCCATTCAGAACAACACCCATGACATCACAGTGCCCGCCGAAATGATCGGTTCGGGAGAGCATTACGCCCTTGAGGTCAAGGGCGATTCGATGATTGACGCCGGCATTCTCGATGGCGACACCGTGATCATCCGCAATGCATCCAATGCCAATCCCGGCGATATCGTCGTGGCATTGGTAGACGATGAAGAGGCGACGCTGAAGCGGTTTCGTCGTCGCGGCGCCTCGATTGCGCTGGAGGCGGCAAACCCTGCCTATGAGACGCGCATCTTCGGACCGGACCGGGTCAAGATCCAGGGCAAGCTCGTCGGTCTTATCCGCCGCTATCACTAAGGTCTGTGACCGGTGCATCCGGCCCGGTGTCTGCAAAGGTGTTGCTGCGCCAGTCATAAAGCCGGTGGCGCATCCAGGGTCGTTGTGGATTGGAAAACGCCGTTCGTTCCTTGATGTCGCCTTTTAGGTGATCTCCGAGTGCCAGTTCCATAGAGCCGGTTCGCCGCAGCAGGTCTGAGGTAATCAAGCGTGCCCCGGAGCGACAGGCTTTAAGGCTGGTGCGCCGTGGCGTCACTACGATGTCGGCCGTATCGCACCCCGCGCCGAGCAGAGCCGGCTCCTCGATTGCGGCAATCCGCCAGCCGGAGTCGAGCCTGATGGCACACCACAGGCCATCGGCGCATAAAAAACGTGCTGAATTGCCCATCTTAAGCGCCTTCTGCATTGCGGCTTTGGCCTCGGCGATTTGTTGCGGGGTCAGTTTTTGCTTCGGTCCCGCATTCGGCGGTTTGGGACCGACCGCTTCGGTGGCGGCCGCCGGGAGGACCAGCGGCGGCACGTGCGTGTCGATCTGCAATGCCTGTTCCCACTGCCTGTAGATAAACGCTGTGGGCCTTCGGCGATTGGTGGCAAGCTCGCCGTTCCCGACGAATGCGCCGATCAACTGCCCATCTTCGGAAATCAGGATATTGCCCGGCGGCAGGGATGGCGTGAGCGCCTCGATTGCAAGCGCAGCGGCCATGATGAGCGTGCCGAGATGCCGCAGCCAGCTGCCGAGCAGCGTCAGCAGCACGAAACCCAAGGCCATGACCGGCAGGAACCAGGCGCTCAGCCGTGAAAAGCCGAAACCCTCGCCCCATCCGGCAACCATGAAGGCGATATCCGCCACGAGTTCCAGACCCCAACCCATCAACTGGAGAAAAGGAGCATCCAGTCCGAGCGGCATGGTGAGCATAGCCGCCAGGCCGGCAGGCATGACCCAGAGCGAAATCACCGGCATGGCCAGCAGGTTTGCCTCAAGGCTATGGGGCGCTAGGCGATGAAAATGCGTGACGGCAAAAACCGCCGTCGATACACCGCCGATCAGCGAGGTCATTACTGTGCCCCAGGTGAAGCTCCAGACCAGATTGACCACAGCGGCGCCCGGAAAGGCCTGCGGCAATGGAGGCGAAGCGGGTCGCTCGCGCCAGGCAGCGTATCCGGCTATCAGCGCCGCGGTTGCCGCAAACGACATCTGGAAGCTCGGACCCATGATTTCCGAAGGCGCGACGGCAAGAATGACCAGGGCAGCTATGGCGAGATTGCGCAGGCTGATGGCGGGCCGATCGAACAGCACCGCGACCAGCATGACCGCCGTCATCAGAAATGCCCTGACCGCAGAGACCTGATAGCCTGATATAAGGAGATAGCAGAGCGCACCGGCGAGAGCCCCCGTCGCGGCAAATTTCTTGACGGGATAGCTTTGCACCAGCGCGGGAGACAGGCTGAACAACAGCCGGAGGCCGACGAAGAAGATGCCGGCGGCGAGCGCCATGTTCAGTCCTGAGATGGCCGTGATGTGGGCAAGACCCGAGAGCCTCAGAGCTTCCGTCAACTCGTTCGACATGGAGCGCCGCTCACCGGTGATGATCGATGCCGCGAAGGCCCCTGCATCGCCTGGTATGACGGTCCGGATACGGGTCGAAATCTGGTCGCGCAGGCTGAACAGCCAGCGGTCGGCCCGATCGATCCAGGTGTCTGCAGGCTGGACGACAGGCGTTGTCGGACGCGTCGGCGCGCCGAGGAAATAGCCGACAGCGCCGATCCCATTGTAATAGCTCGCGAAAGCGAAGTCGTTGAGCCCCGGCAATGCAGGACCCGATGGCGGCGACAGGCGAACGCGACCGGTAATCGCTTCTCCCAGCGCAAATGGCGCATGGCGTGCGCGTGCCAAAACCGAGATGCGCTGCGGCGGGCGCTTGATCTGCGGGTCGGAGGTGCCATGCACCAAGACGATATAGCGCCACTCCCCGCGGCTTCCGGCCTCACGCCGTTCCACCTGCCCGGTGACCATGGCCGTCACCGGACTGTCGATGACGACTGTGTCCCACAGTCTCGTCTCGGCATCGGCAAACAGCATGCCGGCCACCAGCAGAGCGAGGCCCGTGCTCACCGGATAGAGCAGCGGTGCCCCGTGCCTGAGGAGAAGAGCCGCAGCCACTAGCATGGCCAGCATCACGGCTAGAACCGGAGCAGCGGGCGGAGCATCCAGCGAGAACCAGAGGGCCGCACCAACGCCCAGCAGAACGGCCGAGAACAACAGGCCCCGTCCCCGCGATATTTCCAGCACGACCGCGTTTCCGATTCGCTGCGATAGTGCACCCACATGGGTCGAAAGTATGAGACCGACGCCTGCTTTGCGGCTGGTGGAGCGCACCGGCAAGGGGGACGTCTCGGCCGGTCGGACGACCGCTACCCCCTCCTCCCTTGGCTTGACTGCAAGTTGCAGACCGTCGTTCACCCCAGGCTCCCCAGCCCCGACAAAGGCTCCGGAGACCCGTTTATCCCGGGACCCAAGCCTGAGGGCAGGCTAACAAGCATAACGTGCAAAGGAAAGAGCGGATCATGGCGCTGGCCTTGATTAGACTGTGCCGTAAAATGACCTAAAAAGGGCAGCCGCTATTGCAATGCACAATTTGCCCTTCGGATAGCTTGGCATTAACTTCTGTATCATATAGCTACATCGAAACGCTTACCCTGTGGCGCCGAGGCGCCGCCCGCCAATCTCGGAGGATCAGCATGACGGACCAAAGCGCACTCTTGAATCTCGGTGACAAGAAGGTGGACCTGACCGTCCGAAAGGGAACGATCGGACCTGACGTGGTCGACATCGGCGCCCTTTACAAGCACACCGGCGCCTTCACCTACGATCCGGGCTTCACCTCGACGGCCTCTTGCGAGTCCAAGATCACCTATATCGATGGCGACGAGGGTGTTCTGCTGCATCGCGGCTACCCGATCGAGCAGCTCGCCGACCAGGGCGACTTTCTGGAAGTCTGCTATCTGCTTCTGTACGGCGAATTGCCGACGGCTGCCCAGAAGAAGGACTTCGACTACCGCGTCACGCACCACACCATGGTGCATGAGCAGATGAGCCGCTTCTTCACCGGCTTCCGCCGCGACGCCCACCCGATGGCCGTCATGGTCGGCACCGTCGGCGCTCTCTCGGCCTTCTATCACGACTCGACCGACATCACCGATCCGCATCAGCGCATGGTTGCCTCGCTGCGCATGATCGCGAAGATGCCGACGATCGCCGCCATGGCCTACAAGTACCATATCGGCCAGCCGTTCGTTTATCCGAAGAACGACCTGGACTACGCCGCGAACTTCCTGCGCATGTGCTTTGCCGTGCCCTGCGAGGAGTATCAGGTCAGTCCGGTTCTGGCCCGCGCCATGGACCGCATTTTCATCCTGCACGCCGACCACGAGCAGAACGCATCGACCTCGACTGTCCGCCTAGCGGGTTCGTCGGGCGCAAACCCCTTCGCCTGCATCGCCGCCGGCATCGCCTGCCTCTGGGGTCCTGCCCATGGCGGCGCCAATGAAGCCGCCCTCAACATGCTGATGGAAATCGGCTCTGTTGATCGTATCCCTGAATACATTGCCCGCGCCAAGGACAAGAACGATCCGTTCCGCCTGATGGGCTTCGGTCACCGCGTCTACAAGAACTACGATCCGCGCGCCAAGATCATGCAGAAGACCATGTATGAGGTGCTGGAAGCGACTGGCCATTCGGACGACCCGCTGATGCAGGTTGCTCTCGAACTCGAGAAGATCGCGCTGAACGATCCCTATTTCATCGAGAAGAAGCTCTACCCGAACGTCGATTTCTATTCCGGCATCACGCTACGCGCGCTCGGCTTCCCCACGACCATGTTCACCGTACTGTTTGCACTGGCCCGCACCGTCGGCTGGATCGCGCAGTGGAACGAAATGATCGAGGATCCGCAGCAGCGCATCGGTCGCCCGCGTCAGCTCTACACGGGCGAGCCGCAGCGCGACTACCTGCCGGTATCCAAGCGCTAAGCGACGACAGTTATTGCAAGACAAGACCGGCGGGTTCTCTCCCGCCGGTTTTTTGTTGGGTTGTCAGCCGCGCTGACGGTTGGCCCAGAGTTTGCCCAGTTCGCTAACCAGCAGAACGCTTGCGGCGATCACCAGGAGTTCCGTCCATTCTGTCAGCGTTATAGGCGCAATGCCCAGGAGCGTGTTGAGCCCGGGAACATACATCGCGCCCAGATGCAGCGTCTGCGCGCCAATCACGCCGGCAAGCAGGAATGGGTTGGAAAGCAGGGGTTGGCGAAACACCGAGCGGCGCTCCGAGCGGCTGTTGAAGCACTGGAAGTTCTCAAACAGCACGAACAGCACTAGCAGCAGGTTGCGCGCCTCGACCTCCCCCATGCCGCCTTGAAGCATGAGATAGAAGGCAGCAAAGCCGCCAATCCCCATGGTCAGCGTCGATGCCACAAGCCTTTGCATCATCGTCAGGTCGAAGATCGGTTCGCCCGGCTGCCGGGCGGGTCGGGCCAGTTCGTCACCTTCCGCCGGTTCCGTCACAAGAGCCACGTCCTGAATGCCGTTCGTGACCAGGTTCAACCATAGAAGTTGCACGGCCGTCAGCGGTAGGGGCGTGCCGAACAGCATACCGAGCAGAAACAGCATGACCTCCGCCGCACCGGTCGAGACCAGCATATAGATGACCTTGCGGATATTGGCATAGGCGACGCGCCCTTCCCGGATCCCGGCGACGATCGAGGCAAAGTTGTCATCCCTCAGAATGATATCGGCGCTTTCCTTGGCGACTTCAGTGCCACCCATGCCCATCGCCACGCCCACATGGGCATGCTTAAGCGCCGGCGCGTCGTTGACGCCGTCCCCGGTCACGGCAACGAAGTGCCCGTTGCGCGCGAGCGACCGGACGATGGCGAGCTTCTGCTCCGGCTTGACGCGTGCATAGATGCGCGTGCGCTTCGTCAGGGCATCCAGCGCGCCCTCGCCTGCCGTCACGGCGTCGAGCACCTGCGCTCCCGTCGCAATCTGCTCTTCGCGCACGTCAAGACCGGCATGTCTCGCAATCACGGAGGCAGTCTTCGGGTCATCCCCGGTGATGACCACCACCGAAATCCCGGCGGACCCGCAGGCCTCAAGTGCTGCCGGTACCTCGGGGCGTATGGGATCGCGCATGCCGACCATGCCCAGGAAATTGAGACCCGACAGCATGTGGCTGGCATAGCCCGCGGCATCCATGTCCATTTCGCCTTCGGCAAAGGCCAGCACGCGCAGCCCGTCCCCCGCCATGGCGTCGTGCTGGGCCATGATGCGCGGGCGGTCGAGCGGGATAGACCCTTCGCGCGTTTCCATGGTGTCGCACATCGACAGCAGCATTTCCGGCGCGCCCTTCACGAACAGTCGGATGCGCTCGGCGGATTCGTGAAACGAGGCGGAATATTTCTGCTCCGGCTCATAGGGGATCAGGCTGGCAAGAGGATACTGCGCCATCAGCGCCGGTTTGCTCATGCCGGCCTTGTGCGCCGCTGCCAGCAGCGCCACGTCGACCGTATCGCCGATCGGCGTCCAGTGACTTTCATCGAGGTCGATCTGCGCCTCGTTGGGCAGGCTTGCCGCCAGCAACAGCTTATGGACCTGAGGGCTTGGGCCTGTCTCCACCCCGTTATTGTCGCGGATATTGCCATGGGTCGGATGGCGACCGGTTTCGCAGATCCAATGGCTGTCATCTGGCAGACGGATATCCGTCACCGTCAGTTCGTTGAGTGTGAGCGTGCCGGTCTTGTCGGTAGCGATCATGGTGCAGGAGCCGAGCGATTCCACCGCCGGCAGGTTTCTGACGATCACATTGACCCTCGCCATCCGGCGCATGCTGATCGCAAGCGCCACCGTGATGGCGATCGGAAGGCCTTCGGGAATGGCACTGACGGCAAGGCCAATCGACATCGACAGCAGGCTTTCAAGCGGCATGTCGCGCAACAGGCCAGCCACGAACAGCAGGAGGATTGCAACCCCAACGGCAATCGCGATGTTGCGGGTGAATTGCTCCATGCGGATCAGCAGCGGCGGCTTGGCCGTTGCCCGCTCATGGATCGCGTCGGCAATCCGGCCAAGTTCCGTGCGTGCACCCGTCGCCATGACCACGCCTGCCGCACGCCCCCGCGTCGCGACAGTACCGGCGAAGACCATGTCTCCCTGCTGCTTGCCGACAGCCTTGGATTCGCCTGTATGGGCCGCCTCGTCGACCTGCATCGACACGGCCTCGGTGAGCCTGACATCGGCGGGCACGCGCTGTCCGGACTCAAGCTGCACTAGATCGCCTGACACAAGCTGCACCGCATCGATCTCCTGGCGCATACCATCGCGCACCACGGTGGCACGCGGCTCTTCCAGCGCCCGCAGCGCATCGGCGGACCGGCCAGCCTGATACTCCTGCACCGCGCCAATCAGCCCGTTGACCGCGAGCACCACGCCTATGAAGAGCGCATCTGTGACATCGCTCATGAAGGCTGACACAACGGCCGAGGCGATTAGGATATAGATCAGCGGACTGAGAAACTGCCGCAAAAGGAGTTCTAGAAAGGAAGCACTGCGGGCGACCGGCAACCTGTTGGGACCATGACGCCTTAGAAGCTCCTCAGCCTCGCGCGTGCTCAGGCCAGTACCCGCTCCGGTTATTTCGGGCTCGAGGCCTGTCCTCAGTGCCAAATTCGTCATGTCGCCAAATTCCTTCAACTATCGACGCTTCACACGCCGCCATCTTTGGCACCTCGCCCGAAGACGCATTGACGAACATCAATCCAACACGGGAATTGTCCCTGATCGGCCCACAAACATGTCAGCGGCACCTGCATGCCTTTTCGGCAATCATGCCTTCATTTCCGCGACGCTTTGATTTATGGATCGTCAACCACTTCGCTGGCGGATCAACCCGCCGGCGTGGAAACGTCATGAGGTATGCCTGTCTATGCTCGTCTTCCTGAGAAAACTCGCCCGTACTTGGGCCGCGAAACTGCTTCTCCTGTTGCTCGTCGCGTCCTTTGCCGTCTGGGGCGTTTCCGCCTCCCTGTTCTCTTCGGCAAGCGATACGGTTGTGACGGTCGGCGATCAGCAGGTGTCCGCGAATGAGTTCGCGCTGGCCTATCAGCGCCAGATCTCGGATTTGAGCCGCCGCTTCGGCACCCAGCTCACGACCGAACAGGCGCGCGCATTCGGCATCGAAAACCAGGTCTATGCCCAGCTCTCGGCCGGAGCAGCGCTCGATCAGCTATCGCAAGACATGGAGCTAGGTCTGTCGAAGGATCGTCTGGCCGGCTTGATCGCCGAAGATCCAGCGTTTCACGGCTCCAACGGACAATTCGATCGCCAGCTGTTTTCGGCGCGGCTTCGCAATTCCGGCCTGAGAGAAACTGACTATATCGAGGAACGCTCCAAGGTTGCCGTCCGCAGCCAGCTGGTGGAGGCTGTGGCCGATGGCTTCAAGGCTCCCCAGGTGCTCGTGGACGCGCTGAAGCTCTACCGCAATGAGAGCCGCACCATCGACTATCTGCTTCTGACCAATGCCAATATCGATCCGATTGCTGCACCGTCTGACGATGTACTGAAGGCCTGGTTCGAGACGGTCAAGTCCTCCTATCGCGCCCCGGAATATCGCGGCTTTTCCTATGTCAAGCTGGAGCCGGCCGACATCGCTGATATCTCGACGATCGGCGATGATGCGGTTCGCGAGGATTATGAGCGCCGCAAGGCAAGCTTCCAGATCCCGGGCAGCCGCACCATCGAACAACTCGCCTTCGCGGACAAGGCTGCCGCCGAGGCAGCGCAGGCGAAGCTCTCCTCCGGCACAACTTTCGACGCGCTGGTGGTCGAACAGGGCAAGACCGCGACCGATACGCTGCTTGGCGATTTCACCCGCGATCAGTTGCCGGATCCGGCTTTGGCCGAGGCAGCTTTTGCCGTCACGACAGATGGCGCGACAACGCCGGTGATCGAAGGTGCCTTCGGCCCCGTGATCCTGCGCATCACCAATATCAAGCCGGACCGCACCCGCAGCCTGGATGAAGTGAAGGACGAAATCCGTCTGGCGCTGGCCACCAACGCCGCCGTTCAGGACATCTTGACGGTGCACGACAAGTTCGAGGACCTGCGTGCCTCCGGTTCGTCGCTTGAGGAAGCCGCCACCGAACTGAAGCTGACCCCGCGTAAAGTCCAAGCGGTCGATCGCCGCGGCCTCGACATGGCTGAAAAGCCTGTCGCCGACCTGCCGGAAAGCCAGCGCCTGATCGCAGAGGTGTTTCAGACCGAACCCGGCGTCGAAGCCCTGCCGGTCAATATCGGCCGTGACGGCTATGTCTGGTTTGATGTGACCAACATCACGCCCGAGCGCGATCGTGCCTTGGACGAGGTTCGCGATGCCGCTATCGCCAACTGGACGGCGGAACAACAGAAAACGGCGCTGGCGGCGAAGGCTGAAGCCTTGAAGCAGCGCGCTGTGGCAGGCGAGAGCCTGGCTGATATCGCAACCTCGTTGTCCATCGCGGTGGAAACGAAATCCGGCCTGACCCGCAGCACCGATGATCCGGTCCTTGGCGGTGCTGCCGTCTCGGCAGCCTTCGGCGGCGCGGTGGGCTTGGTTGCCTCGGCGACCGGCGCTGATCCCGCAACGCAGATCCTTCTGAAGGTGACGGCGGTGGATCCCGAAGCCTCAGGCAACCCCCTGAACAACGAGGAGCAACAGATCAACGCCATCGCGACCGCTGCCGGCGACGATATCCTCGACCAGATGGTGTCGCAGTTGCAGAAGGACTACGGGGTATCGATCAACCAGACGCTCGCCCAGCAGGCGATGGTCCGCCAATAATGGTCCTGGGGGGAAAGATATGACCGGGCTGAAGCCATACATCGCCAAGGTTGCCGCCCGACAGGCTCTGACGCGTGACGAGGCGAGCGAGGCCTTCGACATCCTCATGTCCGGCGAGGCAAGTCCCGCCCAGATCGGCGGCTTCCTGATGGCACTCAGGGTCCGCGGTGAAACAGTGCCGGAGATTGCCGGCGCCGTTGCCACCATGCGCGCCAAGATGCTGACCGTGGAGGCGCCTGCCGATGCCGTCGACATCGTCGGTACCGGCGGAGATGGCACCGGTACCTACAACATCTCCACGCTCGCCTCGCTGATCGTGGCCGGCGCCGGCGTGCCGGTCGCCAAGCATGGCAACCGTGCACTGAGTTCGAAATCCGGCGCCGCCGACAGCCTGTCAGCGCTTGGCGTGAAACTTGATATCGACCCCGAGGCGATCTCCCGCTGCATTTCGGAGGCCGGGATCGGCTTCATGTTTGCGCAGCAGCATCACTCCGCCATGCGCCATGTCGGCCCGGCCCGTGTCGAGCTTGGCACGCGCACGATCTTCAACCTGCTCGGCCCGTTGTCGAACCCTGCTGGCGTCAAGCGGCAGTTGCTCGGCGTGTTTTCGCCGGAATGGGTCCAGCCGCTGGCCGAAGTCCTCCGCGACCTCGGCGCGACCAGCGTCTGGGTGGTTCATGGCAGCGGTCTCGACGAGATCACCACGACGGGTCCGACGCAGGTGGCGGCTCTGGAAAACGGGGAGATCCGCAGTTTTGAGCTGACGCCTGCCGATTTTGGCGTTGAAACGGTCGGACTCGACGCCCTGAAGGGTGGCGACGGCATTGCCAATGCGGCAGCGCTGAAGGCCGTTCTGGACGGCGCGCGCAATGCCTATCGCGACGTGTCGCTCTGCAATGCGGCCGCGGCCCTGGTCGTTGCCGGCAGATGCAGCTCCATTTCCGAGGGCATGGCGATTGCCACCCAATCACTCGACGGCGGTGGAGCCGCCGCCGCCCTGGATCGGCTGATTGCCGTTTCCAACATGACGTAACGGGATAGGGTCTGGCCATGACGGACATTCTGCAGCGTATCGAGGCCTATAAGCGCGAGGAAATCGCCGCCGCCAAGTCGGCGGTACCGCTTGAAGACCTCAAGGCCATGGCGCGCGACCAGTCGGCGCCGCGCGGTTTTTACCGTGCCCTTTTGGAGCGTCAGCGCCAGGGGCAGTTCGGCCTGATCGCCGAAATCAAAAAGGCGAGCCCGTCCAAGGGCTTGATACGACCTGACTTCGATCCTCCTGTTCTGGCCAAGGCCTATGAAGCCGGCGGTGCTGCCTGCCTGTCGGTCCTCACCGACAAGCCGAGCTTCCAGGGTGCGCCGGAATTTCTCTCCGCGGCACGCGCGGCTTGTTCGCTGCCGGCGCTGCGCAAGGACTTCATGTTCGACACCTATCAGGTGCATGAAGCCCGTGCCTGGGGTGCGGACTGCATCCTGCTGATCATGGCATCCCTGGATGACGATACCGCCAAGGCGCTGGAAGACGCAGCCATGGAGACCGGCATGGACGTCCTGATCGAGGTCCACGACGAGGCCGAAACCGAACGCGCGCTAAAACTCGCCTCGCCGATGCTCGGCGTCAACAACCGCAACCTCCGGACCTTCGAAGTCAGCCTGTCCACCAGCGAGCGGCTGGCAAAGCTTGTGCCTGACGATCGGCTGCTGGTCGGCGAGAGCGGTGTGTTCACCCATGCGGACTGCCTGCGGCTGCAGAAGGTCGGCATCACCACATTCCTCGTCGGCGAAAGCCTGATGCGGCAGGACGATGTCACCGCTGCGACCAAAACTCTGTTGACCGGAGTTTCCGACAGCATGGCGGCCGAATGAGCGACCAGCCTGGCCTCACGCATATAGGTGCCTCGGGCGAAGCCCATATGGTGGATGTCGGACACAAGGATGCGACCGTGCGCATCGCGGTTGCCGAAGGCCATATAACGATGGCAGCCGAGACCCTCGAACTGATCCGCCAGGGCAATGCCAAGAAGGGCGATGTGATCGGAACGGCCCGGATCGCCGGCATCATGGCAGCCAAGCAGACGTCCAATCTGATCCCTCTCTGCCATCCCTTGCAACTGTCCAAGGTCACGGTGGATATTGCGGAGGATCCGGCTCTGCCGGGCTTGAGGGTTCAGGCGACCGTCAAGCTGACGGGACAGACCGGCGTCGAGATGGAGGCATTGACAGCCGTGTCCGTCACCTGCCTGACGATCTATGACATGGCCAAGGCGGCAGACAAGATGATGGAAATCGGCGGCATCAGGCTTCTGGAAAAGTCCGGTGGCAAGTCAGGTCCGTTCCGTCATCCGGATGCGGTGTGATCATGTCGCTTCTTCCCGTCGCAGAGGCTCAGGAACGGCTGCTGTCAAGCACCCGGGCGATCACGGAGACTGAGACCGTGCCTTTGACCCAGGCCGGCGGCCGCATGCTGGCAGGCGACCTGGTGGCGCGGATGACCCAGCCGCCGTTCAACGCATCCGCCATGGACGGCTATGCGCTGCGCAGTGCCGACGCGCCAGAGCCAGGCGCCGTTCTTACCGTGATCGGCACCTCGTCCGCCGGACACGGATTTGGCCGATCTGTCGGCCCGGGCCAGGCCGTCCGGATTTTCACCGGTGCCCCGGTCCCGGATGGCGCGGATGCCGTGCTGATCCAGGAGGATGCGGAGCGACGTGAAGACGGCAGCCTGGTCACGAAATTTCCCGTAACCTTAGGACGTCATATCCGCCCGCGCGGCCAGGATTTTGCCGAAGGCGAGGCGGTGCTGACGGATGGCACGAGGCTCGATTTCGGTCGGCTGACGCTCGCCGCGGCAACAAACCATGCCGAATTGACGGCTTACCGCCGCCCAAGGGTGGCGATCCTGGCAACCGGCGACGAACTGGTCAGCCCTGGTGGTGCCCCGGGACCGGACCAGATCATCGGTTCCAACAGTTTTGGGATAGCTACGCTCGCCAGGGATTGCGGCGCCGACATCATCGACCTTGGAATCGTCGGGGACGACAGGGCACTGATTGCCGCTCAGGTGGAGCGCGCAAGAGCAGCTAGGGCTGATATCTTGGTGACGCTCGGCGGAGCGTCGGTTGGCGACCACGATCTCGTCCAGGAGACCCTGAAATCGGTCGGAATGGTGCTGGATTTCTGGCGCATCGCCATGCGTCCCGGCAAGCCGCTGATGGTGGGCAGCCTTGATGACATGCACGTGCTGGGGCTACCGGGCAATCCCGTCTCCAGCATGGTCTGTGCCTTGCTGTTCCTTGAGCCAATGCTGCTGAAGATGACGCGCCAGCCGACATTGTCGCGGGTTAGCGAGGCCGTCACGGGAATCGATCTTCCGGCAAACGACAAGCGCCAGGATTATCTGAGGGCCCAGCTGTCGCGTGCTCCAGACGGACGGCTCGTGGTAACAAGTTTCGGCAAGCAGGATTCGTCGATGATGAAGATCTTTGCCGGCTCGGACTGCCTGATCATCCGGCCGGCCGAAGCGCCGGCCCTGAAAAAGGGGCAGCCCTGCCCGATCCTGCTACTGCGTCCGTTCGAAGGCTGATCCGCCCTGCCCCTCAAACCGCACACGCGGGCCATTCGGCAATGTCGGCGCCTCGCCCAGTTCGGCAGCGAAGTGATCGCAGAGATGCTGCAGCACCCTGCGGGCCGCCGCGACATCTTCGGGTGGCAAGCCGGCCAAGGCTTCGTTGGTGATACCAGAGGCGATGCATTCGAGCGAATCGACCGTCTTTGCACCGGCATCGGTCAGGCGGATTTCCTTGGCGCGGCGGTCACGACCTTCCTCGCATCGCAGCACCAGCCCGCCCTGTTCAAGATTGTCCAGGAGCCGCACGATGGATGACCCGTCCAGCGAAAGGGCTGCCGCCAGTTCCTTCTGCCGTAGCGGGCCTTGGCTGCTGGCAATGTGCAGGAGCGGCAACCACGTCGCCTCCGTCAGACCATGTGGCAACAGTCTCTGATCCGCCACCCGCCGCCAAAGGCGCGCCGCCTGGCCCAGCAGTTTTCCGAAGGCTCTTGGCTCGCAAGGTTTTTCGTCCGACATGTCACCCCTCCTCGTGCTCCAAATTCATTGCACATCCCTCGCACCCAGGCAATCTGCGATGGTGCAAGGATTTTGAAACCGGCTTGTCGCGCCGCCCCGTAAAGCGTCACAAAACATAGAATTTTAACATTCCTATAAAGTCGAATGTAATGGTTTGCCTTTAGAAGCATCGCGGTATGCAACTCTTTTGGCAGGCGGCACGCATGGATAAGTTACGCGCATGTGTAAGGTTCCGTTCATTTCCTGAAATGATGACATGCACCGAGGGTAACTTCGGGATCATCACTGCGTTGCTTATCCCGTTGCTGCTGGTTGCCGCCGGTGGCGCGGTGGACGTTAACAGAGCTTTCAGTGAGAAGGATCGACTGCAGGGTCTGCTCGACAGCGCCATGCTGGCCGCCGCCCACAAGACCACCCCCGAAGATCGCCTCAAGCAGGCAAAGAGCTTTCTTGCCACCGCGAGCACCGAAGAAGCCGTGGATTTCGAAAAGCGCTTGCAGATTGCACAGAATGCCGATGGCAGCATCACCGGCAATTTCACCGGCTCGATCTCCACGCCGTTTCTCAATCTCATAGGGATCAGCAACTACGATATCGCCGTGAAATCGACCGCGATTGCCAGCACGGGAACAGAGAGCAGCGGTGCCTGCATCTATGTCCTGGGTAGCAAGGGCCAGGATGTACTGATCAATTCCGGCGCCAATGTCTATTCCAAGGAATGCGGCGTGCATGTGCATTCGACCGCCAATCCCGCCTTCATCATGAATGCCGGGGCCAAGATCGACACGCCGGAATTTTGCGTGAAGGGCACGAAATACATCAAGAACGGCGGGACCCTGACCAATCTCGCAACCAATTGCGCCGTTGATCCAGACCCCTATGCCGGCAAACTGCCGGAACCGACGGTACCCTCGATCTGCACGACTAGTGGTTGGAAGGATGGCCAGTCGATCACGCTGAAGCCCGGCCTGCATTGCGAGACCGGCTTTAACGGCAGCCCGACGATCACCTTTGAACCGGGCCTGCATATCATCAAGGGCCGGATGATCATCAACAGCAATGCGACCGTGAAAGCTGAGGGCGTTACCTTCTACTTTGCTGACGTCAACAGCGAGATCCGTATCAATGGTGGGGTCAAGTTCACCGGAACGGCGCCGACCAGCGGCACCTACAAGGGCATCTTGATGTTTGAGAACACCTCGAACGCGGCCAATGCGGCAAACAAGCAGCAGTATATCTTCAACGGCTCGCTGGGCGAGGTTCTGCAAGGCATCATCTACCTGCCGAACCGCGATGTGACCTATAACTCAACGACCAATCAGGTGAGCGAGATATCGCTGGTGGTCAACACCATCATTATGAACTCGGCGAATTGGCTGGTCGAACCCTATACCGGAAATAGCGGCAACAGCAGTGCGGCGACCGGCGTGCGCCTGCTGAACTGAAAAAATAATAAAGGCGGTCGAGATGCGATTGCAGCTTCTCGACCGCCATAGTCAATTCGCTTAGCTGGCCGGCTGCAGCGTTACAGATGTGCCCGTCGCGGCGAGGTTGAGGCCGATCTGGCCCTGGACGCTCACAGTCTGCAGATGGATGGAGCCGCTGGTTCCACCGACCAGAACATTGGCTCCGACCCCGGCACCAACGCTCGCCTCCACCGTGGCGCCCTGATAGAGCCCGCCGAGCGATCCCTCGTGATAGCCAGCGGTCGGCGCGAACACCGCCCAGACCAGCTTGCCCCGCGTGGTGAAGCCGACATCCACGCCCATCTTGCGCACGACGCCGGTATAGCGGTCCAGCGCTTCGCCTTCCATGGATGACGAAAACACGCAATCGGCGGTCTTGGCGGAGCCCAGGACATAGCCGACGCCACCGCCAATATCGCAGGTGAGATAGCCGATCCTGACGCCGCCGATCCGATCGTCGCTATGGGGCACCGGCGCGGAACCACGCGGCGTGACGTCAGCCGCAAGCGCGCCACCGGCACTGGTCATCATGGTCAGGGCTGCAATCGATGCGGCGAGGATCTTGTTCATGGTCATCTCCTTGTTTCAGTCGTTGCGCTTTTGTGGTCTTGGCCTGCGCAATCGCTTCATCAACGAGGAAGATGGCGGAATGATCCTTGAAAGCAGCTCACATTATGTCGCGGTGAGGAAGAGATTGTGAGACGCTGGCTGCGCTCAATCGGTCGGGCCGATCTCAATGGACAGGCCCTCGCGGGTGCAGGTCTGCACGGTGGTCGGGCCGAGCGGACGCCCGTCACGATCCAACCCGCCATCCTCAACGGAAAACTTGGTGCGGGTGCGACAATCGAAGCCGCTGGTATCCACCCGCTTCTTCTCCTGGGGAAGCTCCGGCACGGCGGGCGCGGTAAACTGTCCCGCCTTGCCCCAATCGATGGCTTGGCTGCCACTAGCGAGCGAAGGCGCCAGCGCAACGCCGACCAACAGCGAAACAACTGCCTTGCGCATCTCAGCCTCCTCCAGACAACAATCGACCGCCAGACCTCAAAAAGATCCCGCGGTCAAAATATATCAAACCAGGCGGCTCTGTTCCAGCGCCGCTTCCACGAAGCTTGCAAACAGCGGATGCGGGTCGAGCGGCCTGCTCTTCAGTTCCGGATGATACTGAACGCCGATGAACCAGGGGTGGTCGGCATATTCGATCGTCTCGGGCAGCAGTCCATCGGGGGACATGCCGGAGAAAGTCAGGCCGCAAGCCTCCAGCTTCTCCTTGTAGTCGACATTGACCTCATAGCGGTGGCGGTGGCGCTCGGAGATCTCAGTCGATCCATAGATCTCGGAAATCTTCGTGCCCTTCTTGAGCGCTGCCTTGTAGGCACCGAGCCGCATCGTGCCGCCGAGATCGCCGGAAGCTGCGCGCTTTTCGAGCTGGTTGCCCTTCATCCACTCGGTCATCAGGCCGACAACCGGCTCGGACGTTGCGCCGAACTCGGTGGAAGACGCCTTTTCGACACCGGCCAGGTGACGCGCGGCTTCAACGACAGCCATCTGCATGCCAAAGCAGATGCCGAAATACGGCACCTTGTGCTCACGGGCGAACTGCGCCGCCAGGATCTTGCCTTCCGACCCACGCTCACCGAAACCGCCGGGAACCAGGATCGCATTGACCTTTTCCAGATAAGGCGTGGGATCTTCCTTTTCGAAGATTTCCGACTCGATCCACTCGAGCTTGACCTTGACCCGGTTGGCAATGCCACCGTGATAGAGCGCCTCGATCAGCGACTTATAGGCATCCTTGAGCCCGGTATATTTGCCCACGATCGCGATCGTCACTTCGCCTTCCGGCGTGCGGATGCGGTTGCAGACCTCTTCCCAGTGCTCAAGCCGCGGCTTCGGTGCCGGCTCGATGCCAAAGGCAGCCAGAACCTCGTTGTCGAGGCCTTCCTTATGATAGGCAATCGGCACGTCATAGATATTCGCAACGTCAAGGGCCTGGATCACGGCGGAGGGGCGCACGTTACAGAACAGCGACAGCTTGCGACGTTCGGCTTCTGGAATTTCGCGGTCCGCCCGCACCAGCAGGATGTCGGGATGGATGCCCAGCGCCTGCAATTCCTTGACCGAATGCTGGGTCGGCTTGGTCTTCAGCTCGCCGGCCGCCGGGATATAGGGCATCAGCGTCAAATGCAGATAGACGGCCGTATTGCGCGGCAATTCGTTGCCAAGCTGGCGGATCGCTTCCACGAAAGGCATGGCCTCGATATCGCCGACCGTGCCGCCGATCTCGCAGATCACGAAATCATAGTCGTCATTGCCCTCGACGATGAAATCCTTGATCTCATTGGTGACGTGCGGAATGACCTGCACGGTCGCGCCGAGATAATCGCCGCGGCGTTCCTTGTCGATGATGTTCTTGTAGATCCGGCCTGTCGTGATGTTGTCGGTCTTGGTAGCCGAGCGCCCGGTAAAGCGTTCGTAGTGACCAAGGTCGAGGTCCGTTTCCGCGCCGTCGTCGGTCACAAAGACCTCGCCGTGCTGCGTCGGGCTCATGGTGCCCGGATCGACATTGAGATAGGGGTCCAGCTTGCGCAGCCGAACGCGATAACCGCGTGCCTGCAACAAAGCTCCGAGTGCCGCGGCCGCAATTCCCTTACCAAGTGAAGAAACCACGCCGCCAGTGATGAATACATATCGCGCCATGGGCTTCACCGACTACCGTTTTGAATTTGATTCCGCCAGCCCAAAATTGGACCGTCCAACGATTTTTATTGAGCGGGCGGAATAGGCACAAAAGAAAACCGGCGGACCCTGGAGCCCGCCGGAGCGAAGAGAAATGCGATCCGATCAGTTATTCGGGACAGCGTTCGGATCGGCCGGCGGCGTCGCAGGCTGAGCCGGGGCCGGTGCGGCGCCCGGAAGCTGATCGAGAACATTGGTGCCGACGCCGGGCGTCGTCTGGATCCGGTCCAGAATATCGTTCGGCGTATCGCCATGCTGCGCCACAAGGCTGAGCGACAGCGAGGTGATGAAAAACAGCGTCGCCAGGATCGCCGTGGTCCGCGTCAACGCGTTGGCACTGCCGCGCGCCGACATGAAACCGGAGCCGCCGCCGATGCCCAGTCCGCCGCCTTCCGACCGCTGGATCAGCACGACGCCGACCAGCGCAATAACGATCATGAGGTGAATGACGATCAGGATCGTCTGAATGTGCTCTTGCATGGATGATCATCCTGCCCGACCGCAGCCGGGTAAAAAAATGCGTTTCGGCGGCTGTCTACACGAGGATGCCTTCCAATGAAAGCCCCCCGAAAAGCGTGATGCCCGTTTTCAGGCAAGCAGCTCGTTGTAGACGCCGTATATGGCCAGGAAGTCGCTGGCTTTCAAGCTGGCACCGCCGATCAGCGCGCCATCGACATTGGCGATCGCCATCAGCTCGGCCGCATTCGAAGGCTTTACCGAGCCACCATAGAGGATGCGCATGCCAGCACCCTCGTTACCGAACCGCTTCACCAGTTCCTCGCGCATGAAGGCATGGGCCTCCGCCACGTCGGCGGAAGTGGGGGTGAGACCCGTGCCGATGGCCCAGACGGGCTCATAGGCAATAACGGTATTGGCCGCGGTCGCGGCGTCCGGCACGGAGCCGGCAAGCTGCCGCTTGAGGATATCGAGCGTCTGCCCGCCCTTGCGCTCGTCCGCCGTCTCGCCGATGCAGATGATCGCCGTCAGGTCCGCGGCATAGGCGGCTTCCGCCTTGGCCCGCACCAGATGGTCGGTTTCGGCATGATCGGTGCGGCGTTCGGAATGGCCAACGATCACATGCGTGCCGAAGCAGTCCGCGATCATCTCGGCGGAAATGTCGCCGGTGTGAGCGCCCGAGGCTTTCTGATGGCAATCCTGGGCACCGATCAGCAGCGGGCTGTCGTCGCAAAGGGCCGTCGCGACATAAAGCAGCGTTGCCGGCGGGCAGATCAGCGCCTCGACCTTTTCCGACAGCGGTGACTTAACACCCTCGGCGATTGCCTTGATCTGGTCGAGTGAGGCGCGCGTGCCGTTCATCTTCCAGTTTCCGGCTACAAGCGGCTGAACATCCGGCGTCATAAGGTTACCCATTTCGTTGGCGTCTAGCCCGAACTAGCAAAAGCATGTGCCAAAGGGAAGCTTGCTGCCCGTCAATGGGCCGCAAATCCGCCGATATGGTGAAAATCGGAGCGGCCAATGCCGTAAAATGCCTGATATGACGTTCACGTTCGCGTCAACAGCCAGTTCAGCATCTCGCGCCAGTCCGACATCCTGACCGGCGTTCCATGCCCGCCCGTCTGGAAAACCGTGAGCCGCACTGGATAGCCGGCCTTGCGCCAGCGGCTGTAGAGCGCCTCTTGGTCCCCAGATTTGTAGACCTTGTCGGCACTGCCATGGGTCATGAACAACGGAAGTTTGCGGGCATAGGCCGGGGTGCCGGCATAGTCCGGATCCGGCGCCCCACCCAGGATCGCCATGCCCGCCAACTGGGACACCGCCTGCTTGTCACGGCTGATGCCGGAGCAGATGAAGCTGCCCATCGAGGCGCAGGCGAGGATGACGGGCCTTCCCGGAGCCCGTTTGGCGGCATGGTCCACAAGCGCGGCGATGGCCGCGACTCCACTAGAATCGAAGCTCGGAACGCTCGGGACATAATAGGTGCCGCCATTTCGGACAGCGAGGTTCTTCAGGCGGTTGAAGTTGCCGCCAAAGGAAAAGTCGTTGGCACCGAGACGGCGATCCCCTCCCCGGCCATGGATGAAGATCACGGTAAACCTGCCATTGTTAGCGGGACCCACGCGTGTGACCGGCAGCTTGAGCGGGCCGAAGCCGAGCGTCTCATTTACCTGCTGGCTGCGCACCGATGTGTCGACATAATCGGATTTGACGCGCCGTTCCGGCTCGCGGTCGCGGCCGTTGATATCGCGCATCTCGTCATAGTCGATGATCTTGAAATCGCCGCCATCGCGGCTCTCCAGCACTGTCTGCGCTGAAAACAGCTCGTCCTTGAATGGCGCAAGCGGACCGTCCGAAGCGGATGCAAGAGCCGGCGTCACAAGGCCTGCAAGCAAAAGCGGCGCGATTTTGAGGAAATGAATTGTGGACATCGGCATTGCAGCGCACACTCCTTCTTGCTTGTCCCTTGCGCTGCCGGCTGCATAGACGCAATTTGCGGCGCATATGCGGGCAGACCAGCAGCACCAAGTCGCACTTGCCGCGTCTTTCTGGCAGTATCGAGCCGATTCGCAAGACGGACATCATACGCGGCGGCATGGGGCTGGCGTGAGCCGCTTCCCAACGGATATCTAATGACCGACTCCATGGACGATAACAACGATCTCTTTTCGCTGGCACCGGCCGCCGCCCCGGCGCCGGAGCGCGCGCCCTCCGCCGCCCCGAAGGCTACAGCCGAAAAGCCGCGCCCGGCGCCGGCCGCCTCCAATAGCGACAATTACGACGCCTCCTCGATCCGCGTTCTGGAAGGCCTGGAACCCGTGCGGATGCGGCCGGGCATGTATATCGGCGGTACCGACGAGAAGGCGCTGCACCACCTCTTTGCCGAAGTCATCGACAACTCGATGGACGAAGCCGTCGCCGGTCACGCCGACTTTATCGATGTCTATCTCGATGCCGAGGGCTACCTGACCGTGACGGATAACGGCCGCGGCATTCCCGTAGACCTGCATCCGCAGGTGCCGGGCAAGTCCACGCTCGAAGTCATCATGACCAAGCTGCATGCCGGCGGCAAGTTTGACGGCAAGGCCTATGAAACCTCGGGCGGCCTGCACGGCGTCGGCGTGTCGGTCGTCAACGCCCTGTCGGATTTCCTCGAGGTCGAAGTGGCGCGCAACCGCAAGCTCTATCGTCAGACTTTTTCGCGCGGTGTGCCGCAAACCGGGCTGCAGGAACTCGGTGACGTCCACAATCGCCGCGGCACCCGCACGCGTTTCCATCCGGACCCGCAGATCTTCGGCGAACATGCCCGCTTCGATCCGGGCCGCATATTCCGTATGGCCCGTTCCAAGGCCTATCTCTTCGGCGGCGTCGAAATCCGCTGGAGCTGTGCGCCTGGCCTGGTGCCTGAGGGCGGCGATGTCCCGGCAAAGGCAGTCTTCCATTTCCCCGGCGGGCTGAAGGACTATCTCGCCGCGACGCTCGGCAAAGAATTCACCGTCACCCGCGAGATTTTCGCTGGCAAGACGGAAAAGACAGCAGGGCATGGCGCACTGGAATGGGCCATCACCTGGTATGGCGGCGATCCCGAACTGCATTCCTACTGCAACACCATCCCGACCCCGGAGGGCGGCACCCATGAGGCCGGCCTGCGCATCGCGCTCACCAAGGGCCTCAAGAACTATGCGGAACTGACGCAGAACAAGCGCGCCAAGGAAATCACCACTGATGACGTGATGATCTCGGCCATCGGCATGCTCTCGGTCTTCATCCGCGAGCCGGAATTCGTCGGCCAGACCAAGGACAAGCTCGCGACCGTCGAGGCGCAGCGCATTGTCGAAAACGCGCTCCGCGACCCGTTCGACCACTATCTCGCAGACAATCCCAACGAGGCGGCCAAGCTGCTCGACTGGGTGATCGAGCGCTCCGAGGAGCGTCTGCGGCGGCGCAAGGAAAAGGAAGTCAACCGCAAGAGCGCTGTGCGCAAGCTGCGCCTGCCCGGCAAGCTGGCGGACTGCTCGCAGAACACGGCCGAGGGTGCCGAACTCTTCATCGTCGAAGGTGACTCGGCCGGTGGCTCGGCCAAGCAGGCGAGAAACCGCGCGAACCAGGCGATCCTGCCGCTGCGCGGTAAGATCCTCAATGTCGGCAGCGCCAGCCGTGACAAGCTGATGGCCAACCAGCAGATCGCCGACCTGATCCAGGCGCTGGGCTGCGGGACGCGCACCAAATATCGCGAGGAAGACCTCCGCTACGAGCGCATCATCATCATGACCGATGCCGATGTCGACGGCGCCCATATCGCCTCGCTGCTGATTACCTTCTTCTACCAGGAAATGCCCGAACTGATCCGCGGCAACCATCTCTATCTGGCGGTGCCGCCGCTCTACGTCATCCGCCAGGGTGCCAAGAGCGTCTACGCCCGGGATGACGCCCACCGCGCCGAGCTGATGGAAACCATGTTCAAGGGCAAGAAGGTCGAGATCGGCCGCTTCAAAGGCCTCGGCGAGATGATGCCGGCGCAATTGAAGGAAACAACCATGGACCCAACACACCGCACTTTGCTGCGCGTCGAGATCGATGACGTCGATTTTGAGGGCACCCGTGGTGCGGTCGATGCGCTTATGGGCACGAAGCCGGAAGCCCGCTTCCGCTTCATCCAGGACCGGGCGGCCTTTGCCGAAAATCTCGATATCTGAGCTGATGAACTTCCTCAGATGTATATCGCGAGAGTATAACGGCCAAATCCTGCGATCCTGCCTACTGGCGGTCGTCCTCTCAGCGCCCGCCGTTCCCAGCCTTGCCCAGGACACCGTGCCCGATGCCTGGACGCGGGAGAAATGCGTGCGCTATGAACGCGCCTTCCGGCAATTGCTGCCGTCGGTCGCCCCCAAGGGCGTCACGGATAGCTTCATCAAGGGCAATGAGAGCTTCATCGCCGCCGGCTGCTCTGATGGTGCCGATGTCTGCCCCAAGTCGCCAGCGGATTTCGAACTCGCCAATGCGCTGACGATCGCGGCGATGAATTTCGGAACCGCAAGCACCTTCCTGCCATTCGTATGCCGTTAGCATTGAGCTGCTAAATCAAAGCCCGGTGGCCCGCCTGCGCCAAATCCTTGCATGGCGGGCGATAATGGCCCATATGCTGGGGCAGCGAACAGGGACTTCAAGGACTTGAGCAAGGCAGAGAGCAAGACGCGGCAGCCCGGACCCCGGTGGCTTGGGCCAACCACCCCCAGCCACACGGCATTGATCACACCGATTTCGGCGGCGCGATGGCTGCTGGTCCTGATCGTTATCGCCGGTATCTATTTCTTTCACGGCTTCGTCGTGCCGGTTCTGGCGGCGCTTGTCATCGCCTTCGCCAGTTGGCCGCTCTACCGTCGCCTGCTGCCGCAGGTCGGTGGAAACACCACGATCGGTGCCACATTGGCGCTTTTGGCCATCCTCGCCTTTCTTATCGTTCCGATCGGAATGGCGGCAACCTATGCCGTTGACGAATTGCGCCAGTGGATCGGTTGGACGCTGCAGGTCAACCGATTTGGTGCGCCCCCGCCGGCCTGGATCGTCGCGCTGCCGGGCGTTGGCGACTGGCTCGGAGACAAATGGGCCGTGCATGTCGGCCGGCCCGGCGCAATCGGCGAACTCATCCAGATCGTCAGCGGCGCCAATATCGGCAACATCTACCGCGCCCTGATCGCCGCTGGCGATGGCGTGTTCCATCTGTTCCTGACGCTGCTGTTCATGCTGATCGCGCTGTTCTTCGTTTATCGCGACGGCGCGTCTTTCACCCGCCAGCTCGATCTGTTGGGTGAACGCATCCTGCCGAACCGCTGGGAGAGGATCTCCCGCATTGTGCCTGCGACCATCAGCTCCACAGTCACGGGAATGACGCTCATCGCGATCGGTGAGGGTGTGGTGCTCGGTGTCGCCTATTGGCTGGCCGGGGTCCCCTCGCCCGTGACGCTTGGCGTCCTGACCGGTGTCATGGCCCTGGTGCCGGGCGGAGCCCCGTTAAGCTTTACCCTCGTGTCGATCTACCTCGTCGCCAGTGGCTCCCTGGTCGAAGGCATCGCCTTGTTTCTGTGGGGTAGCATCGAGCTCTTCATCGTCGACAAAACGGTCCGCCCGAAACTTGTCGGTGGACCGATCAAACTGCCCTTCCTGCCGACGTTTTTTGGCTTGATCGGCGGCGTCAAGACCATGGGGTTCCTCGGACTGTTCATCGGTCCGGTGCTGATGGCCCTGCTCGTCGCGATCTGGCGCGAATGGATGCGCGAGGTCGAGCTGTCGGAGACACCCGCTCCGGAGGGTGCGGCAGAGCCCAATCCTGATGGCTCCGATATGGCCATGATACGCAAGACGTCAAAAGTCTGACGCCTTGCGGCATGTTAGGCCGCCTTGCGGTTTGCCCAGCGCAGGTCTTCGGCGAGCCGCCCTGACGCAATATGGCTTTCCAGAGCCTTCAGGCGCATGAGCCGTGAATTGCGGAAATCGCCATCGCGGAAACCGGCGCGTTCCAGCCCCTCGCGCAGCCGTGCGATCGATTCGTCGAGCGTTACCTGCGGGACGAAGTCGGGCGCCAGTTCCTGGAACAGCGAGAAATCGACCTGATAGGACCGGCGATCCGGGGGCGCATCGGTGTTGATCGAAACCCGCGTTCCCGGCACGAGCCGTGCCACCGATTCCGCCAGTTCCTTGACCTGGTAATTGCATTCGTTCTTGCCGGCATTGACGGACAGGAAGGCGCCGCCATTCTCATGATCGCGGCTGATCGCCCAGAAGATCGCGCGGGCCATGTCTTCCACGTCGATCAGCGGCCGCCAGGGCGTGCCATCCGAGAGCACCGTGATCTCGCCGGTTGTCAGCGCGCAGGCGACAAAGTCATTGAGAACAAGATCTAGCCGCAGCCGGTCGGACATGCCGCAGGCCGTGGCAAAGCGCAGGCAGGTCACCGCCATGCCCGAGAGGTCCATCTGCTTCAGCTGCTGCTCGGTGCCGATCTTCGAGCGCGCGTAAGCGGTCAGCGGATTGGTCGGATCTGTCTCCTTGCGGGCGCCGCTTTCGGCGTAGCCATACATGCTGCAGCTGGATGCGAAGACGAAATTCTTCACGCCGGCCTTGGCTGCGAGTTCCGCGAGTCGAATGCTGGCCGCCTGGTTGATCTCCTCGGTCACCTTTTCGAAGCGGTTGCCCATTGGATCGTTGGAAACGGCAGCGAGATGCACCACCGCATCCACGCCTTCAAGAATCGCTTCGGGCAGATCGCGCGTATCACCGAAATACTGTCGATCCACATTGGCTTCCGGAAGCATGTCGGAACCGACGAGAGAATGGCCGAAGAAACCGGCGTCATAGCCAATGATTTCGGCGCCCGGCCGGTTCTGGCGCAGGAAGCGGGTCAATACCGGACCGACATAGCCCATATTGCCGGTGATCAGGATACGCATGTTCTTCCTCTCTCCCATTGTCGGACAGCCGGTATATCGTCTATTTCAAGTCATCGGAGCGATGACCCCGAGTGCATGCAGCCAACACGTTGCCCATAGCTTACGCATCGTTGCGGATGCTGCAGTTCTGGCAAAGGAAGCTTTCGGCAGGCTTGCGGCGGGTAACCGCCGCTTGGGCATCAGGGAGAGTGTATTGGACCGGTATTCAGTCGAGGCGGTGGTAATCGGTGCCGGTGTCGTCGGACTTGCCATGGCGCGGCGCCTCGCCATGGCCGGGCTAGAGACGCTGGTGATCGAGCGGCATGACGCCATCGGCATGGAAACCTCGTCACGAAACTCCGAGGTCATTCACGCCGGGCTTTATTACCCGAAGAATTCGATCAAGGCGGTGGCCTGCAAGCGCGGCCAGGAACTCCTCTATGCCTATTGCGCCGAGCGCGGGGTGCCACATCGCCGCTGCGGCAAATTGATGGTTGCCTCGCGAAAGGAGCAATTGCCGAAGCTCCAGGCGCTCTGGGATGCCGCGACCGATAATGGCATCCATGATCTGGCCTGGATTTCGGCAGACGAAGCTCGTGACCTCGAGCCGGACGTGCTCTGCATCAAAGGCTTCCTGTCGCCCAGCACCGGCATTATCGACAGCCACGGCCTCATGCTGGCCTATCAGGGCGATCTCGAAGCCCATGGCGGCCTGATCGCCTTCAACACCCCAGTGATTTCCGTCACTCCAACAGCAAGAGGCTTTGTGCTGACCACCGACGGGGATACACCGGCAGAAGTTGAAACGCGTCTTCTCGTCAACTGCGCCGGTCACGGGGCACCGAAGCTTGCGGCGGACATGCCGGCACTACCCGCGACATCACGACCGCAGCAATGGTATGCCAAGGGCAATTATTTTTCGCTTGCCGGCCGCCAGCCGTTTTCACGCCTGGTCTATCCCCTGCCGGAAGCTGCAGGCCTTGGGGTGCATGCCACGCTGGACCTTCAGGGTCGGTGCCGGTTCGGGCCTGACGTGGAATGGGTCGACCGCGAGGACGACCTGCAAGTCTCCACCACCCGAATCGAACGTTTCTACGAGGCCATCCGGGCCTATTGGCCCGGCCTGCCCGACGGCGCGCTTCAACCCGACTACGCCGGCATCCGTCCCAAGCTGCATGGTCCTGACAGCCCAATGCCGGATTTTCGAATTGACGGCCCCGCCGACCACGGACTTCATGGTCTGGTCAACATGTTCGGCATCGAAAGCCCCGGCTTGACAGCATCGATGGCCCTGGCGGACATCGCCGCACGCAAGCTCGCCTTACCGGAGATAGATCCCCTTGGGTAAGCATAGCTTCACATTCTCAAATTGAAGAGCCGATCAGATCGCTTGCGCCCCGAACTGGGCCTCGTAAAGACGGCTATAGGCGCCCTTGGCCTCGATCAGGTCCCGATGCGGCCCGACCTCGACAATCCCGGTCTGATCGACCACGACGATACGGGCGGCGTCGCGGATGGTGGCCAGCCGATGGGCAATCACCAGGGTCGTTCGTCCCACCGCCAGTTCGTTGAGCGACTGCTGGATCGCCCGCTCCGTCTCCGTATCGAGCGCCGAGGTCGCCTCGTCGAGGATGAGGATCGGCGGGTTCTTCAGGAACATGCGGGCGATCGACAGCCGCTGCTTTTGCCCGCCTGAGAGTTTCACACCGCGCTCGCCGATCACGGTATCGAGCCCATCGGGCATGGCGGCAATCACGCCGTCCAGCCTCGCCCTGCGTGCCGCCTCCATGATCTCGGCATCGGATGCCCCAAGCTTTCCATAGCCGATGTTTTCCCGGATCGTCCCACCGAACAGGAAGACATCCTGCTGCACGATGCCGATCTGCCGGCGCAGCGAGGCAAGTTTCATTGCCCTGATATCGATGCCATCCACCGTGATGGCACCCTCGGTGACATCGTAGAAGCGCGGCAGGAGCGAGCAAAGCGTCGTCTTGCCCGCCCCCGATGGCCCGACAAAGGCAACCGTCTCGCCGGCCCGGATCGTCAGGTCGATCGCGCGCAGCACCGGACGATCAGGCATGTAGCCAAAAGCCACCTTGCGGAACACGATGTCGCCCTTGAGCGGTGGTGCTTCCACGGCATCGGGCGCATCCTGGATATCAGGTGCCGTCTCCATCAGTTCCGTGAACCGGCGGAAGCCGGCAATGCCCTTGGGATAGGTTTCGATGACGGAATTGATCTTTTCGACCGGGCGGAAGAATACACCGACCAGCAGCAGGAAGCCGACGAATCCACCATTCGACAATTCGCCCGACAGCACGAAATAGGCGCCGCCCACCATCACGATCATCTGGATCAGCCGCATGCTCATATAGCTGAGCGATACGCTGGCGGCCATGATCTTGTAGGCCGCAAGCTTGGTCTTCCGATAGTTATGGTTGTCCTTTTCGAACAACGCTCGCTCATGGTCCTCGTTGGCAAAGGCCTGAACGACGCGGATGCCGCCGACATTTTCCTCGATCCGCACGTTGAAATCGCCGACCCGCCCGTAAAGCGCATGGGAATTGCGCGTCATGCGTCCGCCATAGCGGCTGGTGAGCCAGGCGCCGAGCGGCACGACGGCTGCCGTCAAAAGCGCCAGCTTCCAGTTGACCGATAACATCAAGGCAAAGGCGCCGATGAAGGTCATGACGGCGATGAACAGGTCCTCGGGACCGTGATGGGCTACCTCACCGATCTCCTCCAGGTCCTTGGTCAGGCGCCCCACCAGATGGCCGGTCTTCTGGTTGTCGAAGTAGCGGAATGACAGCTTCTGGATATGCTCAAACGCCAGGCGGCGCATGTCCGTCTCGATATTGATACCCAGCATATGCCCCCAATAGGTGACGGTCGCCATCAGCCCGGTATTGAGGAAGTAGACCGCGAGCAGGCCAATCGATGCGGCGAGGATCACCGGCCAGTCGCCACTGGGAAGGAGTTGGTCGACAAACAGCTTCACCGCCATGGGAAAGCCGAGTTCCAGCAATCCCGACAATACGGCGCAGCCGAAGTCCAGGTAGAAGAGACCCATATAGGGCTGGTAGAAGCTGAAAAACCGCCTGAGCATATCCGGGCCACTTCGAAAAAAAACCGCTCACACCAACTGCCGTGATGCCGCGCCGATAAAAAGCTGGCCCTTTTCTCATATTTGTTGGAGTGCACCAATATGGCCAAGGCAGGTTTCACCCCGGCGTGGCCGATAGGCCACGATGGCCGGCGAAGAGAACTGCCGCTTTTGCGATGCAGACAGTTGGGAACGCCTGCCGCTAAAGCCAAAAAGGTATAGAAATCAGAAGAAGCGTGACAAATCCTCCCCGATCCGCTTCATTCCATCCTGCGAGCGCAGCCTTGATCCCTGCCGCAGACTCACATCCTCCTCAAGGGCACCATGGCATTCACACTTCGACAGCTCCAGTATTTCGTTGCCGTGGCGGAGCAAGGCTCGGTGACGCGGGCCGCCCAAAACCTGTCGATCTCCCAATCCTCCATCACCGAATCGATCAAGGAACTCGAGGGAGACTTGGGCGTCGTGCTGTTCGAGCGCCATCCGCGCGGGTTGTCGATCACCCATAACGGCCACCAGTTTCTACGCCATGCAACGCGCATCCTGGCAACAGTTTCCGATGCGCGAAACTCGTTTTCGGAAACCCGCAACGACAGCGGCGGAACGCTGAATATCGGCGTGACATCGCTGGTCGCGGGCTATGTCCTCTCCGACCTGCTCGCCCGCTATCGCCGCGCCTGCCCCGGCGTCGAGGTCTCTGCCATCGAAGACAACGGCTCCTATCTCGAACATCTGCTGATCGGTGGCGAACTGGACGTCGCGGTCATGGTCATCTCCAACCTTCGCGACCGGCTGGCGCTGCAGGCCGAGATCCTTGAAACCTCGCCATACCGGCTGTGGCTGCCCATGGGCCATCCGCTGGTTTCGGCCGATATCATCTCGGTGCAGGACATTGCCCGCGAACCGCTGATCATGCTGACCGTGGACGAAATCGAGGAAAACACGGGAAAGCTTCTCTCCGCCCTCGGCGCCCGCCCGCATGTGGCCTTCCGCACCCGCTCGGTGGAGGCCGTCCGCAGCCTGGTGGCGACCGGCGCCGGCGTGGCGCTGCTGCCTGACCTCGTCTACCGCCCCTGGTCGCTGGAAGGCGACCGCATCGAAAGTCGCGACGTCTCCGGCGCGCTTCCCGTCGTGCAGGTCGGCATGGTCTGGCGCAAGGGCTCAAGCCTGCCCCAATCAGCCCGGGATTTCGTCGGCATCGCCGAGGCAAGCCGCAGTGGAAGGATCAGGTAGCTACTCAACTGGCAAACTGCGGCTCCCATCGGAAAAACCGATATCGGCGTTCTGACGAATGAATTTGCGAAAGCGCGGGATTCGAGCCACCTTCATCTTCGGGAACAAAATGCCGCGCAAAAGCGGCGCAACCGGGAGATAAAGAGCGATGAAATCCATCCTGAAATCCTGCACCGCGGCGACAGCCATGTTCAGCTTCGCCTTCACCGCCGTCGCACAGGAGCCGCTGAAGGCGCTGGGTCCGGGCGAAGGCCAGCTGTCGATCGTTGCTTGGGCCGGCTATATCGAGCGCGGCGAAACCGACAAGAACTACGACTGGGTCACCGAGTTCGAAAAGAAGACCGGCTGCATGGTCTCGGTCAAGACCGCCGCCACCTCGGATGAAATGGTCGCGCTGATGAACGAAGGCGGCTTCGACCTCGTCACCGCCTCAGGCGACGCGTCGCTCCGTCTCGTGGCCGGCAAGCGCGTGCAGCCGATCAATACGGCGCTCATCCCCTCCTGGAGCACGATTGACGAGCGCCTGCAGAACGCCCCCTGGCACACCAAGGACGGCGTCCACTACGGCACGCCTTACGTCTGGGGCCCGAACGTCCTGATGTACAATACCAAGGTCTTTGGCGACAAAGCTCCCGATAGCTGGAACGTCGTCTTCGAAGAGATGACGCTTGCCGACGGCAAGTCCAACAAGGGCCGGATCCAGGCCTATGACGGCCCGATCCATGTGGCAGATGCCGCCAACTACCTGATGTTCCACAAGCCTGAACTCGGCATCAAGGACCCCTACGAGCTGAACGAAGACCAGTACAAGGCAGCCCTCGATCTGCTTCGCGTCCAGCGAACCCTGGTCAGCCGCTACTGGCACGATGCCTTCATCCAGATCGACGACTTCAAGAACGAAGGCGTGGTCGCCTCCGGCTCCTGGCCCTTCCAGGTCAACCTCTTGAAGGCCGAACAGCCTGTCGCCTCTGTCTTCCCGAAGGAAGGCGTCACCGGTTGGGCCGACACGACCATGTTGCATGCCGAAAGCGAGCATCCGAACTGCGCCTATATGTGGATGGAGCATTCGCTCTCGCCCAAGGTCCAGGGCGACGTTTCCGCCTGGTTCGGCACGGTGCCGTCCGTTCCCGCAGCCTGCAAGGGCAATGCGCTCCTGACCGACGAAGGCTGCAAGACCAACGGCTACGAGAACTTCGAGAAGATCAAGTTCTGGAAGACCCCCGTCTCCAAATGCGCCAGCCAGGGCGAATGCGTGCCCTACCACCGCTGGGTCTCCGACTATATCGGCGTGATTGGCGGACGGTAACAGCCCACCTCCCCGTTGAGGGGGGAGGTCGCGCGGAACGCGCGGGTGGGGGTGATCTGTATTCACACGCAACAAAGAAGGTCACCCCGCCCCGGACCTTCGGTCCGACCCTCCCCATCAAGGGGAGGGTGTAGACCCAGGCTGGCATCTTGCCGGCACTCGTGAACATTCTGGAGTCCTTGATGACCGCAGCCGTCTCCTTCTCGAAGGTCTCGCGCCATTTCGGCAACGTGAAAGCCGTCGACGCCGTCGACCTGACCGTCGAGCCCGGCGAATTCTTCGCCATGCTCGGCCCGTCCGGCTCCGGCAAGACGACCTGCCTGCGCCTGATCGCCGGCTTCGAACAGCCGACCGCAGGCCATATCGAGATCTTCGGCGAAACCGCCGAGGGCGTTCCGCCCTATCGCCGCAACGTCAACACGGTCTTCCAGGACTATGCCCTCTTCCCGCACCTGAATATTCTCGACAACGTCGCCTATGGCCTGATGGTCAAGGGCGTCGGCAAGGCAGAACGCCACCGTCTGGCCGAGCAGGTGCTCGAATTGGTCAAGCTTCCCGGTTACGGCGCCCGCAAGCCTGGGCAGCTCTCCGGCGGCCAGCGGCAGCGCGTCGCTCTGGCCCGCGCACTCGTCAACAAGCCCAAGGTGCTGCTGCTTGACGAACCGCTGGGCGCGCTCGACTTGAAGCTACGCGAACAGATGCAGGAGGAGTTGAAGACGCTCCAGCGCTCGCTGGGGATCACCTTCGTCTTCGTGACCCATGACCAGGGCGAGGCTCTCTCCATGGCCGACCGCGTCGCCGTCTTCAACGATGGCAAGATCGTCCAGGCCGGCACCCCGCATGAGATCTACAACCGCCCCCGCACCCGCTTTGTCGCGGATTTCGTCGGCTCTTCGAATGTGATTGCACCCGAGGCGATGAAGGCGCTGGGCGGCGAGGCCCGCTGGACGAGCCTGCGTCCGGAAGCCATCCGCATCGTCTCCGAAGGCGGCGTCGAAGCGACGGTGCGCTCGGCGAGCTTCCTCGGCGCATCCACCAAACTCTTTGTCGAAACCGCGGTGACGGCGCTCACCCTCTCGCTGCCCGCCGGCCAGCCGGCACCGCAGGCCGGAGAAAGCATCCGGATCGCCTGGTCTCCCTCAGACCCGCACTACATGGAGGAGGCCGCATGACGGCGATCTCGGCATCCGCCATCATCCCTGGCCGTCAGGGCCTGTTGGGGCGGCTCTCGGATCTGTTCTGGCGGCGTCCCAACCTGCTGCTGATGCTGATGCTGGTGCCGCCCCTGCTCTGGCTCGGCATCATCTATGTCGGCTCGCTGGTGGCGCTCCTGCTGCAAAGCTTTTTCTCGATCGACGAATTCTCCGGCCTGATCAATTACGAATTCACGCTCGCGACCTACGGCCAGCTGCTGCAACCATCCAATTTCGACATCATCCTGCGCACGCTGCTGATGTCAGCCGCCGTCACGCTCGCCTCTGCCGTCATCGCCTTCCCGATCGCCTATTACGCCGCCCGTTACGCCCGGGGGCGCTGGAAGGCCGTCTTCTATCTCGGCATCATGCTGCCGCTCTGGTCGAGCTATCTGGTCAAGGTCTATGCCTGGAAGCTGATCCTGGCCAAGGAAGGCATCCTCACCTGGATCTTCGAGAAGCTGCATCTCACCTGGCTGCTTGATGGCATCCTTGCTATCCCGGTCATCGGCGGCAACTCCCTGTCGATCAGCTATCTCGGCACCTTCATCGTCTTCGTCTATGTCTGGCTGCCCTTCATGATCCTGCCGATTCAGGCAGCGCTTGAGCGCGTGCCCGGCAACCTGATCGAAGCCTCGGGGGATCTCGGCGCCGATCCGCGCCAGACCTTCCGCCATGTGCTCTTTCCACTGGCGCTTCCCGGCATTGTCGCCGGCTCGATCTTCACTTTTTCGCTGACCATGGGCGATTATATCATCCCGCAGATCGTCGGCACCTCCAGGCTCTTCATCGGCCAGGCCGTCTATGCCCAGCAGGGTACTGCCGGCAATATCCCGCTCGCTGCGGCCTTCTCGGTCGTGCCGATCGTCATCATGGGCATCTATCTCACCATCGCCAAACGCATGGGGGCCTTCGATGCGCTCTGACCGCTCCCAATCCGCAGGCCTGTCCTTGAAGATCGCCGCCGGCCTCGGGCTTGCCTTCCTGCACCTGCCGATCCTGCTGATCTTCGTCTATGCCTTCACCACGGAGGAAAAGAGCTTCCAGTGGCCACCACCGGGCTTCACCGCCAAATGGTTGGCCGTGGCCTGGAACCGCCCAGACATCTGGGAAGCACTCACCCTCTCGGTGAAGGTCGCGAGCATCGCCACCGTGATCGCGCTCGTCCTCGGCACGCTGGCCGCCGCCGCCGTCGCGCGAACAAAATTCTTCGGCCGCGAGGTGATCTCGCTGCTCGTGATCCTGCCGATCGCGCTACCCGGCATCATCACCGGCATTGCGTTGCGCTCGGCCTTTTCGATCGCCGACATCTCCTTTTCGTTCTGGACGATCATTCTCGGCCACGCCACCTTCTGCGTCGTGGTCGTCTACAACAATGCGGTCGCCCGCTTCCGTCGCACCTCGGGTTCGCTGATCGAGGCCTCGATGGATCTCGGCGCTGATGGATTCCAAACCTTCCGTTACGTGATCCTGCCGAACATTGCTACAGCACTTCTGGCTGGCGGCATGCTTGCCTTCGCGCTCTCCTTCGACGAGGTCATCGTCACCACTTTCACCGCCGGCCAGCAATCGACCCTGCCGATCTGGATGCTGGAAGAACTGATCCGCCCACGCCAGCGCCCGGTCACCAATGTGGTGGCGATGGTTGTCGTGCTCGTCACCTTCCTGCCGATCCTGGCGGCCTATTATCTGACCCGCGATACCGATACCGTCGCGGGCAGCGGCAAATGAACCACCGGCGGCGCCGCTTCGTCAGGGCGGCTGCCGCAAATGAAGTCTGAGAAAAGGGAGAACGACATGGACACCCAGATGCTGATCGGCGCCAAGTTCGAGGCCGGCACAGAGACGGACGAAAAGATCCTGAACCCCAAGACCGGCGATGTCATCGTCGATCTCCCCGAGGCGTCGCTCGCCCAGGTCGAGGCCGCCGTCGACGCTGCCGAAGGCGCCTTCGTGTCCTGGTCGCAGACCACGCCCGGCCAGCGCGCCGGCTATCTGCTGGCCATTGCCGATGCGATCGAAAAGGATGCCGCCGCCTTTGCTGCGCTTGAAAGCCTCAATTGCGGCAAGCCGATCAATGCCGTTCTGAACGATGAAATCCCTGCTATCGTCGACTGCTACCGTTTCTTCGCCGGCGCGATCCGCACGCTGCAGGCGCCGGTCTCGGGCGAATACCTCCCCGGCTTCACCTCGATGATCCGTCGTGATGCCGTCGGCGTCATCGGCTCGATCGCGCCCTGGAACTATCCGCTGATGATGATGGCCTGGAAGCTGGCACCGGCGCTGGCCGGCGGCAACACCGTGGTCTTCAAGCCTTCCGAGCAGACGCCGCTGACCGCCCTGAAGCTCGCCAAGGTCATGGCCGACATCCTGCCGGAGGGCGTGATCAATGTCGTGCTCGGCCGCGGCGAAAGTGTCGGCAATGCGCTGATCAACCACCCGAAAATCGCGATGGTCTCGATCACGGGCGATATCGCGACCGGTAAGAAGGTGCTGACCGCCGCCGCCAAGACCGTCAAGCGCACCCATCTGGAACTGGGCGGAAAGGCGCCGGTCATCATCCATGACGACGCCGATATCGATGCCGCCGTCTCGGCGATCCGCACCTTCGGCTATTACAATGCCGGCCAGGACTGCACCGCCGCCTGCCGCATCTACGCATCAGACAAGATCTACGACCGCTTCGTCGCCGATCTCGCAAGCGCCGTCTCGACCATCAAGTTCAACCAGGCCGACGACGCCGAAAACGAGATCGGCCCGCTGATCTCCAAGCGCCAGCGCGACCGCGTCGAAAGCTTCGTGACCCGGGCGGCCGAACACAAGCACATGGAAGTCGTGACCGGCGGCAAGCTTGGCTCCGACAAGGGCTTCTTCTACACGCCGACCGTGATTGCCGGCGCCACCCAGGACGACGAGATCGTCCGCCGCGAAGTCTTCGGCCCCGTCGTCTCCGTCACCCGCTTCACCGAAGCCGAACAGGCCGTCGCCTGGGCCAATGACAGCGACTACGGCCTTGCCTCCTCGGTCTGGACCAAGGACATCTCCCGCGCCATGCAGGCGGCCGCCAAGCTGCGCTACGGCTGCACCTGGATCAACACCCACTTCATGCTCTGTAACGAAATGCCCCACGGCGGCATGAAGCAATCCGGCTACGGCAAGGACATGTCGATGTATGCGCTGGAAGATTACACGACGGTACGCCATGTGATGATCGCGCATTGAGACGTTACAGATCGGGGTACTTCCGGCGCCCCGATCTTTGTTCTCTGAAAAAACAAAAAAATCGGAAAATACGGCGCGAATATCGCCATAAAACCACTTGGAATTGCGTCGCAAATAGTGATGATATCGTATCGGCTTTAATAAGCTAGAAAACCGTTTCGGGGAGGGTCGTTATGTCTCGTCGTAATTTGGCGTTTATGGCGATTCTGATTGCGTTGTGGTTACCTGGACTAGCAATAATATTTTATATTCTCGATATTCTTTCTCTAGGTAATTTTTTTCATGGGGACGATATTGCCATTGCAATTGTCCTGAGTGGACCAATCGTTACGGAGGATGCTTCGCTCATCGGTGAAGCCACGCCGTTCGCGGCTGCGGGGGCGCTTGTGCTTCTGGCTCCGAATAAGACCGAAACACGGGTAGTTTTCTATTCCGTATGTATTTCTGCCATAGGGTGGCTGATTTATCTGATGTTGTCGGTATTACTTAATGAAGGCCAATCAGGCTACGAAGCGATGCTGACGATTATCCAAGGAGCTACGGGATCCGAGAAGGGCATTTCAATTTTGCAGGCTTTCGCGACTGGATCGCGTGTCGTTTGCCTCGTGGTCGCAGCCAGTATGCTAGGGCTCAAATTCAGAAGGGGTAATTGAATGCAGATCGTCAGAACGAGCATCATCGTGCTATTGCTTATGATCATGGCTAATCAAGCAATTGCCGGCAGCGTTCGGATCGAACCGCCCTCGTCGCTGTTCTCACTGTCAGTGCGGATTAAAGACAGTCCACAAGACGGAAGCGACCCGCTTACGCCTGACAAACGCGGAATCTATACTTTCGAATTTGGACCAAAACTGTTCGAACGTAGCCCCTACATTCGCCGTATATTTGTGCTGACGTGGACTCCTCTGTCGGAGCACATACCGGCACGCGGCGTGCAGCCATTCAGCCTCGAGATACCTGTATTGTTGCGCTCTTGGCGAGTAGACGATGAATACACAATCCGGACTGATGGTTTCCAAGGAATAGGCGACCGCTGGTTATCAAAATACGAATTAATGACAAATCCGGAAGAGCAATGGCTGAGGCTCATTGCTTCGCTCCAGATCTCGGATCACTACTCCCAGCGCATTCGTCCAACGGTGCCAGAGGCCGGGCGGGCGCTGAACACAGCAATCGATAGTCTTATACCAACGAGCAATGACGCCGACTCGTGATGGGATTCCCAAATCAGAGGAATTCTGACTCATTATGCCAAACGGAGGTTTGGCATGACGAAG
>NZ_FWXU01000012.1 GCF_900176345.1 Rhizobium sp. RU36D
CATCCTAACGCCTACCTCAAAAGGGAGCCAGCGGCGCAATCTACGATCAGCACGCGTACTTGGCCAGAGAGTATATCCCCAACGCCCTCACATCAACTGTACGTCTCAGGGCCGGCCGCAAGGCCGGCCCTTCATCATTTTTACCACCAACTACAATTCAACAGGATATCACCATGGCGGATGAGGCGTTGCATCGTGCGATCGGACAGCTGGAAGGCCAGATATCCGCGATGCAGCAGCAGCTCGCCGCCCTTGCCCCGCAAATTCAGGTGAGCCGGCAGGAATCCAGCGACGGTCGGTCACGCATCTATAAGGAGCTGGAAGCCTTGCGGGCCGAACACTCCACCAGCAAGGCGAATATCGAGCGGCTGGCGGATGACCTTGCCGAGGCAAAACCCGTGATGCACGAGATCAAGCGGTGGAAGGAACGGTTCATCGGCATGCAGATGCTGCTTGGCGCCGGCGCCGCTGCGATCGGCGGCGCCGTTGTGCTGTTCTGGAAATGGATCGCGATGAAGATCGGTCTTGGCTGATCAAGCGTTGGCGACGTCGTCCAGCGCAAAGCGATCGGCGACCATGCGCCCGGCATTGACGCGGGGCTGCACATAGATTTCCAGAAAGACCGACGAACTTTCCCATCCGCCGGCCGTCATGGCTGTGCGGACATCCATTCCGAGATCGATCGCCCTGGTGGCGAAGGTGCGTCGACCGCAGGTATGCGGCGGCTTGTTTTCGATGCCGGCCCGCTCGCACACAGCCTTGATCCGCTCATTGACCGAGTGCCGAGAGGTGTAGCGGAATACGCGGTCATCCGCGCTTTGGTCCACCCTGAGATCGCGTAGGCGCCCGACCAGTCCATCCGTGATGTAGCGCACGGAGTTGGTCGATGTTTTCGTCTTGAGCAGCAAGGCCGTCCGGGCGTTCAGGTCCACCTCGCTCCAGCGTAGCGCGACGGCCTCGCTGATTCTGGCGCCGGTTTGCGCCATGAACATCACGATCGCGGCCAGATGTGGCAGGACGTCACGATCGCATTGACGGGTGAAGTCGTGCATCCATAGCGGCGACGCGGCCTTGAGGCGCTTTGGCTTGTCCGTCTTGAACCGCCGCACGCGGATCAACCCGCACCATCCCTTGTCATATCCCCACATCAGCACCGCACGCGCCGGCGTCACCGCCTGGCGATTGCGCGTTGATCCTTTGGCGAGCGGATAGATCACTTCCGCCATCTCCCTGATGTCGGCAGGGTAGATCGATGCCAGCGGCCGATCGCCGAAATAGTCGATGATCGGCGGAAGATAGCGCTGCTCGCCGCCGGACTTGATATAGGCATCCGCCGCCTCGCGAAAGCTGCGGCCAGTGCGGATGTCGGAAAGGTGTATTGGAGTAACGCCCGTGGGGCGGAATGACATGTCCATTACGGTCTCCCAAGATACCAGAAAAACATTCTTGAAGAGGGTCACGGGCACGGGTCGAAGGTTCGTATCCCTGTGACCAGAACATTCCAGTTTACGGACCGATTGCGGACCGAATGACTGGACGAAACCGGAACGGACGGTGATCAAAATGACGTGTCCGCCCCGGAATTCCTGGGCTTTCGCGACGCCATCTCCGTTCGGGACGTGGGGGTCGAGTGTTCGAATCACTCCACTCCGACCAGTTCGAAAACCTCGCTTCGGCGAGGTTTTTTCGTTTTTGCCGTCAGGAAAACACATCTGTGCCGCCCGGTAACCCCCGGACGGCTTTGTCGACCGTGCATTCTTCTGGTGCCCGACGTGGCAGGGCGCGCCGATTATTCCGACGCAGACCCTGCCGGCCGGGCGGCAAATTGCTTCGACAGCCCCGCGGACGCATAAAGAATGGCCGCAGAGATCACCGGGGCCGCGGTCAGCGCGATCATTTTCAGCGGGACATGCATCTGGGCGGTAAAGCCGTCATCGGCCGCGAACTGCAGCAGGGACAGCATGATGGTCTCGGCAGCGGCGGTCACCAGGATGACAGGCGTCAAAAGCGCGAGTTTCTCCCCATAGGCGCAGACGAAGACGATCAGCAGGATCGTCACGGGTTCCAGCGAGTTGCGCCCCAGGCCGTCGGCGGAATAGCCCCAGAACACGACCATCACGAACAGGGCGGCCACAATGAAGCTGCCGCCGAAAGCCGCCGACTGGCGGTTCCAGCGATGGAACAGCATGGAGACGCAGGCCGCGGCCGCGGCCACGAAACCCAGCTGTCCCGGAAGGCTTTTTGAATATTGGATAAGCCATCTGGATGCATCGTTCAGCGGTCCGAGAAGCCACGCCTTGATCAGGCCGTCGTTGTAAATGGCAAAGGGCGTCAGCGTGTAATAGATGTTGCTGATCCGCGGCGAAATCCATTCCTGAAACGTGGTCGCGGCTTCAAATCCCGTGCCTCGACCAAGAAGATAGGCCGCGAAGGGATCTGGCTGTCCGAGATGGACTTTGAAAGCCAGCCAGGGTGCCATGGTGGCAGCGCCCGCTATGGCTGCCGGCATGCAGAAGCGCGCCGCCCTTGCGATCCACGGCCCTTCGCCGTCCGGTGTCCTGGTCAGCACGAACAGGCCCAAAGCTGGGATCATCAGCGCTCCGACGGGATGGCTGAGCCACGACAATGCGGTGAGGAAGCCTGCCAGGTAGAGCCTGCGCCTGATGATGAAGGCAACGGCGAGCAGCAACAGATAGATCGCCAGAAGCTTGGGCCAGGTGAAAACGGTATTGATCAGGACCACAGGCGAGAGCGCCGCCCAGAATAGGGCGAGATTGGTGCGTGCCGGGTCCGGCGTCAGAGACCGTGTCAGGTGGAACACGCCGAGGATCACCAGCGCGTTCGTGAGCCAACCATAGATCGACGCAAACTCCTGGCCACCCCCGACAATGCCGAGCAGGAAGAACAGCGCGTTGATGCCGAATGGAACCAGCGGCCCGCGCGACGTCAGACCCCACTCACCGAAATAGTCCTCGACCTTTTCGACACCATCATAGTTGTGGCGGAAGTAGTCGGCGGTCGCGAAGGGGATTTCATGGTCGGAAGGCGCTGCGATCATCCGGCCGGGCTGAACCGAGCCGGGCATGAATTCCTGCGAAATGGGCAGGGGATTGTTGCCGATAATCAGGGCCTGAAGCATGACCGCAGCAAACAGGGCATAGGGAAGCGAGATCCGGAATCGAACGTCCTTTGACCGGACCGCAAACACGATCGGCAGGGCAAAGGCCACCAAGAGCCCCCAGCGGATGAAATCGTTGCGGAACCAGGGGAAGAACCATAGGCCCGCACCCAGCACCGCCAGGCATAGGATACCGATAACGGGCGCGAGAATGGCCTTGCTGCTGTCAGCGCCGCTGTTTCGAAAAACAAGTACGGGCCAGAGCGTGAGATAGGACACCAGGACCACCTGATACAAAGTCTTGAGCATCAGGAAGAGACTGAAAAGCATGAAAACGCTCCGTCGCGAATTGGCGGATGATCTGCGTCGGCGACGTCAGGCAGAATGGCTTGGGCGAGTTACATCAGCCGATCATCGCGGGGACGCATGAATATGCGTCTCTCCTGTCAAGGCAAAGCCCTTCGACGTCAAGGCTTTGATGTGCGGATGGTCGGGGCGGGGCCGAGACCCGCCGCCCTGCTATCTCGCCGGTTTGGCCGGGGCCGGCACCACGATGATGCTGGTTTTGTCGTGGCCGACAACGAGGTCGATCGTCTGGCCGGCCTTGACCATGACAGGCTCGGGGAAGGTGTGGAGGACCTGCAGCCAATGGCCTTCATGGGCCTGGTCGGGATGGTTGCTGAAGGTGATGTCGTCGATGAGATCCACATCAAGCCATTGCACGACGCCGGTGGCGCGGCCATCGGCCTTGGCGGTGATCGACATCTTGCGCAGTTCCGGCGCAAAGCTGCGGGCGGTCAGGTCGACCGAGACCAGTTCGAAATCGTCCGACAACCGTGTCCAGTCCGTCATGGCGCCATGCAGCGGCAGGCGTTGCGGCGCAAGCGAATTGAACAAGGTCATGTCGAAGCCGGAGACATCGGAGACATGGGCGTAATTCGATAGCGTCTGGCTGTCGGCCAGGCAGCCGATGGCCCGCGCGGCCCGGGGAATGATGATGGCATCGTCCTCGATCAGGCGCGCATGGGCGTCCTCGAAGGTCTTGAGCACGTTTTCCGCCAGCAGGTCGCTCGACAGGATTTCGGAGACGAAGATATCGGCCTTGCGGGGCAATTCGCTGCCGACAGAGAGGTCCGTGGAGCTCTTGCCGAACACCTTGATGGCCTCCCCATAGCCGTTAGCAGCGACGATACGCTCGGCCGTGCGCGCCACCGCCGGCACCATCTCGCAGGTCACGATGTTCTGCGCCCCGGCCCGTGCCGCCATCAGCGACAGCAGGCCGCTGCCGGTGCCGATATCCAGCACCTGCGCATCCGCCCCGCGACGCTCGACAGCACGCAGGATCGCCGCCTCGAAGGCATCGTTGCGGACACCATCGTTCATCATGGCCGGATGCCAGAAGGGCACGACGGTCGCCGCAAGCCGCCGGAACTGATGGGCGGCATGGATGTTGCCCGGCTGCAGAGTCAAAAGCTGCGACAGTTCCACCAGCGCGTCGTCTGTCCGGCCGGCATCGGCCAGCGCGACAGACAGGTTGGTGCGCACCACGGTATTGGTCGGCGAAATCGCCTTGGCGATGCGGAAACAGTCCACGGCTTCGCCATAGCGCGACAGCTGATGCAGCAGCATGCCCTTTTCGATCAGGCCCACCACATGCCCGGGATGCTGCGTCAGAAGCTTATCCCAGTAATAGAGTGCCAGTTCCCGGTCGCCCCGTTTGGCCACGACGCCGGCAAGCAGCGGCAGCACGTCCAGCATGCGGTATTCCGCTGCCAGAACATGGGCATATTCCCTCTGCGCCAGTTCCAACTGTCCTGCCGCCTGTAGCCCCATGGCGGTATCAAGGGATTTGCGGGCGCGTGTATGTCTGTCGTTGATGTCAATGCTGGTCATGATATCCCTTGCTCCAGGCCGGCTGCGAGCGGCCTCGATATTTTCAGCCAGTGCTAACGTGCCAGTCTTGTCCAAGCCTGTTGCACAAGCGGCGGCTGAGGCCTTTCGCCCGTCGGCAAGGACCACTGGAAGGCATTTGACTCCATGGTCGGAACAGGGCCTAATCGCGCCTGAGACGACAACAAGGCCAGGTCTTCGGACCAGACGATTGCTGTGCAATTTCAAACATCACCGTCCGGCGGGCCGCTGTCCGTCACGAGGTCGAAATGGGGGCGCGTAGAAACATGGCTTGGGCAGCAAGCCGACGGCCCGGCACCGAGGCCATTCTTCCGGCACCAGCGCTTTTCCAAGACTGAAATCTCCATGGAGTTGTCATGTTCATCCAGCTTTCCCTCCTGATCGGTATCGTCGCCGGCCTCCGCGCCATGACGGCGCCCGCGGCCATTGCCTGGGCTGCCTATACCGGCCTTCTCGATCTCTCCGGCTCCTGGCTGGCCTTCATGGGGTCCATCTGGGCCGTGGGTCTCTTGACCGTTTTGGCGGCGTTCGAATTCGTCACCGACCAGTTGCCGTCGACACCGAGCCGCAAGGTGCCGCAGCAGTTCGGCGCGCGCCTTCTTACCGGCGCTCTCGCCGGTGCCGCGATCGGCATGCCCCATGGTGGCTGGATCCTCGGCGTGATCGCCGGTGTGATCGGCGCGGTCATCGGCACCTATGGCGGGGCGGCAGCACGCGCAAAGCTGGCCGAGATCTTTGAGGCCGATCTGCCGGCTGGCCTCATTGAGGATGCGGTTGCGATCGTTGCGGCCATCGTCATCGTCCTGTTGCTGCCAGCGGCCATCGGAGCAACTGCATGAGAGCCTTCGACGCGATCATCATCGGCGCCGGCCAGGCCGGCCCCTCGCTTGCCGGTCGATTGAACGATGCCGGGCGCAAGGTCGCGATCATCGAACGCAAGCATGTCGGCGGCACCTGCGTGAACACCGGCTGCAAGCCCACCAAGACGCTGGTCGCGTCAGCCTATGCTGCCCATCTTGCCCGCCGCGGCGCCGATTACGGCATCATCCCGACCGGGCCTGTGCGGGTGGATATGGCGAAGGTACGGGATCGCGCCTATCAGGTGACGCTGGATTCCCGCGCCGGCAATGAAAGCTGGCTGGAGAGCATGGAAAACTGCACGCTGATCCGCGGCCATGCCCGGTTCGAAAGCCCGACCACCATCAGGGTCGGCGAGGAACTGCTGACCGCGCCGCAGATATTCCTCAATGTCGGTGGCCGTGCGGCGATCCCGGATTTTCCAGGCATCCAGGATGTGCCCTACCTGACCAACAGCGACATCGTTGTGCTGGACCGGGTGCCGAAGCATCTCGTCATCGTTGGCGGCAGCTATATCGGGCTGGAATTTGCCCAGATCTATCGCCGGTTCGGTGCTGAGGTGACGGTGGTCGAGAAGGGACCGCGCCTGGTCAGCCGCGAGGACGAGGATGTGTCGCAGGCGATCCGCGAGATCCTCGAAGGCGAGGGCATTCGCATTCGCACCGGCGCCGAATGCATTCGTTTCCGCTGGCATGAGGACGGTGTGGCGGTCGGGGTCGATTGCACTGAGGGCGCGCCTGAGGTGATCGGCAGCGACGTGCTGCTGGCGGTCGGCCGGCGTCCGAACACCGATGATCTCGGCCTGGACAAGGCGGGTGTGGAAACCGATACGCGCGGCTACATCAAGGTTGGCGACGATCTCGCCACAAATGTCGAGGGCATCTGGGCGCTGGGCGATTGCAACGGCCGCGGCGCCTTCACCCATACCGCCTATAACGACTTCGAAATCCTCGCCGCCAACCTGCTGGATGGCGAAAGCCGCAAGGTTTCCGACCGGGTGCTCGGCTATGCACTCTACATCGACCCGCCGCTCGGCCGTGTCGGCATGACGGAAGGCCAGGCGCGCCAGAGCGGTCGCAATATCCTTGTCGGAACAAGACCGATGTCGCGCGTGGGTCGCGCTGTTGAAAAGGGCGAGACGTTGGGCTTCATGAAGCTCATCGCTGATGCCGACACACGAAAAATCCTCGGCGCATCGATCCTCGGCACCGGCGGCGACGAGGCAATCCACGGCATCCTCGACCTGATGAACGCCGATGCGACCTTCGACACCCTGCGCTGGGCCGTGCCGATCCACCCCACGGTCTCTGAACTCTGGCCGACGGTGGTGCTGGAGATGAAGGCTGGGTGAGGGGCTGCAAGGTAACGTTGTCTTTGCGGTGCGCCTCTTGGGCGTTCGCGCTCAACATACCCCCCTCTGGCTTGCCAGCCATCTCCCCCTCAAGGGGGGAGATCAGCAGAACGGTGCCCCGCCAGCCAAGCCAGCAAACGTCGGGTGTTTTGGGCGAGCGGTCTCCGCAATCGGATCTCCCCCCTTGAGGGGGAGATGGTCGGCAGACCAGAGGGGGGTTGGCGCATGCTACGAAATGCATGTTGGCGAGCGGTCTCCGCAAACCGATCTCCCCCCTTGTGGGGGAGATGCCCGGCAGGGCAGAGGGGGGTATCGCGTATGCTAGAATTCGCATGTTGGCTAGCGACCTCGGCCATAGGATCTCCCCTCTTGTGGGGGGATGAGGCGTGGTCGGCGAAGCCGAGCAATCGATCCCGTGAGTCGGTTGCAATGCCGGACGCCGGCAGACCAGAGGGGGGTGAACCACCGATATGTCGGCTTGCCGACGACCTCCCAATAAGCAACTGACATACACGTACCCCAAGACATGCAAAAGCCCCCGCGAAGGGGGCTTTCACCATCGCACTTCCGGGCGATGTAGAAGACCTTAAGCGGCCTTCTTGTTGACCTTGCCTTCGGCCAGGCTCGACAGGTTCTGGTCGGTCTGGCTTTCTTCCTGCAGGGTCTCGTCCAGCAGCTTGGCGGCATCCTTCATACCGAGATCCATGGCCCAGCGCTTCAGCGTGCCGTAACGGGCGATCTCGTAGTGCTCGACGGCCTGGGCCGAGGAAATGAGACCGGCGTCCAGCGCAGGCTGGCCCTTGAATTCCTCCATGATTTCTTCGGCTTCGGCGATGATGCCTTCGATGGCGTCGCAGGTCTTGCCGCGGGCCTTCTTGCCCATCAGTTCGAAAACCTGCTCTAGGCGCTCGATCTGGCCTTCGGTCTGTTCGCGGTGCAGGTCGAATGCCTGCTGCAGCTCGGCCGACGATGCGGCGCGGCGCATCTTCGGCAGCGCGCGCAGGATCTTCTTCTCGGCGTAGTAGATGTCTTTCAGCGTATCGAGGAACAGGTCCTCAAGCTTCTTTTCCTTGTTCATCTCGGCTATCCCTTTGTTAATCGGTAGGCGCCCCTCTCCATCGGGCGCATCGGTTAACGGAGGAGTTGCAGGACAGTTCCATCGTTCGGACAGACTCTTTCACGCGAAAAGTCTTGCATTCCAGGGAACATTTTTGCGGTCTTCTAGATCACCGCGCAGACCGTCTTCGTCTCCAGGTAGTTGTCGAGCCCCGGTGCACCATTCTCATAGCCCCAGCCGGATTGCCGGTGGCCGCCCTTGGGCAGCTCCGGCGAGAAATAGGAATGGCAATTGATCCAGATGGTGCCCGCCTTGACGCGTGCCGCCAGCCGATGGGCGCTGGACAGGTCCTGCGTCCACACGCTGCCGGCCAGGCCATAGGGACTGTCATTGGCAAAGGCGATCGCCTCCTCCACGTCGTCGAAGGGGGTGACGGCAACGACAGGCCCGAAGATCTCTTCGCGCATCAGCCGCATGTCGGGCCGGACGGAAGTCACGACGGTCGGATCGAAGAAGGTCGAGAATTCGCCGTGCTGGGTGCCACCGGCGGCAATCTCTGCCCCCTCGGCGCGTCCCTCGGCGATGAAACCCGCGACACGATCGGCCTGTTTGCGGTTGACCAGCGGCCCGAGATCGGTTGCGGGGTCAAGCCCGTGGCCGAGGGTGAGCGCACCGGCCGCCTTCGACAATCCTTCCACCACCTGGTCATGCACGCTGCGATGTGCATAGACGCGCGAGCCGGCGACACAGACCTGGCCGGAATTGGAAAAGATGCCGCGGGCCACCCCCGGAATGGCCAGCGCCATATCGGCATCGGGCATGATGATGGCCGGCGACTTGCCGCCAAGCTCCAGCGTCAGCTTCTTCAGATTGCCTTGGGCCGCGCCGACGATCAGCTTGCCCACCTCGGTCGAGCCGGTAAAGGCCACCTTGTCGACATCGGGATGCGCCGTCAGCGCCGCACCGACCGTCTCGCCAAACCCGGACACCAGATTGACGACGCCCTTGGGCAGGCCGGCCTCCAGCATCAGTTCGACCAGCCGGATGGCGGTGAGCGAGGTTTCCTCGGCGGGCTTCAGCACCACAGTGCAACCGGCCGCCAGCGCCGGCGCCAGCTTCATCGCCGCCATCAGCATCGGCGAGTTCCACGGCGTGATCGCCGCCACCACGCCGATCGGCTCGCGGGTGGTATAGGCGAAGATTTGCTTGCCCTCCGGCTGGTAGCCGATCGAAGTGGGGATGGTGGTGCCGAGAATCTTGGTGCAGAAGCCGGCGAAATAGCGGAACTGCTCGGCAGAGGCCGGGATCTCGCCAAACCGGCCCGTCTTGTAGCTCTTGCCCTGGTCCAGTGTTTCAAGCTCTGCCAGTTCCTCGACATGGGCGTCGATCAGTTCGGCGATCTTCCAGAGCAGCTTGCCGCGATTGGAGGGTGTCAGCCCCTGCCATTCCCTGGAGGTCAGCGCCCGCCGCGCTGAGGCCACCGCCTCGTCGACATCCTCAGCCGTGCCCTGCGCCAATTCCGCCAGAAGCCGGCCGGAGGCGGGGTCGAAGCTCTCGAAGCGGCGGCCATCGCCGGCCTCCCGCCAGATGCCGTCGATCAGGATCTTCTTTGGCCCTGCGGCAAGAAAGGCCTTGGCGCCCAGGCTGCGGGGTTCCGGGGTGGTGATGGCTATGGTCATGTCATGCTCCCAGGGCGAGGCCTGCCTCGCGGATGCGGCTCACGGCATTCAGTGCGCCGCGAATGATGGAATGATAGCCGGTGCAGCGGCAGATATTGCCCTCCAGCCCGGCGCGGATCTCGTCTTCCCCGGCATCGGGCTTTTCGGTCAGCAGCGCTGCCAGCGCCATGGAAAAACCCGGTGCGCAATAACCGCACTGGAAGGCATTCTCCTCCGCCAGCCCCGCGCGCAGGGCTAAAGCCAGTGGATGCGCCTCCAGCCCTTCAACGGTCATGATTTCGGCCCCGTCTAGCTGATAGGCCATCACAAGACAGGCATTGACCGCCTTGCCATCCATCAGCACCGTGCAGGCGCCGCAGCGCCCGACCGAGCAGGCGACCTTCGTCGCGGTCATCGACAGGTGCTCTCGCAGGATATCGGCGAGCCGGGTATCGACAGGACAGGTGAGGGTGGTGAGTTGGCCGTTGAGGGTGAAGCTTGTGTTCATGCGGTCACCGATCCCACGGTAGAGTTGTCGCCAAATGTAAAGACCCTCTCTGGCCTGCCGGCCATCTCCCCCACAAGGGGGGAGAAACGCTGGGAGCGGCGCCTCGCCCAGTCATTGACGTTGGTGTGTCGCGAGCGGGCAGCACTAGGTCTTCTCCCCCCTTGTGGGGGAGATGCCCGGCAGGGCAGAGAGGGTTTTGTCACGGCCCATCCCACCCTTGTCGCAACCAACAACCGCCTCCAAGATCCCCTCAGCCGAAAACGGCGTCACCTCAGGCCAATAGCCAATCGCCGCTGCCACGGCGTTGGCAATCGCCGGGGTCACCGCGCCGATGCCGAGTTCGCCGGAGCCGCGAGGCCCGAGATCGTCGCCGGGGTCCAGCCCCTCCAGCGCGAAGATCTTCAGCGACCGCGGCGTGTCCTGGATGCCGGGCAGCATATAGGTGTCGAGATTGGCGGTAAGATAGCGCCCGTCGCGCATCGGCGCATCTTCGCTGAGCGTGAAGCCCAGCCCCTGGATCGCGCCGCCCTCCAGCTGCCCCAGATAGGCCGCAACATCCATGACAGGCCCGGCCGCCGTGTGCTGGTTGAGATCGAGCACGTGCACCTCGCCCGTCACGCGGCTCACCGCCACCCGGGCAAGAGCAGCACCGAAAGCAAAGATGTAGCGGGCATTGGCGTTGGGATAGTCGGTCTTGGGAAACTCATAGGCCACGGTGACACCAGGCAATTCGTCCTCGGCCAGCCCTTCCGCCAGGTCCCGGTAGCTGATCAGGATCTCACCGCTGTTGGATCCGCGCTCCGCCATGCCGCCGGGGGCCAGCACCAGATCGTCGGCATCACGCCCCAGCAGCCTTGCCGCTGCCGCCTGCATCTGGCTGATAAACTCGGGGGCCGCCATCCTGGCCGAGGCCCAGACCACATAGGTGCCGCGCGAGGCCGTGGTGGAGCCGGATTCCGGCGCAAGCCGAGTATCGCCGATCAGCGGCCGCACATCGTCGCGGGCACAGCCAAGTTCGGCCGACAGCGTCGCCTGGATCAACGGCAGCAGCCCCTGGCCCATCTCGTCAAGCCCATAGGCGCCCTCGATCATGCCGTCCTTCGTCAGCGCCAGCCGCCCGCCGGCCGGGTCCGGCACCACGGAGCCAAGGCCATTGCCCTGATAGTTCAGCGCCATGCCGCTGCCGATAACCCATTCGCCGTCGGCACTTTCACCCCTTGGCATCTGCCAGACTGGCGAAGCCTGTGCCGCCTGCAGCATGTCCGCCACCCGCTCCGAAGGCGAAACCACCTGGCCGAGATAACCGGGCGATCCCGCTTCGCGGAGATTGCGGGCGCGGATCTCGATCGGCGAAAGCCCCGTCAGCGCCGCCAGCCGGTCCATCTGGCATTCCACCGCAAAGGTCATCTGGTTGGCGCCAAAACCACGAAACGCGCCGCAGACCCCGTTATTGGTATAGGCAAGCCGCCCATGGGTGGCGACATGGGGCACGACATAAGGCCCGACAGCATGTTCCAGCGCCGTTTCCAGCACGCCCGGGCCGAGCGAGGCATAGGCGCCGGCATCGGCCAGCACCTCGACCTCCTGCGCCACCAGACGGCCAGCGGCATCGCATCCGGTCTTCATGCGGATCGTCATCGGGTTGCGCTTCTGGCCCGCAATCACGGATTCCGCGCGCGACAGCTGCAGCCGGACCGGCTGCCCCGATTTCAGTGCCAGCAGGGCCAGCGCCGGCTGCACCGTCAACTCGTCCTTGCCGCCAAAGGCGCCGCCGGTGGGCGAGGTCACCACCCGGATCTTCTCTTCGGCAAGCCCAAGGATACGCGACAGCTGCAGCCGGTCGCGCCCGCCATGCTGCCCGCCGACAAACACGTTGAGCGTGCCGTCAGGCTCGACAAAGGCATGGCCGCCCTCGGTTTCCATGAAACCGTGCATCTGCCGCGGCGTGATATAGGTAGCCTCCACCACATGGGTCGCCTCGGCAAAGCCGCTGTCGATGTCCCCGCGCTTGAAGACCAGTTCTCGCTGCAGATTGCCCGAGGCGTGAACCGGTTCTGCGCCCTCCGAAAGCGCGCCCTCGGGACTGTCGACAAGCGGCAGCGGCGCGTAATCGACCTTGATCAGCGCAAGCGCCCGTTCGGCCGTCTCCGCATCCACGGCCGCGACCGCCGCCACGGGATCGCCGATATAGCGCACCTTGTCGAAACACAGCGCCGGCTGGTCCTGCACCACGATGCCGAAGGCGTTCGCGCCCTTGATATCGCGATGGGTCACCACGGCCACGACACCCGGCAGCGCTTCCGCCGCCGTCGTGTCAATCGACAGGATTTTCGCATGCGGCACGCCGGCCCGCAGGATACGCCCGACCAGCATGCCGTCGGCCCGCGCATCGGTCAGATAGGGAAGGGTGCCCGCGATTTTTGCTTCGATATCCGGCCGCGTGAACCAGCGATTGTCCTGCCGCGCGCGCGACAATTCGATCTCCTCTGCTAGCGGCTCCGCCGGCTGCACGGGCTTGGACGAGGGCGTGAGGCGACGCCCGGGCAGGGACCCACCGAGCCCATGGACCAACGCATTGGCGCCGACCCGCTGCCGATAAGAGCCGGTGCGGAAGTCGTCATCGGGTGCCTGGATGGTCGCAAGAAGGCAGGCATGCACGGCAGCCCAGTCGATATCGTCAAACGCTCTGCCAGTCAGCAGTGCCTCTGGCGTTGCGAGGCGCGCCGGCGTCACCACCCCGCCGCCAACAGCAAGCCGCGCAGCCGCCAACACGCCGTCATCGATCTCCAGCACGCCAGCGACATTGATGACGGCAGGGGCAAAAGCGGTTCTCAGCCCCGTCTTGCGAAAGGTAAAGCGGGCGTTGGCCGGCTGCGGCTTCAACACGATGCCCGTGATCAGTTGCGGTCCTTCCGAGCGCGCGGAAAGCCAGGCGTCCAGCGGCACCCGCCGGCACCCGCCGGCATCGACAATCTCAAGCTCCGCCTCAAGCACCAGCAGTGCCGGCAGCAGGCAACCGGTGCGCCCCGCGATATTGCCGCCAATCGTTGCAAGATTGCGCACCGCCGGCCCGGCAACGTTCTTGAGCGCCGTCTGCAACAGCGGCAGGTGCGCTTCCATCTCGGGCGCGGCGATCAGGGAGTTGAGCGTGGCGAACGCATCAATCCTAATACTGCCATCGTCCTTCGTCACCGCTGCACCCGTCTTGAACCGAGTGAGATCGATCATGACATCGGGCTTTCTGAGCCCCTTCGCCCATTCCAACTGCAACGCCGTCCCGCCGGCGACGAAGCGAGCACCGTCATGCTCGGCAAACAAGGCAATCGCTTCGGCGGCGGAGGCGGGACGCAACAACTTCATGCGGCGCGCCTTTGTGGGAGTAGGAATGTTGGAGCGCTGGTACCCCCCTCTAGCTTGCCAGCCATCTCCCCCTCAAGGGGGGAGATCCGATTGTCGCACCGGCTCGCCCTATGAATTGGCCCTGAATGGCCAGGGAAAGGCAGGGACATCGCCACGAGTCGATCTCCCCCCTTGAGGGGGAGATGCCCGGCAGGGCAGAGGGGGGTATGGCGAAGGCACCAAGATTGACGTCCGCCCCCCAGATACACCCTTGTGTTGCCTGAAAGAGGCGTCACCATGGGCCAATCTCCCCCCTTGAGGGGGAGATGGCTGGCAAGCCAGAGGGGGTATCCAAGCACCCCAAGCCGATGCCTCCCAAGCCCCGCCCCATCAATGTCCTCCCGCCGTCGTGCCAAACCGAACGCCTTTTTCCTTTAGCCAGCGGCGATAGGCGATGGACGACGAGTCTGCGCGGGTCGGGATCTCCGCGCGGGGCTCCAAAGGCAACAGCAGTGGGCGCTGGTTTTCGACGATGATCCGGTCCTGCAGGAAGATCACCTGTTCGAAATTCAGCAGCGACTTGTGGGTGGAGATGCTGTCGACGAGGTACATCACCGGCGTTGCCCGGCACAGGCCTTCTTCCATCGGCTGGATGAACAGCGCGATCGCGTCCAGCCGGTTGGGCGAGGTGGGACAGACCCGGTAGAGCATCACCACAAAGGGCGAGGGCACCCGGTAGGTCAGGTGCACGAAGTCGCCCTTGTCCTCGGTCGCGGCGATGCGCGGCTGGAAGAAGGTGCAGTTTGTGGCCCAGACCTCGTCCACATCGCGCCGGATTTCCGAGAGGTAATGCGGCACTTCGGTGTGCGGCTCGGCCCCCAGGATATCCGTGTGCACGAAGGGGAAATGCGCCATGTCGAGGAAGTTTTCCACCACCCGAAGGCCGGAGGCCCGCATCGTCACCCAGCCGCAGGGCACATAGCGGCGATCCTCTTCCTCGGCCTCGGAAATGTGGACGACATCCTTCACCGGCTTGCCGAGCGTGGTGAACAGGCAGCCATATCTAACCTGCACCGGCAGGTCAGGGCCGCGCCGACCATCGCCCAGGATTTCCCGCGCGATAAAGCTGCCGCCTTCTCCGGCGAAATACTCGATCTCCTGGCCCAGCAGCTTGGTGGCCACGGGCCGAGAGGTCACCTCGCTCGCCGTCGCAATCGCATACCAGTCGTTCAGCACGGCCTGGTCGGTGGTTTTTGTCATGCCTCGACCTCCCTTTGCGTCCACTGCTTGGTGCCACCGCCATTTTCCGCCAGCCACGCGGCGCGCCGGGCAAAATGGTCGGGCGCCAGGCGGTGGATGCGGCCGATGATCTCTTCGAGGTCGCCGGTCATCAGCTCGCCGTCCTCGACGATCACCTGCCCATCCACCATGGTCATGACGACATCGCTGCCGCGCACGGCATGCACCAGATTGTGCTGCAGGTTGAAATACGGGCCATCGGCGAAGAAGGGCGTCATGCGCGGCGTGTCGCAGCGCACGGCGATGATGTCGGCCCGCTTGCCGGCCTCCAGCGAGCCGATTTCGTGGTCGAGCCCGATGGCCTTTGCCCCCAGGATCGTCGCCATGCGCAGGCACTGCCAGCTATCCATGGCGGCGGCATCGCGATGCCGCAGCTTGCCCAGCAGCGAGGCCGTCTTCATCTCCTCGAACATGTCGAAATTGTTATTTTCCTTCTCGCCATCGGTGCCCAGGCCAACGGCAATGCCCGCCGCCAGCATGTCCGATATCGGCGCGATGCCGGAGGCGAGCTTCATGTTCGACACCGGATTATGCGCAACCGAAACCGGATATTTCGCGATCAGCTCCACCTCGGACGGATCGAGCCAAACGGCATGGGCGATCATGGTGCGCGGCGTCTCGAAGAAGCCGAGATCCTCCAGGGCAAACATCGGCCGCTTGCCATAGCGGGTGATGAATTCCTCCACCTCGATATCGGCTTCGGAGCAATGGGTATGGAAGCCGGTCCGGTGCTTCTTCGCCATGCCTATGGCGCGGCGCTGTCCAGCCTCGTCGGCATAGAAGAGATGTTCGAGACCGACCCAGACATTGATCCGGCCATGGGCCTTGCGATGCCAGGTCTCGATGACAGCCTCGTTCATGTCGAGCGTGTCGAAGTAATTGTAGTCCGGATGCTCGCCGACATAGGGCACGGCGACCAGCCGCGTGCCGAGCTCATCGGCGGCGCGGGCGCTGCCATCCATATGCCGCCACATGTCCACCACGGTGGTGGTGCCGGACAGGGCGGATTCGGCGTAGCAGAGATAGGACGCCGCCTCTGCCTCGTCAGGCCGCAACATGCGATGCATGGGATTGATGTGGATCGTCAGCCAGTCCCACACCGGCAGATGCTCGGCCGTGCCGCGCAGGAAGCCGGAATGCGCATGGGCATTGATCAGCCCCGGCATCAGCACGGCGCCCGGGTTGCGCCGCACCGCGAAATCCGGATAGGCGGCCCGCACCGTGTCGTACGGCCCCACCATCAGGATGCGCCCGTTCTCCACCGCGACAGCGCCATTCTTGATGACGCTGTTGTCGGCATCCATCGTTAGGACCGCTTCACCGGTGATAATCATTGCGGCAGTGTTCATGCTTTCTCCGTGCCTTCCGCGTCAGGCGGAGCTTGATGCAAAATTCAGGCCGTTCCGGCCAAAGCCGCCGAACGCCCCAGCAGGAAATCGGCCGCGCGCTCGCCGATCATGGTGACGGGCGCATGGGTATTGCAGGTGGGGATGATGGGGATGACGGAGGCATCGGCGATCGACAGGCCGTCGATGCCGCGAACCCGCAGCCTCTCGTCGGTGACCGCAAGCGCGTCCTCGCCCATCTTCGCCGTGCCGCAGGTATGGAAGAAGGTGGAGCAGCCCTGGCGGACGAACTCCACCATGTCGGCCCGGCTCGGCCGGCGTCGCGGGGCGGCAAAGCCATCGAACAGATCGGCAAAGGCTTGCGTCTCTGCCAGATCCATCATGGTGTAGCAGGCCCGGACCAGCGCCTCGAGATCGGATGGCTCGGCCAGGAAGTTCGGCTGGATCTCTAAGGGACCACCGGGCTCGGCGCTCAACAGCCGGAGATAGCCAACGCTTTTCGAATGCATCAGCCCGGCACCCAGCGAAAACACCTCGCCCGAGAGATCGTAGCGATCGCGCAGCGTCTGCTCGGCCGAATTGCCCTGCACGGGAAAGGCATGCACATCGGGCTGCACCAGGTCAGGCAGCGATTTCCAGTTCAGCATCGTGCCGCCGCCATTGTCGGTCTTGGGTCCGAGCGGCTGTTTCGACCGGCAGACAATGGCCTGCACCAGCGGATGGTCCTGGAGATTTTGGCCAACACCCGGCAGATCGGCGGCAACGGGAATGCCGAGCCGCTTGAGTTCTGCCGGATCGCCTATGCCGGAGAGCATCAACAGGCGCGGTGTATCGATGGCGCCCAGCGCCAGCACCACATGGGTCGTGACGCGGGTTTCCACCGGATGGCCATCCACCAGATGCAGCACACCCACGCAACGACCGTTTTCGAGGATCAGGTTGATCGCCAGCGAGCCGGTCAGGACCGTCAGCCGCTCATGCCCGAGGATCGGCCTGATGTAACCGGTCGCCGCACTCCAGCGCTTGCCCTGGGATATATTAAAGTTGGAGGGTGTCGCGCCCTCGTTCGTCGCGCCGTTCGGGTCGTCGATGATGGGAATGCCCAGTTCGCCCGCGCCCTCCATCATGGCCCGCGCGACCGGGTGTAGGCCCTTGCTGGTCTCGATCCTCAGCGGCCCGCCGGCGCCACGAAACGCCGTCTCGCCGCCTTCCCAGTCTTCCGCCCGCTTGAAATAGGGCAGGGAATCGGCAAACCGCCAGCCCGGCGCACCGGCTGCATCCCAGGCATCATAGTCAAGCGGATGGCCGCGATACCACATCAGCGCATTGATGGCCGAGGAGCCGCCCAGCACCTTGCCGCGGGGAATGCCGATCACCCTGTTGTTGATGCGCGGCGTCGGCGCATAGCTGTAGCCCCAGTCCCACCGGCTGCGCCCCAACGGCACCCACTCGCGCGGATCGTCGATCTCGGCAACATCAAGACCCGCGTCCCCCGCCTCGATCAGCAGCACAGTGGCCTCCGACCCATCCACCAACCGCCGCGCCACCGCACAGCCACCAGAGCCTGCGCCGACGACGATGTAGTCGTAGGATGTTTGGAGGGGACGGTGGGGAAGGGTGAGGGTCACGCGACGGCCCTCTGCATGTCCGGTAGAGAAAAAAGACCCTCTCTGGCCTGCCGGCCATCTCCCCCACAAGGGGGGAGAATACCTGTGGCTGGCCGTCTGCGCCCCAAGAGTTGCCGCAACCTGATGTATCGATGGCCGGAAGCGAGCGCGGTCCGCGAGTCTTCTCCCCCCTTGTGGGGGAGATGCCCGGCAGGGCAGAGAGGGCCTTTTAAAAGCTCACCCATCAATTGTGCTCGCTCGGCCCCATGATGACGATGCCCTCCGTGGCCTCCACATGGCGCACGAAGATGTATTTGTCCTCCCGCCCGTCGGAATGCTTGCGCTTGATGTCGGGCTGCACCGTGCCGGACACCTTGGCGACGACGATATAGGGCACCTCAGCCTTCAGGCCGGCCTCGCAATGGGCGTCGAACTCCTCCAGCGTGCGCGCGGTATAGGCATGCTCGATGCCGCAACCCCGGGCAATCGCGGCGATATCCACCCGGCCAAAGGCGGTGTGGGTCGGCGGGCCGCCGATCGACTGGTAGCATTCATTGTCCCAGACGACGGTGAAGAGATTCCCAGGCTGCTCGTTGCCGAGTGTGGCGAGAATGCCGAGATTGAACATCATGCCGCCATCGGTATCGAGCGAGATGATCCGGCGATGCGGCAAGCCGGTGGCAAGGCCGAAGGCCTGGGGCGTCACGCAGCCGAGTTGCTGCTGGAACAGGCTGGCGGCGCGCATATGCGGCGCGGCATTATACCATTCGTCGACGGAGGCGCCGAGCGAGAGGATCACCAGTTCGTCCTTCAGCCGTGCGGCGAGACGGGTCATGCAATCGAAGCGTTTCATCGGACGATGCTCCCCCCAAGTGCGATGGCTGAGTGGTAATAGGCGTTGTAGGACCAGTTATAGGCATCGACGATCGACTGCTCGATCTCGTCTTCCTCCCGCACCACGCGGTAGGGGATGCGCAGCGCGTTCAGCACCGGCTCCATGGTTATCCCATGGGGAATGGCCCACCAGTTGTTTTCGCCCAGCTCGCCGCGATAGCTCATCAGCATCACGACCGGAATACCGGCACCAAGCCCCATGCGGGCCAGCGGCTCGACCGAGGCGCGCAGCCCGGAATTTTCCATCACCAGCGCTGCCCGCTTGCCGGAGAGAAACACGCCCCCGCAGATCGCCGCGCCTTCGCCCTCGTTGGTCACCCGGATGGTCCTGATATCAGGATCGGCATCGAGCGCCGGATATAGCTCCTTGAACAGCGAATCCGGCAGGTAGCACACGGTGCTCACCCCTGCCTTCTTGAGGCCGCGGATCACGGCCTCGACGGAAGATTGTTTCATGTCATGCCCTCTTTTCGAAGGCAGGGTCGCAAAGTCGTGATGTTTCGAATAGTCGGCAATTTGCGAAACGATGTTTGCGCAAAACGCAACACCTGGGGAAGGCAACAGGTGTTGCCCTAGCCTTGAATGCGCCAGTTCAGGGCCGCGGGCAGAAACTATTCGAAAAGCTCGGCATGCGTGCCCGTTGCCACGAACACGATCAGGTTCTTCTTGTCATCCAGGGTGTAGATCAGCAGAAAATCCCCGCCGATATGGCATTCCCGATGATCAGCCCAGTCGCCTTTGAGTTGGTGATCCCTGTAGATTGGCGGAAGCGGCGAGTCATTGGCCACGAGGAGCATCATAACCGCTTTTAAGGCGCCCAGATCATGGCGCCCACCCCGCGAGAGGCGTTCCCAGTCTTTCAGGAACTGCTTGGTATAGCTCGAGGCGCGTGGCAGCGCGGCTCGCTTGGACGAGGCAGGCCTGCGCCCTTTATCCTCATTCGGCAAGCTTGCGTCCCTCAAGCGAACTCAGAAGCTCGCCTGCGGTATCGAAAGTCTTGCCCTTGCCAGACTTGATCGCTCTTGCCTCCTCCATGGCCGCGATCGTGCGGGCATTGGGCCTGGTCAATTCTATCGGCAAGGCCTTGTCATGAGCGATACGGGTCATCACCATCCTGATCACATCAGAAGGGGTCAGGCCAAGGCTGTCGAGCACCACAGTGGCGCTATCCTTGATCGAGGAATCGATGCGAGCCCGCACATAAGCATTGGCAGCCATTTGCGCCTCCTTTTACGTGGTGCATATGTAGCTCATTTGAGCATCATTTTCAACTCGACGGCCGTCACCCCTCCCGGGCCGCCGTCGCGACCTTCTGGATCGCCTGCTCCAGCAGCTTGCCCATGGCGGAGGCCGCGTCGGACATTTCCTTTTCCGAGCGGGACACGAGGACCAGTTTGCGGGGGCCGAGCCGGCTGTCGCGCAGCGGCACGAATTTCAGCGTGCCGGCCGCCAGTTCGTCCTCGATGCCCACACGGGTCTGCAGCACGGCGCCGAGATTGCGCTTGGCCAGTTCCACCATCAGGCTGATCGAATTGGTGCGCGAGCGGCGCGGCATGTCAACGAGCGAGCGGCTGAAGGCATCCTCCACCGACGATCCGAGGCTGAGGCTCGAATCCCAGAGAATGATCCGTTCGGTCGCGAGATCGAACAGCTTGATCTCCTGCCGCTTGGCCAGCTCGCTGCCCGGAACGGCCAGCACCCCGATCGGCAGAGACACGGCCGAAAGCCGCCTGATGGTGCGCGGCACCTTGACGTCGAAGACGACGGCGAGATCGCATTCGCCTTCCGCCACCGCGTTGACTGCCTGTTGCGAGCCTAGCACCTTCATGTCGGCGGTGATGCCGGGGTGACGCGTCCAGAATTCCTGCAGCACGTTTGGCATCAGCCCACGCGCCACGCTCTCCACCACCGCCACCGAGACGGTGCCGCGATGCAGGCCATGGAGATCGTTGATCTCGTTGCAGGCGCGGTTCAGTTCCGAGAGCGAGATGCGGGCGTGATAGAGCAGCAGTTCGCCCGCACTGGTCAGCTTCAGCCGCTGGCGCACCCGCTCGAACAGCGGTGCGCCCATCTCCTCCTCCAACTGCCGCAAGATGCGGCTGACGGAGGAGGGGGCGACATTGAGCGAGATCGCCGCCTGGCGGATCGAGCCGAGCCGCGCCACCAGCTGGAAATAGTGGATGCGGGTCGAGACGAGACCGAGGCGGTAAGGGTCCATCAGGCGCCCTCGAACAGCGGCACGATCTCCATCTGCGGCACGGTGACCAGGCCCTTGTCGGTGATGCGGATTTCCGGGATGACCGAAAGCGGGATCAGGTTGAAGCCCATATAGGCAATGGTGCAGCCGGCCTTGTCCCATTCCACCTTCAGCGCCTTTACCTCCTCGGCCACCTCATGGACACGCTTGTCGGAGAGAAGCCCCGCGATCGGCAGCGGCACCATGGCGGTCACCTTGCCGTCCGCCACCACGCAGGCGCCGCCCTGGTGCTCTTCGATGGCCCTCAGCGCCACCTGCATATCGGCCTCGTTGGTGCCGGCAATGATGATGTTGTGGCTGTCATGGCCGACGGACGAGGCGACGGCACCCTTCATGATGCCGAAATTGGACAACAGCCCATGGGCGACATTGCCCGCGGATTTGCCGTGCCGCTCGATCACGGTCACGAAGCACAGGCCGTGCCGCTCGAAATGGGTCTGCCAGTCATTGGCGGGCTCCAACGTCACCTTGTGATGGCCGAGAATGATGCCGGGCAGTTCGGTCTTGATGGTGTTGGCCACCACCTTTTCCGTCGGCAGGTCAGGCGTGAGCTTGATCGCCTTGGGCAGCTTCACCGTGTGATAGGCGGCCTCCGGATAGCGCCATGGCTTGGACAGGGTTTCGTCCAGCAGCGGCGTGATCTTCTTCTGGTCCACCACCAGTTCGCCGCCATACCAGGTCGAAACCGGCTTCAGATCGTCGTCGAGCAGCACCAGGTCGGCGCGCCGCCCGCCGCCCATGCCGCCGATTTCGCCTTCCATGCCGAAGCGGGTGGCGCCATGCAGAGAGCCCATGGCCCAGGCCTGTTCGCGGCTCATGCCGGCCACGCGCGCCTCGCGCACCACCCAGTCCAGGCCGAAATGCAGGAGGTCGTCGGCATCCCGGTCATCGGTGCAGACCGCGATCCGCTTGTGGGATGCGCCAAGCTCGGTCACGGTCTTGATGGCGAGCGGCAGGGAATGCCAGGGCGTGGTCGGCGGACCACCGCGCAGGAAGAGCCAAATGCCAGCCTCCAGCAGGTCGTCGGCAATGTCGCGGTCGATCGCCTCATGGGTGTCAGTCACGCCGGATGCCGCATAGGCCGCGACGAATTCCCGGCCATAGACATGGCCCGAAACCGGCCGCCCGCGCGACAGGGCGGCAGCGAGGATCGCATGGCTGCGCTCGTCACCCATGGCCACCGGCACGAAATCCATCTTCTCGCCCAGCGCAACAGCTTCGGGCCACTTGTCGAACAGGGCGGCGATCTTGTCTGGCGTCAGGTCGCCGCCCGCCGTCTCAAGATCCGGCGTGGTCGCCGGCACGGTGGAGGGCACGGTGAGGAAGATCGACAGCGGCGCATGGCGCGCATCCTCCAGCATCGCCTCGACGCCGGCAACATCCATGACATTGCCGATCTCGTGGCTGTCGCAGAAGATCGTCGTGGTGCCATTGAGCAGCGCCGCTTCCGCATAGGCGCAGGCGGTGACCATGGAGCTTTCGATATGGATATGCGGATCGACAAGGCCAGGTCCGATGATGCCGCCCTTGGCGTCGTAGAGCTTGGCCGAACCGCTCTTGTAGCTCCCCGCCGGCTTCACCGCCGCAATGCGCCCGCCCGAAATCCAGACCTCCCGATCCGGCAGGATGCGCTCGGAATAGGTTGACAGCACCCGCGCCCCCTGGATGACGAGATCAGGCGACGCGCGCCCCGAGGCCACATCGGCCAGCCTGCGGGTCATGGCTGAAAGCGGCGCTACGGAAAATCGGGTGATGGGCATGGTGGTACTCCTATTGTGCGTCTTTGTTGCTTCCAGTGAGCGGGTAACCCCCCTCTGCCTTGCCAGGCATCTCCCCCTCAAGGGGGGAGATCGGCAGGCGGTAAGTCCTCGCCCGCCATCTTCCGTCGAGTTGGGGCGAGGCGCCGGCTCCAAGTGATCTCCCCCTTGAGGGGGAGATGTCCGGCAGGACAGAGGGGGTACGCAGTCACTCAGCCTCAATGATCATTCAGACTCAATGATAATCCGGAATCCCCGGCATTGTCTTGAACCCCTTGATCGTGCGGAAGCGTCTTATCCATCGTCTGAGCGCCGGGAATTCGTCGTGGTCGATGCCGAAGTCGCGGGATAGGGCGAAGATCGGGAAGACCGTTACATCGGCAATCGTCGGTCCAGTGCCGGCAAACCACTCCATGCCGTCGATCTGCCGCAGCGTCATGTGGTCGTCCATGATGCGGAAGGCGCGGCGGGCGGAGGCCTTGAGGCTATCGAGATCCCCCGGCAGGCCGAATAGCGCCACCTTGCGCGCCTCGATCGCCGCGGGCAGGGCGCTGGCGGAAAAGTTCAGCCACTGCATGACCGACCCGAAGATGGCGGCATCCCCTGGCAGCCAAGTGCCGCTCGCATCATACGCCCTGGCGAGATAGGCCAGGATCGCCTCGGTGCCGTAGAATATCAGGTCGCCGTCTTTTAGGATCGGCAGGCTGCCCAGCGGGTTCATCGCCAGCATGGTGGGGCTGTTCTGCTCGTTGCCGGGCACCATGTCCACCGCGAAGGTCTCGTAGTCCAGGCCCAGCATCGAGAGCAGCAGGCGCACCCGGTAGCTCGAATCATCCAGTTCGTAATTGTAAAGCGTGAGGGTGGACATCAGGCGACCTCCGCCAGGGCGGGCTGGCTTTCAAGCGAAAGCCGCAAACCTTCTGCCCATTTCGCCACGCGGGCGACAGAGCCGGGGGCCGCGTCGATCAACACCATATGCAGGCCTGTCTTGGCCGGCCCGATGGATTGCAGGGCGATGATGAGGCGCAGGCCCGCGCCGGAAAGCGAGACGAGATTGCCGCTGATCGTCTTACACTGCGCCGGCTCGGTTTCGCCGGGCAGGGCGGTCCGGGCCAGCAGCCCCAATGCGAGGTCGAGCGGGCAATCGACATAGAGGCTGCGGACAGGTGTTGCACTGCCGGCAACATCTGGAAGCTCGGCCGGGTCGGCTCCTTCTGCTGCAAGCGAGGTCCAGATGATCCCGCCTTTTTCCGCCACCGCATAGGTCGGGATCTTGATCGTCTTGGGAACCTCCAGATCCGGATGGGCCGGGATATACTGACACTGCCCGCCGGTATCGTATTGCCAGCCGTGATAGAGGCAGGCGATGTGGTCGCCGCGCACGAAGCCGAAGCTCATGCGCATGCCGCGATGCGGACAGCGGTCTTCCCAGACATGCGCCGCGCCCTTGCTGTCGCGCCAGACGACGATTTCCTCGCCGCCGATGATCACGCCAGTCGAGGTCGACGCCTCGATCGTGCCGGACAAGGCGATCGGCACCCAGCCCCGTTCATCCGTCATGTCAGCTCCTTCAGATCCAATATTGGTGTGTGTCACGATGTTGCGTAGGGCGCATCACTGCGCATGACGTCGCGCACGATGCAGTCATAGGGACCAAGGCTGCAGGCCATCTCGAACATGTCGACAAGATCAGGCTCCCCCGCCACTGAAACGGTGATCGCGGTGTCGCTGCAGGCGCCGATGTCGAGGCTGATATCCAGCCGCCCGGCGCGATGGCGGGCAAAGCTGATGAAGCTGTCGCAGGCGATATCGCCCTTGAAGGTGAAGTCCACCTGATGCGTCATGCCCCTCGTCCCCAGGCGGCGGTGGGCTGTGGCGCCATGCTGGTCGCTGTCAAATCAGGCTCCTGCGCAATCGTTTTGCATGTGGCTATTTTTTAGTCATGCATGCTATTTAATCAGTCTATCCGCTGCCGCCCTCGAAATTCAAGCGCTTTTTTCGCCTGACTTGTTGCGTTTGGCGCAATCAGCGGATCGCCGAACAGGTTGAATTGCGAACAGTATAGTTTGGTCGAAAGGGGTTGCCCGGGCGTGCGCTGCGCTGGCCTCTGAGGATCTTAACAGTTTGAAAACCATCTGAAATCGTGGAATTTTCGGGCGCTCAGCGACCACCAGTCGCTCCTGTTCGTCCGTCGCGCACGGCTTTGTGCGAGGACTAAATCTGGACCGGCCTCGTGATTGGCATGCTTGTTGCGTTCCTTTTTGATCGGCCTGATGGCGTTCCCGGACCGGTTTCGGACGGGCGCCAGACAATCAACCAGAAGGGGAACACATGATCGACTTGCGTAATCTCTCCCGCCGCGGCTTCCTGAACATGGCAGCTGCCGGCTCTGCTGCGATGATGCTGCCGACCGGCCTCGTGCGTCCGGCCCATGCCGCGCCGCTCGCCGCCATCAAGGAAGAGGATGCCGTCATCGGCTTTGGCCATGTCGGCCCGATCACCGACGAGGGCTGGACCTGGAGCCACCATCAGGGCCTGCTGGCCGTCAAGGAAGCCTTCCCGAAGCTCAAGAAGGTCCTGGAAGTCGAGAACATCCCGTATTCGGCCGATGCCACGCGCACCTATCGCCAGTTCGTCAGCGAAGGCGCCAACATGATCTTCGACACCTCGTCGAATGGCGACTTCCTGCATGAAGTCGTTCGCCGGGCGCCTGAGGTGGCCTTCATGGAATGCAACGGCCACCTGACCATGGACAATCTCGGCTGGTACTACCTGGCCCACTGGTATCCGACCTATGTCGTCGGCGTCGCTGCCGGCATGCTCTCGAAGACCGGCAAGCTCGGCTACGTCGCCTCCTTCCCGGTCGCCTCGGTCTATGCCTCCACCAATGCCTTCCTGATGGGCGCGCGCACCGTCAACCCCAATGCCACGCTGCAGACCATCGTCATCAATTCCTGGTTCGACCCGCAAGCCGCAACCCAGGCAGGCACGGCGCTGATCGACAACGGCTGCGACTTCCTGTTCGGCATCATGGACGAGGCCGGCTATCTGCAGGTCGCCGAAAAGCGCGGGGTCTGGGCCGCTATGTGGAACACCGACATCCGCCGCTACGGCCCGAATTCCTATGTTTCGTCGATCATCATCGACTTCAAGGATTTCTATGTCGACCAGGTCAAGAAGCGGCTGGCCGGCGAATGGACCCCGACCGAAAACCTCTTCGCCATGGGCAAGGGCGTCGACCGCGACGTCTGGGGCGAGAAGGTGCCGGCCGAAGTCGGCAAGGCTGCGGATGCCGTGCGCGACAAGATCATGGCCGGCTGGTCGCCGTTCGAGGGCGAGCTCAAGGACGCCAAGGGCAATGTCAAGGTCGCCAAGGGCCAGCGCATGACCGAGCTCGAACTCTACAACTGGGATTGGTCCGTCGAGGGCGTGACGGGGCTTTGAGGGCGGGAAGGTCCGGCGCTCTTCTCTGCCGTCATCCCGGCCTTGAGCCGGGATCCAGCACGCCCAAGTCCTTGGGCGAGAAACACTCTCTCACGGCGCGGACGCGCCGTGGCTGGATGCCGGGTCAAGCCCGGCATGACGGTTGGGAGTAGGGGCCTCGGCCTGTTCCTGCCACCCGTGCGCGCGTCGAAGGGTTGCGGTAGGGCACGATGGGAGCGGCAAACACTGCCGTCATCCTCGGGCTTGACGCGAGGATCCACTCCGCCGGCCGAATGCTCTCCGCCAGTTGATGGAGCAGGTGCGGTCGACGGCAGCAGATGCTCGGGACAGGGCCGAGCATGACGGGAGAGGGTGAGGCTGCCGCCTGTCCCTGCCAAATGCTGCCACCGGAGGGTTGCGGTAGGGTAAGATGGGAGCGGCACCCACCACCGTCATGTCAGGGCTTGACCCGAGGATCCATCGGCACTCGACGGGCTTGGCTGTGGATCCTCGGGTCAAGCCCGAGGATGACGGCGGAGCAGGGGCGACGGCAGAGATAAGGGTGACGGCGGAGCGAGTGGGGACGCCGCTGGCGAGGCAGAGCGCAGCGACTGGGTTCCGCCCGACCCACCCACCAACAACAACCGGCAAGGGACCCCGGCCCCTTTCCATCCTGCAATCCGATCATCCTCGTTTGCGACAGGCCGCATGACAGATCAATCGAAGACCTATGTTGCACCACCCGGCACCCCGCCGCTCGTCCAACTCAAGGGCATCGCCAAGTATTTCCCCGGCGTCATCGCCAATCAGGATGTCGATATCGAGGTCCTGCCGGGGGAGATCCACGCGCTGCTGGGTGAAAACGGCGCGGGCAAGTCGACGCTGATGAACATCCTGACCGGCATCTATCAGCCGGACGCCGGCGAGATCATCATCGATGGCTATGCCCGGGAATTCTCCTCCCCGGTCCAGGCCATCGCGGCCGGGATCGGCATGGTCCATCAGCACTTCAAGCTGGTGCAGGCCTTCACGGTGGCGGAAAACATTCATCTGGGCTGGAGCGAGACGCCGCGCCGTGCCTCCGCCGCGGTACTCGAAGCCCGCACCGCCGAGCTCGCCAGGCGCTTCAATCTCGACACCAAGCCATCCGCCCGCGTCTCCGATCTCTCGACCGGCGAGCAGCAGCGCGTCGAGATCCTGCGCGTGCTGGCCCGCAAGGCCAAGGTGCTGATCCTCGACGAGCCGACGGCGGTGCTCACCCCTGCCGAAGCGCGCGAGCTGTTCAAGGCCCTGCGCGAGTTCGTCTCGACAGGCAATGCTGTCATCTTCATCTCCCACAAACTCGATGAGGTGCTTGAGATCTCCGACCGCATCTCGATCCTGCGCGGCGGCCGCAAGGTCGCGACCGAAATGGCGGCGGATTGCACGCCGGCCAGCCTCGCTCGGCTGATGGTCGGGCGCGACATCGTGCTGGCCGACATGCGCGGCCGGCCCGAAGGCGCTGCAAAAATCTCCGCCGAGCCGGTCATGCGGCTCGAAGGCGTGCGCGCCTTGAGCGATGCCGGTCGCGAGGCGCTCCATGGCATCGATCTCACCGTGCATGCCGGCGAAATCCTGGGTGTTGCCGGAGTTGCCGGCAATGGCCAGCGGGAATTGTCGCAGATCCTCACCGGCACGCGGTCGATCAGTGCAGGGCGCATCCTGATCGACGGGAAGCCCGTGACCCATGCCGATGCCGCAGATTTCGTCGCTCGCGGCATTGGCCATATTCCGGAGGATCGTCTGCATTCCGGCCTCGCACCCGGCCTTTCGATCACCGTCAACGCGGTCATGCGCGAATATGGCAAGCCGCCGGTCACCAAGGGTGGTTTCTACAATCCCGGTGCCGCCACCACGCTTGCCAAGGAGATTGCGTCGGTTGCCGAAGTCGCCATTCCCGATTTCGCCATGCCGATCCGCAATCTTTCCGGCGGCAACCAGCAGCGCCTGGTCGCCCGCCGCGAAATGCGCGTCGCCTCCAAGATCCTGGTCGCTGCCTATCCCAGCCGCGGTCTCGATGTCGGCGCCATCAACACCATGCTGCGCTACATCGTCGAACTCAGGAATGCCGGCGCCGGGATCGTGCTGATCTCCGAAGAGCTGGAAGAGCTCTTGAACCTCTCGGACAGGATCGCAGTGCTCTACGAAGGAAAGATCATGGGCATTCTCGACAATTCAGGGGTGGATATCGAGGAAATCGGCCTGCTGATGGGTGGCCGCACCGCCGCCATGAAGAAGGAGGCCGCCCATGGCTAATCTGCGTCTGCAGCGACTTCCCTCGGCCACTCCAAGTGCCGCCCTCGGCGCCCGCATTGGGGCCATCGCCCTGGCACTTGTCATTGCCGGGCTGATCCTGGCCGCCACGGGCCGCAATCCCCTTGATCTCGGCGCCCAGGTCGTCAGTTCCTCGCTGGGTTCTTCTTTTGGCATGGAAGATCTCGGGCTGCTTGTCATTCCGCTCATCCTGACGGGCCTTTCGGTCACGGTCGCCCAGCAGATCGGCGCCTGGAACATCGGCGCGGAGGGCCAGTTCTATGCCGGCGCCTTTGCCGCCACAGCCGTCGGCCTCTTCGTGCCACTGCCGACGGGCTTGAGCCTCGTTGCCATGTTTGTCGCCGGTGCCTTCGGCGGCCTGGTCTGGATCCTGGTGCCGACGCTGGCGCGGGCCTATGCCAATGTCAACGAGTTGATCACCACGCTGCTGCTCAACTTCGTCGCCATCCTGATGGTCTACTACGTCTCGACCGATGTCTGGCGCGAGCGCGGCGGCATTGCCAATTCGGCGACGCCGCGCATCAAGGTGGAAATGCCGGAATTCTGGGGCCTCGTGCATTGGGGCCTGCCGATCGCCGTCATTCTCGCCGTGGTCATGGCCGGCCTCCTGACCTTCTCCAAATGGGGTTACGAGGTGCGGTTGATCGGCTCCAATCCCTCGGCTGGCAAATATGCCGGCATCGCCGCCAAGAAGCACCTGATCACCGTCATGCTGATTTCGGGCGCCATTGCCGGCATCGCCGGCATGCTGGAAATCGCGGGCACAGTGCATCGCCTGCAGGGCGGCATTTCCAACAATTACGGCTATCTCGGCATCATGGTCGCGGTGCTGGCGCGCGGCTCCTGCCTCGGCGTCATCTTCGCCGGCGCGCTGATGGCCTTCATCCTGAATTCCGGCATCATTCTCCAGACGCAGGGGCTGACCACCTCGACCGTTCTGGCGATCACCGGCCTCATCCTGTTCCTGACGGCGATCGGGGATGAACTGTCCCATTACCGCGTCGTCCGCGACAAAGCCTGAAAGGATCAGACATCATGGATCTCCTGACCGGTCTTTTCACCACGGCCTTCCTCGCAGGCGGCGTGCTGGCGCTGGCAGCCCTTGGCGAGGTGCTGGCCGAGCGCGTCGGTGTCGTCAATCTCGGTGCCGAGGGCCTGATGGCCATGGGCGCCGTCACGGCAGTCGCGACTGTCACCGCCTTTCCGTCGCCCGTCCTCGGCTTTCTCGCGGCGCTTGTGGTCGGCGCGCTGTTTGGCAGTGTGTTTGCCCTTGCCACCGTCATCGTCAGGGCCAATCAGGTGCTGTGCGGCCTGGCGCTGACGCTGATCGGCACGGGGCTGGCCCAGACCATCGGCAAGGCCTATTCGGGCATGCCGGTCCCCGTCACCTTCGAGGGCGTGAAGATCCCGCTCTTGAGCGAAATCCCGATTTTCGGCCAGGCCTTTTTCAGCCAGAATATCCTGGTCTACCTGATCTTCATCATCCTGCCCTTTGGCTTGAGCTACATCATGTTCAAGACTCGCCACGGGCTGAACCTGCGCGCGGTGGGTGAAAACCCGGCAGCAGCCGATGCCGCCGGCATCCCGGTCACGCTCATCCGCTTCGGCTATGTCGCCGCCGGTTCGGCGCTGGCGGCGGGCGCTGGCGCCTATCTGGTGCTGGCCTTCGTGCCCTCCTGGTCGGATGGCGTGGTGGCAGGTCGCGGCTGGATCGCGGTGGCGCTGGTCATCTTCGCCGGCTACCGCCCCGTTCCCGCGGTGCTTTCGGGCCTGCTGTTCGGCTTCATCACCGCGCTTGGGTTCGTCGGCCAGGCGCGCGGCTGGCCGATCGCGCCGCCCTTCCTGTCGATGCTGCCCTATCTCGGCACCATCGCCTTCATCATCGTGCCGGTCATTGCCTGGCAGCGCATGCGCCGGCTGATGGCGGCCCCGGCGGCCCTGGGCGAGCCCTATTACCGGAGCGTGCGCTGATGGCCACGCTCCTGGTCAAGAATATCGCCCATCTCGCCACCTTCGACGATGGCGCGCGGGAATTGACCGATGGCGCCATGCTGATCCGCGACAATGTCATTGAGGCGGTCGGCACGACGGGCGAATTCGGCCAGGTCGAGGCGGATAGCGTGCTGGATCTCTCCGGCCATATCGTCATGCCCGGCATGGTCAACATCCACCACCATATGTACCAGAACCTGACTCGGGTGATGGTGCAGGATGATGAACTGCTGGTCTGGCTGAAGACGCTCTATCCCATCTGGTCGAACCTGGACGATGACGCCATCGGCGTCTCCTCCCGCGTGGCGATGGCGGAACTGATCGCCTCGGGCTGCACCACGTCGTCGGACCATCTCTATATCCTGCCGAATAACTGTACGCTCGATGCCACCATCGATGCAGCGCAGGAAATCGGCATGCGCTTCCATGCCGCCCGTGGAGCCATGTCGCGTGGCCAGAGCCAGGGCGGTCTGCCGCCGGATAGCTGCGTGGAGAAGGAGGAGGACATTCTTGTCGATGCCGAGCGGCTGATCCACCGCTATCACGACAATTCCCGCCATTCGATGAGCCGCGTCATCCTCGCCCCATGCTCGCCGTTCTCGGTGACACCAGGCCTGATGAAGGATGCGGCGGCCCTTGCCCGTAGCCACCAGGGCGTGCATCTGCATTCACATCTGGCAGAAGACCTGTTCGAGGAGGTCTATTGCCACGATATCTATGGCATGCGGCCGGTCGGTTTTGCCGAATCCGTCGGCTGGCTCGGGCCGGATGTCTGGTTCGCCCATTCGATCTTCATGACCTCTGACGAAATCGATCTGTTCGCCGCGACCGGCACCGGGGTGGCCCATTGCCCCTCAGCCAATATGCGCTGCGGCCAAGGCATCGCCAAGATAAGGGAAATGCTGGACAAGGGCGTGAATGTCGGCCTGGGCGTCGATGGCTCCGCCTCCAACGACACCTCCAACATGTTCATGGAAGCCCGGCTGGCCATGATGCTGCAGCGGGTGGCGCCGAACAAATACCTCTCGGAAACACCCGGCGGCCGCGGCGGCTTCGGCGGCACGCCCTCGGCGCTCTCGGCCCGCGAGGCGCTGACCATGGCGACCCGTGGCGGCGCAAAAATCTTCGGCCGTGATGATATCGGCTACCTCGCACCGGGCATGAGCGCCGATTTCATCGCGGTCAAGCTCAACCAGCTCGGCCTTTCCGGCACCCAGCGCGATCCGCTCGCAGCGCTTGTCATGTGCGGCCCGTTCAAGGTGGACTATTCCTTCATCAACGGCCGCGCGGTCATTGAAAAAGGCGCCTTCGTGTCGCTTGATGTGGAGAAACTGCTGGTGAAGCATGAAGCGGTGATGGAGCGGATTTATGATGCTTGAGGGGGTGTTAAAAGACCCTCTCTGGCCTGCCGGCCATCTCCCCCACAAGGGGGGAGAAGACTTGCGTCGACCGCTCGACAATCGCCAGCGTTAACAAGCTTGGCGAGCGGACGGCCCCCAGCGGTTCTCCCCCCTTGTGGGGGAGATGGCCGGCAGGCCAGAGAGGGTCTTCTAATCCATCGCCTCAACCATCTGACCTTATGACCGAACCAAACCCGAAAAGGACGATCCCATGACAGCGACGGACAGAGCCTCTCTCGACCATTGGTACGTCATCGATACCGAGACGCTGATACCCTACGGCGTATCAAAAAACCGCCTGCTCGGCCATGACCTGACGGTGGTGCGGGCGGAGAACGGCGATCTCACCATCACGGCAGAGGGCAGGGACGCGCCGCTGCCGTTGCGCCGCCGCTTCGGCTTCATCTGGACCACGGTGGGCGAGCCCGCGGGCGAGATCTTCCCCCTGCCGGAAGCCGACGAGGAAGATCGGCGGCATGTCAATTGCGGTGCGGTCTCGGTCAAGGCATCGGGCCTGCGCATCGTCGAGAACTTCCTCGACATGGCGCATTTCCCCTTTGTGCACACCGATATCCTCGGTTCTGAGCCGCATACGGAGGTCGAGCATTACAATGTCGAGATCCGCCGCGATGTCGATGAGGTCTGGGCGACCAACTGCCAGTTCTTCCAGCCGCAGGCGGCGCTGTCGGCCAAGGACGGCATCATGACCCAGTATATCTACCGGGTGATGACCCCCTTCACGACGCTGCTCTACAAGACCTGCCCGAACTCGGCCAATCGCTGGGATGTCATCTGCCTGTTCGTCCAGCCGCTTGATCCCGACCGCTGCCGCGCCCATCCCGTCATGTACCTGATCGACGATGTCTCGACCACGACCGAACTCATCCATTTCCAGCAGTTGATCTTCCTGCAGGACCGCATCATCCTGGAAAACCAGCGCCCGGTGCTGTTGCCGATGGAGCCGCGCAAGGAAATCCCCACCCGCGCCGATGCCTCCTCCATCGCCTATCGCCGCTGGCTCAAGGAAAAGGGTGTGACCTACGGCACATCGGCCATGCTGGCGGCGTGAGCCATGGATGCGATCGACATCGCCCCCGACCTCGCTATCGTCAATGCCACCATCCTGCCGATGGGCGGCGCTCCACAGATCGACCGCGGCACGCTGACAACAGCGGGAGATCGCATCCTGGCCGTCGGTCCCTCGGATCAGGTGTCAACGGCAGGCGCGGCGAAGGTGATCGACGCCAATGGCCGTGTCGTCATGCCGGGCTTCGTCAATTGCCACACGCATATCGCCTCCAACATGCTGCTGCGCGGCCTGCTGGAGGATGTCCAGCTGTTCGAATGGTTGGGCACGATGTGGAAGCTCAAGCGCAATTTCGATGAGGAGACGCTTTACTGGGCAAGCCTGATGGGTCTTGTCGAAATGGTGAAGTCGGGCATGACCTGCTTCAATGAGCATTTCGATGCCTACCGGGTCGAGCCGCAGATCGCGGCGCTCAAGACGCTGCCGCTGCGCGCCACGCTCGGCTATGGCTTTGCCGATCGCGGCGTCTATGCCGACGTCAAGGACTGGTCGTGGAAGACGCTCGACCGCTTCTCCGACAAGGTCTCCGCCCATCACCGCAGCGGCAATGACCGCGTGCATGTCGCGCTCTCGCCCCACGCGCCGTATTCCTGCGGCGCCAACATGTTCCGAAAGGTGCGCGAGGTGGCGGATGACCAGGGCGTCGTCATCCACACCCATCTCTCCGAAGGGCCGCAGGAAATCGCCTATGTCCACGAGACCTATGGCACGACGCCGGTGCAATGGCTGCACGAGATGGGCTTCCTGAAATCAGATGTCACGGCGGCCCATTGCACCCAGCTTGATGACGGTGACATCCGCATCCTTGCCGAAACCGGCACGAAGATCGCCCATTGCCCCTGCTGCAACGCCAAGCTCGATTCCGGCACGTTGCGGCTCCATGCCTGCCGCGAGGCGGGCATCACGGTGGGGCTTGCGACTGACGGACCAGCGAGCCACAACAGCCTCGATATGTTCCAGGAAATGAAGTTCGCCGGCATGATCCACAAGGACAAGATGCACGACGTCGAGTTCCTGAAGACCCGCGAACTGCTCGAAATGTCCACCTGGGGTGCTGCCCAGGCCATGAACCGGCCGGAGGTCGGCACGCTTTCTCCCGGCAAGAAGGCCGATGTTATCATCGTCGATCTCGACAAGGCCCATTGCCTGCCGGTCTATGACACATCAGCCGCCCTGGTCTATTCCGCCCGCGCCGATGACTTGGAAACCACCATCGTCGACGGCGCGATCCTGATGGAAAACCGCCTGGTTGCCGGTATAGACGAAGCCGAAATCCGCGCCCGCTTCCGCGAAGCCGCGCTCGCCCTGCGCGACCGCAGCCTGTGATATACGCCACCATGCGGGCGGCCTGATCGATGGGGCGGCGGTTTGACCGAAACCTTTCCCTAGCGTAGTCTGTATTACAAATGGAGGAAATAACCATGTCAAATCGTGAGCTTTCCGATCCGATCACCATGCGCCTGCCACTCGATCTGCTTGCCGAGGTGGAAGAGGTGGCAGGCATTTGCGAGCGCAGCCGCAGTTGGGTAATCGTCCGCGCCCTCAAGGCCTATCTGGCGCAAGAGGGGCGGGAGATCCGGGACATCGCCAAGGCGCGCGGCGAAGTGCGCGATGGTGGCGGCCATGATCTCGACAGCGTGCTGGACGAAGTCGAGGCCATCGTCAAAGGTGCGGCTGCTTGAAAATCACCCTGCCGCCGGATGCGCGGCACTACGCCATTTCGGAGGCCTCCTATCTCAGGGCGCGCAATCCCGCCGCTGCGCTCCGTTTCCAGAACGACCTGAAGCGCCTAGCCCGAGACATTGGCCGCTTCCCGGAAATGGGTGTCCCAAGCCCCGAGATGCCGGTTCCCGGGGTGCGCCGCTTTGTGATGGGCTCCTATGTGGTGGATTATGAGATCAGGCAGGACGGCATCATTATTCTGGCGATCCGGCATGGTCGACAGCGTCCACCGGGTCTTCCCCCCGATCCCGACTTTGACTTCGAAGCCTGAGCTTCTTTCGCGACGCCCTTTATCCCGAACCCATGCGAGCCACCATGAACGCCGGCCAACACACCCTCCGCAACAAAACCCTGCTTGCCCACGCGTTTCACGCACCCGTCGCCGGCGAGGTGGAGGTGCTGGCCGATGTGCTGATCGGGATCGGTGCCGCGGGCGAGATCCTGTCGGTGACGCGGCCTAGCGATCCCGATTATCAGGAGGCGAAGTCGAGTGCCGAGAGCCGGGGCGTGCTCGAAACTTTGCCGAAAGGCAGCTATCTCCTTCCGGGGTTCGTCGATTGCCATGTGCATGCGCCGCAATATCCGCAGCTTGGCAATGCACTCGATGTGCCGCTGGAAGTCTGGTTGCAGAAGTATACATTCCCGCTGGAGGCCCGTTACCAGGATGCGGCCTTCGCCCGCCATGCCTATGGCCTGCTGGTGGAGGATCTGCTTGCCAATGGCACAACGACAGCGCTCTATTTCGCGACCATCCATCAGGAGGCCACCCGCATCCTTGTCGATACCTGCCTTGAGAAGGGCCAGCGCGCGCTGGTTGGCAAGGTGGCCATGGACCATCCGGAAAGCTGCCCGGACTATTATCGCGACGCCTCTGTTGATGCCGCCCTGGATGGCACCCGAAGCCTGATCGACTATGTCCGCACCCATCCCGACAATGGCGAGGGCAAGGTGCTGCCGGTCGTGACGCCGCGCTTCATTCCCTCCTGCACCGATGCCACGCTGGAAGGGCTCGGCGCCATTGCCCGGGAATGCGGCTGCCACGTCCAGACCCATTGCTCCGAAAGCGACTGGGAGCATGCTTACGTGCTGTCCCGCCACGGCATGACCGATACCGAAAGCCTTGATCGTTTCGGCCTGCTTGGTCGTCACACCATGCTCGCCCATTCCAACCTGCTGACGGCGTCCGACATGGAGACCATTCGGGTCCGCCAGGCTGCGGTGGCCCATTGCCCCCTGTCGAATGCCTATTTCGCCGGTGCGGTCTTCCCGCTGCGGGCGGCGCTGCAAAAAGGTCTGCATGTCGGTCTCGGCACTGATATTTCAGGCGGCCCAAGCGCCTCCATGCTGGAGAACTGCCGCGCCGCCGTCACCATGTCCCGCATGCTGGAAACCGGCGTCGATCCCGAGCTTGGCCCGGAACAGCGCGCCTCTGGCAAGCCGGCCCGCGTCGATTTCCGCCACGCCTTTCATGTCGCCACCGCGGGCGGTGCGAATGCCTTGGACCTGCCGGTCGGGCGTTTTGAGCCGGGCTTTCAGTTCGACGCCATCCTGGTCGATTGCGCCGCCGAGAAGGGCACCATCCGGCTCTTCGACGGGCTGGATGAAGGGGAAAACATCCTGCAGAAAATCGTATTCACCGCCTCGCGCGCCAACATCGTAAACGTGTGGGTTTCCGGACAGAAGGCCGTGTGACCCCTGACCGCAGAATTTGCTCTTCCACGCTCTGTTTGGGTATGTTAATCGATTTAATTTTGATCTATGATAGGCCTTGTGGGATTGATACACGACGAGTGACTAATATTGTTTTTGCTGCGAAAGATGTTTAAAATATACAATTAATGGTTGATCGTTCACGGGTGGTTCTGATCACCTCTCAGGCGGTAAGCTGCGAATGAACGCCTCTTTGCGATAGGTGTCTATTGAAGGTAAAACGACGGCGGCAGCCGCATGACCGGATCACTCTGAGCGACGTCGCCAAGAGCGCCGGAGTGAGCTCGATCACCGTGTCCAGGGTGCTGCGCAACCCCGAAAAAGTATCCCCGCCGCTTCGCGAATCGATCCTGCGCATCGTGGACGAAATGGGCTATGTGCCCCATTTCGCCGCCCGCGCGCTGGCCAGCCACCACAGCGGCATCATTGCCGTGCTCGTGCCGTCGCTCAGCAATTATGTCTTCATGAGCGCCATGCGCGGCATCGAGGAGCGCGCCCGCACCAGCGATCTGAGGATTCAATATGCCAACACCCATTTCGATGCGGCCGAGGAACTCCGGCAGTTGAAGCTGTTCCTGGGCCAGAACCCCGCAGGCATCATCCTGATTGGCGTGGCCGAGCATGAGGAGGTGCGCAACCTCCTGGCGCGGGCGCCTTGCCCTGTCGTGCAGATGATGGATGTCAGCGCGCCGCCGGTGTCCTTGGGCATCGGGATCGACAACAGGGCCGCGGCGATCACGGCAACACGCCACCTTCTGGCCCGCGGCTACAGGAGAATTGCCCTGCTCGGTGGCCAGCCGGATCTGCGCAATGTCAGGCGCACCCAGGGCTATACCCAGGTCATGCAGGAAGCCGGCCTCTATGATGAGAAGCTGATCCTGTCGGTCCCGACCCATACCAGCATCGGCCTTGGTTGCCAGATGCTGGAGATGCTGCTGTCCAAGGTGCCGGACGCCGACGCGGCCTTCTGCCAGAATGACGACATTGCGCTCGGCGTGCTGTTCGAATGCCAGCGCCGCGGCATCCGCGTTCCCCAGGATTTCGGCATTTGCGGCTTCAATGATCTGGACTATGCCCGCGCCGCCTTTCCGGCGATCACCTCGGTGCGGCTGCCGCGCTATGATATCGGCTACCGGGCGGTGGACATGGTCGTCAGGGCGCTGGCCCAGTCCACGGATGGTCCCGCAATCATCGACGTCGGCTACAGCCTCATGGAGCGCGAAACCACGGCGCGATGATCGCGCCGCAGCCGGTTCTTCGATCTATTGGTTTGGGCCGCCGACCTACGCTACGCCGCCTGATAGAGCGTGGCGCGGCTTTCCGGGCGCCGGGCATGGCTTGCGCTGTGTTCCGCCAGGTTGAACTGGGCCATCATGCCGGCCAGCTTCTGGGTTTCCTGCGATAGCGTCGCTGCCGCCGCGCTGCTCTCCTCGACCATGGCGGCATTCTGCTGGGTCGTCTGGTCCATGCCGTTGACCGAGCTGTTGACCTCCAGAAGCCCTGTCGACTGCTCCTTGGATGCCGTCGAGATCGCCACGATGTGATCGTTGATGTCGACGATCAACTGGCTGATATTCCGCAGGGCATTGCCGGTATCGCTGACCAGCTTGACCCCGGTCGAGACCTCCGTCGCGGAGTTTTGGATGAGGTCCTTGATCTCCTTGGCTGCCTTGGCCGAGCGTTGCGCCAGTTCCCGAACCTCCTGGGCGACGACGGCAAATCCGCGCCCAGCCTCTCCGGCCCGTGCCGCCTCGACGCCGGCATTCAGCGCCAGCAGGTTGGTCTGGAAGGCGATCTCGTCGATCACGCTGATAATGTTGGAGATCTTCGAGGAGGAATCCTCAATGCGGCTCATGGCGGCGACCGCCCGTGCAACCACCTCGCCGGATTGTTCGGCACTTTGCTTGGCGGTGCCGGCAACGCCGCGCGCTTCCTGCGCGCGCTGTGCCGACGAGCCGACATTGGCCGTGATTTCTTCAAGTGCTGCGGCAGTCTCCTCGAGACTGGCGGCCTGGCTTTCGGTTCGCCGGGAAAGGTCGCTAACGCCCTGGTTGATCTCGCGCGTGCCTTCCGCCAGAACCTCGACGCTGGCAGAAATTTCCTGGAACGTGCCGCATAGCTGGCGGACAGACGTGTTCAGGTCATGGCGCAGGAATTCGAAATCCGCTGCGAAGGGCTCGGTCAGCTGGAAGCCGAAATCGCCGGAACAGAGCCGCTTCAGGGCGTCTCCAAGCGTGCTCACGGTGTTGACGCGGGCCGTGACATCGGTCGCGAACTTGACGACCTTCACCACCTTCCCATGGATATCCAGAATCGGATTGTAGGAGGCCGAGATGATCACGTCGCGTCCGGATTTTGTCCGGCGCTTGAATTCCGCCGCCTGGTAACGACCCTCCGACAGGTTTTTCCAGAAGGCCTGATAATCCGGCGATGCTGCAAAGGCGGGATCGACGAACATCTTGTGGTTTTGTCCGACGATCTCCTGAAGCGAATAGCCCATCAGGTTCAGGAAATTCTCGTTGGCGCCCATGATGCGCCCGTCGACGGTGAATTCGATGATCGCCTGCGAACGGCTGATGGCGGCGATCTGCGCCGCATAGTCCAGGTTCAGCAGTCGCGCCTTGGCATCAGCCCATTCCACGACGAAGCCAACCGTCTTGTCGCCCTGGCGCAGCGGCGTGACCAGAAGGTCGAAGACGCGTGTGCCGACGGTGATCGTTGCGTTGTGCCTGTTCTTCAGCGCGGCCAGCATGTTGCGCTGATGCGAGGGGTTCTTGTGGAACACGTCGATATTGCTGCCGATCAGGGTCGCAACGCTGAAGCGGGGCAGTTCCTTCTTCAGGTCGCTTTCCGCCTCCTTCAGCAGTTCCATCACGGCCGGGTTCATATAGGTGATGTTGAGCTTTGCATCAGCCACCATGACATTGGCCTGGAGGGCATCCAGCGCCAGCGTCTTCGCCGCAGACAAGGGATTAACGAAGGCTGCAATTCCCATGAAATATCTCCGGTCGGCGCAGTGGCCTGGCCCTTGGAGGCAATCAGAACCACCATCGCAATTAAGTTAGTGAAAGTAGAAATATATACAGAAAATGAAAAATCCGCTAATTTAGCGATTTATGTATATGTTTGGCGGCGGTCGGGGGATGGGCGATTTCCGGTCTCAGGCGGATTGCCCGCCATGCGCTTCCAGCAGTGCAATGAAATCATCGAGATGCGCGATGAAGGACACGCCTGGTATATCCGGCACGGGCTGGTAGCCCGGACCGCCGCTCCAGATGAAGGTAGACGCGGGCAGGGCCGCCCGCAGATCCATTAGCTGGCGATGAAGTTGATCCGGCTTGCCATTCAGCGCGCTGAGACACACGTGGCGCGCCTCGCGCAGCAGCGTGGCATCGATGATATTGGCGTTGGGAAGATTGGGGCCTAGGTACAGCGCGTTCCAGCCGCGCAGCCGCGCGATGAGGGCTGCGACCAGCGCGCCGATCTCGTGTTCCTCGCCCTTCGGCGTGGTGGCGATCAGGCAGGGGGCGTCGACGGGCGCGGGTGGACAGCGATCCATGATCGTTCCGAGGATCCGCTTCACCACCGCCGTCGCCATATGCTCGGCCGCAACGTTGAGGTTGCCGGTGGCCCAGCGCGCGCCGATTTCCTGCATCAAAGGCACGACCGTCTTGCGGACAAAACCCTCCGGGCCATCCTCATCGGCACGTCTTTGCAGCAGCTTTTGCAACAATGGCGCATCCAGCGCATGCACGGCCCGCAACAGCGGTCCCAGCGCCCCGGTGGCGATATGGGCTTCCGCCAAGCGGACCAATTGCTGATCCGGCAGATCGACAAGGGCGCTGATCCGATGGCCGGCATCCGTGCACAGCTTTAAAAGTCGCAATCGCTCTGCCTGCGCCGCCGTGTAGAACCGGCGGCCCGTCTCGCTGCGCACGGCCGGCGCCATGCCATAGCGACGTTCCCAGGCATGCAGAACCAGCTTGGTGATGCCAGCAAGGGCGAGCACATCCGCCAGCCCGAGAAGCGTCTTCTCGTCCTCCGGTTCGGATCGCCGCTTTGAATCGCCTGATGTATCCACCTGAGCTATTTTAGGGCGATGTCACGCGCGGACAAGAGCGTTCTTGCGAAAAGGCAATTGTGAGCGCCATTTCGCGTATACAGCGGCGCTGCGCCGTGCCGCCGCGTCACGATACGCGGTCGGCAAGGCAGGGCAGTGCCCGTGATGTCACCCCTCGATGCCGTCGAACAGGTCGCGGGCCTGGGCTGCGGTCATCCGCCGGGTTTCCACTTCGTCGCGCCGTTCGGCAAAGGCTTCGGTTGCCATCAACTGGTCGGCCAGGTCGGCCGGCAGGGACAGGATCACGCGACCTTCGCCAGCATTCAGCCCGCCGACATCCGCACGCTTGGCGGTGATCATGCCACCGGCAATCGTGTTGTTTGTGTCGGGGTCGATCAGGATGAAGGCGCCGGTATGGCGGTTCAGCTCATAGGCGTCGAAGATCGCCTGTTCGTCGAACTTCAGATGCACCTTGCCGATCGCGTTGAGCGGCAGCCGCTCCGCCGAGGCCCATTTGCCGGACTTCAGGTCGAGCTGGCTGACGGGCTGAACGATCACCCGCTGGCGGCGGCTGCCGGATTTCAGCCAGTAGCGCTTGCCCGGCTCGATGCCATCGGGCTGCAAAGCGACGATCTGGGCATCGAAGGCAAGGCCGGTCTGCGGCTGGCTGTCGAGCGAGACGATCATGTCGCCGCGCGAGACATCCACCTGGCGGTCCAGCACCAGCGTGATCGCATCGCCGGCCACGGCAGCATTGCGCACCAGGTCGAAGGTGACGATCTGCTTGACATTGGCCACGGCGCCCGATGGCAGGATGGCGACACTATCGCCCGGCTTCACGGCACCGCCGGCAACCGTGCCCTGGTAGCCGCGGAAGCTTTCGCCCGGACGCGAGACACGCTGCACCGGCAGGCGGAAACCGGTGGTCTGGGCGGAGCGAAGGGTCGCCAGCTCCAGCGTTTCGACCAGCGTCTGTCCTTCATACCAAGGCATGACGGCCTTGGCGGAATAGACGACATTCTCACCCTTCAGCGCCGACATCGGAATGGCAGTCACCTGCCGCACGCCAAGCGACAGCGCCAGTTCTTTGAACTCGCGGGTAATACGCTCAAAGCCGGCACGGTCGTAATCGGTCAGGTCGATCTTGTTGACGGCCAGCACGAACTGCTTGATGCCCATCAGCGAGGCGATTGTGGCATGACGCCGGGTCTGTTCCAGCAGGCCGACACGCGCATCGACCAAGAGCACGGCGAGGTCGGCGGTCGAGGCGCCGGTTGCCATGTTGCGGGTATATTGCTCATGGCCGGGGGTATCGGCCACGATGAACGAGCGCTTGTCGGTCGAGAAATAGCGATAGGCGACGTCGATGGTGATGCCCTGTTCGCGCTCGGCCTGAAGACCATCGAGCAGCAGCGCGAAATCTGGAAGCCCGAGATCGTTCTGCTGGCCGCTGTCGCGCCGCAGCGTGGCGGCCTGGTCTTCCTTCACCGCCTTGGTGTCCCAGAGCAGGCGCCCGATCAGCGTGGATTTGCCATCGTCGACGCTGCCGCAGGTGATGAGGCGCAGCGGCCGGGAATCGCGGGTGACCTGGAGAATGTCTGCCTTGGGAAGCTCGGTGGCGAGAACTGTCGTTGCTGCGGTCATCTCAGAAATATCCTTCGCGCTTCTTCTTTTCCATCGATCCGGCCTGGTCCTTGTCGATGGCGCGGCCCTGGCGTTCGGAGACGGTGGCAATCTCCAGTTCGGCAATCACCTCTTCCAGCGTGGTGGCATTGGAGCGGATGCCGCCGGTCAGCGGCCAGCAGCCGAGCGTGCGGAAACGCAGCATGCCTTCCTGGATCTGTTCGCCGGGCAGCGGCTCGAAGCGCGGGTCTTCGGCCCACATCAACATGCCGTCGCGTTCCACATATTTCTGGCGCTTGGCATAATAGAGCGGCGGCAACTCGATATTTTCGGCCTGGATGTAGCGCCAGATATCGACTTCGGTCCAGTTCGACAGCGGGAAGGCGCGCACGCTCTCGCCGCGGCGGATCATGCCGTTATAGATGTTCCAGAGTTCCGGACGCTGGTTGCGCGGATCCCATTTATGGTCGGGCGTGCGGAAGGAGTAGATGCGCTCCTTGGCGCGGCTTGCCTCTTCGTCGCGCCGGGCGCCGCCAAAGGCCGCGTCATACCTGCCGGCGTCCAGCGCCTGGCGCAGCGCTTCCGTCTTCATCACGTCGGTATGATAGGCCGAACCATGGGAGAACGGGCCGATGCCTTCGCTCTTCCCACGCGGATTGGTATGCACGATCAGGTCGAGATCGAATTTCTCCGCAGTACGGTCGCGGAACGCGATCATTTCAGGGAATTTCCAGCCGGTGTCGATGTGCAGCAGCGGGAAGGGCACGCGGCCGGGATAGAAGGCCTTGCGCGCCAGATGCAGGAGCACGGAGGAATCCTTACCGATGGAATAGAGCATCACGGGACGCTCGAACTCGGCGGCCACTTCCCGGAAAATGTGGATCGCCTCGTTTTCCAGCGCCTTCAGATGCGGATCCAGCGGCGGCTTTGTCGGACTGTCCTTGGAATGGGGATCGAACTCGGATGAATGGGTGTGCATGATCTTGTTTGTCTTTCCTTGGGCCGCTGCCCAGATAATTTCGTTCGCAGCTACCGGAGCGAAGTCAGTTCAGGCCGGCGTTGGGATCGCGGACGTCGCCGCAGCCTCCGCCACATGCAGGCCGCATTCCCGCTTCTCGTCGTTCTCCCACCACCAGCGGCCCGCGCGCTCTGGCTCGCCGGGCTTGATGGCCCGGGTGCAGGGCTCGCAGCCGATCGAGGGATAACCGCGCTTGTGCAGCGGGTTGGTCGGCACCGCCTCGCGCTCGACATAGGCGTTGATGTCCTCGATCGACCAGTCCGCCAGCGGGTTTACCTTGATCAGGTCGCGCTCGGCGTCATATTCGGCAAAGGGCGTGGAGGCACGATTGCCGGACTGGCCGCGGCGAAGGCCGGTGACCCAGATGGATGCGCCATCGAGTGCGCGTGCCAGCGGCTTCAGCTTGCGCACATGACAGCAGGCATGACGCGCTTCGACGCTGTCATAAAAGCCGTTCAGGCCGTATTTCGCGGCATAGGCGTCGATATCGGCCTGCTCCGGCACGAAACGCTCGATCACCATGCCGAACCGCTCTTCGGTCTCGCCGATCAGGTCGAACGTCTCCTTGAACAGCCGGCCGGTCTCAAGCGTCGATACCGTGATCGGCAGGCGCGCAAGCCCGATGGCGGCGGTGATCACCTGGTCTTCAATGCCAAGGCTCGTCGTGAAAACGGCACGGCCAGAAAGGCGGGAGACCAGTGCCAGGCGTTCTGAAAGATCAAGGTCCGCCAACTGCCTGTCCAGCGAGTCGGCCGTCGTCTGCTTGTCTGCTGCGGTCATTGGGAATTCCTGTGGCGCATTTTGACGAGGAGTATCGCATTTCGGGCGGCGCGCGGACAGAAACAGCCGTGCGCCCCAGGTCGACATCAGAGCAAATATCTCTCTGAAGCGGCGCGCCGGAAGAAAACGCAACCGGCCTGCAGCCGGGCCGTAACTGCCGCAATTTCGGACTATTTTGGGAGCCAGAGAATTTTAAACGACCTGTTTGCAGAGTTTTTACTGCGTCATGCGACAAGCTCGGCTCCATCCAGAAAATCTAATAAATGCCGAATCGAAGACCTCTACGGAACCCCCATGGTAGATACAGCGACTGATTTATCTTCCCCGTCCTCGGCGAACGGAACGCGACGGATCGTGGCGCTGCGAGGCGTGATGCTGCGGGCCACGCGCTCTGTCGTGGCGCAGGTCCGCGCCCGCGTGATCCTGGCCTCCATCGTCGGCAGCCTCATGGTGGTTGCCGCCGGGCAATTTGTGATGGACGAAATGGCGCTTCGCCTCGGCTGGCATGTCTATCGCAGCGGGCTGGAGGACGAGGGCTCCGTTGGTCTCGCCTTCTTCCTGGGAACCCTGGCTGCGACGCGCATCGTCCGCCGGGTCCGCAATACCAGGCCGCAGCCTTGTTCCGAGCAGTTGAGCCGGGCGGTCGCGCTCTTGTCCGAGCAGCCGAGTGCCTGCGCCGGACTGGTGCGGCTTGGCGACAAGGCGCTGTTGTTTTCCGATTGTGGAAAGGCCTTCATCATGTATGCCCGCCATGGCCGCTCGCTGGTCGCCCTGTTCGATCCCGTTGGCGATCGCCATGCCTGGCAGGGCCTCGTGACCCAGTTCTGCGATCTGGCCCGCGACCAGGGCTGCCGGCCCGTCTTCTACCAGGTCTCGCCGGAATTCCTGCCTTATGCTGTGGATGTGGGGCTGAAGACCGTGAAGCTCGGCGAACAGGCCATCGTTGATCTCACTCGCTTCGATACCAAGGGTGGCGATTGGCTGAAGCTGCGCCGCTCCATCAATCGCGCCGAGCGCGATGGCCTGCAATTCGCCCTGCTCCAGCCGGAAGAGGTTCTCGCCGCCATGGACGAACTGGCTGAGGTCTCCGATGCCTGGCTTGCGCAGCACAATGCCGCGGAAAAGGGCTTTTCGCTCGGCACATTCAAGCGCGACTATGTCGCCTCCGGCCCCGTCGCCATTATCCGCCTGGAAGGCCGGATCGTTGCCTTCGCCAGCGTTCTCACGGCAGAGGCGGGCGGCGAGGCCTTCATCGACCTCATGCGCCATCGGCCGGATATCCATCGCGGCATGATGGACCTTCTGTTCGTGCGCACCATGGAGCACTTGAAGGCATCGGGGCATCGTGCCCTCAACCTCGGCATGGCGCCGCTGTCGGGGCTTTCAGCCCATGCCCAGGCGCCGCTGTGGAACCGCATCGGCCGTCGTGTCTACCGGCATGGCGAGCGCTACTACAACTTCCAGGGCGTTCGCGCCTTCAAGGAAAAATTCGATCCGCAGTGGCAGCCGCGCTATCTCGCGGTCAAGGGCGCAACCCTGCCGGTCGTCTCCCTAATCGATGTCACCATGCTGATCGGCGGCGGTCTCAAGGGCATCCTGCGTCGATGATCGCTCACATCGGAAGACGCTGCCGCCGGCTTGTGCCGTGGCTTGCCGCGCTTGCCTGCGCCACGGGTCTTGCCAGCTCGGTTATGGCCGCTGACTTCGGTCTGGAGAGCCTGCCCACGGATCGGCTGGTCAAGCCGGACGGCAAGATTGCCGGTATCGTCGTCCTGCTATCGGATGGCGATGGCTGGTCGCCGGATGAAGACAGGGTAACCGCCGATCTCATCGCCAAGGGTGCGCTTGTCGTCGGCGTCGACCTTCCCAGCTACTATGCAGCCCTGAGACAAATTCAGGATGACTGCCTCTATCTGGTTGCCGATGTCGAGAAGCTGTCGAAGGACCTGCATCGCCGGGAAGGCTTGGCCACCTATCACCCGCCCGTTCTGATGGGGCTGGGCGATGGGGCAACGCTTGCCTTGGCCATGACCGCGCAATCGCCTGACGCGACGATCGCCGAAACGCTTGCCGTCAATCCCGGTGCGGTCATCCCGCTGGAGACGCAGTTGTGCACACCAGCGCCGAAAACCCCGGTTGCCGGAGGCATCTCCTACGGCCTAACGCCGGGCGACCTGCCACAGCCGGTCACGATTGCCTTGGGCAGCGATGCCACTCCGGAAGGCCGGGCGCACACCGCTGCCCTCAAGCAGACCCATCCGGCGATAACAGTCATGGAGAGCCGTTCGCCAGGCCTGGACGTGCTGGAAGAGCAGGGCGTCGCCGCCTTTCAGCGGCAGGCCGCCGCCAGTCAGCCGCTCGATCTGCCCATCGTGGTGATCGACGCGAAGCCGCGTTTCGATACCATGGCGATCATCTATTCCGGTGACGGCGGCTGGCGCGATATCGACCAGCAGATCGGTGCCTATCTGGAGGAGGCGGGCGTTCCGGTCGTCGGCGTCGATGCGCTCCGCTATTTCTGGAGCGAACAAAGCCCGGAACAGACCGCCGCCGACCTGTCGCGCATCATCGCCGTCCATAAGGCCAGGTGGAAGGTGAGCAAGGTCGTGCTGATTGGCTATTCCTTCGGCGCCAACATCCTGCCGGCCACATATCTCAAGCTGCCGGCTGACGACCAGCGGTCCGTGTCCTTCCTGTCGCTGCTGGCCTTGTCCCACGCCGCCGATTTTGAGATCGCCGTCACCGGCTGGCTGGGAGTCGCGGGCGCCGCCAAGCATGGGGATCCCGTCGATCATCTCGCCGGCATAGGAGCCTCCAAGATCCAGTGCATCGAAGGCAACAAGGATGAGGAGAGCGCCTGTCCGGCGCTTCGCCCGCGTATCGCCGACGGCGTCGAAATCGTAACCCGCGAGGGCGGCCACCATTTCGATGGCGACTATAAAACGCTGACCGGCTTCATCCTCGATCGCATCAAGGGCGCGGCGAAATAGCCTAGCCCATCGCGTTCAACCAAAGGTGACCGCGGTCTATGCCTTTCATGCGCTATTCTCCCGTTCAGGTATAAAACAGGGAGACGCAGCATGACCCGTATCCTCGCCGCATCCGCGGCCATCGCCATCCTTGCCACAGCAGGTGCAGCACTCGCCCATCACGGCTGGTCCTGGGCTGAGGCCGACCAGATCGAACTGACGGGCAAGATCGAGAGCCTCTCCTTCGCCCCGCCGCATCCGACCCTGGAACTGGCGACGGCCGACGGCGGCTGGCGGATCGAACTCGGCAATCCCAACCAGACGCAGCGCTCCGGTTTTGTCGAGGGTGTCGCCAAGGTAGGCGACGAGGTGACAGTGCTCGGCAATCGCTCTCTCGACCCCAACGAAAAGCGCCTGAAAGCGGTGCGCGTGACGCTATCCGGCAAGCAATACGACATCTATCCGGAACGCATCCAGACCAACTGATTCCGCAATGGACTGGCTGGCACTGGTAAGCGATACGGCAGTCGCGCGTGCCATGACGCGGCTGCCGGTTCTCTATATCTTGGCAAGTTCAGCCCATATCATGGCGATCGGCGCCTTGTTCGGCTCCGTGCTGGTGCTGGACCTGCGCCTCCTCAGGCTGTTCAGGACGCTGCCGATGTCGCCGGCGATCAAGGTCCTGTCCCGCGTTGCCGCCTATGGGCTCACGGCAGCGCTGCTGACCGGCCTTGTCCTGTTTCTCGTTCGGCCGGCAGGCTACCTGCAGAACTCAGCCTTCCTGGCGAAACTCGCGCTGGTGGCGCTGGGCGGTATAAACGCACTTGCCATCCGCCGCCTCCCGGCCTGGCGGCAGTTCGAGGCAAGCGGGGAGGCATCCATGACCCTGCGTCTATCTGCAGCCCTGTCGCTCGTGCTCTGGGCCTCGACAATCATCGCCGGTCGCTGGATCGGCTTTCTCTGAACCTGGCACGACGTCTGTTGTTGAAGGCCAGATTTGTGATATCCTGCATCGCAATTGCAACGCGGGAGTTTCCAAATGAAATCGGCTACCATACCTTCGCTTCGCGTCGATCCGGCTCTACGTGCGGATGCAGAAAGCGTGCTGAAGGAGGGCGAGACCCTCTCGGCATTCGTGGAAAATTCATTGCGGGCGCAGATCCACTACCGCAAGACCCAGGCCGAGTTCATCGCCCGCGGTCTGGCCTCGCTCGCAGAGGCGGAACGGACCGGCGTCTATTACACGACGGAAGAGGTTTTGGGTCGACTCAAGGCTAAGCTTGACGCGGCAAAGGCGGCCCGTGAGGAATGACATACACGATCCGCTATACCGACGAGGCAATCGAAGACTTTGATCGACTATACGATTATCTAATATCCTTTGACGTCGGTCTGGCAGATAGAGCTTACAAGGCAATAGTTGCGGCGATCGAGCATCTGAGGACATTCCCCTTCAGTTGCAGAAAAGCCCGGGATGAGGACCCGTTTCTGCGTGAACTGATCGTCCCCTTCGGCTCAAGTGGCTACGTGGTCCTCTTTCGCGTCGATGACGGGGGAACGGTGACAGTCGCTGCCGTCCGCCACCAGCGCGAGGACGACTACCACTGACCCCCGTCGATCCGCCTACCTGTCGCTCACCCCAGCGCGCGGGTTCACCCAGGGCTCCTGGTTCGAACGGGGCAGGGGCTGCTTGCCGAGGATATGGTCCGCTGCCTTCTCGCCGGTCATGATCGAGGGTCCGTTGAGATTGCCATAGGTGACATGGGGGAAGATCGAGCTGTCGGCGACGCGCAGGCCCTCGACCCCGATCACCCGTGTCTGCGGATCGACCACGGCCATCGGGTCGTCGGCGCGGCCCATCTTGCAGGTGCCGCAGGGGTGATAGGCGCTCTCCAGATGCTCGCGCAGGAAGGCATCGATCTGCTCGTCCGACGTTACACCTTCACCCGGCTGGATTTCCGGCCCGCGGAACTCGTCAAAGGCCTTTTGCCCAAAGATCTCGCGGGTGAGGCGCACACAGTGGCGAAACTTCTCCCAATCCTCCGGATGGCTCATATAGTTGAAGCGGATGACAGGATCGGCTTTCGGCTCGGGCGAGCGCAGGGTCACCGATCCGCGTGACTTCGACAGGTTGTAGCCCACATGCACCTGGAAGCCATGGCTCTTTGCGGCGGCCTTGCCGTCATAGCTGATCGCGACAGGCAGGAAATGATACTGGATGTCGGGCTGCTTCAACCCCGGCGCCGAGCGCAGGAAGGCGCAGGCCTCGAACTGGTTGGAAGCACCAAGCCCGCCCTTGGACAGCAGCCACTGCGCACCGGCAACCCCCTGCCAGAACCAGGGCAGCCAGGAATAGAGGCTGACCGGCTTGGTCGAGACCTGCTGGAAGTAGAATTCCATATGGTCCTGCAGGTTGGCGCCAACCCCCGGCCTGTCCGCCACCACCTCGATCCCCATCGACTTGAGGTGCGCTGCCGGGCCGATGCCGGACTGCATCAAAAGCTTCGGCGAGTTGAACGACGATGCCGAGACGATCACCTCCCGGTTCGCCCTCACGACCTCGATCTTGCCGCCGCGCTCGACCTCGACGCCGACGGCGCGACCGTTCTCGATCACCACCTTGCGGGCGAGGCAGTGCAACAACTCGACATTGGGCCGCTTCAGCGCCGGCTTGAGATAGGCATTCGCCGCCGACCAGCGCCGGCCGTTATGAATGGTCTGCTCCATCAGGCCGAAGCCTTCCTGCTTGGAGCCGTTATAATCGTCGGTCAGCTCGAAACCCGCCTGCTGGCCGGCCTTGATGAAGGCATGGAACAGCGGGTTTTTCACCGGCCCGCGCCGCACATGCAACGGTCCGTCCGTGCCGCGCCATCCGGCCTCGCCGCCATGGGAGTTCTCCATGCGCTTGAAATAGGGCAGCACGTCAGCATAGGCCCAGCCCTGGGCGCCAAGCTCCTCCCAGCGGTTGAAGTCTTCCGCATGGCCGCGAACATAGACGAGCCCGTTGATCGACGACGATCCGCCGATCACCTTGCCTCGCGGCGCCGTGATCCTGCGGTTGTTGAGGTTCGGCTCGGGCTCCGAGAGATAGCCCCAATTGTAGCGCTTCATGCTCATCGGCCAGGCGAGTGCCGCCGGCATCTGGATGAAAGGCCCGAAATCCGAACCGCCATATTCGAGCACCAGCACGGTGTTCTTGCCGTCCTCGGAGAGCCGATAGGCCAGCGCCGAGCCGGCGGAGCCGGAACCGATGATGATGTAGTCTGCATTCTGCATTTAGCTGCCCCTCATCCGGCTGCCGCCACCTTCTCCCCGCGAGCGGGTAGAAGGCATAGGCCGCGCCGGCTTACTATTCGTCATGCCCCGTACACCGCGTCTCCTCTCCCTGCTTGCGGGGAGATGGTCAGGGTGAGGGGCCTTTGCTCAGTCAATACGGTGCCTCGCATTTGCCCATGCCGACATAGACGGTCTTCAGCTCGGAATAATGCTCCAGCGCCGCTGCCGAATTCTCGCGGCCAAAGCCTGATTGTTTCGATCCGCCGAAGGGGATTTCGACCGGGCAGAGATTATAGGTGTTAATCCACAGTGTGCCTGCTTCCAGATGGTCCACGACCCGGTGGGCACGGGAGAAATCTGATGTGAAGACACCGGCGGAGAGGCCGAATTCGGTGGCATTGGCGCGGGCGATCACCTCGGCCTCGTCCTCGAAATCGAGCACGCACATCACAGGCCCGAAGATTTCCTCGCGCGCGATGGTCATGTCGTCGGTCACATCGGCGAAGACGGTCGGCTGGATATAATAACCTTCGCCGGTGACGCTGTTCGGAATGCCGCCGCCGGTGATGAGCGTCGCCCCTTCCGCCTTGCCCTTGTCGATATAGGAGAGCACCTTTTCCCGCTGGGCGAGCGAGACCATCGGCCCCATCTGCGTCGCCTCGTCCTGCGGGTCACCGATCACGATCGCCTCGGTCCGCTGCTTGAGGCGGGCGAGGAAGCGCTCCTTCAGCGCCTTGTGCACGAAGACGCGCGTGCCGTTGGAGCAGACCTGGCCGGTGGAGTAGAAATTGCCAAGCATCGCGCCCGAGATCGCGCTCTCAAGATCGGCATCGTCGAACACGACGAGCGGCGACTTGCCGCCGAGTTCCATCGTCACATGCTTCAACTGGCTGGCCGCCGCGCCTGCAACCTTGCGGCCTGTCGGCACCGAGCCGGTCAGCGACACTTTGGCCACGTCAGGATGAGAGACGAGCAGCGGCCCCGTGTCCCGGTCGCCCTGGATGACGTTGTAGACGCCCTTGGGCAGGCCGGCCTCGATCAGGATTTCGGCGATCTTGAGCGCCCCAAGCGGGGTCACTTCCGAGGGCTTGAACACCATGGCATTGCCGGCGGCGAGCGCCGGCGCGCCTTTCCAGCAGGCGATCTGCTGCGGATAGTTCCAGGCGCCGATGCCGACAACCACCCCGAGCGGCACGCGTTTCGTATAGGCCCAGTCGCCTCCCAGCGGGATCTGGCTGCCATTCATGGCTGATGCGATGATGCCGCCGAAGAACTCGAACGAATCCGCGCCCGAGGTCGGGTCCGCGACGATGGTTTCCTGGATCGGTTTGCCGGTGTCGAGCGTTTCGAGTTCTGAAAGCTCGCGATTCCTGCTCCTGATGATCTCGGCCGCCTTTTTCAACACGCGTCCACGCGCCGCCGGGCTCCACGAGGCCCATTCCTTCTGCGCTTGGCTGGCAGACGCGATCGCCTTCTCGATGATGGCAGGGGTCGCGGCATGCAGGCGGGCGATCACCTCGCCGGTGGCCGGATAGATGCTCTCGATGACAGTGCCTGCGGTGTCCTCGACGTACTCGCCGTCGATGAAATGGGAGGCTTGTGGTTGAGCTTTCATCGTCATTCTCCTCGCGGATAGCGCTTGGATTCTTCCAGCACGTTGAGATCCATGTGGTTGCGCATGTAGCGCTCGGATGCCTTTTGCAGCGGCTGGTGATCCCAGGGGTAATAGGCGCCATTGCGCAGCGCCTCATAGACCACCCAGCGGCGCGCCTGGCTCTCGCGCACGGCGGCGTCGAAGGCGGCCATGTCCCAGCGCGCCTTGCGCTTCACCGCGAAATAGGTGACCAGGTCCGTGTGGGTCGGCTCGGCCGCGAGGTTGCGCAATTCCAGCGGATCGGCTTCGAGATCGAACAACTGGTCCGGATCCAGCGCGCAGTGAATGTATTTCCACTTGCCCTCGCGGATGCAGACCAGCGGCGCATAGGAGCCCTCGGCGGCATATTCCATCAGGACAGGCGCCGAGCGGTTTTCGCCCTTCATCATGCCCGTGAGGCTCATGCCGTCGGTCCAGGGCATGATCTCGTCCATCGAGATACCGGCGAGATCGCACAGCGTCGGCGTCACGTCGAGATTGGAGGTCGGCTGGGTGAAGAGGCCTGGCGTCACGCCGGGACCTGATATCATCAGCGGCACGCGGGCCGAGCCCTCGAAGAAGTTCATCTTGAACCACAGCCCGCGCTCGCCCAGCATGTCGCCATGGTCGGAGCAGAACAGGATATGGGTCTTGTCCAGCATCCGCGTGCGGGTCAGCGTATCGATCAGTTCGCCGACCTTTTCATCCAGATAGGAGATGTTGGCGAAATAGGCCCGGCGGGAGCGGCGCACATCCTCTTCGGTCACGTTGAAGTTCTTGTAGTCGCAGGAAAAGATGATGCGCTGCGAATGCGGGTCCTGCTCCTCGAGCGGGATTGCCCCCACCTCCGGCTGCAGGTGCTCGCAATCCTCGTAGAGGTCCCAGAATTTCTTGCGCGCCACATAGGGGTCGTGCGGATGGGTGAAGGACACCGTGAGACACCAGGGGCGGCGGCTCTCGTCATCGTTTTCCCGGGCGAGGTGGTAGAGCTTCTGGTTGGCGAGGAAGGCAACCTCGTCGTCATATTCCATCTGGTTGGTGATTTCGGCCACGCCGGCGCCGGTCACGGAACCCAGATTGTGATACCACCAGTCGATCCGCTCGCCCGGCTTGCGATAGTCGGGCGTCCAGCCGAAATCGGCCGGGTAGATATCGGTCGTCAGCCGCTCCTCGAAGCCGTGCAACTGGTCCGGCCCGACGAAATGCATCTTGCCCGACAGCGCGGTGTAATAGCCCGCGCGGCGCAGGTGGTGGGCGAAGGTCGGGATGGAGGACACATATTCCGCCGCGTTGTCATAGACCCGCGTGCGGCTCGGCAATTGCCCCGCCATGAACGAGGCCCGCGCCGGCGCACAAAGCGGCGAGGAGGTATAGTTGTTCTTGAACCGCGCCGACCGCGCCGCCAGCGCCTTCAGATGCGGCGCATGCAGGAACTCCGCCGGACCATCGGGAAAGAATTTCCCGTTCAGCTGGTCGACCATGATGATCAGGATATTGGGTTTCTCTGTCATGCGGTTTCTCTGTTGTTGTGTCGTGTGTGTGGCGGCGACCAAAATATGACTATGCTGGCGGCAACCCCCTCTGTCCTGCCGGACATCTCCCCCTCAAGGGGGGAGATCGGCAAGAAGCGCCAGCGCTCTCACTCCGTGGCCAAACACCACAAGGCTCGCAGCGGGCGGGGCGCCGCCACGAATCGATCTCCCCCCTTGAGGGGGAGATGCCCGGCAGGGCAGAGGGGGGTACTCACGCGCAAACGTGATAAAATTAACGCGCTGTTCCACGCCCAATCCCCGCCAACTGCCCCTCGATATAATCCTCGACTAGCGCCATCGACCCTTCCACCGTCACCGGTGCCGAGCGCAGACTTTGCCGGATATAAAGCCCGTCTATCATCGCAGCCGCGCCCTCGGCGATGCGGCCTGCGTCGTGGGCAGGACAAAGCGCCTTCAGCGCCGAAACCACGTTGGAATTGAGCCGCCGGGCATAGATCACCAGCAGGCGGCGCACCGCCTCGGACCGCTGCGCTTCGGTATAGAAGGCGAGCCAGGCCGCGATGGTCTCGGACGCGAACTGGTCGGCATGGAAGCTGACGCGGATCACCGCCGAAAGCCTCTCGCGCGGCGTCTGCGCATGCCGGAGTGCATCAACAGTGTCGGCCCGCAACTGCCGCAGCAGCGCCCTTATCGTCTCGATCAGCAACTGGTCCTTGGAGCCGAAGTAATGATGCGCGAGTGCCGGCGAAACGCCGGCCGTCCGGGCGATCTCGGACATGGTCACGTCAAGGCTGCCATGCTGGCCGATGGCCCGCAAGGCGGCATCAACGAGCGCCTTACGGCGCACCGGCTCCATTCCGATTCTCGGCATCTCTTCCCCTTTTTGTCCTGCAGCTTATTTTTGATTGATCCATCAATCAATAAAAATCTCCGACCTTAAATGATGGAATGCGGCGGGCTCGAAGCGTGAAGAGAAGTGACCTCCGTCACAAAACCTTCATTTTGGCGAAAGGCTTTCTTGACGATTTGTCGTCAACGTCACCGGCATAAAACACAAAGAAATTGCGGAGATAAATCATGTATTCGGGTGCCGCCGTGGATCAGGGGGTCGTGAAGCGTTTCGCCAACGACCAGCTGATCACCCTTGCCAAGCTCGTTCTCGAAAACGCCTTCCAGCCCATCGTCGAAGTCGGGACCGGCGCAGTGTTCGGTTATGAATCGCTGATGCGCGGCCAGGATAGGATCGGTTTTTCCACTCCGCTGGAATTGCTGGACCAGGCAGAGGCCGGCATGCAGTTGCTGCCGCTCGAACAGATGATGGCCAACCGCGCGCTCGCCAAGTTTGCCTCCCTTCCGGATTATGGCTACTCGACGCTGTTCCTCAATCTCGATGTCCGCCTGATCCGCCATGGCGAGCGGCTGATGGAAGGCCTTCTGGAGCAGTTGAAGCGCGCCGGCATTCCCCCGTCCTCCGTCTGCTTCGAGCTGTCGGAGCGGTTCGACAACACGGGCGTTCCGGAATTTGCCGGCCTCGTGGATACCATGCGCAAGTCCGGCTTCAAATTGGCGATCGATGACTTCGGCGTCGGCCATGGCGAGATGAAGCTCTTGTGCGACTATCCGATCGATTACGTGAAGATCGACCGGCATTTCGTCGCCAGTGTCGATAGCAGTCCGCGCAAGCGCCATCTGGTCAAGAACATCGTCAACATCGCCCATGTGCTCGGTGTGCGCGTGATCGCCGAGGGCATCGAGACCGAGGCGGAATTCCTCGCCTGCCGCGAATTCGGCGTCGATATGGTGCAGGGCTGGTTCATTGCTCGCCCCACCACCTTCGTCAGCGAGCTGGTGCCGTCCTTCCCGCACCTGCAGGACCTCGGCAAGGTCAAGCGCACCAGCCAGTCGCTGGATGAAATCCTGATCCGCAAGCAGATCGAGCATCTGCCGACCGTGTTCGAACATGCCAGCATCGACAGCGTCTTCGACCTCTTCCGTCGCAATCCGCGCCAGAGCTTCTTTCCGGTGCTCAATGCCAATGGCGAGCCGCGCGGCACGATCAACGAGCATCACCTCAAGGAATATATCTACCAGCCCTTCGGTCGCGACCTGCTGAAGAACAAGGTTTACGAGCGCACGATCTCCCATTTCGTCGAGCGTGCACCGATCGTCGGCCTCGATGCCGATGCCGAGCGGCTGATGTCGATCTTTGCCAACACAGGCGGCAGCGATTGCGTCATCCTCACGGAAAACATGCGGTATGCCGGCGTCGTCTCCGCCGCCTCGCTGATCCGCGTCATCAATGAAAAACAGCTGCAGATCGCCCAGGACCAGAACCCGCTGACCAGCCTGCCGGGCAACCGCGCCATCCGCGACTTCATGCAGGATGCCGGCCGCGATGGCGATGAAACCCGGCATTTCTGCTACTGCGACTTCGACAACTTCAAGCCGTTCAACGACCACTACGGCTTCCACATGGGCGACCATGCCATCACCTTGTTTGCCGCCCTGATGCGCCGCTACTTCTTCTCCGAAGGCGATTTCCTCGGCCATGTCGGCGGCGATGATTTCTTCATCGGCGTGCGCGACTGGACCCGCGCCGAACTCACCGAAATCCTCGACCGGCTGCTCAGCGACTTCCACGACGATGTCATCGAGCTTTATTCCGATGAAGATCGCGCCCGTGGCCGCATCCACGGCGAGGACCGCAGCGGCATGATCCGGGATTTCGCGCTGATGCGCTGCTCCATCGGCGTGCTGGAACTGCCCCGGGGTCTGATCATCGACGACATCAACCGCGTCGGCGCCAGAATCGCCAGCATCAAGAAGCAGGCCAAGGAAAGCGACGGCGGCCTTGTGGTGGAGGCCTTCGGCTAATACCGCCGCGGATTGCTCCGCGACGGCTTAAATGCCTCCGTTCAGGGCTATTTCTCAGGCCTATTTCACTGCGGCATTGCCGCCATCGGCATAAAGGGCCGAGCCGGCGACGAAACTGGACATCGGGCTCGCCAGGAACAGCGCCGCGCGGGCGATCTCATCCGGCCTCGCAATGCGCTTGAACGCATGGAGGCCCGCCGCCCAGCTTTTCTGTGCCTCGTCACCGGCCATGGCGGTATCCGTGCCGCCGGGCAAAAGCGCATTGGCCCTGATGCCCTGGCTGCCATAATCGGCCGTGATCCCCTTCACCAATCCCATCAACCCCGCCTTGGAGGCGGCGTAGCATGCCATGCCCGGCAGGCCGACGCTGGTGCCGACAAAGCTGGAGGTAAAGATGATCGAGCCACCGCCACGCGCCAGCATGGCCGGAATCTGCGCCCGGCTGGCGAGGAAGGCGGAGGTCAGATTCGTCGCCAGTGTCTCGTTCCAGGCGTCAGGCTCCACCTCGGCGAGCGGCTTGTAGGGACCGATGGTGCCGGCATTGTTGAAGCCGATATCGAGCCCGCCGAACTCGCCGACCGCAGTCGCCACCAGCCTTTCATGTGTTTCTGCCAGCGCCACGTCGCCCACCACGCCGACGACGCGCCCGCCCCTGGCACAAATCTGGTTCACAACCGTCTCCAGCGCTGCTGCGCCGCGCGCGTTCAGAACCACGGCAGCACCCTCGGCTGCAAACACCTCCGCCGCCGCGCGGCCGATGCCAGACGACGCACCCGTGATGATCGCCACCTTGTTGTCCAACAGTCCCATCGAAAAGCCTCCTTGTGATTGGGGAGGCCGATGGATAGGGGCGGCCGACCCCGCCAGCCACCCGTTTCCTGCAGGATGAGGTGGCGTGGCCGGTCATGCGGCAACCCGTGTCAGCTCAAGGCTTGCAGTTCCGCCCATCGCGCCAGGAGCTCCGCCCTGAAGGCCTTCATAGTCATCGGCGGTCCGACATCGCCCGCAGCCTGCGGTCCAAGCGAACCACCAGGGTCGACCTTGCGACCAGGCGAGACCTCGTCGTGGCCAAAGACGTAGTCCAGTCGGAATGTCTGCTGATAGCGGCGCTTCAGCCACAGGAGGCAGGTGAGCAAGGCTTGATACTGGGCATCCGTATAGGGCACATAGGCGCCCGGCCTGATATTGTCGGTAAGCGATGCCACGTGACGCAGTTGAGCCCTCGAATACAGCTCGCCATTGGGATTGCGCACTTTGGCCCGCCCCTTGGCGTCAACGATGACCTTGCCGTGTTCATTGCGCACAGCGTCGAACCAGGGCACGAAGACGTTCTCGTCTTCGGTCGGATAGACATAGCCAGGGCAATTGACCTCGAAACCCACGTAATAGGCACTCACTGACGTCCTGCTGGTCTTCGGGCATTTGCTTTCACCGGCATGGTAGCCCCAGGACAACCAGTCCATATTCGACGGCAGGTAGATCTTGCCGCTGCGGCTGATCGTGACATAGGCGAAACCCTGTTCCTGGCCGGAGCGCAGCGTGTTCTTGCCGCCCCATTCCGGATCGTCGGCCCCGCGAGAGGGCACGCGCCTGCCGGCATCGTAGTGGACGATCGCACCTTCCAGCCCGTTCGGCCGCGTTCCACGCCAACGGTGCTGCACCGATGGCAGCGTGACGAAATCCGGCTCATCCAGTGATCCCAGATGGTCATCAAGCGTTTCACCGAGATCGCTGCGACTGGGCCGGTCGGGTTCCACGTCCTCCGACGGCGACACCTCCGAAAGAAGGCTCTGCGCCTCTGCCATCAGTCGTTCGACCTTAGCAACATAATCCCGATCGGCGGCGTAGCCTCGGCTTTTCAAGAAGCGAAGATAGCCGCACGGGTCCGTGGCATAGCTTTGCCAGCCGGCATAGATGCTGCGTCCAATGAACCGCCAATATCCCTGGATGAAGGCTTCGGCCGAGGTGAAGGCGCAGTAGTCATCAGCGCCGTCATGGGCGACATATCGGATCTTGGTGGCATAACCGGTCATTTCCTCCCGCCATTTCAGCCCGGCAAAATTGTAGTGCAGCCGCGCCAGATCGGAGGTGCCACGCCCTGACTCCAGGATCCATTGGGCCAGCGTGACGGCGCGCAAGGCGGGTGCCGGGATCTGCGCCACCCGTGCGGCTTGGACTAACTCATTCCAGATGCTCACGTTCTTCCTCCATGATAGGGTCGCGCGTCATCAGCCACGCGGCTGGCCGGCCCCGAGAAATCTGTCGATGATCGATGTGTGTTAGGCGTGGATTTCAGCGGCGCGTGCTGCCGCTATTTAAAGGCTGCGCGCAACTGGTTGACTGCATAGGGAGCAAAGAGCGATGCCCCGGCGAGGAAATAGGTTCCGACTGAGTTGATGACGGTGGCGAGGTCGCCCGCCTTGCCAATCAGCATCATGTAGAAAATGACGTTTCCGAGACCCCACAGGAAGCAGGCCATCACGATCATGCCCACCAGTCCGGTTACCCGGCTGTAGCTGGTTTCAGGATTTTCTACAGATGTACCAGCCGTCTCGGCAACGCCGGAGGTTGTAGTCGGAGCCTTCTCCAGGGCCGCTTCCTTCAGACTGACGCCGGCCAGGATGTATTTGAGAAGGACCATGATCCCGAGGTTGTAGACTGCCAATACCAGAATCAGAACGATAAGATCTTGCGAATTGCCATGCATGGCCCCCTCCATTTGATGGTAATGCAATCTTAAAATGCATAATTAAGAAATACAACTAATTTGTGTATCCATTTGCCGAACTCGCTTCGGTGCCAAGGTGAACATCCGGGAAGGAAGCCTCCGCGACCATCCACCTCCTTTTCATGACAGGCGGTCTGCTCTAGGTATCGGCGCTCAGCCAGCAAAGGAGGCCCAGGCCATGACCCTTCCCGCCACCATGCGATATGTCGATCTGCCGTCCTTCGGCGCGCCTGATGTGATGACGATCAAGTCAGGGCCCTTGCCGGCGGTGCGGCCGGGCGAGGTGCTGGTGCGGGTGGAGGCGGCGGGCGTCAATCGGCCTGATGTCGCGCAGCGCCAGGGTCATTATCCCCCGCCGAAGGACGCAAGCCCCGTTCTCGGCCTGGAAATATCCGGCGAGGTGGTGGCGCTGGGGGAGGGCGTTGTCGATCTGGTGCTGGGCGACAAGGTCTGCGCACTCGCCAATGGCGGCGGCTACGCCGAGTACTGCGCCGTTCCCGCCAGCCAGGCCCTTGCCATTCCCAGGGGATATGACTCGGTCAAGTCGGCGGCCCTCCCGGAGACCTTTTTCACCGTCTGGGCCAACCTGTTTCAGATGGCAGGCCTCACCGAAGGCGAGACGGTACTGATCCATGGCGGCACCTCAGGCATCGGTACGACCGCGATCCAACTCGCCCGCGCCTTTGGTGCCGAGGTGCTGACGACGGCAGGCACGGCGGAAAAATGCGCCGCCTGCGTCGATCTGGGAGCCGCGCGCGCCATCAACTACCGCGAGGAAGATTTCGTCGCCGTGGTGAAAGAGCACACCCAGGGACAGGGCGTCGATGTCGTGCTCGACATGGTCGGCGCCTCCTATTTCCAGAAGAACCTGGCCTGCCTTGCCAAGGATGGCTGCCTGTCGATCATCGCTTTCCTTGGCGGCGCCCAGGCCGAAAAGGTCGATCTTACCCCGATCATGGTGAAGCGCCTGACGGTGACCGGCTCGACCATGCGTCCCCGCACGGCGGAGGAAAAGCGCGCCATTCGTGATGATTTGAAGGCGCAGGTCTGGCCGCTGCTGGAAGCCGGGCAGGTGGCGCCGGTCATCCATACGGTCCTGCCATTCGACAGGGTCGTCGAGGCGCATCGGCTGATGGAATCGAGCGATCACATCGGCAAGATCGTCTTAACCCTGGATTAACCAGTCCTAATACCGGGTTAAAATGGGCTTCCCAGGTCTGCAGGCTGGCGAATGATAGGAGATTCTCGTGAGATATCAACTCACTTATGGATCGAAACCGTTACATAACGTGGCTTGAAACATGAGGCGTCTGCGCCTACCTTTTACCCATCGGCAACGTAACGAAAGGAAGGTGATCCAATGTCTAGTGAGATTTCGGTCTGTGTAGCGGGCAATGGAAAGGTAGCGGTTTTGACGGGGCAGCCCTCGGCCTGAACGCATCTTCCTTCGGACCGTCGAGAGACGGCCCGGGTTCGTTGAACCGGACCAGATTTCATGGAAGGGTCGCTTCGTGCGACCCTTTTTGCGTTTATGGCCAGCCGTACAATGCATCACAAGCCAAGGCTGCCAATGCCGGGCAGCTTGATGGCCGGGCGGGAAAAATCGATGCCCGCCACGAGGCCGAGGAAATGCACCTCCAGCCCGCTGCGCTGGCCGGCGGCAAACCCAAGCAGCCCCTGATAGCTCACATGCACATCGCGACCGTCGCTATCGATGGCAAGCAGCCGCCCATCGGCGATGTAATCGCGCCCCACCGCATCCGGCGGCAGCACGGCTCCGAGTTCCGGCACGGAGCGCAGCACATGGGCGACGAAGGTATTCGAATTCGGTCCGGGATAGATGCGATAGTCACCGGCCGATGAATGCGGATAGTCGGCAATGGCTTTCTCGACCGCCGGGATCAGCCGTTCCGCGGCAGGCCCGTGCACCGCGACAACCTGTTCGGGGGTGTTGGAATACCAGAAGGCATCCGGCGGGCGATGGTTGCGGCGGATCGGGCTTCCCCATCCCACCTTGTCATAGCGCACATAGTCGCCACCCTTTGCCTTGGTGACGATCCAGGCATGGCTGGCCACCGAGCCCTTGAAGCCGCCGGTACGGGCTGAAAACACGTAGATCGCCGCATCGCCGTCATCCGATGCCGGCTTCAACAGACCTGACGATGACCAATCCGCATCCCGCCAGTTGGCCGGATGGTCCCTTGTCACCCACAGGCCGGCCGAAACCAGCGTCGGCAGGATGAACACGACGAGGATGGTGAGCAGGAGCCGTTTGATATGCTTCATCAGGAGTCCCATGGAGCTGAGCGTCTTGATCTTATCGCGAGGGCCTTCCGGCGGGCCATCAACAATCCCGTTACCGCCCCCGGTCAGCCTGGCGCAATTCAGGCGCGATACCGCCCATAATGGAGCTTTGTGGCTGCTTGCGGGCCAAGGCTCCATCGCTGTGGCACAAGGGTCCGGACCCCATCCATGACGCGATCGAAAGCTCTGATCCGGAGGAGGTTGCGGCGTGGCCCAGGCGCTTCAAAAGGCAGTGCGCGAGTATGAGGCAAAGAACCTGCCAAAGGCGCTGACGATGGCGACCCAGTCTCTGGGCCGCAACCGCGCCGAAGATCCGGGGCTGCAGGCGCTGATCGGCAAGATCCAGTTCCAGCTCGGACGTCACCGCGAGGCCGCCGATGCCTTCGTACAGGTGGCCGAATACGGCACCAACGCGCCTCATATGCTGAAGCTCGCCGTTTCCCTCTATCGGACCGCCGGTGCTGATATCGAACTCATGCGCATCGGCCATGCCGCCGTAGACCTCAACCCTGCCGATGCCGATCTGGCCTTCTCCGTCGCCCAGGTCTTCTTCGCGCGCGGGCTTCTCGACGACATGCTGCCGCTGATCCCTAGGCTCGACCGCCGCAAGCCGCAGCATATGGCCCTGATCGTCAATCATCACCGCTTTTCCGGCCGCGACCAGGCCTTGTCCGGCCTGCTGCGCGAGGCGCTGGCTGAAGATCCGGGCAATGGTTTCCTGCAGGCGACCGCCCATATGATCGCGCGGGAAAGCTGCGACTTCGCCACCATGGAGCAACATGCGGCCCTGATGGCCAATCCCGGCCAGCCCCTGGTCGCCGCGATGCGGGAGCACGAGGCCGTGCTCAGTCGCCTGACCTGGAGCGATGACGAGGCCATCAATGCCCTGCCATCGCCGGAAAGTGCCGCCGCTGAGGCCACGCGTCCGGCGCCGGGCACGCCGCGCCGGGCCATCGGGCCAGCGGACCGCAAACTGCGGATCGGCTATCTCTCCAATGATTTCTTCCAGCACGCGACGATGACGCTGTTGCGTGACGCGCTGGAATGCCACGACCGCGACAAATACGATGTCACTCTCTTCTGCCACACGCCGGCCAACAGCCTGCACTTCCAAGCGTCATGGCCTCAAGTGCTGCGCGACAGCATCGTGCGGGTGGACGGCCTGAGCGACGCGGAGGCGGCGGCCCGTATCGACGAGGCCGGCATCGACATCCTGGTTGATCTCAAGGGTCACACGATGGGCGCGCGGCTCGGCATCGTCAATCTCTGCCGGGCGCCGATCAAGGCCACCTATATCGGCTTTCCCGGCAGCGTCACCGGCGTCGATCTCGACTATGCCATCACCGACCGGATCGTCACGCCGGATACATCCAAGCCCTTCTATGCCGAGAAGCTCTGCCGCCTGCCGGACAGCTACCAGGCCAACAGCCACCGCAGCCGCCCCCTGCCGGCACCTGCCAGCCGCGCCGATCACGGCCTGCCAGAGGATGCGCTGGTCATCGCCTCCTTCAACGCCACCCACAAGATCAACCCGCAGACGCTGGATGTCTGGGTTCGCGTGCTGAAAGCCGTTCCACAGGCGATCTTCTGGTGCATGTGCCCGAAGGCCCATGCGGCGGAAAACCTGCTGGCGGAACTGGAGCGCCGCGGCATCACCCGCGATCGCGTCGTCATCGCTGGCATGTGCCTTTATCCCGAGCATATCTCGCGCGTGGCGCTGGCCGATCTCGCGCTGGATACCTGGCCCTATAACGGCCATACCACCACATCGGACATGCTCTGGGCCGGGCTTCCGGTCGCCGCCGTCACCGGCAACAGCTTTGCGTCCAGGGTCTCCGCCAGCCTGCTGCACGCCGCCGGCCTCTCCGATCTCGTGGTCGCCAATCACGACGCCTATGTCGATCTCGTCGCAGCACTCGCCACTGACCGGGACCGTCGTGAGTCCATCCGCCGCCGCATTGAGGCCGCGCGCTTCACCGCCCCGCTGTTCGATGCCGAGCGTTTCGCCCGCCACCTGGAAACGGCCTATGAGATGATGGCGGAGCGCGCCCGCGCCGGCCTGGCGCCCGATCATATCGACGTGCCGGCATTACCGCCCCGTCAGGGTGGTTTTCAATCCGGTCAAACGTGAGGCCATCTACCCTGAAAACGATTCCGCTTTGGCCCGGAATGCGCTAAAGCCTCGCAATCCGTTTCTGCGAGGCTCTCCATGTCCAATCCCGTTACCGTTGAAGTCACCCGCGGCGCTCTTGTCGAAAGCCGCCATCGCGGCCTTGCCGTCGTTGTCGATGGCGACGGTCGGCTGGTGACCGCGCTGGGCGATCCCGATACGCCGGTCTTTCCGCGCTCGGCCTGTAAGGCCATGCAGGCGCTGCCGCTGGTGGAAAGCGGTGCGGCGGATGCCTATGGCTTCGGCGCTCGGGAATTGGCGCTGGCCTGCTCCTCCCACTCCGGCGAAGATGCCCATGTGGACCTTGCCGCCTCCATGCTGGCGCGCGCAGGGCGTGACGTGAACAGCCTGGAATGCGGCGCTCACTGGTCGTCCGACCAGGCGACGCTGATCCACCAGGCCCGCACCATGGACAAGCCGACCGCGCTGCATAACAACTGCTCCGGCAAGCATTCCGGCTTCATCTGCGCCTGCTGCCATATCGGCTATGAGCCCAAGGGCTACGTCACCTATGACCACCCGCTGCAGGCCGATATCCGCGGCGTCATGCAGGCTTTGACAGGCGCTGCCCTGACCCATGAAAACTGCGGCACCGACGGCTGCTCCATCCCCACCTATGCCGTGCCGCTATCGGGCCTGGCCCGCGGCTTCTCGGCCATGGCGACGGGCAGGGGACTTGAGCCGGTGCGCGCCAAGGCCTCGCGCCGCCTGATGGAAGCCTGCATGGCTGAACCCTTCTATGTCGCGGGGACCAAGCGCACCTGCACACGCATCATGGAACTGGCACCGGGCCGCGTCTTCGCCAAGACCGGCGCCGAAGGCGTGTTCTGCGCCGTCATCCCCGAGACCGGCGTCTCGATCGCCGTCAAGGCCGAGGACGGCACCACCCGCGCCGCCGAAAGCATGGTGCTCGCCCTCATCGCCCAGCAATTCGACAAGGGCTCGGCCGAGCGCGAGGGTTACCTTGCCATGGCCAGCCACACCATGAAAAACTGGAACGGCATCGCGGTCGGCGATGTCAGGGTGACGGACGCGTTGTTTGGGTGAGGGGTGATCGCGGCCGCGCGCCTGAACGCGAGGGGGCAGGATTGTCCTTTTCAGTTTGCCAAATAAAGAGCATATTGATGTGATGACCGAGCTACTTGAACATGCGGTTGCGCGCCTTCGCGCTCTACCGCACGATCAGCAGGATGAACTTGCCCGCGTGGTTTTGCGTCTCGCGGGCGAAGATGACGATACGGGTGTTTATCAACTCACCCAAAGCGAAAGGGCGTCACTCGAAAAGTCCCGATTGCAGGCGGCGCGTCGCGAGTTTGCAACGGATGAGGAAGTCCGCAGCGTCTGGGCGAAACACGGCCTGTGAAGCTGGCTCATGCCAGACCGGCTCTGACGCCTTAAGTCTTTGAAGATCAATCACGTCGTTCTTCTCACCTCATCCCCCAATCACCTCCACATCCGCTTCCCGATACGGCGCCAGCATCGCGTCGCTCAAGCCCGCCGGCACGATCAGCCCGGTGATGCCCTCCAGCGGCAAGATCCGGCAGGGTGATATCATGTCCAGTTTCTCGCTTGTCACCGGCAGGTAGGTGGCCGCGCTGCGCTCAGCGATCAGCCGCTTGATTGCCGCCTCCTCGAAATCGCCCGTCGTCAGCCCATGCAGCGGATGCACGGCGGTGGCGCCGAGGAAGAAGATGTCGGGCCGGATCAGCCGGATGGCATCTGCGGCGATTGCGCCGACCGCCACCATCGAGTGCTTGTAGAGCCGCCCGCCGATCAGCAGCACCTCGGCACGGTGATGTTCCAGTGCGGCCGCGATGGTCGGTGAATGGGTGGCGACCGTCAGTGCCATGTCATGCGGCAGCGCCGCGGCGATGGCGGCGGTCGTGGTGCCGCCGTCGAGGAACAGGGTTTGCCCCGGCTTCACCAGCGCCACGGCCAGCGCTGCCAAGGCCACCTTTTCGTCTGTCGCGATCACCTGCCGGCGGGAGAAATCCGGCAGATCGGGCGAAATCGGCATCACCCCGCCATGGACGCGTTTCACCAGGCCCTCCGCCGCCATGTCCCGCATGTCCCGGCGGATCGTGTCTTCGGACACCCCGAGTTCTGAGGCAATGGTCTTGGCGATGGCCTGTCCGTCGCGACGGAGGCAGTCGAGGATATGGGTTTTGCGCCTGTTGGTCAGCATGCACGATCCTGCACGAAATTTAACTTAACTGCACGATAGCACAAAATTTGACTCGACAATCAAGAAACTTCGCGCATATTCGTGCAAATTACCGCATGGGCGGGAAATCACGGAGAAAGACAATGTTGATTTTGATTGCTGGCCCCTATCGTTCGGGCACCGGAGACGATCCGGCCAAGATGGCCGCCAACCTGAAGGTGCTGGAAGCGCCGTCGCACGCGCTGTTCAAGGCCGGGCATGTTCCGATGATCGGGGAATGGGTGGCGCTGCCCATCTGGCATGCGGCCGGTGGACGCCATGTCGGAGACGATCTCTACGAGGAGATATTCCATCCCGTTGCCGGGCGCCTGCTGCAGCTCTGCGAAGGTGTATTGCGCCTGCCGGGAGCGTCCAAGGGCGCCGATAACGACGTGCGCATCGCCACCGAACGCGGCATCCCCGTCTGGTACCGGCTGGAAGACGTGCCCGGCTGCGCGTGAGCCGTTAACCAGCCCGCGATGACACCGGAAGCAATCAGGACTGCGGGCCGAGCCGGCGTTCGATTGCTTCTATCCGCTCGGTCAGCTCGCGCAGCAGAATGTTGTTGTGCGTGCTGCCCTGGATGGCGTTCAGAACGTCGTTATACTGCGAGACGGCTTCGGTTTGCAGCGTCTTGATGTCCAGGCCGTTGCTGTTGACCGCGTTTTCCAGCTCGTCCAGCCGCAATAGGATGCCATCGAGCTGATGCGAAATCTTGGTGTGCATTTGGCTGATGTCGCCGCGCACTTGGCCCATCTCGCCGCGCACCTGCTCCACCCCGGATCTGACGTCGCCGAGATCCTGCCGGTGTTGATGCGCGTGCCGGTTGAGCTTGACGATTTCCGTCTCGAAGCGTCCAACCGCTTCGATATGCCGGCCGATGCCCGTATTCATCACCTTGATCGTTTCGATCAAGGATGAGAACTGACCGTAAAGTCTCTTTGTAAACTCCAGCTCTTCGGACATGTGGCTCTCGCTCTTCAAGCCTTTTGAAGATAGCGGTTTTTGCAGCAAGTTACAACCTGCGGTCTGAGGGTGGCGCAACCAGCGAAGCCGCCGGCGGTTGCCATCCCTACACCGCGAAGATGCCCGCCTCGTCGGCAAAGGCCTTGAACTCCAGTGCGTTGCCGGAGGGATCGTAGACGAACATGGTTCTCTGCTCTCCGGCCTCGCCCTCAAAGCGCAGCTTGGGTTTCAGCCCCCATCGGGTCGCGGGGTCGGCTTGCAGTCGGCTGGCCAGGCTGACGAAGTCATCGACATTGAGGATGACACCGAAATGCGGGATCGGCACCACCTCGCCATCGACGGTGCCGCTTGCCCGGTCCACCGGCATGTCAGGGCGCAGATGGGCCGACATCTGGTGGCCGAAAAGATCGAAGTCGAGCCATTTGCCCGGGCTTTCCCGGCCGATCCGGCAGCCCAGCACATCGCCATAGAAGCGGCGTGTCGCTTCCAGATCGGTCACCGCAAAGGCGAGGTGGAACGGGCGCATGATCTTCTCCCCCGGGAAAATACGTCTCCCCCTTGTTACCGCAGGATCGATCCGGTGCAAACGGGGGAGATGCGTGCAGGGCAGGGCTTCCAAGGAAGGAGCCAGAAGCATGCACCCTTAAAGGCCTCCTCAGGCCGGCTCGGCCAGTCGCTTTTCCCACATCGCCTTGAAAGCGGGGCGGGCCTGGCAGCGCGCAAGCCAGGCCGAGACGGCGGGATGCGCGTCCATCAGCACGGTATAGGGCGAAGCATAGCGCACGATCTCAGCCATGTTGACATCCGCCGCGGTGAAGCGGCCACCCACGGCATAGTCATTTGCCTCGAAATGCTTTTCCAAGACCCCGAACGGGCGTCGCAGCAGGCGCGCATGCACCTCGGCTTCCTCGCGGCCGGCCTCGGTCGCCAGCTTGCCCTCGGCGGACTGCGTGGAGATCTTCAGCGCCGTGCTCTCGATTTCCGTGGCGGCGAACAACGACCACTGGGTCATCAGCGCATCCTCCTCGATGGTCTTCGGGCCGAGGTCGCCGCCATATTTCTTGGCGAGATACAGCGTAATCGCCAGGCTTTCGTTCAGAACCAGGCCATTGTCCTCGAGCGTCGGGATGGCGCCCATCGGATTGACGGCCATGAAGGAGGGGGTGCGGGTGTTAAGCGGCGCGTCGGCGGCATAGGGGTCGGCCAGCCGATAGGCCTGGATCACCGGGATATGCTCGAAGTCCAGGCCGATTTCGCCCGCCATCCAGAGATTGCGCGTGGCGCGGGAACGATAGACGCCATAGATCTTCAGCATGCCGGTCTTCTCCTCAAGAGTGTTTCGCTGGTCGGAAGCTAGCCCCAAACGCCCGCCCGACAAAGCGCGTGGCAGTGATGCCAGCGTGAATTTTTGTGAAGCGTCGGCGGGCAGGCGGGCCTTATGGTCCACCTTGACAACCCATGAGGTCCTGATTTCAGCTGACCCCATGGAAACGATTATTGTCAGCTTGGAACCCGCGCTTCAGACTGAGATCCAGGACCTGTTGCGGCAATCCGATGCCGTGGCCGCCGCGCTCTATCCCGGCGCATTTCGCCGGGCCATTACGGCGGCATCGCTGAATCATCAGGGCACCCATGTTCTTGTGGCACGCCGTGCCGGAAAGGCGGCGGGTCTCTGCGTCCTGTTCGACCGTGGCGATGGGGCGATGGAACTGAAGCGCATGATCGTGGATGAGGCCGCCCGGGCAACCGGTGTGGGCGTGGCGCTGGTGCGTGCTGCGCATTCCACTGCGCGCAATCTGGGAGCCTGCACCCTCCTGCTGGAAGTCGGCACACGCAATCTTGCAGCCCAGGCGCTCTATGCACGCGAAGGCTATCGCCTGCGAGATGCCTTTGCCCCGTATCATCCATCACCGATAAGCCTGTTCATGGAGCGGGATCTGGTTGAGCTGCAACAGGCCCATCCTGATTCTTGACAGAGACAAACCTAGCCGCTATGCGGGTATCAAGGTCGGCAGACCACCTAGGCGTCACCGCCCCGTAAGGGGAGCTAAACCTGCCATCGATACCTTCGACCGACACATTTTTCCGTGCCTCGTCGCAAGCCGGTGACCATCGACACTCCTTTTCGGCACCACCAAAGGGAAAAATGCGATGTCGCGTACGCTCATTCCATATCATGCCGACGACCTGTCGGCGCTTGCCCGCGCGCTGAAGCGCGAAATCGACGCCCGTGAAAAGCTGCCCGGCCATGTCGAATGGCTGAACATCCTGGCCCGTGCCACCGGCCACCGCAACTTCCAGCATTACAAGGCAGAGGTCGCGGCCGTATCACCGCTTGCCTCGACCCCTGTCACGCTACCAGATGTGAGACGGCCGGCGCCTGAAGCCATCGACATGAAAAGGGTCGATGCCGTGGCCCGTTGCTTCGACGACAAGGGCGTTCTGACCCGCTGGCCGGCCAAGACCAACCATCAGCGGCTCTGCCTGTGGCGGCTCTGGAGCGTCTTTCCGGCCGAACGTGATCTCACTGAGCAGGAGGTCAACGCCTTCCTCAAGGCGCGCAATGGTTTTGGCGATCATGTGCTGCTGCGGCGGGAAATGGTCAATGTCAAGCTGATCGATCGTGACCGCGACTGCCGCCGCTATCGCCGCATCGAGCAGCGCCCGCCGGCCGAGGCACTCGCGGTCATCCGCGCCAGGCAGGAACTCGCGGCATAGCGGATCGTCTTCTCCAGACCTCAGATGCACTGGGGTGATTTTCGCCGGACGTTTTCTGGCCTATGGATTAAGAGAATCGTCCCCGCCTGCAGATTGGAAAGAAGATGCCCCATATCGCCGTAAAGATGTTTCCTGGACGCACCGAAACGCAAAAACAGGAGTTCTCCGAAAAGGTCGTGGAACTGGCCATGACCGTATTCGGATCGAGCGCGTCGTCACTCTCGGTTTCCATCACCGAAGTGGAGCCGTCTCAGTGGGACGCAAAGGTCTACGATCCTGAAATCGTCGCGGCAGGAAGCGACCTATACAAGCGTCCCGGCTACGGCGCCTTGGCAGGCTCCTGAACCGGGTCAACTCTTCCGGTTGCCCGTCACCACCAGGTGCGGCCAGTCGGAAGCATCGTCGATCAGTTCGCCTGTGGCGGTATCCTTCCAGCGATAGCCGATAACGGCGCCCTGGGGTGTCCGGTCCATGACGTTGTTCGAGATGATCGCGGTGCCGGAGCCTTCGACCACGCTGACGGCGATGCCGACGGGCGCATTGCGGATCACATTGCCCGACGCCACCACGGATTTCAGATAGGGCCCCCAGCCCAGCGCCATTCCCCATTTCGGCGCGTTCTCGATCACATTGCCGGTCACGGCCGTGTCGCCCTCCACGGCAATCCCGAAGCCGAAGCCGGCACCGTCATGCACATAGGGGCCGTCGAGTTTCAGGTTGCGAACCACATTGCCGGATACCGTGGCCAGCCTGCCGTCCTCGTCGAGATTGACCACCAGGATGCCGTTCGCCGCGCCATCGACAATGTTGTCGGCGATCACCGCCCCCTGGAAGGCGAATTCCGCATAGATCGCCGTCTCGCCGCTGCCGAGGCACTGGTTATCCGTGATCTGCACATTGGAAGCCGAATTGGCGCGGATCGCCGAGAAGGCGCAGTCGGAGACGAGATTGCCCGAGACGATGACGTTGCCGGCGCGGAAGATGTTGATGCCATTGCCGTTCTGGCCCGTGCCGCCGGCAAGTGCCGCGATGCGGCGCACGCGATTGCCGGTCACCACAGTTGCATCGGGTCCGTTGCTCCAGCGATGCACCAGGATGCCGCCATTGCCGCAGTCGGAGACGGTATTGCCCTCGATGGAAAGCCCCGCCGCCTCCACGCTGTAGAGGCCGGCCAGCGCAGCACCAGAGATCCTGCTCTGGAAGACCCGCCCGCCGCAGCGCTCCATCTGCAGCCCGTGCTTGCGGCTGCCGACAATCTCGCAATTATCCAGGATCACCTCGTCCACCCCGCGCAGGGCTATGAGCGCCGGTGCGTAATCGGCCAGCCAGCGGTTTGACCCGTCGAGCGTGATATTGCTGATCTCGATCCGCCGGCCGCCTTCGGCGCGCAGCAGATGGCCTTCCCCGCCATAGACGAGACGAGTCGCACCGGCCACGCCGGTCAGTCTCGCCCCGTCAGGCAGTTCGAGGTTGGAGACGTTGTAGCGGCCGGGCGGCAGGTACAGCGGCAGGCCGCTGCGGGCCGCCTGGTTGATCAGCTTCTGCAGCGCCCGGCTCTGGTTATCGGCCGCGCCGGGCACGATGCCCTCGGCGCTCGCATCGATCGACCCGCGCAATTCGATCGGCGTGATGCTGGGGGAGGCGGCCTTGGCCCTGCCAATGCCGGCCACGCCGCAAAAGGAGGCGGCGAGCGTCCAGGCTACGCCGGATGCCAGGAAGGCGCGGCGCCCGGCCATGTCTCGCGTCTTGTCCATAGGCCTGCATCCATCCAGCTATTTTGTTGCAAAGATTCTGTGCGATTTGCCCTAGATCAAGGCAAATGTCCGCAGGTCACGTAAATTGCTCGCAACATCGTTAATGGAGGCTTCCATGTTACGCCTTGCCGCAGTACTATACATCCTGGTCGCAGCAGCGGCTGCGGGCGCGGCGGTAACAGCGGTGTTGTCCTTGCGCCTTCTGGAGGGCTGGCAGATCGCCGGTGCCTTTCTCGCAGGTTGCGTCGTTGCGTTACCGATTGCGTATGTGCTCGCCCGCAAGATTTATGCGGCCATTGCACCTCGTTCTGTTTGAGTAGTGTTCTCTTCAGTTTGAGATGAGCGTTGGCTGGTGCCTGGCGGGGCACCAGAGGCGGGCCTGTGAATGCCATCTCATTGCAGAGCCTCACGGCGGGAGGCTCGACCGGTCGGCTGCACGGGGCAGCCGACCGGTTAACTCACGTTTGCCTTGCGCCAATCCCAGGAAGCCAGCGACCAAACGCGCAGGTGCGATCTGCTCTATCCGTGATCGCCGGTGATCTCGCCCGGCTCGGCACCAATCTCGGCTTCAAACTGGCGATAGCGCTCCTCGAAGCTGGCGACGAAGCGCTCGTAGAGCCGCGCGAAATCGGCCATGTCCTGCTCCGGCCAGTCTGCGAGGATGCTGGCGACGGCCTCCATCTTCACCTCTTCCATCTGGGCCAGCAGCCGGTAACCATCCGGCGTCAGGGTCACGATGGTCCGCCGGGCATCCTCCTGGGAGGCCTGGCGCTGCAACACGCCGCGCCGCACCAGGTCCGCCACCACGCGGCTGCCGCGGGAGGGGTCGATATGCATCTGCTCCGCAATCGCGCCGATCGTTACTTCCTGCTTCTGGCTGAGCCGCCTGATGATGCCGATTACGTCGATATGCGACAGCTCAAGCCCCGCGCCCATCTTGCGGATGGCAAGCCGGCCGATGAAGCGACGGCCGATCAGAAGGCGCATGCGCGTCATGCTGCGGGCGATACTCGTCGTATCGTCTTCATGTTCGCGGGGCGGGCAGTGGAGAGGTGTCTTGTCCTTCATGGCAGAGCCTATAGCAGGTCCGCTCCGGCTCCGCAATCAAATACATGACATCAGCATATAAATGACATTGACATATAAATGCCAAGGGCACATAACACCGGCATTCCCGATGGAGCACGTCAATGGACAGCAACCGGCCTCTTTCCCTCAAAGCCGCAGCGCCGGTATCCGGCATCGATATCGACATCCCTGCAGCGCCCACCACGCCCATGGCGGAGCCGCCGCTGGTGGCGGATCCGAAGCTGCGGGTCGTAGTCTTCCTGATGCTGCTGACGGCCATGTTCATGGCAACCCTCGACAACCAGATCGTCTCGACGGCCTTGCCGACCATCGTCGCCGAATTCGGCCAGCTCGAGCGCTTCGGCTGGGTCGGCTCCGCCTATCTGTTGGCCACCAGCGCCGTCATGCCGCTTTATGGCAAGCTCGGCGACCTCTTCGGCCGCAAATATGTGATGATCGCGGCCGTCTCCATCTTCACGCTCGGTTCGCTGGTCTGCGGCCTGGCCGTGTCGATGAACACGCTGATTGCTGCCCGCGTGCTGCAGGCGCTGGGCGGCGGCGGCATCATGGTGTCGATCTTCTCCATCAATGCCGACCTGTTCGAGCCGCGCGAGCGCGCCAAGTACCAGAGCTATTCCAGCCTGGTCATCATGGCCTCCGGCGCTGCCGGGCCGATCCTCGGCGGCACTCTCAGCGATCTCTTTGGCTGGCGCTCGATCTTCCTCGTCAACCTGCCGATCGGCATCGCCGTCGTAATCTGTCTCGCCATCCTGCTGCCGTACCGCAAGCCGAAGCGCAAGCCGAAGATCGACTATGCCGGCGCCCTGCTTCTGGCCGGTGCTGCCGCCAGTGTCGTGCTCTGGGCCGATAGCAGCGTCATGTTCGGCTCGTTGATCGCCCCGCAAAGCCTTGCCGTCATCGCCTTTGGCCTTGCCTGCGTCGCCGGATGGATCTTTGTCGAGCGCCGCGTGGAAGAGCCTGTCGTTCCGCTCAGCCTGTTTGGCAACCCCACCATCTGCCGCCTGCTGCTGATCTCGCTTCTGACGGGCGGCATCGGCATCGGCATGGTCAACTACATGGCGCTGTTCCTGCAGACGACGAAGGCGCTGACACCGACGCTTGCCGGCCTGATGTTCGTCGCCACCGCGGCCGGCATCAGCTTCGGCTCGATCTTTGCCGGCCGCATGATCTCCAAAACCGGGCGCTACAAGATCTTCTCGATCATCGGCGCCAGCATCGGCGTCGTCGCCTTCCTGGTCTTCGCCTTCTTCGTGCACCCCACCACATCGATTCCGCTTCTGGTGGTCATCATGCTGGCCCAGGGTTTTGGCATCGGCTTTGGCCAGCAGGTCCCGGTTCTGGGCGTGCAGAATGCGGCCAATCCGCGGGATGTCGGTGCGGCCACCGGCACGGTCACCCTGGCGCGCATGGGTGGTGCTGCGATCGCCATTTCCATCTATGGCGCCATCGTTGCCTCCAGCATCGGCCATCTGCCGGCGCCAATCGCGGGCGTTGGCAATATCGAGGAACTGACGCCGAAAATGCTGGCGGCCCTGCCGCCGGAAACGCAGCACGTCATCGCCAGCACCTATGCCGATGCCTTCTTTCCGCTGTTCCTCACGGCGGCGGGCATCTGCCTCCTGACCCTGCTGACGGCCCTGTCGCTGAAGAACATCCTCTTGCCGGTGGAGACCGCCGGCAAGAAGGCCTGAGCGCACATCGCCACCAGCCTCGCGCCAGCCGCGGGGCTCATACTCGCGGCAATATGCAATTGTCGCGAGCGGTGATCCGATGAAGAAGACTATGTTCCCCCTGGGCCGGCTCATGGGCCATGGCCTCGCGCTGGCCGGCCTTTCGCTGCTCTCCGGCTGCATCCTGGTCACCGATACCAGCCGCATGAATATCGAGACCTTCCAGGACGAAGTGGCGCCGGTCTATTACGATCCGGCACGTGTGCAGCCAAGTCCGGTCCAGCCGGTGCCGCAGACGCGCGAGCTCTACAAGACCCAGTTCCACCAGACCTACGGCCTACCGATCGATCGCCCGCTCAACAAGGTGCTCTACGATACGATCCGCGACGATGGCTATACCCTGCCGCCGATCCCGATCAGCCGCGTCGATCCGCAATATCTGCGCCAGGAAGTGGCCTATCAGACCACCGAAAAGCCAGGCACCATCGTCGTCGATACCAAGACGCGCCATCTCTATCTCGTCCAGAGCAATGGCAAGGCCATCCGCTACGGCGTCGGCCTCGGCCGTGACGGCTTTGCTTGGTCCGGTCGCGGCGTCATCCAGCGCAAGGCCAAGTGGCCGCGCTGGACACCGAGCGACGAGATGGTGTCGCGCCAGCCGAACCTGCGCCAGTTTTCCGCCGCAGAAGGCGGGCTGGAAGCCGGCCGCAACAATCCGCTCGGCGCCCGCGCGCTCTATATCTTCGCCAATGGCAAGGATACGCTCTACCGCGTCCACGGCACCCCGGACTGGCAGTCGGTCGGCCGCGCCACCTCGTCGGGCTGCGTGCGCATGTTCAACCAGGATGTCATCGATCTCTATGATCGCGTCGGCGACAAGGCCGAAATCGTCGTCTTGTAAGACCAGGGCATGATGCCGAAAACTCTATGCGGTTTTCGGTCGACATCATGCTCCGAGAAGGCGTTTGTGGCGCATCTGCCACAGTCACCTCAAGGGTCGCCCCGGGACACGTCGTTGTGAGGGAACTTGATCGAAACGGGACCGTTTCAGGATTGCTCGCAGCCGCAAGCTGCGAGTATCCCTGGGCCGGTTCCGGTGCAGTGCACTGTCTAGGCAGTGCCGCATCACGGTCGTGCACTCACGAATACGGGAAGTCCTTTTTTCATGTCGTCTTCCAACACTTTGTCTCGACGCGGTTTTCTGACGTTTTCGGCGCTTGGCGCCGCAGCTGCGCTCACCTCCTGCGCATCCTACCGCTCTGGCGCCTCCATCACCGCCACCCCCGTCTATGGCGATGGCATCGGCGTGCCGATCCGCGCGTCGGGCTACGGCGCATCGCCGGAACTCGATGCCATGTATGGCGAGGTGCTGGACAACGGTTACCTCATCCCCGCGGTCCCCTATGAGCGGATCGATCCGCGCTTCTATCGCCAGCGGGTCGTCGATCCCACCGGCCAGCCGCCCGGCACCATCGTCGTCGATACGCCCTCACGTTTCCTCTATCTGGTGGAGTCCGGCGGCACGGCCATGCGCTACGGCGTCGGCATCGGCCGCGAGGGGTTTGCGTGGCAGGGGCAGGGCGTTATCCAGTGGCGGCAGAAATGGCCGAAATGGACCCCGCCGGACGATATGATTCGCCGCCAGCCGGAGCTTGCCCAATACTCCGCCGCCAATGGCGGCATGGCGCCGGGGCTCACCAACCCGCTCGGCGCGCGCGCGCTTTATATCTTCCAGGGCGGGGAAGACACGCTCTACCGCCTGCACGGTTCGCCGGAATGGAACTCCATCGGCCGCGCCGTCTCCTCCGGCTGCGTGCGCCTGATGAACCAGGACATCATCGACCTCTACGACCGCGTGCCCAACAAGGCGCGGATTATGGTGATGCAGTAGGAGAGATGTTGGATGGCGGGAAAGATTTCTAAGGTCGTGCCGCCATACCCCCCTCTGCCTTGCCAGGCATCTCCCCCTCAAGGGGGGAGATCGGCCAGAGCCGCTAACGCCTTCAACCTGTAGAAAACACAGCCTGCAAATAACCATGAGAGCGAGGCGCTGCCGCGATTCGATCTCCCCCCTTGAGGGGGAGATGCCCGGCAGGGCAGAGGGGGGTACAAGGACGACGCGCCTGCAGATTTTAGTGCCTGGGGGGATGGCCGCACGACGCGCCAGCAGACTGGAACGCCTGCAGGGCAGGGGGGTGGTATCCGCTCTCGAGCCTACCTCACCCCACCTTGTCCAACTGCGCCTTCAGCGCATTCACCCGGTCGCGCAGGTCCTTGAGGTCGGCCCAGGTGCAGCCGGTGGCGGCGCCGATCGACATCTGGATGCCGAGCGCCTGGCGCTTCAGGGCGGCACCGTCCTCCGTCAGTGAAATCAGCACCTGCCGCTCGTCGTCGGGGTCCCGCTGGCGCGTGATCGAGCCGGCAGCCTCGAGCCGCTTCAAGAGCGGCGACAGCGTGCCCGAATCAAGCCCCAGCTTTTCGCCCAGCGCCTTCACCGTCAGCTGGTCCTGTTCCCACAGGGCCATCATCACGAGGTATTGCGGGTAGGTGAGGCCGAGCGGCTCCAGCAGCGGCTTGTAGGCGCGGTTGAAGGCATGCGCCGCGCCGTAGATGGCAAAGCAGATCTGCTGATCGACCGGGAGGGGGCCTTCCAGCTGCTTCTGGTCCTTCATGCACGTCTCCTGTCAAGTCGAGGCGATTGTCGCAAGTCGTCAATCCCGGCGCAATGCGCAAATATATATTGCGCACAATCGAATTGTGCGATATCTAATCTCTATCGTCAACCCAGACAAGGAGGTTCCCATGCCAATTCTCTATACGACCCAGGCTTCTGCAGCAGGCGGCCGCGCCGGCCGCGCCGTAACCGACAACGGCGTCCTGGACGTCACGCTGACGGTGCCCAAGGAACTCGGCGGTGATGGTGCTACCGGCACCAATCCCGAGCAGCTTTTCGCCGCCGGCTATTCGGCCTGCTTCCTGGGTGCATTGAAATTTGTCGCGGGCAAGGAAAAGGTCAAGATCCCGGACGACGCGACCATCACCACCAAGGTCGGCATCGGCCCGCGCGAAGACGGCACCGGCTTCGGCATCGAAGTCTCCATCACCGCCAACCTGCCGGGCATCGACCGCGACGTCGCCGAAAAGCTGGTCGCCGCCGCGCATATCGTCTGCCCCTACAGCCACGCCATGCGCACCTCGACGGAAGTTCCGGTCTCGGTCGCCTGATAGCTATACCGCAACAGCTCAAGTTGGAAGGCCGGCAGCAATGCCGGCCTTCGACGTTCGGGGCGGCTTCGCTGCCTCAAGTTCCGCAATAATCTTGTCTTCAGCAATAGATGCGCTATCTTCTTTCTTAAGAAAGGATGCGTCCATGCTCCAGACCATTCAGCCCGCCACCACCGCCCCCTCGGAAGCTGCGACCGTCAGCAAGGCCGTCATTGCTGCCGCCGACCGTCTCGGCGTGTCCGCGCGCCAGCTCGCAGGTGTGCTGGGGCTATCGGAAGCCAGCATATCCCGCATGAAAAAGCGGGAATTCCAGCTGGAGCGGGGGACGAAGCCGTTCGAGCTGGCCTTGATCTTCATCCGCCTGTTCCGATCGCTGGATGCGATAACAGGCGGTGACGAGGCCGTGGCGCAGCAATGGTTGCGAAGCCCCAACACGGCGCTCGCCGGCGTGCCGCTCGACAAGATCAGCTCGATTTCCGGAATAACAGATGTCCTTGCCTATCTGGACGCCCGCCGCGCTCTCGTCTGAATCCCGGCCGCTCGCCGGATCGTTCTGGCGCCTCGTCGAGGCCCAGCATCAGGTTTCGACCATGAAGCTGGTGGAGACGGTGGAGGAGCAGGCGCTGCTCGAAAGCCTGCTGGAGGAGACCAAGCCGGTGCTGCCGCCGGAATGCCGGGGGCTCGACTATCTCCTGGCGACACCGTTTCGTTATGGCGCGGTCTATCCGCACGGCTCGCGTTTTCGCCGGGCCGGGCGCACGCTTGGCGTCTATTATGCCGCGCGATCGGTCACCACGGCGCTGGCAGAAATGGTGTTTTACCGGCTGCTCTTTTATGCCGAGTCGCCCGGCCTGCCGTTTCCAGCCAATCCGGCCGAATACACGGCCTTTTCCGCCGAGGTCGCCACCAGCAGCGCCATTGACCTGACGGAGCCGCCGCTTTCGGCGGATGCGCAGCACTGGACGGACCCGCGCAGCTATGACGCCTGTCAGGCCTTGGCGGAGCGTGCGCGCGAAGCGGAGATCGAGGCGATCCTCTATCGCTCGGTCCGCGATCCCGCCGGAGGCGACAATCTCGCATTGCTCAGCGCCCGCGCCTTCAGCCGCCCAGCCCCGTTGGAACGCCAGACCTGGCGCGTGCATCTCCAGCGCCGGACCATCCAGGCGCTATGCGCTTTTCCACGGATGCAGATCGGTTTTTCCATCGCGGATTTCGCGGGCGATGACAGGCTGAAACCGCAGCTGGACTAATGGATCTCGGGCGTCGCGATCTATCGCGATATATGCTGCAGATCCCGGCGCAGCGCATCCGCATCGCCTGATTCCAGTCCCGCCTCGATCTCCGCATGGGTCTCGCGCCAGATCGGCAGCGCCGCTGACAGCACCGCGATGCCGGCCTCCGTCAGCCGCAGCCGCTTGCCGCGTTTGTCTTTGGGGTCCGGCTCGATCGACACCCAGCCACGCCGCTCCAGCGGTTTCAGCGCAGCGGTCAGCGTGGTGCGGTCCATGGCCAGCAGCGAGGCAACCGGCCCCATGGGCGGCGGTTCGGGGCGGTTCAGCGACATCATCAGCGAAAACTGGCCATTGGTCAGGCCCAGGGATTTCAGCGCCGTGTCAAAGCGGCGGGCGAGAGCCCGGGCCGCGCGTTGTGCATGCAGGCACAGGCAGGTGTCGCGGACAAACAGGGTGGTGGAAAAAGGAATCACAGGCTGGTTTGACATATCCAGAATATGTTGATATCAACGTAAAAAGTCAACGAGAACCAAATAGCAACGTCTGCAGGAACTGGGTTCCGGGCCGGCTTTGCCAAACGGACCAATCCAGAGCTTGAGGAGGCAGACATGGATCATCCCGTTGTTTCGCGTGAGGAGTGGCTTGAGGCGCGGCGCGCCTTGCTGGCCGTGGAAAAGGAGGAGACCCGGCTGCGTGACAGGATCCGCGCCGAGCGCCTGGCGCTTCCTTGGGTGCGGGTGGACAAGAACTATGTGTTCCATGCCCCCGAGGGTCAGAAGAGCCTGGCCGACCTGTTCGATGGCCGCAGCCAGCTCTTGGTCTATCACTTCATGTTCGGCCCGGATTGGGAGCAGGGCTGTGAAGGCTGCTCCTTCTTCGCCGATCATATCGATGGCATGCTGGTGCATCTCAACAATCACGACGTCACGCTGGTCTGCGTATCCCGCGCGCCGCTGGACAAGATCGAGCCCTACAAGCGCCGTCTTGGCTGGAAATTTCCCTGGGTGTCGTCCTTTGGCTCGGATTTCAATTTCGACTACCACGTGTCCTTCACGCGGGAGCAGTTGGACTCCGGCTCGGTCTATTACAATTTCCGCCAGACCCCGCGCGAACAGGCCCATGACGAACTGCCGGGCATGTCGTGCTTCTATCGCGACGACAAGGGCGACATCTTCCACACCTATTCCAACTATGCCCGTGGCGGCGAAGAAATGCTCGGCACGCTGATGGCGCTGGATGTCGCGCCCAAGGGACGCAATGAAGGCTCCACCATGGATTTCGTGCGCCGCAATGACGAGTACCAGCAGAAGCCGAAGGCCGGCAGCTGTTGCAGCTGAACCCGAGGACCTGAAGGAGGAGACAGGTATGGAATTTTCCAAGCCAAGCGAGAAACACAAGTTCCTGGAACGCCTGGTGGGCGAGTGGCTCTTCACCAAGACCATGGGCAGTGAGGACTATGATCACACCGATCCGGCCAAGGCCTGGACCGAAAGCGTTCGCTCGCTCGGCGGGCTGTGGTTTATTGCCGAGGGCAGCGGCCCCATGCAGGACGGCACCCGCACCACGATGATCATGACCCTGGGCTATGATCCGCGCAGCGAAAGCTATGTCGGCACCTGGGTCGGCTCTATGATGGACAAGCTCTGGATCTACAAGGGCTGGGTGGAGCCCGATGGCCAGACCCTGACACTGGAATCCGAAGGCCCGTCCTTCGATGATCCCACGAAAACAGACATTTATCGCGATGTCATCCAGTTCCTGGATGACGACCGCAGAACCTTTTCCGGCAGCGTGCGGCAGGCGGATGGCACGTTCAAGACCTTCATGAGCAGTGAATGCAAACGGGTCGGCTGAGACCGACCGCGAGGAGAACACGGATGCACGGAAGTTTTATCTGGTACGAACTGGTCACCCCCGATCCGGCGGCGGCAGTGGAGTTTTATGGCAAGGTAGTCGGCTGGGAGAGCCGCGACAGCGGCATGCCCGGCGACTTCAAATATACGATCGTCCAGGTGCCTGGCTATCCCATGGGGGTGGGCGGCGTTATGGAACTCACGCCCGAAATGGCCGCCGGTGGCGTGCCGCCCAACTGGGCAAGCTACGTTGCCGTTGACGATACCGATGCCATGGTGGCCGCCTTCGTGGCCGAGGGCGGCGTGTCCTGCATCCCAATCAAGGACATTCCCGGCGTTGGCCGCTTCGCCGTGGTCGCCGACCCGCAAGGAGCGGTCATCAACCTGTTGAGCCCGTTCCCGCCGGAAGGCGGCATGCCGCCGGAACCGCCCGCCAATGCTCCCGGCACCTTCGGCTGGCGCGAACTGATGACCACCAACAGCGCCGCAGCCTTTGACTTCTATTCCCGGATGTTCGGCTGGCAGAAGGACATGTCCGTCGACATGGGCTCGATGGGCGTCTACCAGACCGTCAAGCTCGGCGACACTATGATCGCCGGCATGATGGACAAGCTGCCGGAAATGCCGCGCTCTTTCTGGGGCTATTACATCAATGTCGAGGCGGCCCAGGCCGGCCTGGAACGCGTGAAGGCCGCCGGCGGCCAGGTGCTCGAAGGCCCCATGGAAGTGCCCGGACCCTCCTGGATCGTGCAATGCATCGATCCGCAAGGCGCGCATTTCGCGCTGGTCGCGCCGAAGGTGTGACGGGCCGTAAGACGGCATGGTCAGACCTGATCGGGGGAGGGCATCTCCGTCCCGGTCTTCTTTGATCACCCGATCTGACGCGCAGACGTGCTTGGCCGTCTGCCCCTCATCCACCTTTCGGGCACCTTCTCCCCGTAAACGGGGCGAAGGGATATCTGCTAGCGCCGCGACCATCCCCTCTCCCCGCCTGCGGGGAGAGGGCTAGGGTGAGGGGCGGAGCCAGAATTGAAAACAGGTCACACTGGCGGGACAGTGCTCTTATATTGCTCTCCGCACGCATGAATAATCATATCCCCGATCATGAAGCTCACTCCATGAAACTTGCGCATATCAACCTCGTCGCGCGAGATGCGCAGGCCCTGGCAGCCTTCTACATCGACGTGATGAAATGCGAATTGCTTCGCTCTCCCAGGACCCTATCCGGGGAGAAAGTCTCGCGCGGAAATGGTCTTGCGGATTCCGAGATACTTTCCATCTGGCTCAAATTCCCCGGGATCGAGCATCCATTCCTGGAGATTCACCAGCACAAAGTCATCCATCCGCGCGAACGGCCGCGGGTGAATGAACCAGGCTTCGGCCACCTGTCGTTTGAGGTTCACGACCTCGCACAAGCGATCTCGGACATCATCCAAGCAGGCGGCTCGCAGATAGCTGGAACCACCGATTTCGGCACGCCGGGAAAGCCACGCCTGATTGTCTATCTGCGCGATCCCGAGGGCAATGTGCTGGAGCTTGAGCAATCAGGTTCGGCGCAAGGCCTTCCGCAATAGCAATATGGGGCAGAGCAGGGCGCAGATGGCCTCCACCAGCCTTTGTCACGCCTTGCAGCCAGTTACTTCGCCTTGGCTGGAGCGCGCTTGGTCTTCTTCGGCGCCGCGGCTTCGCCGCCGCCTTCGGCCTCGCGCAAAAGACGCAGCGCCTTCAGCTTTTCGGTCTTGTTGTCCCGTGCGTTGGCTTCGGCCTCAATGATGGCGCGTGCCGTCTGGTCGGTTGCAGCCGCCTTGTCGCGGGCATTGACCTTTTCGGGCTTGAAGAATTTGTCTTTGGTCGCAGTCATGAAAAACCCTCCGGTATTGAAATGCGTCGGGTACGCTTCAGCGGCGTCGCACCCGGGCGGGTGCAGATGCGGCGACACCGGGTGCCACCGCTTGTCAGTGCTGGGTCCGGACAGGCCGGACCCGGAACGGCTGACGATCAGCGGGCGCCAGCGCCAGCAGCGCGCATCGGCGCCTTCTTCGGCGCGGGAAGCAGGCCTTCGCGCTGCATCTTCTTGCGGGCGAGCTTGCGGTAGCGGCGAACCGCTTCGGCCTTTTCGCGCGCGCGCTTTTCCGAGGGCTTTTCATAGGCGCTGCGCGCCTTCATTTCCCGGAATACGCCTTCGCGCTGCATCTTCTTCTTGAGCACGCGGAGCGCCTGCTCCACATTGTTGTCACGGACTAGAACCTGCAATTCAATTCCCTTCCGGCAGCCTTGGGGCCGCCCTGATGCTGATGGTTGATCAATGAAGCCTGTTTGAATGTCCGCTTCTCGGGAAGCAACGGACCGCAACGACTGCCAAACGGGCAGCGGCTCGTGAAAAACAGGGTCGATTCCGACCCTTGAACGCTTTCTAACATGCCAAGCCGCCGAACATAACCCCCAATTGTGTCAGGGAGTTTCATGGCGACCGGCAAAAAACAAAAAGGCCGGGCATAACCCGACCTCTTCCCGTCACTCAGCCCTCAAGCCGCCAGTACATCCGTGGTCGGCAAGGGCGAATGACAAATCATGCTGCGCGCAGGTTGTCGGCCGAGCTCTTGCCCGAACGCTTGTCCTGAACGATGTCGTAGCTGATCTTCTGGCCTTCAACGAGCTGGCGCATGCCAGCGCGCTCGACAGCCGAGATGTGTACGAATACGTCGGTGTTGCCCTGGTCAGGCTGAATGAAGCCGAAGCCCTTGGTGCTGTTGAACCACTTTACGGTGCCAGTATGCATAACGATTTCCTTTCAATCGTTTGGTTGGCCGGGGAGATATTCGTCCGGCTGGATCGATGTTGAGAGGAAATCTGACCGTGCGCCGTAGCGCGTAGACGGAGGTCACAAGCAATCTTCGATGCCGCATACATAGTCCTTTTGACGGAATATGCAAGGAAACGCGCCGGCATTTCGGACGGATAACGTTGACATTTTAGCCTAACACACTGATTTAAAAGAAATTCGGTCCGGCATAATATTTTTCGGCTTGGACGTCCGCCGACGGGCTTAAGAGGTCATGCCCTCATGCTTCGGCGCGGGCGGAGGCCGGCAAGCCGAATATCTTGTCGAACGTCAAGTTGAAGACATAGGTGTAGACCAGGAAGTAGAACAGCAGCCCGAGATTCGTCAGGAAGGCCTGGATCAGCGGCATGCCGAGAATCAACGCCAGCACCGGTGTCAGCACGATCACCAGCCCGCCCTCGAACAGAATGGCGTGAACGATCCGGCGCAGCACCGAGCGCCCCTTGACCGGATTGCCCGCCTCCCACTTCTCGAAAGCCGTGGTGAAGATGAAATTCCAGCCCATGGCAACGGCTGAGGATACCACCGCCGCAGCACCCGACTCGACCGCCGGATAGCCCAGCAGCGAAAAGATCATGCTGCTGAACAGGATGGCGAGCCCTTCATAGAGGCTGACATAGACAATGCGACGCATGACGGGAGACATGGGCGGTAACCTCTCTCGGATGGTCAGCGACCATAATCCAGCATCCGCGTCGCGAATAGGGCATGTCGCGCAACAGTGTGCAGCGTTCTTGCGATGACGCCATGCGGAAAAAGCGATGGATCAAGGCGTGCAACGCGAATCTGACAGATCGCGACAGGCCTTGATCGCCTCATTCAGAGCCGCCATCCGCCATCGCTCACCCCTGGCCCGATTGGCATTTATCAATTGCAGGGGAAATATGCAGCAACCCAGGGATTTAACCAAATATTCTAAAATAAGGAGGACTTTAAATAAAACCCGACAGGAACCCTAACCATGCGCGCTCTTTCAAACATGAAAATCTCGTATCGCATCTTCCTCCTGGCAAGCATTGCCTTCCTCGGGCTGGCGGTCAACGCCGGCATCTTCATGGTGCAGCGATCGCTGGATGCAGACTATCGCCAAAAGACCGAGCGTTTCGCCGAACTCAGCCGCGAAATGGCCGGCTTCCGCACCGATCTCCTGGAAAACCGGCGGCGGGAAAAGGATTTCCTGCTGCGCAAGGACGAGCAATCGCAACAAGCCTTTGACAAGGCGGCTGATCAGGCAAACCAGGCCCTGTCGCGGCTGGCAAATGGGGTTGATCCTGACATGCGCGATGCGGTCGCGTCGATTGCGGTTGGCTACAAGACCTATGTGGATGCCACCCACGGCCTTTTTGAAAAAAACCGCGATCTCGGGCTGACCCCTGACCAGGGCTTGGAAGGCGCGATGCGGAAGGCGGTGCACAACATCGAAGCCGTGGTGAAGTCGGTGGAGGCGCGCGATCTCCTGATCAGCGTGTTGACGTTGCGCCGCCACGAGAAGGACTTCATCCTGCGGCGCGATCCCAAATATATCGGGCAGCACGCCACGGAAGCGGAAAAACTTCTTTCGATCGCCCAGGAGCAACTCGCGGCCGAACAGATGGCGACCGTCAAGGCCAGCCTTGATGCCTATGCCCAGGCCTTTGCCCGCTATGCGGCCGTGGTTGTCGAGGAAGAGGCCCTGCGCCAGGCGGCGTCCGGCACCTTCAGCGAACTCGACCCGCTGGTGGTCGACGCCACCAAGCGGCTGGATGAGGCAAGGCTCGCGACCCGGGCGGAAGGCGATGCCGCCGCAGCCCGCAACATGAACATGGTCATCCTTGCCGGCTCGCTGACAGCAGTTCTTCTCGCACTTGCCGTCTTCGTCATCGGCCGGTCGATCTCCCGGCCGATCATCGGCATCACCGCGGCCATGCGCCGGCTCTCCGGAGGCGATGCCGATTTCGAGGTTCAGGGCGTCGAACGCCGCGACGAAATTGGCGACATGGCCTCGGCCCTGGAGGTGTTCCGCCAAGCGGCCCTCACCAATATCAGGCTGGAGCGGGAGGCCGCCGAGGCGCGCAGCCGCGCTGAGGCCGATCGCATTCGCATGCAACAGGAGGCGGAGGCCGCGGCGCAGCAACGGCTGATCGAGGCGACCTCTGCGCTGGCCGAGGGGCTGTCGCGGCTCGCCGCCGGCGATCTCGCCTTCGAACTGCCGCTGCCCTTCTCCCCGGATTTCGAACAGTTGCGCCATGACCTCAACCAGGCGGTCCGGCAACTCGGCAATGTCATGCGCGACATCAGCGAATCCGCCTCGATCATCGATGGCGGCAGCGCCGAGGTCAGTTCCAGCGCCGGGGATCTGGCCCAGCGCACCGAGCGCCAGGCGGCAGCTCTGGAGCAGACCGCCGCGGCCCTCGATGAAATCACCGTCAATGTCGCCAATGCCTCCAAACGCGCCGAGGAAGCCCGCAATGTGGCCCAGCAGGCGACCAGCAGCGCTGTCCGCTCCGCCCAGGTGGTGTCGTCGGCGGTCGATGCCATGCAGCGTATTGAAGATTCCTCCAGCCAGATTTCCAGCATCATCGGCGTCATCGACGAGATTGCCTTCCAGACCAACCTCCTGGCCCTCAATGCCGGCGTCGAAGCGGCCCGGGCAGGGGAGGCGGGCAAGGGATTTGCCGTCGTGGCGCAGGAGGTGCGCGAACTCGCCCAGCGCTCGGCCAATGCGGCGCGGGAGATCAAGGGATTGATCCGCAATTCCGGCGAACAGGTTCAGGGCGGGGTAAAGCTCGTGCGCGACACCGGCGATGCCCTGCGCGGCATTGGCGATCTCGTGGCGTCAATCAATCGACACATGGATGCGATCGCCACCGCCTCGCGGGAACAGTCCACCGGCCTGGCCGAGGTCAACGCCGCCGTCAATCAGATGGACCAGGTGACCCAGCGCAACGCGGCCATGGTGGAAGAGGCGAGTGCGGCCAGCGCCACCCTGGCAAACGAGGCAAATCGCCTGCGGCTGTTGATTTCGGCCTTCCGGCTGGAAGGCGACAAACAATCCGGCGCTCGTGCGACGGCAAGGCCATCCGGCTCTGTGCCTGCGACATCCAGGGCCGCCTGACCGGTGGGTGGCGGTCTGGCCTGGCTTGCCAGGCCGTCATCCCCGCTTTTCTTGCTGCTAAAGCATGTCGCGCAAAAGTGTGCCGCGGTTTTGCGATAACGACATGCTCAAAAACAAAGGACTAAAGCGAGGAAAGCGAATCTGAAAGATCGCGACGCGCTTTAGCCGCTGGTCAGTGCGTCACAGCCCAACGGCCTTGCGCAGCGCTTCGTTCATGCGGGACTGCCAGCCGTCCCCGGTCGCCTTGAACCGGTCGATCACCTCGGCATCCAGCCGGATGCTGATCGCCCGCTTGGGATTATCCGATTTCGGCCGGCCCGCCAGCTTCTTCTCGATTGCCGCGGCAAGATCGGGAAACACCTCGCGAAACGGCCGCAGTTCCGCAATCTGCTCGTCGGTCAGTTCGGGATTGTCGCTGACTTCGTCCCAGTCCTCGCGGCTATATCCGCGACCGTCCTCGAAACCCTTCACGGTCTTGCCTGCCTTCATCGCGCGCTTCTCCTTTCACGGATATTGGCCGGACGCATCGAGATGATCGATATGCCTTCACTGCCAAGCTTCAGGAATATCACCGACAAGGTGCCGTCCTTGAGCCGGCCGATGGCCTGCAGTCGACCTGCCTTTGCGGGACGTATCGAGGCCGACAGGAAATAATCAAGCGTCAGGTCGGCAAAATCGAGCCCGTGCTTGTCAATATTAGCCCGCCGCTTGCGCTCGTCCCAAACGATTTCCATTATTTTTGTATATACAAAAACAATCGTTCACGCAAGCAGGCCAGGCGGCGGCATCGCCGCCGCCCTCAGGCTGCTGACAAACGCTCATTCCAGGTCATTCGACGTTGGTTTTGACCGAAAACCTCGCCGTCATCCCGGCCCCCGAACCGGGATCCAGTGCAATCAAGTCCTTGATTGCGAAAGACTCTTTTCACGGCGCAGACGCGCCGTGGCTGGATTCCGGCCTTCGCCGGAATGACGGACGAATAGGGTCTCGCCGAACACCGATCTTTGTCATCAAGCTGGGCGGCGGCATCGCTGCCGCCGCCCTTTGTCGTTACACCAGTTCGCGCAGTGCTGCGGCGTTGAAGTCCTTGAGTTCGGACTGCCGCCCTTCGCGGATCTTGGCCACCCATTGCGGGTCGTTCAGGATCGCCCGGCCAACGGCGATCAGGTCGAATTCGCCGCGCTCCATGCGCGTCACGAGCTTGTCGATGTCCTGCGCCTGGGAACCCTGGCCGGCGAAGGCGCCGAGGAATTCGCCCGACAGGCCAACCGAACCGACGCTGATGGTCGCTGCACCCGTCAGCTTCTTCGCCCAGCCGGCAAAGTTCAGGCCTTCCTCTCCGTCGATCTCCGGAAATTCCGGTTCCCAGAAACGGCGCTGCGAGCAATGCAGGATATCCACGCCGGCCTCGACCAGCGGCACGAGCCAGGCGCTCATCTCATCCGGCGTCGTTGCCAGGCGGGCGCTGTAATCCTGCTGCTTCCACTGGCTGAGCCGCAGCATCACCGGGAAGTCAGGCCCGACGGCCGCACGGGTTGCCTTGACCACCTCGACTGCAAAACGGCTGCGTTCGGCAATCGTCGCGCCGCCCCAGCGGTCGTCGCGCAGATTGGTGCCGGACCAGAAGAACTGGTCGATCAGATAGCCATGGGCGCCGTGGATCTCGAAGGTGTCGAAGCCCAGGCGCTTGGCATCGGCGGCGGCCTTGCCGAAGGCGGCGATGGTGTCGGCGATGTCGCTGTCGCTCATCACCTTGCCGCGCGGCTTGCCCGGCGCTTCCAGGCCCGATGGGCTTTCGATGTCCTCGATCGGCGGCGCCCAGTCCTTGGAAGCGGTGGTGGAGCCGGTATGCCAGATCTGCGGCCCCATGCGCCCGCCGGCCGCATGCACGGCGGTGATCACGTCGCTCCAGCCGGCAAGCGCCTTTTCGCCGTGGAAGAAGGGGATGCCGGGCAGGTTGCGCGACGCCGGCCGGTCGATGACCGTACCTTCCGAAAGGATCAGCCCGACATCGGCTTCGGCCCTGCGGCGATAATAATCCACCTGCGCCTGCCCGACGATGCCATCGGTGGCAAAGGCGCGCGTCATAGGCGCCATGACGATGCGGTTCTTGAGGTGGAGCGATTTGAGGCTGAAGGGCTGAAACAGTACATCGGTATTGCGCGAGGTCATGCGAGAGTTCCTGTTGATCTTGCGCCTTAGGTATAAAAAATATATCTAGTGTCAAGAAGGTACTGAAAATACACCAGGTAGCCTGGAGGAAACCTGCATGGACACACTCACCCGCAAGATCGACCAGCGCCCGGCGCCAAAGACCTGCCAGCAGCCGTTCAACGTCAATTGCCCCAGCCGCCTGCTGTTCGACCAGATCGCCGACAAATGGTCGATGATGGTGCTGAAGGTGCTGGAGGAGGAGCCGCTTCGCTTCAACGCGGTGAAGCGGCTATTGGAAGGTGTCACCCAGAAGGCCCTGACCCAATGCTTGCGCAAACTGGAACGCAACGGCCTCATCGAACGCCGCGTGCTGAACACCTCACCCGTGGCGGTGGAATACGCCATGACCCCGCTCGGCCACACCTTGCTGGTGCCCTTCAAGGCGCTTTATGGCTGGACAGTGCAGTATCAGGCCGACGTGGACCAGGCTCGGGCGGCGTTTGATGCGCGGAATGGCGGGTAACGTAATAAAGGCTTGATATATTAGGCGTCTTAGCAAGATACCCCCCTCTGTCCTGCCGGACATCTCCCCCTCAAGGGGGGAGATCAGCGTGAGGTCGGCCGCTCGCTTCACCCGGTCGCTTGAGCATTCTGATTGGAAATTAGACATTTGGAGCAAGGCGTGGCCACGAGTCGATCTCCCCCCTTGAGGGGGAGATGTCCGGCAGGACAGAGGGGGGTATGCATGCTCAAGCGCTTGCGACATCACGCCATGCACACCGTTGGCAATTAGCTCTGTACGAACCCTTGGTCTGCCATACACGCCTTGAATGTGCTCTCCGACGCAATTGCCCCCGCGATCCAATAGCGACCCGCTGCAACTTGGGTCTCTCCGGCGCGACCTTCACAAACTGCTTTTGCGCGTTCCAGTTTTCCAGCCGGTGTCTTTGGAACCTCGCGCCACTGCGTAGACTGAGAACTGCTGCAACCTGCTGACAATACTCCCAAGAAGAGTACTAACAATCTACCCATCCTTGCCTCCGGAGATTATTGTTTAACATGCGGCTAGGATACGGTTTGCGCAAGTACGAAAGAATTTCGAGCGCTGTTGAAACGTGCAGGAATGAATACTTGCAATGTTAACAGCAGGCGGCGGTGCTGTTAGAATTGGCCACAAGGCGATTATGAGCCAACGGATCTGCGATTTCCGATCTTATTCAAGGCTTGCGGTCTCGGCATTCCCCCCTCTGGCTTGCCAGCCGTCCCCCCTCAAGGGGGGAGATCGACTCGTGGCAACGCCTTGCTCCAAATGAACAAAATTCAAATTGGAATGCTCAGGCTAGCGGGTGAAGCGAGCGGCCGACCTCAAGCCGATCTCCCCCCTTGAGGGGGAGATGTCCGGCAGGACAGAGGGGGGGTACGCATGCTTAAACGCTGGCTATGCCAAAGCCAAGATTACCCGCCTCGCCATCCCCTATCGCCTCAAACTCCCCAAGATCCCGCGCACCAGGGCGCGGCCGATCTCGTTGGCCACCTTGCTGGAGATCGAGCGGGCGGCGCTCTTCATCGCCGCCTCGATCACCGTTTCGCGCTGGTAGCCGGAGGTCTTGCGGGTCGTCTCGCGGGTGTCCTTCGGTGCGCGCTCTTCGAAGCCGGGGAGCTTCCAGCGGCCGCCGGCGCTGTTGTCGTCGGCGCCGCGGGCGGCGCGATCCTCGGCCGCTTGGCGGGCCGCCTCGGCTTCCGCAGCCTTTTCGGCCCGTTCTGCCAGGATCTCGAAGGCCGATTCCCGGTCGAGGTCCTTGTCATACATGCCGGCGACGGGGCTGACATTCATGATCGACTGTCGCTCGGCCTCGGTGATCGGCCCGAGCCTGGAGGAGGGCGGGCGGATCAGCGTGCGTTCCACGATCGATGGTGCGCCCTTGCCCTCCAGCGTCGAGACCAGCGCCTCGCCGGTGCCGAGCGTGGTGATCACGGTGGCGCAGTCGAAGGCCGGGTTGGGGCGGAAGGTTTCCGCCGCCGTCTTCACCGCCTTCTGCTCGCGCGGCGTATAGGCGCGCAGCGCATGCTGCACCCGGTTGCCGAGCTGCGCCAGCACGGTTTCGGGCACGTCGAGCGGGTTCTGCGTCACGAAATAGACGCCGACCCCCTTGGAGCGAATGAGCCGCACCACCTGCTCGACCCGTTCCACCAGCACCTTCGGCGCGTCCTTGAAGAGCAGATGCGCCTCGTCGAAGAAGAACACCAGCCGCGGCTTTTCCGGATCGCCCACTTCGGGCAGTTCCTCGAACAGCTCCGACAGCAGCCACAGCAGGAAGGTGCCGTAGAGGCGCGGGTTCATCATCAGCCGGTCGGCCGCTAGCACGGAGATCGCGCCGCGCCCATCATTGGTGGTGCGCATGATGTCCTTGATCTCCAGCGCAGGCTCGCCGAAGAAATGCTCCGCCCCCTGCTGCTCCAGCACCAGAAGCCCGCGCTGCAGCGAGCCGACCGAGGATTTCGAGATCAGCCCGTATTGGCTCGACAGCTCCGTGGCATGCTCGCCCATGTAGTTCAAAAGCGCCTGCAGGTCCTTCAGGTCGAGCAGCGCCAGGCCACCCTGATCGGCGATCTTGAAGGCGATGTTGAGCACGCCTTCTTGCGCTTCCGAGGCGTCCATCAGCCGGGCCAGCAGCAGCGGTCCCATCTCGGCGATAGTCGTGCGCACCCGGTGGCCTTTTTCGCCATAAAGGTCCCAGAAGATCACGGGAAATTCCTGGAAATCGTAAGGTGCTAGGCCGATCTGCTCGGCCCGCTTCAAGAGAAAATCCTTGGGCTCGCCCATCGCCGCGATGCCGGAGAGATCGCCCTTGATATCGGCGCAGAACACCGGCACGCCGGCATTGGAAAAGCTCTCCGCCAGGATCTGCAGCGTCACCGTCTTGCCGGTGCCGGTGGCGCCGGTCACCAACCCGTGGCGGTTGCCGAATTTCAGGTCGAGATATTCGCCCTTGTTGATCGTGTCGTCGGGATTGCGGCTGGCGCCGATGAAGAGTTTGCCGTCCACAAGCATTGCCGCGTCCCTCGCTGTCTGGGGCAGATGACCGCAGCGGGGCATCGCTCCCAAGCCTATCTTTTCATTGAATCATCACTGGGCTCTTATAAGGTGCGCAGGAGACATCGACAACAGGCCGCGTCGCCCGGCAGCCAGGGGCGAAAATCCGGGATAACCCGAGGTGCGCCGCTTGTGCGGACCGGTGGAATGACTTAACATTACCTTTACGTACACGTAATTGCCAGAGGAGGCACGCATGAATGAAATCGTCACACGGATCGCCGATAATGTGGGCCTGGAGCCGGCGGTTGCCGAGAAGGCACTGGGCATGATGTTGGGCTTCCTGCAGCGCGAAGCCGCTGACGGCCCGGTTGCCAAGATGATCGAATCCATTCCCGGTGCTGTCGAGCTGGTCGCCCAGTTCAACGGCGAAGGCGCTGGCAAGGGCCTGCTCGGCGGCCTGATGAGCGCCATCGGCGGCGGCGGCATCATGGGCCTCGGCCAGCAGCTGATGTCCCAGGGCCTTGGCATGGGCGAAATCACCGCACTCGCCAAGGAAACCATGGCCGTCGCCCGCGAATATGCCGGCGCCGACGTGGTGGATGAAGTGGTTGCTTCGGTTCCGGGCCTGAGCCAGTTCGTCTGAGCCTGTAGGTCGTATCGCGTGAAAAAGCCGCCGGAAGCAATTCCGGCGGCTTTTTCGTGTGGTCCTCACCAAGGGAGCGGATACCCGATCGTGGCAACAAGTTATCCCTCATCCCGCACGTGATGCGGGATCCAGCCACGGCGCATCCGCGCCGCGAGAGGAGTCTCTCGCGATCAAGGATTTGATCGCGCTGGATTCCGACATTCGCCGGAATGACGGTTGATCTTTGCCAGCCGAGCCCCTTTGCCGAAACGCCGGCGGCCGGGGTGATGGGCTCCGTTCTGCACTGTAGCTTATGGTTGCAGAAACCCTCGCCCACCGCTAGCCTCTCGATCAGACCAAAACCCTGGGGCGCGCATGCTGATCCGAACCTATGCCGATATCACGAAACTCAAAGGCAAAGCCGCGCTCAGCCCCGCCGAAAGGACACTGATCGACAACTGCACGCTCGGCGAACCGACTGTTCTTGGCGATGGCACGAGACCCGAAGGCCCAAGCCCCGAACGCACCATCCGCGCCGATCTGCTGCGCTACTTGATCCTCGGCGGCTGCGAGCAGTGCCGGGTTCATGAGCGGGGTGTGCAATTGGTGGGGGCGTGGATTGAGGGCGAGCTGGATTTGAGCTTTGCGACTGCCAAGGGCCTGGTGCACTTGTTTCGGTGTGCTTTCGACACATCCCTTATGGCACGTCAAGCACATCTCGATGGTTTGATACTCTCCGGCAGCAGCTTGCCGGCCCTCGACGCGAGTGGTTTCACAGTTAGAGGAAGTGTTTTTCTCGACAAACTTAAGGGCACTGGCGAAATCTCGCTTTCCGGCGCTGAGATTGGGGGACAATTATCGGGCAACGGCGCCGTGCTGAATGGCGAGGACGGCCAAGTCCTGACCGCGCAGGGAGCCATTATCAGGGGCGGTGTCTTCCTCGACAACATTATGAGCGTCGGCGAGGTATCGTTTTCCGGCGCCCAGATTGACGGTCAACTTTCCTGCGAGGGCGCCGAAATGAGCGGGGGCCGAGGCTTTGCCCTGAATGCGCAGGGCGTCTCGATCACGGGAGGTGTTTTTCTCAGGAAGCTAAAGAGTACTGGCGAAGTCTCCTTTTCCGGCGCCAAAATTGATGTCCAACTTGTGGTAAACGACGCCGGGCTAAATGGCGTGGTGGGTAATGCGCTGAGTGCGCAGCGCGCAAAAATCAGAGGTGGTGCCTTCCTCAACAACGTGAAGAGTATCGGCGAAGTATCGTTTTCCGGCGCAGAGATCGACGGTCAACTCTCTGTTGAGGGTGCCGAGCTAAATGGCGGGGGTCGCAAGGCACTCAATGCCCAAGGCGCCAAGATAATGGGCAATTTGACTCTCAAGCGGCTGAAAAGCACGGGCGAAGTCTCGCTCTCCGGTGCCGAGATCGGCGGTCAGCTCTCATTTGTGGGTGCTGCCTTGAACGGCGGTAAGGGCATGGCAATGAATGCGCAGCGTATTGTCGTTAGCGGCGGCCTTATATGGCGGCAGATAAACTCGATTGTTGGGCAGGTAGGCCTTAGCGCGGCCCATCTCGGCGATTTGGTCGATGATGAGCAAAGCTGGAATGCGGTACCTTCGCTGAGGTTGCTTGGAGCTACTTATGACAATCTCGTCGGCCCCCTTGATCTCTCCTTCCGCAAACGCTGGCTAGTTGAAGGTGCAAAGCTTAGGGGCCAATTCCACCCCCAGCCCTATCAGCAACTGGCCAAATTCTATCGCGAGACCGGCCATCGCCATGAGGCACGGGAAATCCTGATTGAGAAGGAGAAGGAGCAACGCAAGGCGGTGCGAAGCTCAATTGCGAATGGCCGTGGCAAGGAAGACAGCGCTCTTCACCCCTACGTCAGGATATTGGGAAACTGGCTCTGGGACTGGGCCACCCGCTTGGTCGCCGGCTATGGCTACAAGCCCTGGCTCGCCCTCGGCTGGCTGACCGGCATGGTCGCCACCGTCGCGGTCCTTGCGAACCTCACCTGGAACGCCGGCGATTTCGCGCCGAATTCCGCCGTCGTGCTGACGTCTCCAGACTGGAAAGCCATCGCCGATGGTCCGTCTGCCAATCCTGCCGCTGATTGGTCCGCTACACTTGCGCCCGGCAAGGATTTTGAGACCTTCTTCTCGCTTGCCTATGCGCTCGATGTCGTCGTCCCCGTGCTCGACCTCGGCCAGACCGATGCCTGGGCGCCGTCGCCGGCGCGGGGCGGCTGGGGAACCTGGATGTTCTACCTGCAAAAACTGTTCATCGTCTTGGGCTGGGTCGTCACTGCTATTGCCGCCGCGGCCATCTCCGGCATGATCCGCCGCGACGACTGACGAATTCTTCCCGCCCGCCCGCATCCCCGGCCTTTTGCCCGCCACATCGCGCCACGCATAAAAACCGGTTTATTTTCTATAGCTTGCTGGGTAATGTGCGGCCGGCGACAACGCGGCACAGGCGGATGGCATGCGTTTCTTGTCTATGGTGAAGTCATGGCTGCGCGGCGCTGCGGGTGTCAGGGCCTATATGGTGGGGCTCGCGCTCATCACCACGCTTCCGCTCGCCATTTTTTCGGTGCTGATCGTCGGCGAGTTGCGCGAGGGCCAGATCGAGGATCTGCGGCATCGGGCCTCCCAGGAGGCCGAAAGCCTGGCCCGCACGGTGGAGCGGCAGTTCCACGACATGACCACCACCTTGATGGTGATCGAAACCGCGCCGGAATTGCAGTTCGAAAATTACGAGCAGTTTCATGACAGGGCCAATGCCGCGCTGGCGCGCAGCGGCTGGTATCTGCTGGTCGTGGATCGCAACGGCCAGCAACTGGTCAATACCCGCGTTCCGTTCGGGCAGGTCCTGGGCAAGACCTCCAACATGGATGCCCTGAGACGGGCAATCGAGACCGGCGATATCGTCGTCTCCAACGTCTTTTTCGGCCGCACCAGCCAGGCCTTTGTCTATAACGTCATGAAGACGATCAAAGTGCCGGGCAGGACTGAGGGGGAACGGACCCTCATCATGACCCAGAGCGCCTCTGACGTGAAGCGGCTGCTGGGAGAGCGGCCGCTGCCGCCGCGATGGAACTATGCGCTGATCGATGACAGGAATGTGGTCGTGGCCTCCAGCACGGATCTGGCGGCGGGCGATGCCTTTCCGGCGGATCGGCTGGACAGGGCAAAGGCGGTCTATGCCCAGGCCGAACTGCCTGACGAAACCGACGAAATGCTGGGTTATGCCACCATCGGCATGAGCCATTGGCAGGTGGTGGTCTGGGGGCCGGCGGGTACGGCCATGGGCTCGCTCGGCACCATCTGGCGAAACCTCATCCTGGCGGCCATCGGCTTTTTCGTGCTGTCGATGATCTGCGCCGTCATCTTCGGCTGGCGGCTGCAGGCCGGCATCAAGGGCATAGCCGGCCGGGCGGCAGGCGTCGGGCGCGGCGAGATCGTTTCGCCGCTCAACACCGGCATCCGCGAGCTGGACCAGGTGTCGCGGGCGCTGTCGGAAGCCTCCTTCGATCGCCACCAGGCCGAGGAGCGGCTGCAGGTGGTGCTGCGCGAAATGGCCCACCGCACCAAGAATGTCATCCTCGTCGCCCAATCCCTGGTGCGCCAGACCGCGCGCCACAGCGGCGACAAGGCGGCCTTCGCCAGTGCCATCAATGGCCGGCTCGGCTCGTTTGCCCGCTCGCTGGAACTGCTGATGTCCGACCGCACATCCGCGCCAATGATGCGCGAACTCGTATCGGTCCAGCTTGCGACCTTCGTGGAAACCGAAAACCGCCTTGTCATCGATGGCGAGGATTTCCCCGTGGCGGCCGATGCCGTGAAGGAAGTCGGCATGGTGCTGCATGAGCTGGCCACCAACGCCATGAAATACGGGGCACTCTCGACGCCGGAAGGCCGACTTCACCTTGAATGGCATGGTGTGCAGCACGAGGACCGGCCGATGCTCCGCCTGGTCTGGCGCGAAACCGGCGGCCCGCCGCCCGCCACGCGCACCACGGAGCCGGGGGCGCGCAGCCCCGGCGAGAAGGCCACGGGCGAAAAGGGTTTCGGCTCCGTCCTGATCGACGCCACCATTGGCAGCCTGCAGGGCAGCGCGCGATGCGACTACCAGCCAGAGGGCGTCGTCTGGACCATCGAGATCCCGCAAGCCATGATCCGCGCTGCCGAATGAAGCGGACGGGATCGCTCGCAGCAGCTCAGTCCTCCACGATCTCCAACTCCGCCGTGCCGTCTATCTCGATCCGCACTTGTCCCCGATCCGGCCGGCTGAGGCGGATCGGCCCGCCCTTTTCCTCCAGCCGTCGGCGCAGAAGGATCAGCCGGGTCTCGAGATTATCCTTGAAATCGGGCAGTTGCAGGCTGCGGTCGCGGCGGATTTCGCGGTTGAGGAAGTCGCGGCGCCCATGGCACACATAGCCCTCGACGAAGTGCTTAAGCAGGCGGCCCGGCACGCCGCGGATCAGATAGTCCTTATCGATGAAAATCGAGCCGTCCCGCGCATAAAAGCGCAGCCGCACCGGTTCTCCCGCAGCCGCTGTCGTCTCGGTTGGGGAGGGGGGCGCAGGCGGTTGCGCCTCGGGCCGCTCCCGCTCCTGGGCGTTGAGCCCCATGGCAAGCGCCAGATGCGCGGCCAAGATGCCAAGCGCCTCCTCGTCCCGATGTCGAAACGCGAAGGGAAATTCCGATTCGACGAACAGGATGCCGGCCAGGCGATCCTGCGCCACCATCGGCATCGCCAGCTGGCTCAGCGGTGCCTCCAGCGCCGGCAGCGGCAGCGGTTCGGCATGGCCAAAACCGCTGGCCGAGCCGATAGCCTTGACATAGCGCCTGACGCGCCTGGTGTCGCTGATGCGGATGGCCCGCCGCGTCGCCGCCGCCATGCCGATGATGCCGCTGCCGAAGGCCACTTCCGAGCCGATGCCGAACCGGTCATAGCCGCGGCTGGCGATGGTTGAAAGCTGCATCCGTTCCTCGTCCGGCACCAGCACCATGGAATGGGAATAGCCGAACAGGGCCTCCAGCCCCTCCAGTGCCGTATCCAGCAGGCCCTCGGTGTCGACCTGCGATGCCAGGCGCTCCGCCAGCCGGCGGGTCAGTTCCAAATGGTCGCGCCGGTCCTCCGCCGCAGGCGCAAGCTGTTCCAGCGGATGGGCCGGCGGCACGGCCCGGCAATCCTCAACGCGGTAGATATCGACGGCGCGCAGCTTCATGATCCCGGCGAAACCCTGCTCGCTGCTGGTGACGTCGAGATGCACGCTGATCCGCTCGAAGATCTCGCCGTCCGTCTGCGAGTGGTCGTAGACCAGGTCGAGGATGTATTGCAGCCCGCTGTGGCCATCCACCACCATGACGGTGGCAAGCCCGTTCGCTCCGACATTCCTGGAGGTCTTGGAAAAGAACTGGTTCGACAGCGCCACATGCTGGTCGTCGATGTAGTGCACATGCGACAGGTACGAGGCATTGGGCATGCCCTCGCCATCCGTGGTGGCGATCACCGAGGGGATGACGCCTTCGAAGGCATCGCGTATGCTGCTGAGGCGGATCAAGAGGCCACTGCCTCCGCAATGCCCAACCGGCTGCCGGCCTTGGGGCCGGGCGTCTGCACGAAGAGATCGCGCGGCGTAAACGAGATGCGCACCAGCTCCCTGTCGCTCAGCGTGCTGGAGAGTTGCAGGCGGGTCACGCCAAGCGCCCCCATGGTCGCCAGCATATCCTCGACATAGCGCGTGCCGCGGGCCTGCTCGATCGCATTGGCCGGGCGCAACTCGCTGATCAAGCCCTTGATCTGATAAGCCTCGTAGGTATCGGGTTGCACGAAGGTTGCCGAAATCGGGCTGCCGGGCAGGGCATGGGCCACAGCATCCGGCCACTGGCTGGAGGAGACCAGGAGCGTGATGCGGCCGCTATCGGCATCGAAACGCGCGCCGGTCGCGCGGCCGATCATCGGCCGATGCGCCGCATTGCGGGTGGCGATCAGCACCATCACCCGTCCCTCCAGGAAGCTTGCCACGCCCGCCTCGATCACCCCACATCCCCCGTTTTTTGCAATCTTAGGAAGATAGGAAAATTTTAGCAACGCGGCTGCCGCCTTAGGATGCATTTAGGAAGCGGCGGGCAGGGCGGCGGACTATGCACCGTTTCACCACGCCGGCGGATGATCCGACCGGCCTGAACCAACAGGAACCGCCATGTCCCACCATCATCCCTCCCTCACCGATATTCCCGATCTCGCCGGCCGTTACGATCTCTACGGCGCCGTGCACAAGGGCCTGCGCAAGGCCGGCTGCGAATTGCTCATCCGCCTCGGCGCTGCCGATTTCGCCGATCAAACCGAGTGCGACGCCGTCCTCGACATCCTGCGCGGCTATGTCCTGCTTGCCGGCTCCCATGTGATGCACGAGGACGAGCATATCCACGGCATGCTGCGCGGGCGCGGCGGCTCGACCGACATCGTCGACGAGCAGCATGACGACCACCGCGCGGCCTTCGCCACCCTGGAAAAGCTGGCAGCCGATATCGAGCGCGCATCGCCGCAGGAAAAGCCCGCCCTTGGCCGCCGGCTCTATCTCGCCTTTGCCGCCTATCTCGCCGAAGACCTCGCCCATATGCACGAGGAGGAGACGGTGACGGCGCCGGCGCTGTGGGCTGGTTTCACCGATGAGGAACTGGTGGTGCTGGAAATGCGCATCATCGCCTCCATGCCGCCGGAAGAGAACATGGCCTTCATGCGCATCATGATCCCGGCCATGAACCCGGCCGAGCGCGCGGCCCTTCTGGGCGCCATGCGCAAAGGCGCACCGCCGGAGATCTTCAATGCCGTGATCGAATTCGCCGTGCGTCCGGGCCTGACGGACAGGGCCTTCGGCGACCTGGCAAACCGGCTTCAGCTTGCGGCCTGAGCCTTACCCTCCACCCTTTTTACTCTCCCATGAAAGATATAAGACCATGCACAGACTTGCCTTCCTGCTTCTGCTCTCCGCCGCGGTTCCGGCCCTTGCCGCCGAGCCGCCGAAACCTGCGCCGAGCGGCAAATATATTGCCGATCCCGCCCATACCAGCCTGACCTGGAGGATCGGTCACTTCGGCCTGTCGCACTATACCGCCCGCTTCACCTCCGTCAGCGCCACGCTGGATTGGAATGCCGAAATGCCTGGCGGTTCGGCGCTGAAGGTCGATGTCGACCCCAAGTCGGTCCGCACTGATTTTCCCTTCCCCGAGGTCGAGGATTTCGACAAGAAGATCGGCACCGCGCCCGAGTTTCTCGCCGGGCAACCGATCAGCTTCGTCGCCAAGGACATCACCATCGAGGGCGACAGGACCGGCTCGGTCACCGGCGATCTCACCTTCCGCGGTGAAACTCATCCGGTCACGCTGGATGTCACCTTCAACGGCTCCTTTGCCGAGCATCCCATGGACAAGACGCCACGCCTTGGTTTCTCCGCCACGGGCAAGCTCCGCCGCTCCGACTGGGGCCTCGATTTCGCCCGCCCCGCTTTGGATGACGAGGTCGAACTGCTGATCGAGACCGAGTTCCTGGTGCCAAAATCCTGAGCCCCCGCGCGCGGGCGCAACACCCGAACTCCCCCACCGCCTCGGCCCCGTTGCGCCCGCGCGGCCCCCGCTATCCGGCGGGTGCTGCTTACGTCTCCGACTTTGTCGGCCGTGTGACATCCGTCGCAGCCAATATCACACCATCCATGCTATCCTCTGCGCATTTCAAACCGTCGAACAATCGCTTTGAGGTTCGCCATGCGTTTTGCTGCCGTGATTTCGCTTTTGCTGTTTTCCATGCTGGGTTTTCCGGCCCTGGCGCGGGATGTCGCCGGCGGCAGGGATCATGAGCTCGTCGGGCGCTATGAGGGCGCCACGATGACGCTTTACAAGATGCGCGACTACGAGGAGCAGCGCCTTCTGGTCAAGCCGATCAGGAGTGCGGATCTGCGAGCCGCCGGCCGGCGCCTGTCGGATGCCAATAGCCTGTCCATCTCAGGCAAGGCCTATCGCATCCGCTATCAGGGGCCGGCCGGACGGTCTGCGCTCGAAGTGGCGCGCAATTTCCATGCGGAGCTCAAGGCCAAGGGGTTTGAGACGCTGTTCGAATGCCGGGGGCGCGACTGCTCGGATGCCGGCGGTTCGGAACTCTATTTTGCCCTGCATGACGAAAGCCCCATGGGCACGGGCGATATCCATTCCAGCCCCGAGAGCCAGGTGTTTGCCGCGATGAAGCTCGTGAGGCCTCAGGGCGATGTCTATGTCTCCGTCTATGTCATCGATTTTGCCAAGATGCCGGAGGTGCTGGTCGATGTCACCGAGACGCAGCCCATGGAGAATGACAAGATCGTCTTCATCGATGCGGCCGAGATGGAGCGGCAGATTGCGCAGAATGGCCGCGTCTCGCTCTATGGCATCCTCTTCGATTTCGACAAGGCCACCATCAAGCCGGAGTCCCAGCCGACGCTTGATGAGATTGTCAGCCTGCTGAAATCCGCCACCGACCTGAAGGTGGTGGTCGCCGGCCATACCGATGCCAAGGGCGGCTTCGACTACAATATCGACCTGTCGACACGCCGCGCCGAGGCGGTGGTCGCAGCCCTTGCCAGGGCCGGCATTGCCACGGCGCGGCTAAAACCCTTCGGCGTCGGCATGGCCGCTCCGGTCGCCAGCAATGACAGCGAGGCCGGCCGCGCCAAGAACCGCCGGGTGGAACTGGTCAAGGCCGACGAGCCTTAGGGTCAAAACTCAATCAGGATAGGTGTTCTGCAAGTCGCATCTTGTGCCTGAGTAGAAGGAAAGGTGCAGGAAATGCTCATCATTTTCAAACCTTTCCGACGCCCGCAGGCGCAAGACGCGACTTGCCCGAAGGGTTTGACATGATGGGCCGCCTGATCGCAAACAATGCTCGACAAGACCTTAGGGTCTTGCCTTGCGCTTGTTTGCTTCCATTCAATCCCATCATCACCAACAGAACACCTATCCTGATTGAGTTTTGGCCCTAAGCCCGTCCCGCCATTCAAGGGCTTGACATCCGCCACCAGCAGGTCCATCCGCAACACAGATGCGCCGTTCGCTGCGCATCACTCAAGAGGAACAGGAAGATGAACCCCGACAGTCGAAGTTCGACGTCATATCACCGCGACTGACGGTCATCCCCAAGCCCTGTTTTCAAGGCGCCCGGGTGGCCTCTAGAGGTCGCCAAGGGAGTGCCCATGCTGCGCAGCTATTCGCGTGAAGCCGATCACATCGTGCCCGCCGATCTGGCCACGGCCGATCAACAAACGCTGGTCTGGTTCGATCTCGTCAACCCCACCCCGCAGGAAGACCGCGAGGTCGGCGCCCGTCTCGGGCTTGACATCCCGACCCGCGACGAGATGGAGGAAATCGAGCTTTCCGCCCGGCTCTACCAGGAGGACGGCGCCGAGTTCATGACGGTGACGGCCTTGACCGGGCTTGATACCGACGATCCGCAGAAGACGCCCGTCACCTTCATCCTCAAGGACCAGGTGCTGGTCACCGTGCGCTATGCCGAGCCAAAACCGTTTGCCGCCTTCATCGCCCGGGCGCGGAAGGCCAATGGCCTGCATTGCACCAGCGGCGAGACGGTCATGGTCGGCATCCTGGAATCGATCATCGACCGCATGGCCGACGTGCTGGAGCGTCTGGGCAACGAGATCGATGCCGTCTCGCGCGAAGTGTTTCGCAGCAAGGTGTCCAACGTCACCAAGAAGACCCGCGACCTGCAATCGCTGATCGAGCAGATCGGCCGCAAGGGCGATTTCCTGACGGCGACGCGCGAAAGCCTGGTCACCATCTCCCGCCTCGTCGCCTATCACGCCGCGCTGGAAACGCCCGGCCGCAAGCCGCCCAAGGAAACCCGCCAGCGCATCAAACTGTTGCAGCGCGACGCGGTCTTCCTCAGCGACCATGCGCAGTTTCTCTCGGGCAAGATCAATTTCCTGCTGGATGCGACCCTGGGGCTGATCAACCTGGAGCAGAACCAGATCATCAAGATCTTCTCCGTCGCCGCGGTGGTCTTCCTGCCACCCACCCTGGTCGCCTCGATCTACGGCATGAATTTCGATGTCATGCCGGAGCTGAAATGGCAGATCGGCTATCCGCTCGCGCTCGGCCTGATGATCCTCTCGGCCATCATGCCCTATCTCTATTTCAAACGGCGTGGGTGGCTGTAAGGGGCAGGGGGCTGAAGCTGAGAGGCGAACACCCCCCCTCTGTCCTGCCGACGTTCGGCATTGCAATCGATTCACTGGATCGATTGCTCGGCTTCGCCGACCACGCCTCACCCCCCTCAAGGGGGGAGATCGACTCGCGGTCAATGCCTCGCCATATCTGCTGCGAAGTACAGGTGGCGCGCCGAGGGTGCCGCATTTTCCCTCTGCCCCCTGTGGGAGAGGCTTCGGAGCGATGGCCGAAGGCCGGAAATCGATCCAGTGAATCGATTTCAGCGAACGGAGGCCTGAGCGCGCCGTCGCGCGAAGGCAATCGAGGGCTTAGCGCAGCTAAACCTCAGATTTTGTTGGTGAGGGGAAATTGTCTCCCTCTCGCCTCACACCACCCGTAACCACCCGCGATAATGCACCACCGCACCGATGCCGGGCAGCGCGATCGCCACGTCGAAGCAGAACTGGTCGCCCTCGGCCCATTCGCGTGCCTCGCTTTTCGGCGCGAGCCACAGCGGCAGCGGCAGGCCGAACATGAACCAGCGCTGCATCCGCATCCGCAGGCCGGTCTCATCGCCCTCGAGCGTGAAATGAAACCGCAGGGGGCCAAACCGCTCCACCAGGAAGTGGCCGGACTGGCTGAGTTCGCTGGAAAAGCGCCGGCCGGCGAAATCGCGGGTCCAGCGCTCGATGCCGTCTTCCTCCTCGAAGTCGACATGCAGGGCATGCTCTCCCGTCGGCGGAAAGCCGATGATGGCGCAAGCGAGGCGCGCCAGCAGCGATGTACCACGGGTCACTACCGCCCGGCCGGCGGCGCTGCCATCGCCGATCACGTCGTGCAGCGCCTGCACGGGCGCCGGCGTCCGCGCGAAATCCGCCGCCAGCACCCGACGATAGAGCGGCACATAGGTCTTTTCCGTTGTCTCGTGCCGGATCGCCAAGCCGTCAAAAGCCGGCTGGAAGTCCGCAAGCTGCAGCAGCGCCTCAGAGGATCGGGCGCCCGGCGCGATGCCTCCGTCGACAATGGCACGGGCAATCAGCGGTGCGGCGAGCGTCGGGATCTCAGGGCCGTCGCCTCTCTCTGCGATCAGCGTCCAGCGTCGCACCCGACCAGCGCCGGCCGCCACGCCCTTGACCTCGATTGCCATGGCGGAGCGATCCGATCCGAACCTCGATGTCAGCGCCTGCAGCGGCAGCAGATAGGGCGCCAGCGATACGGCGGATGTAAGCCAGCCCCAGCGCACGAACCAGCCAAGCAACCAGACGGAAAACAGCTGGAAGGAAAATTCCGGCCCGGCGCGGAATATGGTCGCGGGCCGGCCCGGCAGCCCATCGGGCACGATCTGATGGTCCGGCACGTCGGACAGGGCCACCAGCCGGCTGATCGGCTGGCTGCCGCTGATCTCGTAGCGCTCGCGCTTCACCATCTGCCAGCCGGTCCGCACCTGCCAGCGCCGCCCCCGCCAGAGCCGAACCGGCTTGCCGACATAGCTCAGGATCGCCGCGGCCACGGAGGCGCCGGCGCTCGCCTTGCTGGAGGCGCTGAGCGCCATGCTCACGGACCGCACTGTGTCGAGACCCTCGGTCAGTTGCCGCAGCACCGCACCCGATAGCGCCGGCACGCTGGAGGCGCCGGATACCACTGCGACGCCGGCCCGTCGCGCCGCATCATCAAGCGCGCCGATGCCGAGCACAAAATCCCGTGCGTCTGCGAGGTCGATATAATGCACGCCGGCGCGGATGCAGGCCTCGGCCACGTGATAGCCGCTGCCCTGGAACGGACCGGCCGCATCGATCAGCAGCACGGGTTTTTGCGCGCGCAGCACCGAGTCGAAGTCGCCATTGCGGTCTGCAACAATGGCCACGGCACCGGGCAAAGACTGGGCCATGGCTTGCGCCTTGTCCCCATTGCGTCCTGCCACCAGCACCGTCCAGCCCTCGGCCGCCAGCCGGCGTGACAGCCGCGCGCCAAAGCCGCCATAGCCACCCAGCACCATCACGCGCGTCACAAAATCCGCTCCCGGTCGGCGGGGGAGGGCAGCCAGCAGGTCTCCCGCCGGCCGAACAGGCGGTAGCGGTTGCGGGCAATCATGCGGTAGACCGGATCGCGCAGCGCCCGCGGCACCACGCGCAACACAGCCATCAGCCGCCACGGCCAGCCGAGCCCGGCATAGATGGAAAGCACCGCATCGCTGTCGCGCAGCGCCGTGTCGCCATCCACCACCACAAGGCTTTCGGGATTGTCGGGATTGATGCCAAGCCGTCGATAGATCGAAGCGCCCACATCCCCCTGCATCGAGGCCAGCCGGAAGCGCCGCGCCTTGTCATGCCGCAGCACGAATTGCGCATTGGCCGAGCAGAGCACGCACAGCGCATCGAAAACGATGATCGGGCCGTCGGATGGGGGTGGTGTGGGACCGGACAAGGCAGCCTCGGCTGAAGGACGAAAGACCGGACCAGCCTACTGCATAATTTCCTGAACCGGAATCGATTCAAAGTGAAAAATAGGCAGCAGATAGAAAGCGCTACAGCGAGCCTTTGTGCGCCCAATTCGGCGCACGGCGCTGTAGCAGTCACGAACGAAAAGCGGTAGGCCCGACCGCCGCCGCCAGGTCGGGCCTACCGCTCCGCTCAATGCCGCGTCAGGGGCACGGCATCGACCAGGGCCGATCGCAGCGCATCGGAAAGCGCTGTGATGGTGTCTTCATCATTGCGCGTCCTGGCGATTTCCAGGGCCAGCAGACAGTGGTGCAGCAGGGGGTCGATGGCGATCTCGTCCTCGTCCAGGACCTCCGCTTCCACCGGCACGCCGGCGGATGCCACCATCATGCCCGAGCAATACAGGGGCGTGCCGTGTTCGTCGCGAAAACAGGCGCCGAAACCGGAGACCGCGACGCAGGTGCCGTCAGGCCGGCAGACGCGATAGTCTTCCTGGAAGGGCACGCCGGTCTTCAGCATATCTTCGACGGCCTCGGCAAAACGCACGACGTCATCGGGATGAATGCGGGCGCGAAAGGCAGCCCGTGGCAGGCCGGATTTCGTCTCCGCCGCCGAGAAGCCGAACAGCGCCGCTGCCGCCGCATCCGCATAGAAGGTGTCGCTTTGGATGACCCAGGTAAACACGCCTGACGCCGACTGTTCCGCCGAGATTTCCTGCGGCGGTAAATTCTCTGCAATGTCGTTTTCGTAGCTCTTCACGTCAGTCTCTCCGCACCCAAGGCAAAGTCGCTTTGTGACAGCAATATTACCATGGATGGTTGTGGAGGAATTTGATCGAACGCAAATTCGAAGCGGTTTTAGCGAGCCCCCGGCGAAAGTCTAATATTAACGCTTGCAACCGCTGCGGCGAGCGTTCAGCCCGCACCCACCAGCGCCCCGATTGTGCCGCCCACCAGCAGGATCAGCCCGATGATCGCGGTGAGTGCCGCACCCCGCCCGCGGCGCTTGGCGTCGGCATAATATTCCACGGCATAGAGCGCGCGAGCCCCCGTCCAGCACAGGCCAAGAAAGCCGGCGATCGGGTCGGAGACATAGTAGCCGAAGATCCAGAGCGATGGCAGGAAGGCGACAAGGTGCTCCACGGTGTTCTGCTGCACCCGGAAGATCCGCTCGAACTGCGCATTACCCGTGGTGCGCGGCGCCTCGATGCCGAAGGTCTTGCGAGCCCGCCCCACCTTGATCATCAGCCAGACATAGGTGATCAGCGCGGAAAAGGTGGCAAGGACGGTAAAGCGCATGCTGGCTCCCAGGGCGTAAAATCAGGCATCAAATCAGGGCGCCAAAGGGTTAGGCGATGCGTCGGGCCGGCGCAATACCGGTCGCGCCTTGCGGGGTGTCCGCCTTAGCCGGCTTGTCTCCCGGCGTGATTTCCCGCATGATACGGGTCATGATTTGCTGTTGTCTTCCGGCATGGCCGGTGGTGTTGGAATGATCGAGAACTACCCCTTCGGGCGGCCTTATGATTTTCACGAATTGCTGGCCGATGGCATTGTCCACGGCATCGGCGTCGTCTTCGCCCTGATCGGCGTCACCGCGCTGATCTTCTATGCCACTGTTTATTCGGACTACCGCGATATCGCTGCTGCCTGGATCTATGGGCTCGGCCTCGTCGTGTCGCTCGGCGTGTCCTTCACCTATAACATGCTGCCCCATTCGCGCATCAAATGGGTGTTTCGCCGGCTCGACCATTCCGCCATCTTCATCCTGATCGCCTCGACCTACACGCCCTTCCTGATCCAGGGCGCCGAGCAATGGAGTATCCTGGCGCTGCTTATCGGCATCTGGCTCACGGCCTGTCTCGGCATCTGGCTGAAGTTCCGCTATCCCGGCCGCTATGACAAGCTGGCCATCCTGCTTTATCTCGCCATGGGCTGGAGCGGCGCCTTTGCGATGGGACCGATCTCGGAGATCATTCCGGAGGTCACGCTGCTCCTGATCATCATTGGCGGCTGCATCTATTCCGCCGGCGTCATCTTCCATGTCTGGGAACGGCTGCGCTTCCAGAATGCCATCTGGCATGGCTTCGTGGTCACCGCCGCGGCTGTGCATTACTCGGCCGTGTTCACCGCCATCAGCGTCTGATATCGGCGCTGGACAGCGGCGCGGCTTGTCCTGTAAAGCGGACAATCATCAATTATAGTGGACAAACCCATGGCAGCCGAGGTCATCATCCGCGACGCTGGCGAGGCCGACCTTGCCGCGATCCGCGACATCTACAACCATGCGGTGGAGCATACCACCGCGATCTGGAACGAGGCGCTGATAGATCTCGACAACCGCCGCGCCTGGATGGAGTTCCGCCACGCCCGCGGTTTCCCGATCCTGGTGGCGGAGCAGGCCGGCAAGGTCGCGGGCTACGCCTCCTATGGCGACTGGCGCGCCTTTGACGGCTATCGCCACACCGTGGAGCATTCAGTTTACGTCGAGAAGGATTGCCGCGGCGCCGGCATCGGCAAGCTCCTGATGCAGGCGCTGATCGAGCGGGCGCGCGCGGCCAGGGTGCATGTCATGATCGCTGCCATCGAGGCGGAAAACCGGCCCTCCATCGCGCTGCACGAGAGCCTCGGCTTCCGGCTTGTCGGCATCCACCGGGAGGTCGGCACGAAGTTCGGCCGCTGGCTCGACCTGGCGGCGATGGAACTGCGGATCCCGGATTGAAGCCCAGGCTTTACCACACGCTGAAAATCTGACAGAACTCGGAAGGATTACAAGGCCTTGCGCAAGAAATGACCGGTTTCTCAGCGGCTTGGTTGGTTGGAGGTAATCGGCGGGGAGGGGAACCGGCGTCATGCAGCATGCGAAACTGATCGACACGATCTATGAGGCCGCCTTCATTCCGGAACTGTGGCAAGAGGTCTGTGTCGGCCTCAGCGACTGCGTCGATGGGTTTTCGGCTGCCCTGATCACCCTGACCGAGGGCAGCTCGTTCCGCTGGGTCTGCAGTCCCGCGGCTCAGGAGGGCATGGAGTTCTTTGCCAAGAGCCCGTTGCGGTTCCAGAATGTCCGCCCGCAGCGGCATCTCGCCTTGTCGACCTTTTCCTTCACCCGGGATATCGACCTCATGACTGAGGAGGAACTGGCGACCGATCCGATCTACAACGAATTCTTGAGGCCCCAGGGACTGGGCTGGACGGTCGGCGACATGGTGCTTGAGCCATCGGGCCACACCATCATCTTCGACCTGATCCGCGAGACCGACAAGGGACCATTCGGCGAACAGGATGTGGCGCTGTTGAACACGCTGCGCCCGCATCTGGCGCGCGCGGCCACCATGTCCAGCCGACTGGAATTCGAGCGCATCAACGCGGCGGTCCAGGCATTGGAATTGACCGGCCTTCCCGCCGCGGTGATCGGCGCGTCCGGCAAGGTGCTCACTGCCAATGCCCTCATGCAGAAATTCGAGCCGCAGGTGGTGCTGACCGCCTTCGAAAAGGTGGTCTTCGGTTTTGCCGAGGCCAATGCCAAGTTCCGCGAGGTGCTGGACAGCGGCGAGGGCATGCGGCCGGCCGGTTGTTCGTTTCCGCTGCCCAAGACCGAGCACAACGCGCCGGCCGTCGTCCATCTCGTGCCGATCTGTGGGGATGCGCGGGATATCTTCGCCCAGGCGCGCTTCTTTCTCATCGTCACGCCAGTGGATCGCTCCCGCGTGCCGAGTGCGGAGACCATCCAGGGCCTGTTCGATCTCTCGCCCGCCGAAGCCCGCGTGGCGCGCTCCCTGTCTCTCGGCAATGACGTCGCCCGGACGGCGGCCGAGTTTTCCATCGCCACCGAGACGGTGCGCAGCCATATCCGCTCCATCCTGGGCAAAAGCGGCATGTCGCGGCAAGCGGACTTTGTCGCCGCCGTCTCCAGCATCAGGCCGCTTGGGGATGATGTGATGTAGCCGCCCTCCGGCGCCCGATACGAGACCGGCAAGCCGCATAGACGTTTGATTTATTAGAAGATCTTCAGAGCCCAGGCGAAGGGCACGACCGTCACCAGGGCGGTGATGGTCGCCAGCAGCAGCACCACGACATTGTCGTTCATGCTGGTCGCGATGCGCGTGCGCGCGGCCTCTGCCGTCACCCGCGAATGCCGGCGCGACACGATCACCAGCAAGGGCAGGGCCAGCGGCCAAGCCAGGCAGCCGGCCAGACCGGCGAACCGCCAGAAATCCCAGTCACGACGTCCGACGCTCGCGCCCTCGGCATAGGTGAGTGCCAAAAGGACGAAAGCCGGAACGAGCCAAGTGATTAGGAGCCAAAATGCCATGCAGTCAACGAACCTCAATACGCGAATCGTTCGCCAACGTTCGCTCTGTTGGCCGTCGCTGTCATCCCCAATATTGAGGATGATAGGCAATTTTTTACTGCGGCGTTAAAGCTTTTTCAGGGTGTTTTTCGCGGCGGGGGGCGTTGTCCCTGTGCCATCGGCGGGGTGGAAGCCGGCAGGGACGCGAGCTGCGCCGGTGTTCCCCAGCTTGAAATCGGCTGGCCGCCCCGGGTCAGCACGCGGCTGTCATAGAGTGCCAGCGAGCCCTCGAGCTGTCGCGTATCGGTACAGCGGTTGATGATGCCGCCGATATAGCTGATGCAGTCGGAGGTCGAGCCCTGCACCGAGCCGGTCGCCCAGTCCTTCACGATGCCGTCCGTGCCGACGAGGAAATAGGAGAGCCGCATATTGGTGGATTGCCTTGACGTGCCGACCAGCCCGCCAAAATCCGAGCCGGTCTCCGTCTGCGCGCCCGGCGCCATGTGGCGGTGGATCACCGAGCCATCGGCAAGCGGCGTAGACCCGATCGACGGCCCGAAGGTGGCGCGGTCATTGCCCGCCAGCTGTTCCAACGGCGATTGGCCGAGCGCTGCAACCTGCTGATAGGGCTTGCCCAGGGCATAGCTGGTAAAGGAGCGATTGGCGGCATTCTCTGCCTTTTCCGCCATGGAAGAACAGCCGGCCAGCACCAATGCCAGACCCATTGCCACCAGCTTTGCCCGTCGCATCCGCCCCTCCCAGATCGTCGCACCTAGTCCGTCCCGCCCCCATGAAAGCGCCAAAGCGCCCGGCGCGCAAGAGGCCGAGATTGATGGCCGTTCACGACTGCGCTATTCCGGCTGGGGATGGAGGTGACCATGGCGCGCATTCACATTCTCGGGGCTTCCGGATCCGGCACGACGACGCTCGGCGTGGCACTGTCACGGCATCTCGGCATTGCCCATGTCGATACCGACAGCCTTTACTGGATGCCCACCGATCCGCCATTCACCACGCCGCGACCGCTGCCCGAGCGGCAGGCACTGCTGGTCGACCGGCTGCCGGATGATGCCGACTGGGTTCTCTCGGGTTCGGCGCTGAAATGGGGCGAGCCGGTGGAGCCGCTGTATGATCTCGTGGTGTTCCTGACGCTCGATCCGAAGGTCAGGATGGCGCGCATCCTCAAGCGCGAGCAGGAGCGATACGGTCCCCGGATTGCCCCCGGTGGCGATATGTTTTCGACCAGCCAGGCCTTCATCGCCTGGGCGGCGGCCTATGACACCGCCGGTCCCGAGCAACGCAGCCGCAAGGCCCACGAGGCCTGGTTGTCCTCAGGCCGCTGGCCCGTCCTGAGGCTCGATTCCGCGGAGCCTGTCGAGGCCCTCGTGGCGGCCGTGAGCCGCCACCTCGACCAGACGACCTGACACGCTCACCTGATCGGCGTGAACATCATCGAGTGGCCGTTGATGCAGTAGCGCAGGCCTGTGGGCTTCGGTCCGTCCGGGAAGACGTGGCCCAGATGCCCGCCGCAATTGGCGCAGCGGATTTCCGTGCGCACCATGCCGAAGGACATGTCGCGATGTTCGGTCACGGCATCGGGCGTGACAGGCTCGAAATAGCTCGGCCAGCCGCAACCGGCATCGAACTTGGTGTCCGAAACGAACAGCGGCGTATCGCAGGCGGCGCAGCTATAGACCCCCTTTTCGAAATTGTCCCAGTACGGTCCGGTAAAGGCCCGTTCCGTGCCGTGCTCGCGCAGGATGCGATATTGCTCCGGCGTCAGCTGCTCGCGCCATTCGGCATCGGTCTTTTCGATTTTCGGCTTGGTTTCCTGTCTCATGGTGTGGATCTCCTTGTCGCCCCATAGATAGGGCGCCGAGGGCGGGACAGCAATCGCCCTGGCATCACGTTGACGCGGTCAAAGCATCCGCGGCTCCTCCCGCATCAGACCCACATCCCATGCCCAGCGCATGAGCGCTCAAAAAATCCATGCAAAATCATATGTGAGATGTCAGTTTGCAGTGAAAGCCGCCCGTTTCCCCTTGAGGACGCGGTTGCAATGGCCTAACACTTCGGCCCTGGCGCATGGAATGACCGACAAGTCGATGCGCAGGCCCGTGAATACAAGGACATGTAATGTTCGAAAATGTCGCCATTTTGACATTCGTCGCCATGCTGCTGCCCTTTGCCGGTGCCGTCGTAGCGCCGGTTTTGACTCGGTCGTTGGGGCATAATACGGCCTGGGTTCTCGTGCTCTTTCCGCTCCTTGCCTTCCTGCATTTCGCCGGTTTCCTGGGCGAGATTTCGGCTGGTGGCGTGGTTACCGGCGGATTTGCCTGGGTTCCGAGCCTCAACCTGAGCTTCTCCTGGTATCTCGACGGCTTGTCGCTCACCTTCGCGCTGCTTGTCACCGGCATCGGCGCGCTGATCTTGCTCTATGCCGGCGGCTACATGAAGGGTCATGCCCAGCAGGGCCGCTTCTTCTCCTTCATCCTGATGTTCATGGGCGCCATGCTCGGCCTCGTGGTGTCGGATAGCTTCCTGATGCTGTTCATCTATTGGGAGCTGACCTCGATCACCTCCTTCCTGCTGATCGGTTTCGATCACAGCCGCGAGCGCTCGCGCCGCGCGGCCCTCCAAGCGCTGGTCGTCACCGGCGGCGGCGGGCTGGCGCTTCTGGCAGGCCTCATCTTCCTGTGGAACATGACTGGCGTCACCCAGCTGTCGCTGCTGTTGCACACCGGCGATACGTTGCGGGAAAGCGCCTTCTATATTCCGGCCTTGCTTCTGGTGCTCGGCGGTGCCTTCACCAAGTCGGCGCAGTTTCCGTTCCATTTCTGGCTGCCCAACGCCATGGAAGCGCCGACCCCGGTTTCGGCCTACCTGCATTCGGCCACCATGGTAAAGGCGGGCGTCTATCTGCTGATGCGGCTCAATCCGGTTATGGGCGGCACGCCGGCCTGGGAAATCATCCTGCCGGTTTTCGGCGGCCTGACCCTTGTCGTCGGCGGCCTGCTTGCCGTCCGCCAGAGCGACCTGAAGCTGATGCTGGCCTATACCACCGTCGCCTCGCTTGGCCTGCTGGTGATGCTGACCGGCTTCGGCTCCGACTATGCCGTGGAAGCGGCGGTGCTTTATCTCGTGGCCCATTCCCTGTTCAAGGGCGCGCTGTTCATGGTGGCGGGCCTGATCGACCATGAGGCCGGCACCCGCGAGGTGACCCTGCTCGGCGGCCTGCGCGGCGCCATGCCGATCACCTTTGCCGCGGCGATCTGTGCGGCGATCTCCATGGGCGGCTTGCCGCCCTTCTTCGGCTTCCTCGCCAAGGAAGAAGTCTATGCCGCGCTCGCCCATGGCGATGCGAGATCCATCCTCTTCACGGGCGTAGCGATGGTCGGCAATGCGCTGATGTTCGCCATCGGCTTTGCGGTGGCCTTGCGACCCTTCCTCGGTCCCCATGTCGAAACGCCGAAACATGCCCATGAAGGCCCGCTGCTGCTCTGGCTCGGCCCGCTGGTTCTCGCGCTGTCGGGGCTTGGCGCAGCACTGCTGTCGCCGCTGGTGCATCAGCTGATTTCCTCGCCATTTGCGTCTGCTGTGGCCGGTCGCGCGCTGGAAGTCGAGATCAGCCTCGTGCCGCATATCGGCATACCGCTCCTGCTCTCGGCCGTGACGGTCGCGCTCGGCGTCGCGATCTATCTGCTGCTGGACCGGGTGCGGGCCGGCATGACCCGGCTGCTGGATGCCATCGGTCCCGGGCCGGATATCGCCTTCGATTATTTCATCGAGGGGTTGGTGCGCTATTCCTATCGCATCACGCGGATGGTCCAGAGCGGACGGCTGGAGACCTATGTCACGCTGACCTTCATCGTCATCGCCCTGGTATTGCTGGTGCCGCCGATTGTCTTCGGCGAACTGCCGGCCATGCCCTCCTGGCCTGCGGATGTCCAGTTCCACGAGCTTGCCTTCTTCGCCATCGCGCTGGTGGGCCTTGTCGCCGTACTCGCCGCCAAGAACCGCCTGACCGCCATTGTCTCGCTCGGCATCCAGGGCTTTGCCGTGGCCGTCATATTCCTGCTGTTCGGCGCGCCGGATCTGTCCTTCACCCAGTTCATGGTCGAGACGCTCTCGGTCGTGATCCTGGCGCTGGTCATGACCCGGCTCCGGCTCTCGCCCTCGGATCACCGCGATTGGCCGCAGTTGATCATGGACAGCACCATCGCCATCGCCTGCGGCCTCGGCTTCACCCTCATGCTGCTGAAATCCACGCAGCAGATGTTCGATACGGTGCTCACGGATTTCTTCAACACCTATTCCAAGGTCATCGCCCACGGCGCCAATGTCGTCAACGTCATCATCGTCGACTTCCGTGGCGTCGACACGCTCGGCGAAATCTCCGTCGTCATGATCACCGGGATGGCCATCCTGGCGCTCATCCGTATCCGCGCCTCGGTGCGCGAGGAGGGGAAGTGATGGTGGTTTTGATCAAGAAAGACCCTCTCTGGGCTGCCGCCCATCTCCCCCACAAGGGGGGAGAAGACCAAGCCGAAACCGCTCGCCCTGCACAAGCAATTGGAGTGGCCTGCCATATTCCCATATCCTTTGGTGAGGGTGGCCACAAACCGGGTGCTGAGCGGAGGCCAAGCGCGCGCCGCGAGTCATCTCCCCCCTTGTGGGGGAGATGGCCGGCAGGCCAGAGAGGGTCTTTCGCGTACAGCTTGCCGACCGGAGCCCGCCCATGAACACCCTGATCTTCCGCACTGTCGCGCCCTTCCTCACCGCGCTGATGGTGCTCTTCTCCATCTTCGTGCTGCTGCGCGGGCATAACGAGCCGGGCGGTGGCTTCATTGGCGGGTTGATCGCGGCCTCGGCCATGGCGATCTATGGCATCGCCTATGGTGTCCAGGCGGTTCGCCGGGCGCTCTGGTTCCATCCCATGTCGATTGCCGGCAGCGGCCTGCTGCTGGCCACCGTCTCCGGTCTCATCTCGGCCTTTGTCGGCGTGCCCTTCATGACGGGTCTCTGGGTCTATCCGGTGCTCGCCGGTGTCGAGGTGCCGCTCGCCACCGTCATGTCCTTCGATGTCGGCGTCTATCTCGTCGTGGTGGGCGCCATCACCTCCATGGCACTGGCGCTGGAAGAAAGGGATGACGGCTGATGGAAGGGCTGTTCGCGATCCTGGTTGGCGTTTTCTTCGCGGTTGCCATCTATCTCATGCTGTCGCGCCACATCGTGCGCATCCTGCTGGGCATCGCCATCCTCGGCAATGCCGTCAACATGCTGCTCTTCAGCTCGGGTCGGCTGACCCGCGAGGTGCCGCCGATCATCCCCGCTGGCAGCGACACGCTGGCGAGCTCGGCGGCCAATCCCCTGCCGCAGGCGCTGATCCTGACGGCCATCGTGATTTCCTTTTCCTTCTTCTGTTTCCTGCTGGTGCTGACCTACCGCGCCTATCAAGACCTGAAGACCGACGATACCGACGAGATGCGCGTCGCCGAACCGGCCGACGAGCCTCTGCCGCCCCTGGGATATTGAGACTGATGTTGAGCAAGAATACCCCCCTCTGGTCTGCCAGATATAGTCTCGTCGACGTTCCTCTCCCGCGGTTCGATCGGTTGGGCGCGCGCTCCCTAATCCCAACCGATCTCGGTGAAAGACTATGCGGATACCGCGCGTCGATCTCCCCCCTTGAGGGGGGTGAGGCATGGTCGGCGAAGCCGAGCAATCGATCCAGTGAATCGATTGCAATGCCGAACGCCGGCAGACCAGAGGGGGGTACCCGCGCTCTAAGGCCGGCAACTCCCTTCGATACAACGTTCGGAGCCCACCTCTGATGGCCGCGCCCACCACCACGACCGTCGATCTCTCGGCAGCCCTCGTCATGGCGCCCGTCACGGCGGCGCAATGGCTGGCCATCCTGCCGGTTGCGCTGTGCCTGGCCGCCGGCTCGGTGCTCATGATGGTGCGCCACAACACCCGCATTCAACCCTATATCGCCATCTCAGCGCTCGGCCTGCTGGTCATCATCGATCTGCTGCTGCTGCGCCATGTGCTGCTCAACGGGCCGGTGACGATGATGATGGGCCGCTGGCTGCCGCCCTTCGGCATTGCGTTTACGGTGGATCTCACCGGCGCGCTCTTTGCCTTGACCTCGGCGGTGGTCGCTCTCGCCGGCGCCATCTATGCGCTTGGCGATGTCAATACCAGCGGCCGGCGTTATGGTTTCTATCCCTTCCTGCTGGTGCTGATGGCCGGTGTCTCAGGCGCCTTCCTGACGGGCGACATCTTCAATCTCTATGTCTGGTTCGAGGTGCTGCTCATCTCCTCCTTCGGCCTGCTGGTCCTGGGCTCCGAGCGTGAGCAGATCGACGGCGCGCTGAAATATGCCATCCTCAACCTGATCGCCACCACGCTGTTCCTGATCTCCGTCGGCTTTCTCTATGCCATGTTCGGCACGCTCAATATGGCCGATATCGCCGCCAAGGCCGGTGAGTTGCGCGGCACAGCACCTTTGATGACGCTCGGAGCGCTGTTCGTGCTGGCCTTCGGCATGAAGGCGGCGGCCTTCCCGGTGAATTTCTGGCTGCCCGCCTCCTATCACACCCCCCGTGTGGTGGTATCGGCGCTGTTTGCCGGCCTGCTCACTAAGGTCGGCATCTATGCCCTTGTCAGGACCATGGTCATGCTCCTGCCGGTCGAGGGCGAGGCCTTGAGCCTTGTCGTGGCCATCGCTGCCTCCGCCACCATGATCCTCGGTGCGCTGGGCGCCCTGGCGCAGGTGGATATCAGGCGCTTCCTCGGTTTCGTGGTCGTCTCGGGCATCGGCTACATGCTGGCCGGCATCGCGGTCGGCGGCGAATCCGGCGTGTCGGCGGCGATTTTCTACGCGCTGCATTCCATCGTGCTGATGACCGCCCTTTATCTCGTGGCCGGCATTGCCGCGCGCCTCGGCGGCAGCTTCTCGCTGGCCGGTCTTTCGGGTCTTTATGGGTTAGTTCCCGCCTTTGCCTTCCTGTCGCTGGCGCTGTTCTTCGCCGGTTCCGGCCTGCCGCCGTTTTCCGGCTTCTGGCCCAAGGCACTCCTGGTCAAGGCCTCGCTCGACATCGGCGCCTGGTGGCTGGCCACCGCCATCCTGGTTTCCGGCTTCGTCACCACCATCGCCTTCGGCCGGGTGTTCCTGCTGGCCTATTGGCGCCCGGGCCGGCAACAGGCAGACGGAACCGTTGCCGCCCCGGCCTTTACCATGGCTGAACTGCTGCCCGTGGTGGTGCTGACGGCGCTGATCGTCTGGTTCGGCCTGTTTCCGGAACAGCTGATCGTGCTAAGCCAGCAGGCGGCCGCGACGCTGATCGAGCCGAGCGGCTACTTGAAGTCGGTCTTCCCGCAGGGAGTGTCGCCATGATCCTCTACGCCATCAACCTGCTCATGGCGATCATCTGGGCCGCCGTCACCGGCAGCGCCTCCTTGCACAATCTCATCTTCGGCTTCGTGCTGTCGACGCTGACCCTCGGCCTGATCCGCGAGCAGATCAATGGCAGCGGCTATCTCGGCCGCAGCATGCGGGTGCTGTCGCTGGTCATGCTGTTCTTTGTCGAACTGGCCAAGTCGGCCTGGAAGGTCATGCTGATGGTGCTCAATCCCCGGCTGGACCTGCAGCCCGGCATCTTTGCCTTTCCGCTCACCGTGCAGCGCGATTTCGAGATCACCTTGCTGGCCAATCTCATCACGCTGACGCCCGGCACGCTTTCGGTCGACGTGTCGGACGACAAGAAGACGCTGTACGTGCATGCGCTTGACTGCAGCGATGTCGAGGGCACGATCCGCGATATTGCCGATGGCTTCGAGCGCAAGATCATGGAGGCCTTCCAATGACCGCCGCCGATACCGTAGTTCTCGCCGCCTGCAATTTTGCCCTTGTGGTGCTGGGCGTGTCGTTCTTTCTCACGGTCTACCGTGTCGTCAAGGGACCGACCCTGCCGGACCGGGTTCTGGCGCTCGATATGCTGGTCGGCATCGCCATCGGCTTCATCGCCGTCATCGCCATCCGCACCGGCTATACGCTGTATATCGACATTGCCATCGCGCTTGGTCTCGTCGGCTTCCTCGCCACCATCGCCTTTGCCCGCTTCATCCTGTCGCGCGGCCGGGTCGATGAGCAGGATGAGGAGAAGGCGCCGCCTGCGACAAGCGCCGCCAAGGCCTCGCCATCGGCCAAGAAGCCCGGCAAGGCCGCCGCAAGTGGTAAATCGCCCCGCGCTCCCGGTGGCGCCGTGAAGGGAGGCCGCTGATGGAACTTGTCTTCGCCCTTGTCACCGCCGTCATCATCGTCGTCGGTGCTTTCTTCAGCCTGGTCGCCGCCATCGGCATCAACCGGCTGCCGGATCTCTATACCCGCATGCATGCCGCCTCCAAGGCCGGCACCATCGGCTCGGGCCTGCTGCTGCTGGCGGTCGGCGTGCATGCCGCCGATCTCGCGACGCTGAGCCGGGCGCTTGCGGGCTTCTTCTTCTTTATCCTGACTGCCCCGGTATCGGCGCACCTCCTAGCCAAGGCTGCGCACCAGGTGGGTTATCCGCTGGCACGACTGTCAACGCGCGATGATTTGAAGAAGAGCCAGACTGTTAAGGCGCGCAAGTCTTCTGACAAACGCGATGATAAATAGTACATTTGTTCCATCATGCGTTGCTTTTATACCGCAGTGCTCATTTTCTTATTATCTTGGACTACGCCAAAATTGGTAAAATTATGAATTGGCGCACGGTGCAAATAGTGATAATCGCGATATTGGATCGTTGATTTCGTCAATCAAGCATTTTTTAGCCAATTTGCCGGGGTCTATTGTCGATCGTAGCTGAACGGAAACACGCGCTTGCGACGGGTGTATCCAGGATGCCGATGGGCCGGATATGCGATCAGGCAGACCGAAGCCGAAGCGGATGCTGGAAGTCTAGGGGTAGACTTCGGGCCGTATGGCGGGCGGAAACCTCGGATTGGGTCTGTCGAACAAGAGTGAATGGCTTTGCGCCTTTTTGACGCGGCCGGGCTGGGCAAGCCGTAGCGAACAGGAGAATGACAATGAGTGAAACCTCTAACAGCGCCGGCCGGGATCTCCTGGTCGAGCTGACGGCCGATATCGTTGCTGCCTATGTCAGCAATCATGTCGTGCCGGTTGCGGAACTGACGGGATTGATATCGGATGTGCATGCCGCGCTCAGCAATACGACTGCGCCGGCACCGATGGTTTCGGTAATCGAAAAGCAGAAGCCGGCCGTTGCCGTGCGCCGTTCGGTGCAGGACGACCAGATCATCTGCCTGGAATGCGGCGGCGCCTTCAAGTCGCTCAAGCGCCACCTGATGACCCATCACAGCCTCGCACCGGAAGAATATCGCGAGAAGTGGGACCTCCCGGTCGACTACCCCATGGTGGCACCGGCCTATGCCGAAGCGCGCTCGCGCCTGGCCAAGGAAATGGGCCTCGGCCAGCGGCGCAAGCGTTCGCGCTGAGCGATCAGGTCGCAGATATCAAGGCCGGCTTTCCACGAAGCCGGCCTTTTTTAATGTCTTGTGCGAGGAAAAAATTCCCTCAACCGGGGATGGATTTCTGCGGAAACTCAATATCATCAAGCTCATGATCTGAAAATGGTGCTTGGCTCATCCCCGGTTCCTCGCTAGGGTATATGAATTAATTCCTATTCCTAGGGAGTATTCATAATGTCCTCACCCATTGCCGCCGCGCTCGCTCCGCCCCTCGCGCCGCCTGTCTATCCGCCCGAACCTGATGCCACGACGCCCATCAATCCGCTGCATCTCTCCCATTGCGCTGCCATCTGGCAGATGACGGAGGAGATGCTGGCCCTGACCGCGGGAGACCGCGCCGCCCGTCGCGATCGCCGGCGGCTCGCCTGCCATGCCCGGCAGATCGCCATGTATGTCTGCCATGTCGTCTTGCGCCTGTCGCTCAGCGAAATCGGCCGCGCTTTCGGGCGAGATCGCACGACGGTCGGCCATGCCTGCCACGTGGTGGAAGACCGCCGCGACGATCCGGCTTTTGAGGCCTTTGTCTCGGCGCTGGAACGGGTGGCCCGCCGTCTGGTCGAGCCGCAGGCGGGGGTGTTCCATGGCTGAAACCGGCAAGAGGCTCAAGCGGCCCACACCGGGCCAGGGCAGGGGGCAGAAGGTCACCGCAGCAAAGGCTGGCGAACAGGCGGGCCGCCGCTCGCTTCTGCGCCTGCTGCGGCTCGTCCTGTCCGCACCGGTGGAGGTCGCGTCGGAGAATGGGGCCGACGTGGTGCTTACCGCCGCCGATGGCACGCGCACCAGCCATGCGGCCGCGCTTTTGGCCGGTGCCGTCGCGCGCGGCCTGCTGCACCGGCGCGACGATCGCCTGGAGGCGGGCAGCGAGGCCCGCGCCTTCCTGCGCCGCGCCCTGGCCGAAGGCGATCCGGAAGAGCGATTCCAGGTCCAGCATCGCGAGGAGGCGCAGGTCCAGCTTCGCCATGAGGGCGTGCTGCAATCGGTCCGCCGCAACCTCACCGAATCGCCGCTCGGTGCCGTCGCCCGGCTCAAGGAGAAATCCGGGGAGCCGTTTCTGAGCCCCGAGGCCATCGAGGCCGGTGAACGGCTCGCCGCCGATTTCGAGCGCGGCGGGCTTCAGCCCCGGATCACCGCCTCCTGGGAGCCGCGCCTCTCCAGCCGCGCACCGGGCCAGGCCACGGCTTCCGACATTTCCGACAGCGCCATGGCCGCCCGCCGCCGTGTCAGTCTCGCGATCGAAGCCATGGGGCCGGAACTCTCCGGCGTGGCGCTCGATGTCTGCTGCTTCGCCAAGGGGCTGGAAACCGTGGAGCGCGAACGCCAATGGCCCGCACGCTCCGCCAAGCTGATGCTGCGCGCGGCCCTCCTGGCCCTCGCCCGCCACTACCAGCCGCCGGTCGCAAGACCGAACGCGCGTCATTGGGGCGCGGAGGACTTTCGGCCGGTGCTGGGGTAGGGGGCTGCGCCTTGCACGAATACCTATTGCGGCAATAGGTGCGAGGTGTCGGCCAGGCGCAGAACTGCTCTGCTGCGGAAGAAATCATCCTGTTTCAGATGCGTGATGCTGCCGCCTTTGGCAGGGAAGGAGGCAAAGCCGCAGCCATTGATCGGCAGTTTCATCCACGCGCAGATGACCAGTGTCAGGGCAAAGCCGTGGGTCACGATGATCTGGGTGTCGCAATCCCGCTGCAGAACAGGGTCGAGCCAGGCATAGATGCGCTCGGCCACCTCGCGGCGTGTCTCACCGCCCTCGATGCCGCCGCGATGGTCGAGCCTGTCGTTATCGGGTGCAGGCACATAGCGTTCATCCAGCCATGCCTGCGGTTGTCCCTCGGCCACGCCGTAGCTGATTTCCCGCAGCGCAGCGGTTGCCGCGACCGGCTGACCAAAGCGATCGCCGATCACGGCGGCAGTCTGCATGGCCCGCTGTAAGTCAGATGAGTAGATCTCCACATTCTGATGGGCTATCCAGTCGAGCAGTCGGTCTGCTGTCTTTGCGGCATCGTCACGGCCCTTCTCGGTAAGACCCGTGTCATACCACCCACCCACTTTTCCCTCGACATGGTGGATGGACTGCGTGTGCGTAACGACGAACAGGTTTTTCATAGGGCGCTCCCAGTCAGGCGACTGCGACGACGGAGATCATGCCGGAATGATCACGAAACCGACGGACCGCTGGCCGCCGCCCCCACCGTCATCGCCGCCTCTTCGCGAATACGCTTCACCATCGAGCGCAGGCCGTTGGCCCGTTGGGCGGTGAGATATTCGATCAGCCGCATCTTGCCGAAGAGATCGAGCGCGTCGAGCCGGGCGACTTCGGAGGCATGCTTGCCGGAATAGATGGCGAGCACGATGGCGACGAGGCCGCGGACGATATGGGCGTCCGACTGGCCCTCATAGGTCATGACGGGATCGGCCGCATCGCCGTCGCTATGGCTGACGAGCCAGACCTGGCTGGCGCAGCCCTGAACCTTGTTTTCCGCCGTCATCTGCTCGGGCGCCAGGTCGGGCAGCGCCTTGCCGAGTTCGATCACATAGCTCATGCGGTCTTCCCAGTCGTCGAGATAGGCAAAGTCATCGATAATCTGCTCAAGCGAGGCCATGGCACACCGGTCGTTTCATGTTGACCCCGATATAGGGCAAAGCGCTGTCGAAATGAACCATGGCCGCAGACGAAAAAAACCGCGAGGAACCGAAGTTCCCCGCGGGCCAGCGCGAGCTGAAGTTGAACATGCGGGACAGGCATGACAGGCGCGGGTAGCCAGGGACGGCGTCCCCGCACATGTTGGTGGTGGCGGGGCAAAGGGCCGCGCCGGAAAGCAAGATCAGGTGTTCAGGAGCCGGGTCGCGGCTGTGGAACCGGCACATGCACGGTAATCGTCAAGGGCTGGCGAACGGTGCCGGTCACCACTTCGTCGGATAGCGCATCGCCGAGGGATCCCACGCCCTCTGCCGAGGCGACGGTATCGTCAGTAGCCGGGCCAACAGGGGGCTGGCCAAGAGGAGCGCCCTCGCCAGGCTGGCCTTCGGCAAGCTTTTCATCAAGGATCTGGTAGGCGACGAGGGCACCGGCCTTGGCGCGCTGGCCGATGGCCTGCAGCGTTTCGGCGCCCTGGACGCAGACATCGGGTTTTTCGACGCAGATGGAGGCAATGTAGCTATAGGCGCCGGTCGCCGCCGCAATGGCATCACCGATCTCAATCCCGGGCGCTGCTGCCAGTTCCGTGTCCTCCGGCTTGCCGAAATAGGACAGGAGCACCAGCACCATGGAAAACCAGAATGTTCCCTTGATCAGAAACCACATCGTCCAAAATCCATCCCATGTCGCCGCTATAAGGCAGCTTCGTGCCGGTTGTTCCGGCTTGTTGGAGAGAAGCTATCGTCCGGGTCGTAAGATCGGTTTGCGAAACTCGATCGGCTTTTCGGCGAATTTGACTAAAATGCCGCAGATCTCCCCCGCGCTTTTGCATTTGCATCAAGCTTTACCGGTCGATGTTAAGCATAATTATGGCGCGCTCCATGCTTTGCAGGGGATAGCGCGGGAGCCCGCGCCGCAAGTCTTAACGGCACCCCTAAACCTGTCTCGAAACGGGCCGTTACGGGGCATTAACCACGAATGCCAAAGCCCCCTCCGATTGTCCCGAAACGGGCATTTCCGGCCCAAACCGGGGCTTTCCGGGCCCCTTGCCTTATCTTTTCCTTAAGCCGCCAACGCCTATGGTCAGCATTGAAATTGAACCGTTTTACGGACTGTAGCGTGAGTGTACCGAGTAACATGGCTGGAACTGCGACGGCGATCCTGGATCGCTTGGCGGAGCGATATCTGGCCCGCATCGGCGGTGGCATGGAAGCCGATCGCCATGAGGTCGTGGCACTGCGTCATCTCGTCATCTGCTTCGCGTTGCCGCTCTTTCTCGTGCCCGGCGTTCTTGCCTTCCTGCTGAGCCCCGCCGTCGCCCTGCCGCTTGGCGTCGCCGTGGTCGTTGCCGCCTTCCTCGTCACCTCGGTCGTCGTCATCGGCCTCTCGCGCCTGCCATCGGGCCGCCAGCAGCCGACGCCGGATCAGGAGAGCCTGCCGCTCGATCTCTGCCCCGGCCTGATGTTGGTCCTTGATTCGCAGGGCCATGTGCAGCGGGCGGGCGGGCGCGACCGCGATGTCTTCATGCCCTTCCTGCGCGATGCCTTCCGCCGGCCCTTTGTCGACCAGGTCCATGTCTCGGACCGGATCGCGCTCGCCACCCAGCTGGACGAGCTGCGCCAAGGCGCGGATGCCGCCGTGGTCGATATCCGGCTGGAGCGGCCGCTTCTGGGGCTCGACCAGAGCCAGTTCATGAATGTGCGCGTCGATATGACCGGCCGGCGCAATGCCGATGGCGTGCTGGAATCGGTCGTCGTGCAGCTCCTCGATATCGAGACCGAGCTTGCGATCCGCAGCGACGCTGCCCGCGTTGCCGCCGAGGCGGAGCAGGCCAATGAAGCGAAGACCCGCTTCTTGGCCGCCGTCAGCCATGAACTGCGCACGCCGCTCAATGCCATCCTCGGCTTTTCCGACATTCTTCGTGGCGAATATTTCGGCGCGCTCGCCAATGATCGCCAGCGTGAATATGTGCAGCTGATCCACCAGTCCGGCGCCCATCTCCTGTCGGTCGTCAATGCCATGCTCGACATGAGCAAGATCGAGGCCGGCCGCTACGAGCTGATGCTGGAACCCTTCGATATCGCCCGCACGGTCGCCGATTGCGAAAACATGCTGGGTCTGCAGGCGCGCGAAAAGGGCGTGGTGCTGACCAGCCGCATCGGCCGGGGCTTGAGCGAGGTGGTCGCCGACCAGCGCGCCATCCGCCAAGTGCTGATCAATCTCGTCGGCAATGCGCTGAAGTTCACCGATGCCGGCGGCTCCGTCATCGTCGATGCGGTGTTGGACGGCGGTGACCTGAAGCTCTCCGTCAGCGATACCGGCATTGGCATTGCCGCGGACAAGATTGCGCTGCTTGGTCAACCTTTCACCCAGATCCAGAGCGAATATAACCGCCGCTATGAGGGGTCGGGCCTCGGCCTCTCGCTCGTCAAGGGCCTGACGGCCCTGCATGGCGGCAGCTTCGCCATCGCCAGCCAGCCCGGAGAGGGCACGGTCGTGACGGTCACGCTGCCGGCCGATGGCTCCGGTGCGGCGGATCTCGCGGCAGGCGGTGCAAACAGCAATACGGTGGAGTTTCCGCCGCGACTCGGTGCAGCGCCGGCAGCCGCACCGAATGCAATGAAGGATGTGGGCCTGCATGACGCAGCGAAAGCGAAAATCGCCTGAGAAGAAGCCCGCGCGCAAGCCGCGTGGTCTCGTCTCGCGCGCCGCTTCGGCGCTGATGGGTGCTGTCGTGCGCCGGCCGGCGCAGGCCGGCGGCATTGCCGCATTCGTCGTCGTCTTCGGCGTCGTGGCCGCCAATGCCCTGTGGTATCAGCCGGGTCGCCATCCCCAGCCCTTCTTCCGCACCCGCGACAGCGAGGATTTCACCGCCATGGCGGGCTTGCGGCGCTCGCCGATGATCGAGCCCGACCCCGCAACGGTCACCACCTTCCGCATCGAGCGCGAGGGCAGCCAGCCTGATGGCGCTGCCGGGCAGCCGCCCGCTGCAGCCCAGGACGATCTTGCCGCGATCATCGAGCGGCAGGATGATCCAGCCCTCGTGCGCGCCGTCCAGCAGGAGCTGTTGAACCGCAAGCTCTACCAGGGCACGGTGGATGGCGTCAGCGGCCGCGGCACCAGCGCCGCCATCACCGCCTACCAGCGTCAGGTCGGCCTTGCCGAAACCGGCCTCGCCACGCCCGAGCTTCTGGCCGCGCTTCAGGGGGATGCCCCGGCACCGCGCCGGCAGGCGGCAGCGACACCCGCGGCCGCAACAGCAGAACCCGCCACCGTGCCGCTGCAGCGACCGACCGCCGACAGCCTGTCCTCCGCGGAAGATCCGGTTGCCGCCGCCATTCGCGATGCCGAAAAGCGCCGTCCCGTTGCGCCGATGATCCCGCCGGCGCCCGTGCCCAACAAGCCCACGGCCACCAAGCCGGCGCCTGACAAGCCCGTGGCCACCGCACCAGCCCCCGATGCGCCGCAATCGGCCGCACTCAATCGCTCCGCCCAGCCGCCGGCCCAGCGGGTCGCCGCCGCACCCGATGATGTCTCGCAAACCGTGGCCAAGATCACCGGCGATGCGGAACTGACCATGTCCATCCAGCGCGGCCTGTCGAACATCGCCTATGCCGATGTCACCATCGATGGCGTCGCCGGCGAACAGACCCGTGCCGCCATCCGTCACTTCGAGCGTCACTACCGCCTGCCGGAAACCGGCGAGCCCAATCCGCAGGTGCTGAAGAAGCTGAAGGACATCGGCGCGCTCTGAACCGCCCTACGCCTTTCGTCTAACCCGGAAACGCTGCCATTTCGGCAGTGCAATATATTCGGATTTCCGAATTTTTAACCATAACGGGCAATACTTCCTCCCTGAAATGGAGGATTGCACCTGATGAGTCTGGCCCAGACGAGCGGAAGCTATGACGCCGAACAGGACGCTACGGCCCCCGCAGTGGAGGCGGCGCATCTGCGCGACATCATCCTGCGGCTGTCGCGGGAAGCGTCCAGCCTCGGCATCGACATCGTGGATATCGCCGGCACCATCCAGGACATGGCTGCCATGTCGCACCGCCATGCCGCGACCTTCGACCAGGTCACCAAGGCGGCGCTGACGATCGCCGACACCAACAATGCCATTGCCGATTCTCTGCGCCAGACCGACGAGATGGCCGGCCGCGCCCGGCAGATGTTGACGGAATCTGCCACGCGCATGAGCGGCGCGGTCAGCCAGATCGACCTGATGGTCACGGCCTCCAACCAGATCTCGGGCGAGATCGGCACCTTCTCCCAGTCCCTGTCGGATGTCGACAAGGTCGCTGAGGAGATCGGCAGCATCGCCCGGCAGACCAATCTGCTGGCGCTCAATGCTGCCATCGAAGCCGCTCGCGCCGGCGAGGCGGGCAAGGGCTTTGCGGTGGTGGCGTCGGAAATCCGGGCGCTGTCACTGCAGACCTCCCAGGCCACCAGTTCTATCCAGCAGATCCTTGATGGCATCCGCGTCAAGATCAGCCGCCTGGCGGAAGCGGGCCGCGGCGCAAATGGCAGCGCGCTCGGCGTGCGCGAAACCTCCCAGGCGATGAACCAGTCCTTCGGCTCCATGGAGCAGGTCATCAGCCGCATCCTCGACGGCTCCTCGGCCATGGCCTGCACCACCGAGACGGTGAGCCGCCAATGCGCCGATTTCGTCACCACGCTCGGCGGCATGGCAGCTGACGTGTTGAAGTCGGATGCCGCCCTGACCCAGGCCTCCACCCGTGTCGACAAGGTCGTCAATCTCTCGGAAATGCTGATCCAGCTCACCGCCAGCGCCGGCATTGAGACAGTAGACAGCCCGTGGATCAACAAGGCCGTGGAGATTGCCGACACCATTTCCGAAGCCTTCGAGCGGGCGGTGCAATCCGGTCGCATCAGCATGAACCAGCTGTTTGACCGCAATTATCGGCCGATCCCAGGCACCGACCCGGTCCAGGTCATGACCGCCTTCACCGAGCTGACGGACCAGTTGCTGCCGCCGATCCAGGAGCCGATCCTGGCCATCAGCGATCGCATCGGCTTCTGCGCCGCGGTCGATGAAAACGGCTACCTGCCGACCCACAACAAGAAATTCGCCCAACCGCAGCGGCCGGGCGATTCCGTCTGGAACACCGCCAATTGCCGCAACCGCCGCATCTTCAACGACCGCGTCGGGCTTTCCGCCGGCCGCTCGACAGCACCCTTCCTGGTCCAGACCTACCGCCGCGACATGGGCGGTGGCAATTTCGTGCTGATGAAGGACATTTCCGCCCCCATCACCGTCGGCGGCCGCCACTGGGGCGGCCTGCGGCTCGCCATCCGGGTCTGACAGGGCAGGGACCACGACGTATTTCGTCCGGGGGGCGACGGCGGACAGCGTGTAACATGATCCGGCATGACGAGAGACCATGTCACATCAGTGACGCCTTGGCGTCAGGGCTTTCGGATCGAGGCGAGGCTGACGGCGAGGTCCATGGTCTGCTTGCCGGAGGCGGTGGCGATTTCGGCGAGCGGCTTGTCGGCTTCGGCGGCGGCAAAGCCCTTTTCCTTCAGCAGCGCCACCAGCGATTCCGTCGTCTGGTCGTAGATCGGCGCCACCTTGGCGGGCGTGCTGGCCATGACCCGGTTGATCACCGCAAACTGCGGATTGCCGCCCGTGCTGGACGCCGTTCCGGTGATTGACGGCCAGGCGAAGGCAAGCGAGGCGACGAGCGAGACACCGAGAGCGATGGCCATGGGCAAACGCCTGAAATAATTGAGGAACGGCCGCCAGTTCTTCCAGATATGCAGGACGAAGGGCAAGATCAGCACCATGCTCAGCCATTCATGCATGCCGTGGAAGGCGGCGCCGCCCCAATGGAAGAACAGGGCGATGCCGGAGACCAGGGAGACGACGAACAATCCTGTGGTCAGCGGCGTGGCATAACGGGCAAGCAAGGCAGGCATATCAGGTCAATCCTCTATAAGCGTTTTCAAAAACGCTTAAGACGCGCGGCCGCGGATGTCCCGTTAAATCCTTGTCATGTTTGCGAATGCGCAAGACGCGAACTGGTCACTCTGTCCGCGGCGCATAGACCAGATGCAGCGTGTCCTCGTCGATCTTCGTGCTGGAGACCAGTCTCAGCGGTGGCGTCGATGCGGGGAAAAACGGCTTTCCGCTTCCCAGCACCACGGGCCGCAGGTGCAGATGGTATTCGGCGATCAGCCCCATCCGCGCCGCAAGGCCGGCCAGTTCGGGACCGGAGACGCTGACGATGCCATCGGTCTCTTCCGCAACCTGCCGGAACAGGGCCTCGGCATCGTCGCGGACAAGGGTCGCATTGGGACCGACCGAGGTCAGGGTGCTGGAGACGACCCATTTCGGCATTCGCCGCCAGACCGCGGCAAACTCCCGCTGCGGCGCGTCCCATTCCGGGCGATCCTCGTCCCAGTAATGCATGAGTTCATACATCCGCCGGCCATAGATGGCGCCGGCATGGCCGCGGATGGTCTCGATCCAATAGCGGAAATGCGCGGCACTCGGCGGCCCCATCGCAAGCGTGCCCTCGAGGTCATCGACATAGCCGTCAACCGACACATTCATTGCCAGGATCATCTTGCCCATGATCGACATCTCCCATTGCCGCAGCTCGGAAGGCTAGCAATAGAACTTGCAGATTGCAAGTGGATTGGAGGCCGCGCCCGATCAAGCCTTCGCCAGCGGCAACAGGTCACCCACGGCGTCCATCTCGATTTCCAGCACCCAGAGATCGCTGTCCCATTTCAATTCGCGGGAGATGAGGGCATCGACCTCCGCCGCTTCCACCTGGTCCAGCCGGATCTCGAACAGCCGATCCCCGGCCGCATCCTCATCGACAAGGCTTTGCGGCGCAGGCGCATAGATCGTTTCCAGCCCGTCGCGTCCCCGGCGGCGCACGAAGATGGCACCGGCCTGGTCCATGCCCTTGCGTTCGACAGCGGCAAAGCCACCGGCGGCAAAGACGCGGCGGATCAGGGCGGAAACATAGATATCGGATCGAAGGCGCATGGCAGGCTTGTAGAGCAGCGGCCGGCATAGCGCAAATCGCGATGGATGATGGCCTTCGTCACAGCGGTTCTGGCAAGTGACGGGGGACATCGACAAGCCCGGTCCAGTTTGGCAAGCTCACGCTCTCCATCATCCCCAGCACTTTCAGAGGAGGAGCTGCGATGCACCGTTCCATCGTCACCATGACCGTGCTCGGCTTGGCGACCGCCTGTCTCGTCGGCCTGCCCGTGGCGCAGGCCCTTGCCGCTGGTGTCGAGATCATCGAACGGGATGGCCAGGTGGTGGAACTCAGGGGGCTGGATGACAGCGATGACTGCGCCTTTGCCGAGACCACCGGCGTGGTGGTGCGGGTCGACAAGGCCGGCAAGGGCAAGGTGCCCGAGGGCTTCTGGTTGAAGGACGAGTTTGGCGAGAGCTATGTCAACCTGGGCGATATCGCCGCAAGGACACCCGCGCGCGACCGCAAGAAGGCGGTGGAGGGCTTGCTGGCGATTGTTCAGCCCGGCAACCGGCTGGAGCTTGGCCTGCACGGTTGCGGCGCCCGCGCCGCCGTCGAAAAGCTGGTCTGGGTCAGGCTGTCCGTGACCGAGCCCGCGGCAGAATCGGGCGCCACGGCCACGATTTCAGGCACGTTTTCCTATCCCAGCGATCACATTCCGTCGGATCTCGAGGTCTGCGCGGAGGGGGTGGAGAGCAAGGCGCAATATTGCACGGCCCGGAAGATCATGGCCAAGACGGAGACGAAGTATGAGCTGAAGGTTCCGCCAGGCAGCTATCACGTCTTTGCCCGCCATTCCGATCGCCAGTCGGCCAGCGCTGAGAACATGGATCCCGATTACCGCGCCTATTACTCGGACTTCGTCACCTGCGGGCTGAACGTCAACTGTCCGTCCCACCAGCCGATCACCGTGGAGGCGGTCGCCGGCAAGACGGTCAAGGCCGATCCGCATGACTGGTATAACAATCTATAGCGCCATCAGCCGCCCAGCGTGAACACCTCGCCATCGGCCGGGATCAGCAGGCGTGTCGGCGCAAGGCCGGCGGCTTCGGCGGCGGCGCGGAGATCGGCGCGGCTGACGGTGGCGTGGTCCAGCGCCTCCATATGCACGGCGACGACGGTGGCCGCGGGCGCGGATTGGCAGACGGCAACGGTCTCGGCCGCATCCATCACGATCAGGTCGCCATCCCACCGGGCGCCGCAGCTATGAGTGAAGATGACATCCGGCTTGGTTGCGGCGATGGTTTCGGCGACAGGCGGATAGAGCACGGTGTCGCCCGACCAGTAGACTGAGGGTTCGCCCGGCGCCGTCAGGCTGAAGCCCATGACCGGCCCCATGAGATCGACCACCGGACCCAGCCCATGGCTGCCGGCGCGGCGGGTGAAGGTCAGTCCCTGCCATGTCATGACATCGGAAAGCGGGGTGACATCGGTGAAGCCAGATTCGCGGATTTTCTGCTCGTCGCCGGGCTGGCACAGGATCGGCAGGTGCTTTGGCAGCCGCGCCTTGGCCACGCCGTCGAAATGGTCAGTATGCAGATGGGAGACAACGACCAGCTCGACGCCTTCCAATATCGCGTCGATGGTCACCGGCAGTTCCGTCATCGGGTTCGGCGAGCGGCCGGTGAAGGACGGCAGGCTGTGGCGATCGGCGAGATAGGGATCGATGAGAACCGTTCGTCCGGCATACCAGAGCTTCAGGGTGGCGTTGCGGATCAGCTGGCACTTCATCGGCGGTCTCCTGTTTTGCGGACACCACATCTGCACCAGCCGGCGGCATAGCGCAACCGGGCAAGGGGGCCTGTCGGAGCCTCTGAGAGACCCTCTTGCCGGGCGGGCGCGAGCGCACCCGTCGTCCACAGCCATTAGACGAAGGTTGATCTCTGCATCATGACGCCCCGATGTTAACAATATCGGTGTCGGCAGATGCCGTCTCGTGGGAGGACCTCAAGGTGGGCGGAAAGCCGCAGACGGTTAGCGGCAGATGATGGCAGGGAGATGATCCCCGCTGTCTCAAGACCTTGTTACACGATCCTGACAACCCTGATTGAGTCTGGCGGCTCCGTACCAGCATGTCTTGCTGATCGGCCGTCAGGGAGGAGGACAAATGGCAGCAATTGAAATGAGCGCACGGGACAGATCACGTCCCATGACGGCCGAGGAGAAGAAAGTCATCATGGCTTCTTCTGCCGGTACCATTTTCGAATGGTATGACTTCTATCTCTACGGTTCACTCGCCGCCATCATCGGTGCGCAGTTCTTCACGGCGTTTCCGGAAGCCACGCGAAACGTCTTTGCGCTGCTGGCCTTCGCCGCAGGCTTCATCGTGCGCCCCTTCGGCGCGCTGGTCTTCGGTGCGCTGGGCGACATCGTCGGCCGCAAATACACCTTCCTCATGACCATCCTGATCATGGGTCTGTCGACCTTCCTGGTCGGCCTTCTACCCTCCTACAGCAGCTGGGGGGCTGCGGCGCCGGTCATCCTGATCATCCTGCGCATGCTCCAGGGCCTGGCGCTGGGCGGTGAGTATGGCGGTGCAGCCGTCTACGTGGCTGAACATGCTCCGGCGAATCAGCGCGGCTATTTCACCTCCTTCATCCAGACCACGGCGACGCTCGGGCTCCTGCTCTCGCTGATCGTCATTCTCTCGGTGCAGAGCTACGTGAATGCCAACTGGGATCCGACCCCGGTTCTCGACGCGGCCGGTGCTGCCGTGCTGAACCCCGATGGCACCCCGCGCATGATCAAGGCCTTCGACCTGTGGGGCTGGCGCATTCCGTTCCTCGGCTCGATCGTGCTGCTGCTGATCTCGCTCTATATCCGCATGCAGATGAACGAATCCCCCGCCTTCAAGAAGATGAAGGAAGAGGGTGCAGCCTCCAAGGCACCGCTGCGCGAAGCCTTCGGTACCTGGAAGAACGGCAAGTTCGCACTCATCGCACTGTTCGGCCTCGTCGCAGGCCAGGCCGTTGTCTGGTATTCCGGCCAGTTCTACGCCCTGTTCTTCCTGCAGAACGTCATCAAGGTCGATAGCTTCACGGCCAACGTCATGGTGGCCTGGTCGCTGATCCTCGGCACCGGCGGCTTCCTGTTCTTCGGCTCGCTGTCCGACAAGATCGGCCGCAAGCCGATCATCCTGGCGGGCTGCGCCATCGCCGCTGCTACCTACAGCTTCGTCTTCCCGATGCTGACCAAGGTCGCCAACCCGGCCCTGCATGCCGCACAGCAGACCGCCGTGACGGTAACCGCAGCACCCGGCGACTGCTCGTTCCAGTTCAACCCGGTTGGTACCGCCAAGTTCACCTCGTCTTGCGATATCGCCAAGTCGACGCTCGCCCGCTCCTCGGTCAACTACACCTCGGTGCAGGATCCGGCCGTCACCACGGCACAGGTCAAGATCGGCGAAACCGTCATTCCGTCCTACGACGTATCGACGCTGACCGGCGACGCGGTCAAGGCGACGCCTGCCGCCTTCACCAAGTCGGTGAACGAAGCCCTGACCGCCGCCGGCTATCCGGTCTCGGCAGACAAAAACACCACCGTCATCCGCGCTGCGCACTTCTTCGACATCTTCTCCGGCCAGAAGCTCGCAGTCGTGCTCATCCTGACCTACCTCATCATCCTGGTGACCATGGTCTATGCCCCGATCGCGGCGATGCTCGTCGAACTCTTCCCGACCCGCATCCGCTATTCCGGCCTGTCGCTGCCCTACCATATCGGTAACGGCTGGTTCGGCGGCCTGATGCCGGCAACCGCCTTCGCCATCTCCGCCCAGACCGGTAACGTCTATGGCGGCCTGTGGTACCCGATCATGATCGCAGCGGTGACGGTCGTGATCGGCGCCCTGTTCGTGCCGGGCAACACCCACAAGAAGGACATCTTCGCCGACGACGCGAAGTAACCGAAAGACAAGGCCGGCCCGAACGGGTCGGCCTTCACCCTCACGGGGAGCCGGTGGCAGCGATGCCGCCGGCTTTTTCGTTTGGGGGTAAGGCTCTTGGTGAAGCTGGCCGTGGTCTTTTGGCCGGCACAAACAGTTCACCGCCACGGCGGCCCGCAGCGTGAAGTCGGGTTTGTGCTTAATCAGGAGCCTGAGCCGCTATCCGCGCTGCCGGAGGTAGGGAGCCGGATCAGCCCTGGCGCCGCGCCTTGTTCCAGATCGTCCAGCCCAACAGCAGAACGCCGACAATGATCGCGTTTGCAGCGATACCCGTTGCAATCGCCAGCGTGCGGTCCGTCGTGGCGCTCGATGCGGTGGTCATCGGCAGCAGGATGGCGACGAAGACGACGCCGAGCGCCAGCGGCACGACAAAGCCCGATGCTGCCCGCGTGCGCACCGCCGTCACGATCAGGAAGAACAGCAGACCGATGCGGAAGGGGTCAGCGAGTTGAGATATCAGCAGGTCCATCGCGTTCCATCCTCCAGGTCGACCGCCGGATCCACCCAGACAGGGCAGCATCAGCGGGTCTGCGCGCCAAATAGTCGCTCAGTTCTGCAAGGCCAGCGGCGTCAAAGCAAGGGGCAAGCCGGGAACTAGCACTACTTTGGCAGAATTAGATTTTCGGGCTGAAAGTGCTGTTGGCTGTGCGGGCATCGGGGCTTGCTTGACGGCAGAGGGCATCTGTGAGACTGTACCGATCGGTAAATTTATTACCGATCGGTACAGTCCGTCAATTTAACAAGGAACTAGAAATGTCACGTCCACCACTTCCCCCCTTCACCCGCGAAAGTGCAATCGAAAAGGTTCGGTTGGCCGAAGATGGCTGGAACACTCGAGACGCGGCGAAAGTCGCTCTCGCCTACACGCTCGACACCCGCTGGCGGAACCGTGTCGAATTCGCGGGCAATCGCGAAGAAGCGCAGGCATTTCTGACACGTAAGTGGAACAAGGAGCACGAATACCGTCTCATCAAGGAACTGTGGGCTTTCACCGGAAACCGCATCGCGGTACGTTACGCCTATGAGTATCGCGACGACGGCGGCCACTGGTTCCGCGCGTATGGTAACGAGAACTGGGAATTCGCACAGGATGGCCTGATGGCGCACAGGCACGCGAGCATCAATGAAATGCCGATTGCTGAAAGTGATCGTTTATTTCACTGGCCTCTTGGCCGTCGGCCGGATGAGCACCCCAGCCTCAGCGATCTGGGTCTCTGATCATGGCGCGTATGGTCGCTGAAAGAACGGACGCCATAGCACCGTTGGCTGAAGTTTTCCGCGAACACGGCTATGAAGGCGCAAGCCTTGCCCTGATCGGCAAGGCTACCGGCCTCGGCAAGGGCAGCCTTTACCACTTCTTCCCGAACGGAAAGGAAGAGATGGTGCGGGCTGTTCTCGACGAAATCGGCCAATGGTTCGAAAATGCCGTCTATTCCCCGTTGCGCAGCGAAAGCGATGTCAATCGCGCCATCGGTGCAATGCTCGACTCTGCCGACCAGTATTTCAGGTCCGGCCAGCGCGTGTGCCTCGTCGGTGCCTTGGCGGTATCCAATACACGTGACCTCTTCGCGCAGGCTATCCGAGGTTATTTCGTTGCTTGGGTGGACGCATTGCAGTCAGCGCTTATGCGGCAGGGCCGTGAAGCCGATCAATCGCGCGTCCTCGCGGAAGAGGCAGTTCTCGCTATCCAAGGGGCAATTGTTCTTTCTCGGGCAATGGACGATCCAGCCGTTTTCCAACGGGCTATCGACCAACTCCGAGGACGATTGGTGATCGAAAACGATACCTCTAACTAAGAGGGAACATCGACGTTTCACCGGGTGTCAAAGGCCAGCGGCGTGAGTTTTGGCAAAGCGTCCGCAGGGAGACGTGACAGAACTTTGGCAACCCGCCCTCGGTAGTGAAATTAGGAGGCGGCCGCGACCGCCGCCTCTTCGCCCCCCTCCCGCTCACACCGATTCGGCGATCGCGCGGCCGAGGATCTCCACGCCCATGTCGATCTCTTCGTCCGAGACGGTGAGCGGCGGGGCGATGCGGAAGACGCCGCCCATGCCGGGCAGTTGCACGATGTTCATGGAAAGCCCAAGCTCCATGCAGCGCCGGCTGATGCGGGCGCCAAGCTCGGGTGCCGGCGTCTTGCTGTGCCGGTCGGCCACCATTTCCATGCCGAGCAGCAGTCCGCGGCCGCGCACGTCGCCGATGCAATCGAAACGCTGCTGCAGGGAGCGCAACCCGTCGCCTAAGCGTGCGCCGGCCTCCGTCGCGCGGGCCACCAGCGCATCGCGCTGCACGATCTCCAGCACCTTCAGGCCCACGGCCGCCGGCAGCGGATCGGAGACATGGGTGGTATAGAACAGGAACTTGCGCTCGAAGGCGCGCTCCTCGATCTCGGCTGTGGTGACGATGGCCGAGAGCGGCAGGCCGGCGCCGAGCGTCTTCGACAGGGTGAGGATGTCGGGCGCCACGCCGTCGCGCTCGCAGGCAAACATCAGGCCGGTGCGACCGACGCCGGTCTGGGCCTCATCCAGGATCAGCAGCATGCCACGCTCCTCGCATTTGCGCTTCAGCGCGGCGAGATAGCCTTGCGGCAATTCGATGATGCCGCCGGAGCTCAGGATCGGTTCGGCAATGAAGGCGGCGAGATTGCCTGTCGACTGCTGGTCGATCAGCGCGAAGGCATAGTCCAGTTCCGCCTGCCAGTCCGGCGCGCCGTTTTTCTCGAAGGCCGGGCGATAGGCATTGGGCACCGGAATGGCGAAGGAGCCGACGGTCGGCGGGCCATAGCCCCGGCGGCCGTGGCTATAGGTGGCGGCCGCGGCAGCGGCGGTCATGCCGTGCCAGGACTGGGCGAAGCTCACCACCTCCCAGCCGCCGGTGACGAGCTTGGCCATGCGCAACGCCGCCTCATTCGCCTCGCCGCCGGTGGTCAGGAGCATGGAGCGCTCCAGCCCGCCGGGCGCCAGCCGCGCCAGTTCGGTGGCGAGATCCACCACCGGCCGCGTCAACATGCCGGAAAACAGATGGTCGAGATTGTGGATATGCTCCGACACCACCTCCGCGATCTCGGGATGGCCGTGGCCGAGGATGGCGCTCATCTGGCCCGAGGTGAAATCGAGGATGGGGCGGTCATCGGCATCATAGACGAAGCTGCCCTCGGCCCGCTCGATGATCAACTGCTCGAAGGTGCCGCCATAGCGGACCAGATGTTTTTGTGCCCGTGCCCAAAAGTCCGGATCGGCATTTTTGCTCATGACTGCTCCTGTTCCCTTTGTGGTTTTGGCTAGACTAGAGACCGGGGCATCCTCATGGTAGCTTATAGTTCTAAATTGCGACTTCAGAAAATCTTATGGCCACCCAGCTCGATATCGACCTCCTGCGCTGCTTCTCCCTGGTCGCGGAAACCGCTGCCTTGAGCCGTGCGGCTGAACGCATCGGCCGCAGCCAGGCAGCGGTCAGCATGCAGATGAAGCGGCTGGAAGAGATCGTCGGACAGCCCTTGCTCTACCGCACCGGCCGCGGCGTGACGCTGACGGTCCATGGCGAGCGGCTTCTCGCCCATGCCCGGCGCATCCTGCGCTCCCATGACGATGCGTTGGCGGAGCTTTCCGGCCGCAGCCTGTCCGGCACGCTGCGCTTCGGCTGCCCTGATGATTATGCCGATGCCTTCCTGCCGGCGCTGCTGCGCAGCTTCGCCGCGCTGCATCCCCAAGTCATCATCGAGGTGGTCTGCGCCTCCACCCCGCGTTTGGTGCGGCAGCTGGACCGCAACGTGCTGGATCTCGCGCTGACCTCTGTGCCGCTCACCTCGCCGCGGCCGATCCTTCGGCAGGAGGAGATCGTCTGGGTGGGGCTGCGCAATGATGACGGCCATCGGCCGGAGCCGCTGCGGCTGGCGCTCGGCGATCCTGATACGCTCGACCACCGCGGGGCGATCGCGGCGCTGGAACGGACCGGCCGCGCCTACCAGCTCGCCTATTCCAGCGGCAGCCTGTCGGGATTGCTGGCGGTGGTGCGCTCCGGTCAGGCAATCGCCGTGCTGACGCGCTCCGCGGTGCCGTCGGATCTCGGCATTCTGCCGCCGTCCTGGGGGCTGCCCGACCTGCCGAGCATCGGAATGACGGTCCTGATGGACGAGAAGCGCGCGTCCCCTATCACCCGCGCTTTCGACGCCCATGTGCGAGGCCTGCTGCCAGCGCTGTGACGGTGGGATAAGGGTAGCGGTACCTCAGATCTTGTCGGCGTCACTGGACTTCTTCTTGCCGTTCATCATCACCTCCAGATAGCCCAGCATCACAGCGGAGACGACGAAAGCGAGGTGGATGATGGTGAGCCACATCAGCTTGCTGTCGGTATACTGGTTGGCGTTGAGGAAGACTTGCAGAAGGTGGATCGAGGAGATCGCGACGATGGAAGAGGCAACCTTGATCTTCAGGCTGCCGGCATCGAGCTTGCCAAGGAAGGACACCTCGTCATTGGCCTCGTCGAAGCGACTGACGAAATTCTCGTAGCCTGAGATCATCACCATGACGATCAGGCTCGCCACCAGCGCCGCGTCGATCAGCGCCAGCATGGCGAGGATCATCTCGAAGTCTTCATAGACGAAGACATTCTGGGCGATTTTGATGAACTTGTAGCCAAAGGACACGGCATAGACGGCGAGCGCCGCGACCAGCCCGAGATAGAAGCCGACGAGAATCCAGCGGCTCGACAGGATGATTTTCTCGATCAGCAGTTCCATCGATTTCATGGCGGATCCATCAAAGAGGGGGTGTTCTGCGGCCATACTACGCTATCAGCCGATAGGACAATAGCGGCAGCACAGCAGACAGCTCACCAAGCAGGACGTGACCAACAACTCCATCGTCCCCGTCACTCCGCCGAAGACCGGAATCCTGCTGCGCGGCCTACGAGTGCTGTGGCGATCAAGGACTTGATCGCGCTGTATACCGACGCATCCTCGGGTTTAAGCCGAGGAAGGCATGACGGATGTTTCTCGTCTCTTCCCGCTCAGCGGGCCGGTGCCCGGCGTGCCGTTGTCGCGGTGTTGTCCTGCTGTTCGTGCTGGAAGGTGTAGCTGTCGGCGCGGCGCCAGGCTTCCACCCGGTCGTGGCATTCCTGCGGATCGAGTTCGGTCAGCAGCGCCTCGGCCCGCAGCACGCCGCCGGCCTTTCGGCTGAGATGCGGGTAGAGCAGTGTCAGCACCGAAATGGCGTCCTCGTGCCCCATGCCGACACCCGTCAGCGTCACGGCCAGTTGTCGGCCCGAAACATCAAGCATGATCCGCTCCGAGAGCCAGCGGCTGGCGGACAGCGCATCGGCAAGCGTGGTGGCAAAGTGATGCGGTTCGCGCGTGCGGGCAAAGCGCACCAACAGCGCCTCCTGCACCGGGGTAATCGTGCGCATGCCGAGCCGGTCGGCGGCAGGCCGGTGAATGTGGCGCGCCAGCCGCTTCAGCCGGTCGCGCAGGTTCTCGTCCCGGTCGTCGGCCGTGCGCGTCGAAACAAGGCTGATCCCGGCGCTTTGCTGCACGGGAACCGCCGGGGCCGACTGCGGCGCGGCCGATACAGCAAGCGGGGCGGCGATCGGCGGCTTTTCCGCCTTGGGCTTTTGCGGCGGGCGGGCGCGGCCGCCATCAGTGCGCTCGCTGTGGCGCAGGCTGACCAGCGCATCGATCACCGCAGGCGACAGGTTTTCGCGGCGCACGATGGCGCGCGCATGGGCAGGCCCTTGCGTGCGGGCCACCATGATCAGCAGATCGTCATCCAGGCAGGGGGAGGAGGTCAGGAAGGGAGCGGCAATGGCGATCGGCTGGCTGGCGACGAAGCTTGCGACGGCGCGCGGCACGGTTTCGCATTGGGAGAGTGCAGCGACTGCATCGCGCTTGGCCTCTTCGCTCGACGCCTGGAACAGGGGAGAGAACAGTTCAGCAAACTGGCGAAGCTCCGATTTGGTCGGGTGGCCAAGCCCTTCGAAACTGCTGACCGTCGCCATCAGTATAAAGTCCTTCTTCCTCTCGGCTTGCGGCCGCTCCAACGCGCGAAACTCTTCACTCACGGAATCACCCAACCAGACGCAATACACACACCGGTTCAAAATAGAGCAAATATGTTAGCAAGCTGTTAACTAACCTATGGCTTTATGAGGGCATGATTCGTGTCCGGCTGTCCCGGCATGGTCTATTATGAGTGGCGTGCCCGGAAATGAGGGCAATGTTAGCCCCATCCCGGTTTCGCCTGTGAGAAAGGCGCTACTGCCCCGGAGAAAATCCGGTCCTGCGCCGGCATTGCGATTGCGCCTCAGAGCCCATGGCTCGCGCGCCCTCCTGCCGTCGCTCAAGGCATGGTCGCCGCCCCGCAGCCTCCCGGTAATTTTGTCTTGCCGGGCGCGCTTGCTGCGGCAGGCCAGAGCCTTGCAGTTCCCGCACCACAGCCGGGAACAGAGGGCCTGATCTTTGCGGGGATGTGCCCGCTCCCGAAAAGGGGGCAGGATGAAATCAGTCGTCATTCATCCCTCTCGCGATAGCCGTGGAGACTGATATGGCAGATATCGTAAGGATCATGGACAGAATGACGAAACGGCCGACCCGGCCGGACAAGACACCCGTGGTGGCAGAAATCCTGATGTTCACCGGCGTCCGCTACGAGGCACCCTCGGGCTGGCTAAAGCCGACGGAGATCGTCACCGGCGCCTTGACCGGCGGCCCGCTCCAACTCGGCGGCCCCGCCGAGGACCCGAAACCCTGCTGATACGTCGGTAGGGGCGGGGTTTGGGTGATCGATAACGGTATGCGATTGCGCCGCGGGCTTTCTATGGTCTGGCGTTCCACAGCCGTGGCCCGCGCATTTTGTCGTACGCCTTTGGTTTGGCGGTCATGTAACGCCTGACGTTGTGTTTCGTCCTACCCCCCTCTGTCCTGCCGGACATCTCCCCCTCAAGGGGGGAGATCCGATTGCCGATACCGCTCGCTCGCAATTAACGCAAACCAAGCGCCGACAACTCATGGCGAGGCATCGACCGCGAGTCGATCTCCCCCCTTGAGGGGAGATGGCTGGCAAGCCAGAGGGGGGTATTCCGAGCGCCACGGCGAGGGGGCTGTCCAGTCACGAAGCCCGAAGCTCCGGTGTCGGCTAACCCACTTCAAATACAGCTATCAGCGCAAACCAAGGCGGGTATTCCGAGCCCAAACGCCTTAGAAAAATCTCCCAACCCCAAATCCCCTTGCCGCTACAGCCCCGCCACCGGCGAGCAGGCGGCCTCGGAGAGGAAATCGCTGGCGGCGTCTTCGAAGCTGGGCTGCGGCACCATCACGCGCAGCACGACATAGCCGGCATCCCGGGGCATTTCCACCAGGATCGACTGCGCCAGCAGGGCGGCCGAGGTCTTGCGGATGCGGTTCACCTGCACCGGCGAGGCGATCAGCAGGTCGAGATTGCCGTCGACCGAGGTGCGGTCGGTCATGCTGAACACCTCGTTGGCCCCGCCGTCGAAGATCGCCAGCGACCAGAAGGTCGTGTCGCCCCGCGCCATGAGCCGGACCGGCATGGCGCCGAGATTGAAATGGCACACAGCGACCCTGAGAAACGGATCGCCATTGGCAAGGCCCGCCGCATTCGGCCGGTCGTCCAGCGTGATGAAGCGATTGGCCGGGCCGCTGTCGAGCACGCGGGTATAGGCGTCCCGCCCGGTGAATTGCGGCAGGGTCAGGATGATGACGATGTGCAGCAGCGCGGCACCGATCAGCCCCGTAAACGCTGCGACCAGGATCTTAATTCCCATTGCCGCACCCGATCTTGGTGACTGCGGGCATATCCAGCCCCACCAGCCCGGAACTGCCGGCAGCCGGCGTGTCGAGCAGCGTCAGCACCAGCTTGAAGGGCGTGGCCGCGGGCAGCGCCAGCCAGTTGCCCGGCCGCGCGCGGGTCGAGACCGAGATGGCGAAACGCCCGTCACGCTCGCGCAGCACGGTGCGGGAATTGACCGCATTCGGCAGTTCCACGGCGCCTGACAGCGGCATGTCCTGCAGATCGGCCGCATAGAGCGTCCACAGCCGCGCGGTCGGCGTGGCACCGGCGATGCGGTAGAAACAGGCCCCGGTCAGCGCCACGCCCTCGTCATCCGTCGTCGCGGTAAAGGCCAGGCCCTCGGCGACGCCATAGAGCAGGCGGCCGGCCTTGGCCCGATGGCTCTTGGCATAGGGATCGGCATCCGCGGTCTGCGCCTGCGGAAAAGCGCTCCATGCGCCGATGCGGATCGCGCCGAAGCCGGCAGACGCATTGAGCGCGGCCAGCGTCGACCAGATCCCGCCGCCGAAGGCGATCGCGAGCGCTATGGCTATGAGAAATGGTACCCGGAACACGTCTTGTTAAAGCCCTCTCGATCCGCTCCGACGGGTATCACTGATTCGGCCTGGAGGGAAATGGGCAGGTGACGGTGTGGTGGTGTCGCTGCGTGAATTGCCCTTGCTGGCGTGCTGGCCATCGCGTTCGTTGCAATCCATCTCACGCCCATCGCTGGCCTGCTGTGCAAGGGAAAAGACCCTCTCTGGCCTGCCGGCCATCTCCCCCACAAGGGGGGAGAAGACCCAGCCGAACCCTCTCGCGCCTCTCCAACTGTCCTACGCTGGGCGAGTGGCCGACCCCAGCGTTTCTCCCCCCTTGTGGGGGAGATGGCCGGCAGGCCAGAGAGGGTCTTATCTTACTGTTTTTACTTCCCTCAACCCACGCCGAGCGCGCGGCCGTCGTCTTCCGTTTCGGCCAGCCGCCAGCCATTGCGGCCGTCAGCCTTCACGGCGTAGAGCGCCCGGTCGGCGGATTGCAGCAGGTCGTCCAGCGCGGCATCGGTGGCGATCGAGCCGCAGGCGGCGCCGATGGAGATCGTCACGAACCGGGCCGAACCGCCGGCATGATCATGGGCGATGGCTTCCGCCCGCACCCGCCGGCGCAGGCTTTCGGCGTGGCGGGCGGCGGTTTCCGGCCCGCAATGGGGAATGACGGCCAGGAATTCCTCGCCGCCGTGGCGGGCGAGATGAGCATATCCGGGCAGTTCGCGGCGCATGACGCGCGCCACCCGCGCCAGACAGTCGTCGCCGGCGGCATGGCCATAGCCGTCGTTGAAGGCCTTGAAGTGGTCGACATCGATGATCAGGATCGCGGTCTGCGCAATCTCGCGCGGCGCCAGATGCGCCCTGAGCCGCGCCACTTCGGCATCCGTGCCACGCCGATTGGGCAATTGCGTCAGCGGATCGGTCAGCGCCAGCCGTTCCAGCACATCGTTCTGACGCGACAATTCCTGCTTCAATGTCTCGTTTTCATACATCTGCACGAAATTGATCAGCCGCTCGGCCTCCAGCTGGTAACTGGCGATCAAGGTTTGCACCACGGTCGGGATGTAGATGGCGAGGTGATAGAGCCCGTGGATCGGGTCCCAGCCGGCGACGAAACTGATGAAGCCGTAATTGATCAGGAAACAGGCAAGGGTTGCGGCAAGGCTGGCGCGAAACGGCGCGCGGATGCCGATCGTCACCACCATCTGGAACAGCACGGCGGCATAGAAATAGTTGATCGCCATGGGATTGTCGCTGGCAACGGTGATCACGCACCAGGCCAGGTTTGCCGCCAGCATGAAGCCGAGCGTGACATATTCCTTGTGCCGGATCGGCCTGACTTTCAGCTGATAGATCAACAACATGGCCGCCAGCGGCAGCATCAGCCCGAAGCGCAGCGCAACAGACAGCACGGTGACATCGCCCAGCAGCGCCATGTCGGCCACCACGCAGGCGAGATAGAAGAACATGACCTTGATGGTGGTCTGCACCAACTCGCGGCTGCGCCCATGCGCACGCCTCCGCTCATAAGTCGCCGCCTCGTCCGCGTTCATGCGGGGGCGGGCGTCAAGGCCAAGCCAAGTGTCCATGGGTCATCCATTTCCTGTGGGGCAGGCCGGCAACACCGGTGCCAGATGATTAAGGCGCGGAGAATTAATTGCACCTTAAATTTGGGGAGGCGGGGAGAGGTCTCCACCCGGTACTTGGGGGATGGTTAAGGGAGGGTGAACGGGGGGAGTTTGCGCCTTTCGGCCGGTCGGTCAGCGTATGCGAAAGACGCTGCTGTTCCACGTCGCAATCGCCGCCTTGCCAGTGAAAATGACCTATTCAGGCCGCGGCCTCAATAGCATCGATCCGAGCGATTAGTTCGTCGCATCGCTGGGTTTGATACTCTGATCCCTCTGCGAAAAAATCACGTGCCCGCGTGACATAGTCCCTCGCCTCAAACCACAACGCAGGATCAGGATCAAGAGCGAAGTGGGCTAGGGCCAAATCGGCGATGTTCCACTGGTTTCTGGCCCAAAGCATTGGAGCGTCTTCGCGAAAGTCGAAAGACTCACATTCGCGAAAAGCTTCCCGCGCCTGGTGCAGCATCTCCTCATTTTCAGTGAGTGTCCCTAACCAGCGCAAGGCTACCCCCAAGTTTGTATACATGCCTTTCCGAATATGCGAATCGGTGGTTTTATACGTAAGTGAAATAGACTTGGTTAGGCATATCTTTGCCTCTTCCAACTGCACCGGGTCGCTGGTGCATTGTCCAAGTCTCTGGAGGCCGACCCCGAGTAGACTCCATAGTTTTCCGATGCCTAAGTTGTTGTGTCTATCGGCGGTGTCCAGCGACGCACGCGCAGCAGAGACCGCCTCAACCAAAATAGCCTCGTCGCGATTGCGCTCGCCGATCTCAAGCAACACCGACGCAATACCACTTTGGGCTGCTGTCCAAGTATGTGGCTGTATTGCTTTGTCTGTTGTTTGCAGACACGCCTGAAGCGCATTCTGTGCTGATTTCAGTAAACCTTTTTCGGAAGATCGCTCCGCCAGTCTAAAATAGCACCAGCCAAGTAGAACGAGCGCGTGTGCCCGGTAGTTACCACTTGCCGCGTCAGTGTTTATTTTAGCCATTTCCAACGCTACCTGCAGTGTAAATGTATCTCCCTTTTTGTCGCCGTCTTCTAAGTACTGGTGGATCAATTTGCCAATTGCTACAATCCGTTTTTCGCCGGCTTCATGAGCTTTTCGGGCGGTATGTTTGCCCAACCGTTTTGCAGCAAGATCGGGTCGGTTTCTTACGCGGTCTTGTTTCAGTTGCGCGTTGAACAACGCTTCGGCTTCCGCATCTAGCCGTTTTCCTTCTGCTGCCAAAAACTCGGCCGCCCCGTCCCGGTCTCCCTTGTCATTCATCTCGGAAACCCGGCGCAATACCGCATCCAGTTGCGATGACGTGTTTTGTGGCAAGTTGCCTTGCTCTTTCAGCTCCTTTGCCGCTTGGAGAGCCGCACGCAGACCTTTGTAAGCGGTGAACAGATCATTGTGTTGACCTTCAGCAAAATCATAGGCCAGGTCGATCAGCAGGCGTTCCCCGGTCACAATACCGGCATCGTCCGCCTGTGCCTTCTCGATCAATTTTTCAGCGTCAGTATCGGCCTTGGTTACTTCATCCTCCGCGATTTCATCGTCGCCTAAGAACGGCTGCAGGAGAGCCTTATCCATTTCCAGCGCCGTTATGATTCTTCCGGCTGTTCGCGGCGTAATTTTCCGCCTTCCATTTTCGATTTGGGAGAAATAGCCCTTGGCGCTATCGCGCTTGAGGGCCACGAATGCCGCTTGATCCAGTGTCATGCCTTTCAGCACGCGGGCTGCTTTCACCGCCTTACCGAACGCTTGCAAAGTCTCAGATGGAAGTTCCGGCAACGAAAAGCGCCTTTCATGTAACTTTATGCAACTGTGGCATGAAACTGGTTGGAACTCTGTACTCCCGACACCGCGCTTCCTAGCTGCCATTATCCCGTCGTCATGACACGACCTTGGAACAGGCGGGCCTGCCGCAATCCCCGAAAGGATAACGGGATGACGTGGCTAATACAATATCTGGTTTACATAGGCGAAGCTGCCGATCTGGCGGTGAAAACAATCACATGGCTGCCAACGGAAGCAGGCATAAACTTCGTCTTTGCGCTACTTTGCCTTATAGCATCGCTTTTCGATGTGTCACCACGCCGAGTGATGGCAACTAGTGCTTTGCTATATCTGTTGCTCAGCATGATCTAGGCGAGATGGAATGGTCGGTCGCCCCCCAACGGAACCATTCCCCACCCCACGCATTATTCCTGCAAGCGGATCGTCAAACGGCTGACGATGGACCTTCCCGGCGGTTTGACCGGGTGGCGATTTGGGAGGCCGTGCGGTACCGCTGGCAAAAAGGAGATTTCACATGGGTGCGACTGCAGACAAGGTTTCCGGCAAGGCCAACGAACTCGCCGGCAAGGCACGTCAGGCCGTCGGTGATGCGACCGACAACAACAGCATGAAGGCCAAGGGCGCCGTCCAGGAAGCCAAGGGCCATGCCCAGCAGGCCAAGGGCGAAGCCAAGAGCGCGGTGAAGAACGTCATCGATAAGGCTTAAAGCCGTCTGCCCAGATGGTAAATTGACCGGGGCTCGCCGCAAGGCGGGCCTTTTGGTTTTTTGCGGTACCGCTTGCGCTCCGTCATGGTCGGGCTTGACCCACTGCTGTCCGGTTTAATTTCCGGTCCATTTGAAGACCAACTGGTTGTGGTTTTTGGGTTTGTCTGGCGGGGGTCTGAGGAGGTGATCGGTG
>NZ_FWXU01000043.1 GCF_900176345.1 Rhizobium sp. RU36D
TAAGCTGTGAAATCGACATATGTTCAAGCCCTCGTTCGCGGCCAACATCGTCAATCATGCTCTGATCCGGAAGGTGGGACCAAGACACCGCTTACGGTTCAGAATGCAATGACTTTGATGTGGTCGAACGGCAAGACTGAGGGTCAGATCACCAAGCTCAAACTCATCAAGCGGCAGATGTACGGCCGCGGACAGCTGGATCTGCTCGAAGCACGTATTGTGGGAGCGCCCTGATGTCATCGAGATTGCGTCAGAGCCAAGTTTGGATGCCGATACACAATCTCGAAGACGAAGAGAACCTTCCATCTGTCGGGCATAAACATCCGCGAGCTGATCTTGGCATTCCGTCACTAAAGACCATAGTCGAGGTGAAATTCCTGCGCTCCTCAGGACAGGCTGCGCTGGCGAAAGTAACCGAAGAGGTGGCCGCGGACACGAGCTTATACCTCAGCACGGACAGCGGCTACGACAACATCATGGTCGTGGTCTGGGACGATAGCGCGCAGACCGAGCAGCATCACGAACTGAAGACCGGGTTAGAATCGATTCGGGGAATCAGCTGCGCAGTGATATTATCTCGCCCGTTGAAGATGAAGCGATGAGCAACGATCGCCCCGCCCCTAATTGGACCTCAAGGCGAACGGCGTACTACAATGATCCTATTTTGGCAGTAGCATGACTCAAAAGCTTGGGTCCTCACCACCGTATCTACCGTCGGCTTGGTTCGTTTCGAACACCAGGGCCGTAAACGAGATGTCACAATTGCGCCAAATGCAAAAACCCTTGAAGCTTCAATGATTGTCCGCTCCGATTTCGTTCACGCCACGCCTGTTGGTTATGGGATGGCCCGCCCTTCCGAGGACGTCGAGTATGATGTCCTCGGAAGGGCGGGCCATCCCATAACCAACATCAGGTCAGATGAGCCATGGCGGAGAGGGTGGGACTCTCCGCCAATTAGGCCCGCGATACCTGAGAAACAAGGGTTTCTCGTAAGCCACTGCTCCCGTTCGGGAAATTACGATACCTGCAGGTGTACCACACGCGATATCCGGATCTCAAGGACCTCATTTTCGAAGCCGTGCGGCGACGCGAGACTTCCCGATCGGGGTGATTTTTATAGTCGTCGCGATTGCTTCCCGATCGGTAAGGATCGTATTGATCTACGACAAATCTTCCTGTACGGTAAGCCAACTCGGGAGATGCGCGATGTTCAAGTCCGCACGCGATTTCGGCGCTGCCATTCGGGAAAAACGTAAGGCGCTTGGCTGGACGCAGACCGAGTTAGCCGCCCGGTCCGGCACGGGTGAGCGGTTCATCGTCGAACTCGAATCCGGCAAGCCAAGCTGCCAGCTTGAAAAGTCGTTGATCGTGGCGCGCACCGTTGGGATCGAGATCGGCGATCTCAGGACCGTCCAAGCAGTCCCAACCTCGTCTGACGATGACCTCAGCTTCCTGCCCACCTTCGGTGACGGCCCATGACGACGATCTTCTACGAAACTTTGCCCGTCGCCCGTCTGACCTTCGATAACGAGTGGCGACTGGACTATGACCCGAGCTGGGAGGTGCGCCGTTCGGCCTTCCCGGTATCGCTCACCATGCCACTCCGTTCAGGCCCAGTCGCTGCAGACAGGCTGCTGCCCTGGCTCGCCAACCTGCTCCCCGAAACCCATCTCACCGAAATCGGCCAGCGGCTGAAGGTGTCTCCCCAGGATATAGTCGGCCTGCTAGGTCACATCGGGCGGGACACGGCAGGCGCATTGTCGATTGGTGCGCCCCGCAAGCCGGGCATTCATCTCCAGCCTGTGCCGGATGGGGGGGTACTGGAGCGCATCCTGGACGAGCTTCCGGCAAAACCTTTTCTGGTCGGCGAACGCGGCGTCTCGATGTCTCTCGCGGGCGTGCAAGAGAAGCTGCCGGTCTTCGTGGAGGAGGGCGGTGCCATCTCCATTCCCGTCGATGGGACACCCTCGACCCATATTCTGAAGCCGGATTCAAAACGGCTTGCAGGCAGTGTCGAGAACGAAGCCTTTTGCCTTGCTCTCGCCCGCGCCTGCGGACTGGACGCTGCCGAGGCGACGATCGGTGTCGCGGGCACCCGGGGCTATCTGCTGGTCAAGCGCTATGACCGTTTCACCGATCCACAAGGCGAGATCCGTCGGCTGCATCAAGAAGATCTTTGCCAGCTAACGGGTCACTTCCCGTCGCAAAAATACGAGCGATCCTTGACTGGACGCGGCGTGACCCTGAAAATGATGTTCGCTGCCATCAGCGATCTCGTATCGCCTTCCGCACGTCTAACGCTTCTTGATGCAGTGATCTTCAACGTACTGATCTGCAATTCGGATTCGCATGCCAAGAACTATTCCGTTCTGATCGGTGCTGGCGGGTCCGCGAAAATGGCACCGCTCTACGACCTGATGTGTGCTGCCGTGTACCGCCAAGTCGACCAGAGTTTGCCGCAGGGGATAGCCGGCCGGTTCAACGGTCCGGATCTGCGGCGGGCGGATTGGCAGGCGCTGGCTGACGAAGTTGGATTGAGCGGTGCATCGACATTGAGACGTGTCGAGGAACTTGCCGAACGTGTCAGCGCCGCGTGCGATGAGGTGGTGCTGCAAGTCGAGACCCTGGCTGGCGATCCCGCAAGGGTGCTGGAGAAGATTGTCCACTCAATCCGAAAGCGGTGTCAGCGTATGCAGGCACAAGCTCACGGGTGAAGAGAGCCGTATTCCAGGCGGAAATTATTTCCGCTTTATGCCTTCATGTTGACTGTGGAGGTCATTATTGCTCTCATTGCAAGCTGACATAGACTTGCAAACGCGTCACTTTATCAGTGTGTTGGATAGGCGCAACGCTGAAAATGACGGGCGTTGTGAGTGCGTCGTGGTGAAACATGCCACCAACCCCCCCATCATCTACCGAATTATGATTCGCGCTGGATTGCACTCCAACAATGTTTGTCGGATCCTTCGTCACTCGACTACGATCCAGTCATATCCGTTGGTAGCCGTCTAATGAAGTTCCGGCAGCCGTACTGTAACTATTTGGGCGCACACTGCGATGGCACTGCGGGTGACCCACCTCCTTCTACCAAGAGATGATAGGCGGGCAACCTGGTTTTTCTATCATTTTCGCCACAGAACCATCTGGCTATCATGTGAATGCCGTCTCTGCACCCGACCCCTGATCTTCCGCAACTGCTCGGCGTTTCCTTGCGTAGAGCCGTTGGCGTCGAAGAACCTGTCGCCTCCGACATACTCGAGCCAACCAAACCCTTGATCGAGATCCACGATCAAGGTCGTACCGGACGCCATTTGAAGGCTCAGACTCCGCTTGTGCGCGAGTTGAGATACGAATAGAGATGCCGTCACTCCCTTTTGAATTCCGTAATCTCGAGCGAGAGAAGACAGCGTGACGTCCGATACAATGTCGGAACCAATATGGGTTCGGGAATAGCCGCCTGGTCTGTCTGGCGCTGTGTGAATGGATAGGGATGGCGCGCCTGTGGCATTGAGCGCGGAGACTGTATCGATAAGTAACTTCAATACGATCGGCGACCGTGCATATCGATCCTGATATTTCGCTTCAATGACAGAATCGTTCTTTCCTATGCCGCAATCTACCAATGCCTTTCTTATCTCTGCGGCCATTGCGGTGCCGAATCCAGCCACGGGACCGTCCAGTTTTGAATCTAGTATTACAACCGTGGCTCCGGCTTTAGGTTTCAGAGACTCGTGAAGCACCTCTTGGTAGACCGGAGAAATAGTCAAAGGTGCGTAAGCGATTGGCGCGGAATGGTTTGCGCCCCAGCCAGAGCCTGCCACTAGCACGGATGGGTCTCGGCTTGCCCAGCCACGTCCTGTCTTGCCATCTGTGGCATAGGCAAACAACCAACTCCCATTGGCAAAACGAAGTGGCTCGCCCTCGGCGATCTCGAGTCCGTTGCGGGCGCAATAGTCTCGCAGGTATAGAACCTGGGCTGGATCAAGGGACGACACAGAGCCGATAGGCAGGATTAGCCTGACGCGCCGACCATTCTCGGTCCACCGCTTGAACAGCGGCGTCAATGCCCAGTCTGAGAGCTCAACAATGTCGTTCACCTTCGTCCAGACACTGAGAATCGATTGCGCTCGATGGCCGAGCCAGTCGTCGATTTCGCTGGCAGGCCTGTCAGAGATGTCGCTGTCTGCGGCGAAGACGTCAGCGGCGTCGATAACGTCGGGCAGGGCAAGATGGGCCTCAATGAACGAGATCGCTTTGTGTCGGTCAAGATCTTCTTCTCTTTCCGGCGCGTCGGATACCAGAACGCAAGATGAGCATGCGTGGGCGCAGTTGCGAGGGCAGCTTAGAATCTGGCGGGCGCTGCGCAAAATTGCGCGCATCTCATTAGCAGCCTGGACGACATAGCCGGCGCCGCCGACTGCACGGTCGTGGAGGAAAATCGAGAGAGTCGATGTTGCCATCGAGTTTCTCGACGGTCCTATACCGTAGCCCATTTCGTCCGGTTCAATTCCGAGGTGACGCGCGGTGGCCTCACGCATCGCAATGGCAATAGCATTGGCCGCTCCGATGGTCGGTGTTTCAGCAGGCTGCAGTTCCAATACGTCGGTGTGAATTTCATACCCGAGATGAAGCGAAGGCTGGATCGCAAAGGTTTCGCTGTTGCCCTCGCACGGCTGCAGGAAGTTTTCCCTGGCGCGCAGAGGTTTGTGACCTAGGAGACCAGTGCAGATTGCTTCGCCCGGTTTCATCGCCTCCATGCGCCCGCATTTCAAGCAAAGTCCATAGCCTTCGCTAGCTGGTCCCCTTGTGTGGTAATAGACGGTACCTCGGCGGTTCATCCTCAAGCGACCGGCCGTGGGCTGGCTGAGGGCCTCCCATTGAGACGAACCGGCTGAGATGCGCGGTGTCTCAGGGCGCACGTAGTCGACTTTATCGACTTCCGCATGGATAGGAATGTGCCGATCTCTCAAGAAGCCGGCTGGCTTGAGAAAGCTCTCGGCCACCACCGAAGAGTCGCCGCATGTCCGGCATTCTTCAGGCCGGGAACCAGCACCCGTCCAGTTGTCACCGCAATGAGAGCATCTGGCAGCCCAACGAAGCGCCTGGATTTCGCGGACTCCTTCGTCGCTCGACGGGCGATGCCAGTTCAGTGTGACACCACCGACTCGATAGACCTGACCGTCCACGACCGTTTCCGATCCGGGCGCGTAGTCGCGGATCGCGATGTCCAGCGGTCTCTTCGGTCCGCCATGGCGCTGACCCCTGCGGTCGTCTTTGTTGAATTCGCTGTCCAAATCTTTTCGATCCAGCTCGAATGCGACAACGTGGTTGGGAAACCCATGGCCCGGCAAAAAGCCACGATCGGCCAGATCGGACAGCAGAAATTCTTTGCAAAGCCTCTTCAGGTGAGCCTCAATTGCAGCGGATGCGCCGATGATGCTGGCTCCCTGAAGCTGGTTCTGTAGACCGCTCCATTCGGCTTTGAACTCAGCTTCCGCAGACTTCAGAGCTTCTGCGCATAGCTCCAGCAGGTCGGAGCGGCCAGCCAGTACCGAACCGCGAACCAATCGCTGCAGAGCTATCTTGTTTTCCTCTGCCGTCGTCGCCTTCGAAAGCCACCTCAGCATCAATTCAACTGGTCGAGCGTCTTTCGTCATCCGCACCGAATTAGGCGCCGGCGAAAAGCCGAAGAAGTCACCTGTCTCCATGCTCATAGGGTTGCCGCTGTTCAGATTCAGGAAGCGACCAAAGAGAAACGCATTGACGTGGCGTTGCACGATCGGTTGACTGTCCAGAGCCACACGAGGAGTTGCTATGGACCTGCTAAGGAATGCAACAGGGTTGCGGAACGCCTCGCGGTCTAGTGGTCGGTCCTTTGCAAAAGTGAACGCGAGCGACAACGGCTGACCACGTCGACCAGCGCGACCTACGCGCTGCTTATAGTTTGCAATCGAGGGTGGCACGTTCGCCATCAACACGCCGTTTACCGAGCCGATGTCTACGCCCATCTCCATGGTGGTGGAGCAATTCAGGAGGTTGATACGGCCGGCCTTGAATTCCGACTCGTAGTGCCGCAGTTGGCCCGGAGAGAGCTGCGCCGAATGCTCGGCCGACCTGCTGTACGGCGAGTATAGCGCGATGCGATCATGCATGTCGGTCCAAAGACCGCTATCTCTCAGAGTGGCAACTTCGGCGTCGTGGGACAGGAACAGGGACCGAGTGGCGGCGTCTGCGTCCGCCGGTGCGACAGGCATGGTGATCTGCTGCGCGCGATCCGCCTTTGTCCGCGCGTACGGCGAAAGGCCGAAGGGCGCGACGTCGACGACGCGCCTCGTCACCGGGCAGTGAAACGCGCTTCTCAGTCGTCCGACCTCAAGCTTGTCGAAATCCAGGGCCTGCTCGCCGTTGGCGTTCTTGGGTAACACAGTGTGGAGCTGGTTCCAGGCCTTCTGGAGCCAGTCATTGATTTGTGCGCGATCGCTTGAGGAACCGACGTTCAAGCCGAGGCCGAGCCGAAGGAGTTCAACGACCTGAGTTTGTTTTCCTGAGGCGCTGGCTAACGGCCAGCGATGCTGCCGCTTGCTAGGCTCCATACCCGGTGCGGCAAGGTTTTTCGGGAAGCCTTTGCGCATGATCCATTGGAGCAGATCCGAATTGACGGCTACCGCAAGATTGCTTCGGATCGAGAACGATACCAAGCACGAAAGCCACGCCTTCCAATCCTCCGGGCTTCCGCCTCGTTGTAAGAAGCCGCTCGGCGCCTGGGCGTGCTGCTCGATCGCCGGATAGACGAATCGTGCAAGGCCCATAGTTTCCGGCGAGTTGGCAAGCTTCGGCCGTCGCATCATCTCACGGAGAAGTAACGCCTCAGCGATCTGCGAAGGCGCGGACGCCGCCGCCTTCTTGAAAAGGTCCGCACGCGAACCCCAGACGTCAGGAAGCCAGTCGCGGACTTCTGTGCGCTCGGCAAGCTGCGTCCGCAAGTCGGTCCAAGGAATGGTTCCGCCGCCGGACAGTTTCGCCAGATCCCGTTCGGCCTCGCGAACGACGCTTTCAAGCGGCCCATCCTCCCAATCCGGATAGGACTTCACCTTCGCGATTCTGGCTTTAAGTTCTTCAGCTTTCGCGTTGTCTACACCGCCCGAAGCTTTGTGTTGAACTGCTTGATAGATGAAGGAGCGCACAAACGCTCGCTCGCTCTCCATCTGGAGCTTCGCCGCCATGCGCGCCGTACCCTGACGGCTGTCTGTAAAGCCAATTAGCTGGCGGCCACCTGTCGGTAGATCCGGAGGGGTCTGAGGCAGGGGAGGCTGTACAAGTCCGTCGGCCCCAGGCATCGCTTCGAGAAGCAGTGGCGCGGCATTGCTGATCGTGAACGGAGCTCCGAACCTGAAGGGGTAGAGCTTGTCCCCATACTTGGCCGTGGCGCTGCAGGCCGGGCATGGGCCTTTCCCGCCGCCGGCATGGGCCGACAGCCGGTACCGTCCATCACCGTCGCCATCGGCGGTCATGCCGGTCGCCGTATCGACGAATATCGGCATAAGGCCGCGCCCTGACAAAGAAAAGCAATGCGAGACCGAGGGCGTGTCCAGGTCCAGTTGGTCGTCATCACTCTCCTCGTCCTCATCCGACGGGGAGCGGTCGGCCTCAAAAAGGAATTCGTCGCTCGGGGGTAGGTTGCGAGGAGGAGCGAGCCGCGTACCATTTTCGTCCGCAATCATGAATGCTTCACCACATTCATTGCACGAGTAAAGCTCAGCGACGGGCATACGGCACTTGGGGCATGCTTCTTCTCGTTCGAAGAGAAGACGTCCGGCCGTCCATTCTCCGCCAATGCTGTCGGGGCAGGCTGGGTTCGTGCAGCACCAGAGGCCTGAAAACGCGCGATGAAAGCTGTGCACCCTGAGTGGCGCTAACGTCTCGCCAAACCTGGACGTTGCTCGCGTCAATGCCATTGCCAACGTTTCGCCGTCAATGTCCATCGCCTTTCCAAGGCGGTCGAGCTGTTGCGTCTGCAACGGGTGATCTTTTAGGCCGGCAACGAGCGCCCAGACCGGATCGTATGACGAGAGCGTATCGAAGAGCTCGGCTGCAGGAAGGTCGATGATGGAGGATGGGCTAGGAGCTTGGCCACCCATTCCGCTACGCGTCGGAAGTAGCCGCTCCCCAGAAATTACCTCCACCGTCGAGACATCAGTACCGGCGACGTCGGCTAAAAATCGACGCAGATCTTCTTTGACCTTATCGCCGTCACCAATCGTCGCAGACGTGGCGACAAACCGAACATTTTTGGGATCCACCTCGAATGCTTCAATAACTCGTCGCAAAAGAAGCGCCACTTCGGCGGCCGCGGACCCAACTAATGTGTGAGCCTCATCCAGAATAATCCACTTCAACTTGCCCTTCGATTGCTCAATGATCGGCCGGTCCTGCGGACGAACGAGCATGTATTCGAGCATGGTCAGATTTGTCACGAGCAGTGGGGGCGGTGATGCGCGAAGTGTCTGGCGATCCGGCACCTGCTGTGGATTAGACGACAGCTTGTCGCGTTGGATCACGCTCTTGTGTGTTTCCGGAAGGTTGCCGTTATACAAGCAGTAACGGATATTGCCGCCAGAGGGCTTTGTCCACGCGTCTAGTCGCTCCTGTTGGCTGGCGATAAGCGCATTCAACGGATACAGCATGATGGCTTCCACGCCCGTTGCGCGATCGTGGCGGCGGTAGAGCGAGTCCAGCAACGGAACGAGAAAGCACTCGGTCTTTCCTGAACCAGTACCCGCAGTAATTAGGGCGCTCTTCGTTTCGGGGGCGGTGAGCGTCTTCCACGCATTCAACTGATGCAAGTAAGGGCGACGCTGCCGCGGAAACGAATAGCCACGCCCGGTATCGTCGCCTACCAATGCGTCGACCGTGGCACGTGCAAGAAGGTTGCCAGAAAGATCCTGCAGAGCCTTGTCCGCTGGTACGAACGGGAACGCCCCTTCGAGGATTGGCGGTGGAATGAGGGCACCCTCGGAGTCTGCTTTTGACAGCGACTGGCGAAGCTCCGCCGCCAGTGCCGGATTGCGTATACCCGACCGGGCAATGATGGCCTCGGCCATGCGCTGACGAAGCCGCGAAAGGGTGTCGAAGGGGCGGATTGTCATGATCGGATGTGCTTCAAACAATGAGGAAAGGCTGAGGTGACGTAGTTTTGATCGATGTCTATAGCGTTGCGCAGACCGGCAGCCAGCGAAGGCGACCATTCTATGCGCCCGACGGCAAGAGCGGCTAGCACTACGGGTGCCACAAGAGTCGCGTAGTGGCCATAGTTGAGACCCGCAATATCTTCAGGAAGACCAGCGTGTTCAGCCTGCTTTATTAGCGTCGTTGCAATTGGATCCGACTGGTCCATGTGGAGGCGGACGTGGTCTTGCGCGAGTTGTCGCAAGCCGCCGCTCAGTGCACCGTCGAAGCCGAGTACGGCGCGGATACCCGCGAACCATTGCGTACGTTCGACAAGGAAGCTTATGCGTTCCATCATTACGGTAGTAGCCTGCGTCTGCGCCTCCGGCGCGTCATAAAATTGCGCTAAGTCGCCTTTCGCGCGCTCCCATTCAGCAAGTGCGGCGTCTTGCCAAGCGCTGACGGGCTGAGCCATCCAAAGGAACGGAAGATCACGTTCCAACGCGATGATACTATCGACTCGCTCGCCGTTCGCGGCAAGCAGCAACCTGCACAACAGGCTGGGGAACTGCGGGAGTTCACGAGTGAGGTCCATCGCGCGAGGGCTCAGACCTCGTAGCGAGTGGATCGTGCGCACGATGCGGGAAATTGTGGATCCGGCCGCAGCATCGCACGCGGCTTCCTTTAGCAACGCATGATAGGCATGACGGCGAGTTGCCTCGTCCTCGATAAGGGCAGCGTGTGCTATCGCGTCGGCCGGCTCCTCCGATACAGCGTCCTGCGCCCCGTTCGTGACCACCGGTCGCGTTGTAACCGCGTCGCCCTTCCTCCGGTAGACGAGAAGAGGTCCAGGGATCCCCACAGGTAGCCGCAGGCTCAGTTGATGATCTTCACCGAGCACGTGTTCTTCGTCAGGGCGTCTTAGCGATCGGACGACAGTGATCTCGCCGTCGGTGGGCGCATTTGCGAAGTTGACCCGATCGTTGATGATCGTTGGCTGCTCTTGTGGCCGTCGGATACTACAAATCGTTCGCTGGCTGTCGTCCAGAAGGAAGACACTTGGTCCGCGTTCGCTGGATAGTCCCAGCAGGCTTTGCGCGAGATCGACGAAGCGAACCATCGGGGTCTCACCTTCGATCTTACGAGATATGAGAGCACGGTTGGCTCCCGCACGGCGTAAGTCGAGATCGACGAGGACCGCGCGGTTAGTGAGCAGTAGTGAGCCACGAAGTTCGGAAAGCGACATCTCAGGTTGATCGCTGCGAATCTTGCCTGTGGCGTCTAGTAGCACAGTTTGTTTGGCCGTCAGATGCAATCGTGCTTTGACTGACAAACCGTCCGGATCTGTGAGCTGGATACGCTGGTAACCGTTCCTAGTGCCCGCCCATGGGCATAGCCAGCCATGTGTGCTCCGCTCAGTCATCGCCGTGACAGCGCCGTCCACGTCGAGCGCGTCGACTCGCCAGCCCGGCAAGTCATGCCACTCGACCTGAGCGCCGCGATTGTCAATCTGTCCGCGGAGCCCGAAATTCCGCGGCAGGACGAGCAGACGGGCGCGATCGATAATGAACCCTTCATCGTCCTGCCATTGCACCGTTACGACGCCAGAGACTTCGTCACGCCCATCAGTTGCTCGACCAGATTTGAGGATTCGCGTGCTGCCGTTCGCCCCAGTACCGCCATGTCTGTCAAACTTCCTGAACTTCAGCGGGGCCTCGACCGCGACGAGAGACGTGTCTTCAAAAATCAGATCTGGAAGGAAGAGCTGCTCGAATTCGAGGCGCCTATCGTCGGATATATCGGCTGCCGATTGAACACGATATCGCTCGCCGGCCTTGGTCTCGACCAGCGCCATTCCTTCGATCTGCCAAAGCGCCGATGCATCGTCATTCCAGATGCGACTAACTCCTCCACCCTCATGACCCGAGACCGTCGAATCCTTCGACGTTAGTACGAACAAAAATTGCAGTGTGGAGCGAACGGAGCCGGTGGCAAGCAATTCCAGCCGGTCCTCTCGTTCAGTCGGTCGGAGTACAACGCATTTCGAGACGCGGGGCGAGCCGCCTGGCCAGCAGACAGCCGGTATAGGCGTTCCGTCGCGCAGGAGGCTTACAGCGATGGCTTCCGAAAAGGGAACGGGACCGACAAGACCGACCCGACCAATAGATTGGGATGTGACCGTGAAGCTTCCGTTCTTTTCAGTCTCCGACCTGTAGAGCTGCGCGAACTCACGGGACATAAGCCGGCCCGCACTTCCCGAGAAGTAGGCGCGAAAGCGGCCTTCGCTAAAGCTGGCAAGCGCATCGAAGGCGAGTTGGCCGTCAGCAAGGGCGACGAATCCTTGCTTCCAATCACCCGAGGACATTCGATAGAGATACCTTTTTAGACCGATGCCGCCCCCTCGCGCACGAGGCTCGACGGTGAGGAGGTTGTTGAAGAGTCGATTGCACGCGGCGACATCTTCCGGAAGATGAATTGGGAGGCGCTCCCGCCACCCGGCGTCATGGACATCGAGCCATCCTGCAGGATTCGCTTGGGTTTCGCCGCGGGGCAACTTTGCGCGGCAAGCGTGAAGGTGCCCAATCAACTCTGCCGTCAGCTCATAGATGGTCTCGTCCCGGTAGCTGTCCGGGAGGACACCGGCCCTACTCTCGGCAAAGTCCATGAGTTCGTCGTATGTGGGCACGGCACCACTGGAAAGCGCGTCCTCCATCACACCCTCAAAGAACCGTCGAACCCGATTTCCAGTCTCGCCAACGATAAGTGCGGAGGGCAGGCCGCCGTTTAGGGCAAGGGTTAGCAGGAACTCACGACGTCTTCTGTTAGAGAAACGGCTGATCTTTGGCGATTGACCCCACCAGGCGAGCCCTACGTTCGCGACGGCATTTCTCTCGCTGACGGTCAGCGCGTTGGGAACTACCCCGATATGCGACCACACCCGCCAAAGTGAAGTTGCTTCCCGCCGATACCATTCCGACGTCACCAGGGCGAAGACTGCACAAAGTGGCGCGTTGCGGCTATCGAGAAATGCCGCAGATCTCTCGAGAAGTTGGCGGCCGCGTTGGAACTCTTCCTGTGAAATCCGATAAGTGTAGATCGGCTGGCCGTTCGGTTTATCCAGCCCTTGACGTTCCAAGATTTCTTCAAGCAGTCTCCGTGCGGCCGACGCTCTCCCCGGTCGCCCGCTCTGTTCCACCCCATCTTCGATCATGTTCACGCGAATCTTTGCCTCAACCGCACCGTGTGAACAATACAGGCTTGGAGGCGTTAAGCCACCGCGACAATCATTCTCGGCCCCAAATAAGTCTGTAGCCGACGCTCATCTGCTGGATCTCGAAATGGCATTGCGGCCGGGTGTATGAGCGGCCTGCTCACGATGTTTGTTGTGCAGAACTCAAGTGCGGGCTCTGATACTGCGGAAATTATCTCCGCTCCTGACGGCAACTCTCACGCGCAGCCCCTCCTTTACACATCCCGAGCCGCCATCCTATTGTCGCCCCAAATGATTTGGGGAGATTGCCCTGGTGGCGAAAGAGAATAACAGTGACCTCGGCTTCACGGCCGAGCTCTTCAAGGCTGCCGACAAGCTCCGGGGCAATCTGGAGCCCTCGGAATACAAGCATGTTGCCCTTGGCCTGATTTTCCTGAAATACATTTCCGATGCCTTCGAGGGGCTTCATGCCAGGCTTGAGGCCGATGAATATGCCGATGCGGAAGACCCGGAGGAATATCTCGCGGAGAATGTCTTCTGGGTGCCGAGGGAGGCCCGCTGGGGACATCTTCAGGCCAATGCCAAGCGGCCCGAGATCGGCAAGCTGATCGATGAGGCGATGGAGGCGATCGAGCGCTTCCCGTCGAACGAGGGGCTGAAGGGCGTTCTGCCGAAGAACTATGCCCGCCCGACGCTGAACAAAACCATGCTGGGCGAGCTGATCGACCTCTTCTCCAACATCGGGATGCATGACACCTCCGACAAGGCGAAGGATCTGCTGGGACGGGTCTACGAATATTTCCTCTCGGGCTTTGCAAGTTCCGAAGGCAAGCGCGGTGGCGAGTTCTTCACGCCCCGGTCCGTGGTGCGCACGTTGGTCGAGATGCTGGAGCCCTACAGGGGCCGCGTCTATGACCCCTGCTGCGGCTCGGGCGGCATGTTCGTGCAGTCGGAAAAGTTCATCGAGGAGCATGGCGGACGGCGCAATGACATTGCCGTCTATGGCCAGGAGATCAACCACACCACCTGGCGTCTGGCCAAGATGAACCTCGCCGTGCAGGGCATCGATGCCGATATCCGCTGGAACAATGAGGGCAGCTTCCACCGCGACGAACTGCCGGACCTGAAGGCCGATTTCATCCTTGCCAACCCGCCGTTCAACATTTCCGATTGGGGCGGTGAGCGGCTGGCGGAAGATGCCCGCTGGGAATTTGGCAGACCGCCGAACGGCAATGCCAATTTCGGCTGGCTGCAGCACATCATCCATCACCTTGCTCCGCGCGGCACGGCCGGCGTGGTGCTGGCCAATGGCTCCATGTCCTCGCAGCAATCCGGCGAAGGCGATATCCGCAAAGCAATGATCGAGGCGGATCAGGTGGATTGCATGGTGGCCTTGCCGGGCCAGCTTTTCTATTCCACCCAGATTCCCGCCTGTCTCTGGATTCTGGCCCGCGACAAGAGCGCCAATGGCCACCGCGACCGGCGCGGCGAAATCCTCTTCATCGATGCCCGCAAGCTCGGCTTCATGGTGGACCGTGTGCGCCGCGAGTTTACGGCAGAGGATGTCGAGAAGATCGCAGGTGCCTATCACCGCTGGCGCTCGAAGCCGGAAACGCGGGCGAAGAACGGCTGGGCAGACTATGCGGACGAGCCGGGGTTCTGCAAATCCGCGAGCCTGGAAGAGGTGCGGGGGCATGGACATGTGCTGACGCCGGGACGCTATGTGGGCGCGGCGGATGCCGAGGATGATGGAGTTTCGTTTGCCGAGAAATTCGATGAATTAAGAGAGACGCTGCTGGCCCAGTTCGAGGAAGGACGGCGGCTTGAGGGACGAATCTCTGCGGCTTTTGAAATGGTTCGAGCAGATGACTGATTGGCCCATCGTCACCGTAGAAGAATTAGCCGCAAAAAGTAAGGGAGCCCTTGCCACTGGTCCTTTCGGGTCCTCAATTGGTAGCAAGACTTTTCGTGAAAGCGGAGTGCCTGTGATCCGCGGCGGGAATCTAAGCCAAGATATCGGCAAACGCCTAGATGACGTAGGGCTTGTTTTCGTTGATGAAGTTTTGGCGAAAGAATTTTCCAGGTCTGTCGCCGTAGAAGGCGATCTCGTCTTTACGTGCTGGGGAACCATCAATCAGGTCGGATTGATAGATGAACGCGCATCTTTTCCGCGTTACATTGTTAGCAACAAGCAAATGAAACTAACGGTTGACCAAGATAAAGCTTTACCTTTATTTTTATATTATTTCTTCTCCAGCCCTCTGGGGCAGCATCAAATTGAAATGAATGCGATTGGAAGCTCTGTTCCAGGCTTCAACTTATCCAAACTCCGCAGCATTCCTGTACCCTTGCCGCCACTAAGGGTGCAAAAGCAGATCGTAGCGCTGCTCGGCTCCCTCGACGACAAGATCGAACTGAACCGGCGGATGAACGAGACGCTGGAGGCTATGGCGCAGGTGATCTTCCGCGACTGGTTCGTGGATTTCGGCCCCACCCGCCGCAAGCTGGAAGGCGCAACCGATCCCCTCACCATCATGGGCGGCCTCGTGCAGGACAGCGAGCGGGCACAAGCCCTTGCCGATCTGTTCCCGGCTGCGCTTGGGGATGATGGGTTGCCGGAGGGGTGGACGTTCGGCCGGTTGGAAGATGTATTGGAGTTGGCTTATGGAAAGGCGCTCCCAAAAGGCGAGCGGCGTGATGGAACTATACCGGTTTACGGTTCAGGCGGCGTAGGCGGCTTCCACGATACTGCACTGGTTTCCGGACCCTCTGTGATTGTCGGCCGCAAAGGAACGGTTGGCAGCCTGTATTGGGAGGACGATGACTTCTATCCGATTGATACCGTCTTCTACGTTAAGTCAAAGCTTCCGATGACTTACTGCTACCAACTCTTGCAGACGCTTGGGCTGGAGACGATGAATACAGATGCGGCTGTTCCTGGATTGAACCGAAACAATGCCTATAGGCTCGAAGTGCCGCAGCCTTACAATAGCAAGCTCTTGAGTGAATTTGGCGAGATTGCCGACGTTCTGCGATCCAAGATTACAGCGAACGTCCGTGAAAATCGCACCCTCGCAGCCACCCGCGACCTCCTCCTCCCGAAATTGATGTCTGGCGAGGTCCGCCTTTCTGCAGCGAGCGAAGCAGTAACATGAACCAACTGCGCCAAGGCGTCTTCGAGTATTTGATGGACTCCGCTCCCGAAGCGCTGAAAGCAGCAGCAAGCGGCGAGGTTGCGCACGTCCTCGCTTCACTGGGGGAGCGCGGCAAGCTTCTATTGGACGGAGACGCCGATCTCGGTGAGCTCGCCAACTTGGTGTCAGCAGAGCTGAACAGCCGCACGAGTAAATCTGTCCTGGAAGAGAGTGAGCTACATCGGCTGCTTGAAGATTGGCGAACCGCCGCCGTTAAAAGCCGCCCATACTACCTATCACTGCCAGTGTGGCCTGAGTTTGCTGCTCCAAACAACCCAGTTGATGGGCTCCTGCCAACATGTCGTGTGCGTAGCTGGGAGCACTTTGTCGAGGTCATGCGTGATCCCGATCAAAATCGCGCCCGGCATGAAATCATCTATCGCGGGCAGCGTGGTTACAACTGGCCGTTAGCCTCAACACTGACTCGGCAGTTTTCGGACGGGAGCATACGAGACGAAGATAGAGATGCGCTGCTGATGTACTTCCGTCTCGCCATGCGGGGGCGAGGGCCCGATCTTACGGTGATGGAGGATGAGGACGTATGGGCCTATGGTCAGCACGTCGGCCTCGCAACTCCGCTTCTAGATTGGTCGAAATCCCCTTTCGTGTCGCTTTATTTTGCTTTTGCAGAGCCCGATCCTGAAACTGCCGCCAATCACAGTAGGGCGGTCTTTTGTCTGGACATGACGCGTTTGAAGGTGGCCCTATCAGAGCTTTTTGTTGAGCCTCGTTCTAACGATAATGCGCGGCTCGTTAGCCAGGCAGGGCTTTTCACGCTTACACCCTCAGGCAGCGAGAACTTTGAATCTTATATCATCAATGCGCTTCAGGAAAATTCTGCCGTCGATTTTGATGGTTTTGAAGATCTTCCGACGCCGAAAAACGGCTTCGAATTTCCCGCGAATGACATTGCCCGGAAGCTTGCACCCTACATTTGCAAAATTCACATTCCGAACGAGCGCCGCCTTGAATGCCTTGCGATGCTCCGAAAGATGAACATTCATCATGGCAGCCTTTTCCCTGATCCTTTTGGAGCGGCTCAGTATTGCAATGACTGGCTAGTCAGGAAGATCAAGGAGGATGACGACGAGCGGAAGGCTGCTGAGAGCGCCAAAATCGCTGCAGAAGCGGAGGCCAAGGTCGCTCGGAGCGCCGAACGGGCAGAGGCCGCAAGTAAAGAAGCTGAACTGAAATCCCACTCAACAGCCGGGACTTCGCTAGAAGATCGCGTAAAGCAATTGATCGCCCAGAATGCGGCGTCCTTCAAGCAGGATTTAGATACGTCATCGTGGGCAAGAAGCATCATCCAGAATTACTCGAATCTGGAAAGCGTCGATTGGGTTAGAAGAGAAACGACTAGGGCCAGTGTCAAGAGAGGGCTTGCACGCCAATTGGGGTTACTAGGCGCTGGCAGTTTGTCCAATGACCTCGCGGCTCAGCTTGTTGATATCTTTGCCGACGAATACAGCCGCCGGAACAATCTCGATTTCGAGGGAAAGAAGGAACCGAGTATTGGCTATGACTTCTTCGCGGCTGGGCGGGCAGATATGGCCAAAGAAGCCAGCAAAGAAGGACGGGAGGAAACGTGATCAAACTCGGTCGCCTGACCAAAGTTGAGCTGCGAGATATCTGGAAATCCGAGTCCCAGGATTTCACGCCATGGCTCGCGCAGCCGGAAAACATCACCGCTCTTGCCGAAGCCTTAAGCATGGAGCTGGAGATTGAGGCCCGCGAGCGAGAAGTGGGGCCATTCCGGGCTGATCTACTCTGCAAGGATCTGATCGATGACTCGTGGGTGCTGATCGAGAACCAGCTGGAGCGCACGGACCATTCCCATTTGGGGCAACTGCTGACCTACGCTGCCGGTCTTCAGACGGTGACGATCGTCTGGATCGCCTCGCGATTTACGGAAGAGCATCGGGCAGCGCTTGATTGGCTGAACGAGATTACTGACGAGCGCTTCAAGTTTTTCGGGGTTGAGGTAGAACTCTGGCGCATTGGTGACAGCGTCGCCGCACCGAAGTTCAATATCGTGTCCAAGCCGAACGAATGGACACGCTCCATCACCCAGGCCAGCCGCCGGATCGAAAGCGAAACGCTGACGGAAACCAAAAAGCTGCAACTCGATTTCTGGACCGCGCTAGCAACGAGTCTGGCCGGTCATCCGATTTTACGATCGAGACGGCCACGACCTCAACATTGGACGACCTACTCAATCGGTCGCGCCGGAATTCATCTCGCCGCCATCCTGGACTCCCAAAAGAGCCGTCTGGGTGTCGAGCTCTATCTCGGTGACGAGAACGCCAAGTCTTATTTCAATCAGTTGATCCTTCATCAAGCCGAGATCGAGGCCGTTCTTGGCCATAAGCCTGACTGCAGAGAACTCCCAACCAGGCGAGCGTGTAGGATTGTCACCTATCATACCGTTGCCGATCCATTTGACGAAGCCACCTGGCCGGAACTGATTGCCTGGATCTCGAAGACCCTCGAAGCCTATCACCGCGCTTTCCATCAGAGAGTGCTGAACCTGACAATGCCGTTGATGGTGGCCGAAGAAGCGTCCTTTGAAGGAACGGGGAGCGACGATGTCTGACGCGCACGTTCGAGGTCTGGAATGACTGATATCCTCTATAGCCAAGCCGAAACAAAGGACGGGCATTCGGGCTTTTCGGAAGGCCTGGTCGAGGAAGTTGTCATTTCGACCTTCGAGGGTCTTGGCTATTCCTATCAGCCTTCGCAAGTCATCTCGCCTGACGGTTCCGCCCCCGCTCGTCTTGCCTATGGAGATGTGCTGCTTTCGGATGTGCTGGCCGCTGCTGTTTCGCGCTTGAACCCCAACATACCGGCGGATGCCCGCGATCAAGCGATCCGCCAGCTCTCCATCAGCGAAACACCATCTCTGGTCGAAGAGAACCGCCGGATCCATCGAATCATCACAGAGGGTGTCGATGTGGAGTTCGGCATCGGTGACGGGGAGGTCAAGGGCGACAAGCTGTGGCTCATCGACTTCGAGACGCCTGAGAACAACGACTTCTGGGTGACCAACCAGTTCACGGTGGCCGAGGGCAAGTATACGCGACGGCCGGATGTGATGGTCTTCGTCAACGGGCTTCCGCTTGCGATCATCGAGCTGAAGAACGCGGCCAGTGAGAACGCGACGATCCATGAAGCCTATAATCAGCTCCAGACTTACAAGGAGCAGATCCCTTCGCTGTTTCGAACTAATGCGGTGATGGTGGCCTCTGATGGAATGCTGGCTCGGATCGGCTCGTTGACGGCAGACGAAGAGCGCTTCATGCCCTGGCGTTCTGTCACGGGCGCAGAGGGTGACTTCACGCCGCATGGTCCCTACGAAATGGACACGCTGCTGCGCGGTGTTTTCGAGAAAGAGCGTTTCCTAGCGCTGATCCGGGATTTCACTGTGTTTGGCGATAGAGGTGAAGGGCCGTTCAAGATCCTTGGCGGGTATCACCAGTTCCACGGAGCCCGCAAGGCAATTACCAGTGCGATCGAGGCGGTAAAGCCGGAAGGTGACCGTAAGATCGGCGTGATATGGCACACGCAGGGATCGGGCAAAAGCTTGCTCATGGCTTTTCTAGGCGGACTGATCGTGCGTTCCCGCGAGCTCGAAAACCCGACGTTGATCGTACTGACCGATCGCAACGATCTTGACGATCAGCTCTTCGGCACCTTCAGCCTGTGCAAGGATCTGATCCGCCAGACACCGGAACAGGCGGACAGCCGGGATGATCTGCGCAAGCTTCTGAATCGTGCGTCCGGCGGCGTGATCTTTACGACCGTGCAGAAGTTCACACCGGAGAAGGGCGAGGAAGTGTTTCCAGTCCTGACCGAGCGTCGGAATGTCATCGTCATGGCCGACGAAGCGCACCGCAGCCAGTATGGCTTTGACGCCAAGCTGAACCGGGAGACGGGTGAGCGGCGTTATGGCTATGCCCATTACATCCGCCAGGCGCTGCCGAACGCCTCGTTCATGGGCTTCACGGGCACGCCGATCGAAGCAGCCGATGTGAACACACCTGCCATCTTCGGCGAATACATCGACATTTACGACATCAGCCGGGCGGTGGAGGACGGCGCAACCGTGCCGATCTATTACGAGAGCCGTCTGGCCCGTATCGAGCTCAATGAGGACGAGAAGCCGAAGATCGATGCCGAGATCGAGGCCATGCTCGAAGACGAAAGCTTGACCGAGCAGGAAAAGCAGAAGGCACAATGGGCCACAATTGAGCGGCTGGTCGGCTCCAAGAAAAGGCTTGCTCAGATCGCAGCCGACCTCGTCGAGCATCTGGAGAAGCGCATCGAAGGCCTCCCAGGTAAGGCCATGGCGGTGTGCATGAGCCGCCGCATCTGTGTGGATCTCTACAACGAGATCATCGCGCTGCGGCCAGACTGGCACTCGGATGACGACGACAAGGGGGCTGTCAAAATTGTCATGACGGGTTCGGCCTCTGACCCCCTCGAATGGCAGCCACATATTGGAAACAAGAGACGCCGCGATGATCTCGCCAAGCGGGCGAGAAAGGTCGAGGATCCGCTGAAACTGGTCATCGTGCGGGACATGTGGCTGACTGGCTTCGACGCTCCCTGTATGCACACGATGTACATCGACAAACCAATGCGCGGCCACGGGTTGATGCAAGCCATTGCCCGAGTCAATCGTGTCTTCAAGGGGAAGCCGGGTGGCCTGGTGGTCGACTACATCGGCATCGCTACCAACCTGAAGAAGGCCCTGGCCCAGTACTCGCAATCCGACCGTGACAAGACGGGGATTGATGAAGAAGAGGCCGTTGCCCTTCTCCTGGAAAAGTATGAGATCGTCCGGGGCATGTTCACTGGGCATGACTACAGCCTTGGCATAACGGGCAAGCCAGTCGAGCGATTGAAGGCTCTGGCACATGGCATCGACTGGATCTTGAAGTGGCAACAGGCCGAAGCCGCCAAGGTCGAAAGCCCGGAGGCAAAGAAACAAGCTCACCGCCGTTACCAGGACGCGGTGTTGGAGCTCAGCAAGGCCTATGCTCTCGCCTCTGCCAGCGATGCGGCAACGGAGATCCGTGATGAGGTGGGCTTCTTCCAGGCCGTTCGCGCCGCTCTGGTGAAAACCACGGCCACCGGAAAGATGTCTGATCGGGCAAAGTCGCTCGCTGTGGAGCAGCTTCTCAACCAGGCCGTGGCCAATGCGGAGATTGTGGACATCCTGAAGGCTGCGGGGCTGCAGTCTCCGGACATCTCTGTTCTCTCTGACCAGTTCCTGATGGACGTCCAGAAAATGGAGAAGAAGAACCTCGCTTTGGAAGCTCTGAAGAAGCTGCTGAATGGCGAGATCAAGAGCCGCTCCAAGACCAACGTCGTTCAATCCAAGACCTTTTCACGACGCCTCGAGGAGGCCGTGGCCCGTTACCACGCCAATGCGATTTCGACGGTCGAAATGATCCAGGAATTGATCGCGCTGGCCAAAGAGATGCAGGCGGCGACCGCACGCGGTGATGAGCTCGGCCTCTCTCCGGAGGAGATCGCCTTCTATGACGCGCTGGCTGGCAATGAGACGGCTGTCGAGGTCATGGGCAGCGAACAGTTGCGTGTGATCGCCCACGAATTGGTCGAGAACATGCGGGGTTCAGTCACCGTTGATTGGCAACACAAGGCAAGTGCCCGTGCCAGGATGCGCATCTTGGTGAAACGCATCCTCAAAAAATTTGGATATCCGCCGGACCTGGAGCAGGAGGCCGTGCAGATGGTGCTCGCCCAGGCCGAGCTTCTCTTGAAGGAGATATCCTCCGGCCACGGAAAGTGAAGGGCGGAAATTATTTCCGCAACCTCATCCCTTGAACACCATCTCGCGGTGGTACTGCAGGAACTGCGAATGCGGCCGCTCGTCTGGACGTTCTGGCACAAGCAGGCGTCGCTCGGGATTGATGAGCCGCGTGATGGTATACGGCACGCCGCCACTGGCGATCAACAGGCTGTAATCGTCATCGACCGAAATCAGACCGCGATCAAACATCCAGTGGACGGTGCCGGAGAGTGCGAGGCCGTTGCGGACACTATCGGGGCCGTGGTCGGCAACAGGGCGGATATGTGCCGCCTGAACCTCGGAACGGCCGCCGCCATTGATCAGCTTGAGGCCCGTGACGGCGCAGGTGTCCTGATAGGCCGCCTTGATCGCTACGGAAAACGCCCGGTCCCGGAACGGACGCTGCACGATCTGAGCGACGATCTGGCGGTCGATGCTGTCGATCTCGTATGGCATCTGCGGATTGTCACCGAAGCCGAGGCGCGCTTCTTCGGCTGGATCGGGCGCCGGACGTTCCCGATCCCGCTTGCCGAGCACATGTGCGAAGCCGGCAGCCAGGATCGGATCGTATTCCTCATCGGGATGTTGCGGACGGCGCGCCCGAATGCGCCCTTGTTCGTTGAGCCGTCCTTCTTGCGCAGACCGATCTCGTAGTAGTGGTCGGCCTCCTTGAAAGGTACGGCATGATCGAACGGCAGAAAGTCCTCTATGAGCGCATAGAAGTGATCCGCCTTCGACGGATCCGCGATGATATCAACGATCCTGGCAGTTGCGAAATATGCCTGCTTGCCACCCGTCTTCATGAGATCGCCGCTGGGACGTCGCGGTTCGTAATAGACGATCCAGTCTCCCCGCGCGGCCTCGACCTGACGCAGATAGGTGCGCGGAAAGTGATACCGCTGCTCCGGAAGGTCGTCATAAGTCGGATCGACCTTGGTGGTCAGAATTGCCTTCGCCATGAGTGCGCTCTTCCACGCATGTAACGTCACCGGTCCACTTCGCTACCAGGCCCGGCGGGTTGTTGGAAGGGGCGTGGTTTTTGTGGTCGAAGGCCAGAGGCGCCAGAGTCGACACTCGCATTAAGTGTAAAGGTTGTTTGGCTCAACGGAAAGCAAGATTCTTCTGAAGAGGCCATGGCGACGGCCATTTCGAAGTAAATATAGTATTGTTTAAAGTTTATTTCTTGGTTAGTAATTGTTGCAAAACTATAGGTTGGTTTAAATTCTGGAATGCTGTGATATAATAGTGGGGTAAGGCCGTTTAAACTTACGATCGCAACATCACACGGAGATAGACTGTGAAGAATACAAAAGCCTCCCCTTTCGCTTCCGCCGCCCACGCCTTCTACGCAGCCAACTCGATTGCAGAGGACATCAAAGATAAGCTGGAAGATACGGCTACCTTCCTCATTAGCGTGACACGCCGCTCGACCTCAGAGGCCTTCGAGCGCGGCGAGCATCTCGAAAAGGCGGCCGCGCTGCTCCCGGAAGGAACCTTGGAAAAGTGGGCCGTCGAATGCTGCGGCTACACAGCGCGCCATGTCCGCACACAGCGCGCGATTCACCGTAACCTGGCTTACTACAAGGAGATCCTTGTGCAGCTTGCCGTCGGACCGACGGTGTTGGGCAAGCTCAGTGCCGCAACGCCGGAGCAGATCGAACAGGCGATCGACTTGGCTCGTGAGACCGGCCGTCTGCGGGTTCAGGATGTCACGGGGATCATGTCCGGGTCAAAGGAGGACATCGAGGAGAAGCCCGAAATCGATCCGTACGATGTCGGTGGGCCTGCTGGGCT
>NZ_FWXU01000072.1 GCF_900176345.1 Rhizobium sp. RU36D
TGAGCAAGACAACGAACAAGTTTTCAGCTGAAGTCCGTCAACGCGCCGTTCGTATGGTGTTGGATCACGAAGCCGAGCACCCTTCGCGGTGGGCTGCTGTTTCATCTATTACGGCTAAGATCGGTTGCTCGCCAGCCACGCTGCACGAATGGGTCAAGAAGACCGAGGTCGACAGTGGTAAGCGAGCAGGCCTGTCGAGCGATGTTGCCGAGAAGATGAAACCTTTGGAGCGGGAGAACCGCGAGCTTCGTCAAGCCAATGAGATTTTGCGCAAGGCATCTGCTTATTTTGCGATGGCCGAGCTCGACCGCCCCTTCAAACGATGATCTCGTTCATTGACGAACACCGTGGGGTGTTCGGGGTCGAGCCGATCTGCAGGCTTTTGCCGATTGCCCCGTCAACCTACTTCGAGAACGTCGCCAAGCGTCTGGACGTGGATCGCCTGTCGGTCCGAGCCCGCAGCGATATCGGCCTGAAGATTGAGATACGTCGGGTGTGCAATGAGACCTTCCAGGTCTATGGCGTGCGCAAGGTCTGGCGACAGTTGCAGCGAGAAGGCTTCGATATCGCTCGCTGCACCGTCGCAAGGCTTATGAGGGCAATGGGGCTGCAGGGCATCATCCATGGCAAGCCGATCCGAACGACGATCAGCGACAAGGCCGCCCCATGCCCACTCGACCGCGTGAACCGGCAGTTCTTTGCTCCCGCGCCGAACATCTGTGGTTATCCGATTTCACCTATGTCGCGACCTGGCAGGGCTTCGTCTACGTGGCCACGCGACAAATGCTGCGCATTTGCGCTGATGTCATCGATGCCTTTGCACGCCGCATTGTCGGTTGGCGAGCAAGCCGGACCGCACATGCGGGCTTCGTCCTCGATGCTCTCGACCTGGCGCTTCATGATCGGCGGCCCGTCCATCGCGGTGGGCTAATCACCATTCCGATAGGGGCGTGCAATACGTGTCCATTCGCTATTCCGAGCGACTGGCGGAAGCGGGCATCGAGCCCTCCGTCGGAAGCGTTGGCGACAGCTACGACAATGCTCTCGCTGAAACGATCAACGGTCTTTACAAGGCAGAGGTCATCCATCGGCGAGGACCATGGCGCAACTTCGAAGCTGTGGAGTTCGCCACACTCGAATGGGTCGATTGGTTCAACAATCGCCGTCTTCTGGAACCCATAGGCCACATACCGAAAGCCGAAGCCGAGGAGCAGTACTACGCCACCCTGGACGCACTAGCCATGGCCGCATAACTTAAACGAAATCGCCTCCGGCAAACCCGGCGTGGTTCA
>NZ_FWXU01000068.1 GCF_900176345.1 Rhizobium sp. RU36D
ACCGTTGTCAAATGATCTGCGTGAGCGTGTTGTTGCAGCCGTTTTAAACGGCGAAAGTAGTCGTGCAGTCGCTGGACGTTTTGGCGTCGCTGTCTCGTCGGTGGTGAAGTGGTCGCAGCGATACAGGGCGACGGGATCGGTTCGTTCGTCGAAGATGGGTGGTTATCGCAAACGAATTCTGGAGCCGCATCGCAGCTTTGTTATTGAACTGCTCGAACAGAACTCTCACCTGTCGCTGCCTGGTACCGGCGGACGGCGCAAAATCGCATCGCCTGCGATATTGCATGGCGCATGCATCATTGGCAAATGGGATATGGGCGCGCGACGAACTGTTATGCGGCAACTGCCAGGACATCCATCCGCCAGCCGCAAAACGCTCCCGGATGATCTATCTCAGAGATCGCGGCTAGGTGAAGGCGAGTGGCTTGCTCCAGCGCCAAAGGGCGGCCGGCGCCGTGACACTCGGCGTCACATATGGCCGGCCGTCAGGCGGATCATGGCTGACGCTTGGCCGCGGAGGGCGTCGAGGCACTGGGGCAAAGCTGACCTCGATTGCCGTTGGGGCCTGCAAAGCCGCCGCCGCCGGAGGCCAGATCCAGCAATTCATCCGGAAGCTCGTCGATGACGAGATTGTGCGGCAGGACAAGGACCACCTCGCCGACCTGTTCCTCCACCACGGAGATCTTGAAACCCGGAATGGGGTTGATGCCCAGAAGCGTCTTCAGCGCGCCATGAGGATCAGTTTTGAGGAGGTCGCGGAATGACGGGTCAGCGCCTGCCTTTTCCAGGGCCTGGGCTTCGATATGGGTTCGCACTTGCGCCAGGACGTCTGGATGAAGGAGATTGGTATTCATGGCCATAGTTTCTTCGTTGGTTTGGTAGAGTGTGGGGGATGGCGGATGATTGGGGTTTCAACCCCAGTCCAGCGGCGCGGGCACGTCGCTGCCGGTTGCGGGGCAGGCCTTCTTCCACCAAGCATAGGCATCGTAGGACACGCCGCCTGAGGCGAGATCCAGCAGGGCGTCTGGTAACTCGCTTTCGTCGATGGCGTGCGGCAGCACCAGCACGATCTCGCCCGGTTGCTCCTCGATCACCTGGATCCGGTGGTCCGGGATCGGATCGGCCCCGAATAGCGCCTTCATCGCGCTATGGGGATTGGTTTTCAGCAGATCGGCAAAGGCGCGATCCTGGTCCGCCTTTTCGAGCAAGGCCTTTTCCGCCAGCAGGCGAAGCTGGGTGATGGGTGTGTGTTGGGTTTGGAGCGTCATGGCTGTCCTTTCTTCGTCGGTGTTGGCTCACCCCGCTAGAAGGCTCGTATGGAAGGCTGAGCTGGGCGGTCGATCGCAAGCCTAGACGGCAGGGCGGGCTCAGGTCGAAATCACCTCAAAAATTTCATCCGGCATAGGGCGGACCCGGCACCATGATTTGCCTGCGCCATTTCTCTCGGCAACGTGGGACGGATCCGGTCAGCCGAAGGGTGGCGGAACGCGCTTGAGGCGAAAATTGCCACCATTTTCGGGATAACGCTCCTGGCGGACATTAGAAACGATAATGCAAGATTATCGG
>NZ_FWXU01000045.1 GCF_900176345.1 Rhizobium sp. RU36D
ACACCCCAAATGCCCGGCAAAACAACAGCCGGGCCACAGAACCGCCGTCTGCAAAAACCAAAATCCCAAAAACTCGGCTTTATGCAACGGTCCCCGCTGTGGGGGAGATGGGCGGCAGGGCAGAGGGGGGTTGGCGTGGCCACAATCCCCGGAATTTCGCCGATCAAATGCCGGCAAGTAATATCTGGCGTGCAAACCTGCGGGTGCCGACTGTGACAGGCCATAGAGGGGCCGAGCACAATCTCCTCTACCCCAGCAGCCCCGAAAACCGCACCGAATAGATCCGTTCCCGGCCCAACAGATGAGCAATCAGTGCGCCGCGGTCGAACAGCCCAGCAAAGGCCTTGTGACGAAGATCGAGCCCGCCGGTCGTCACGCCGAAGGAGGGCATCACGAGCCGCGCGCCGTCTGATGCAAAACAGGGTCGCCGCACGGATTTCTCCCGCCGCCGCACGGTGGCGCAGGGATGCAGATGGCCGGCGACCTCCCCAGGGGAGAACGCAGCCGTTGGTTCGTGGCGGAAGGTCAGACCGCCAAAAGACAGTATATCCGCCGAGACGCCCGGCAGCCGGACGGTCCCGTCAGGATCATGATTGCCGTTGATCCAGATCCATTCCCGCCCGCGGGCCATGGAGGAGATCATTTCGCGGAACATCTCGGGCAGCAGAGCCGAGCCCACCCGGTCGTGAAAATTGTCGCCGAGGCTGATGACGACGGCCGGATCATAGCGCCCAATCACCACCTCCAGCAGCCGTAGCGTCGCCAGCGTGTCATAGGGCGGTAGCAGCTGCCCGCGCCGGGCAAAGGCCGCGCCCTTTTCCAGGTGTAGGTCAGAGACTACGAGCGCCCGAGTCTCCGGCAGATAAAGCGCGCCGAAGGGATCGCAGACCGCCGCAACGCCATGAAGCTCGATATCCACCGGCGCCGGCGCCATATCCTCGGCGGCCAGTCGCCGCGCTGTCAAACCTGTCATTCCCATGTCCTGCACCGCATGGCGGCGATCCGTAGTGCTTCGATGCAACGGTCCCCAGACCCTCTCTGCCCTGCCGGGCATCTCCCCCACAAGTGGGGAGAAGATCAGCGGCAACCGCTCGCTTCCATTTTATTGTCGAGGGTGCGGCCGGGTTAAGCCCCTCCCCCTTTTGGGGAGGGGTTTGGGGCGGGGTCTTAATTGCCCCAAACCCTGACACCCGTTTCACCCCATCGCTTCCGCGATCAGATCCTCCGCCGCCTCCGCCAGCACGTCTTCCTGCGCCTCGCCCCCCACCGGCTCCTTGCCGATTTCCAGCATCACCGGCACAGCCAGCGGCGAGATATGGTCGAGCGCCAAATGGCGGATGTGGTTCTTGATTCGCTTGAGCATATCGCCAAGCCGGCCAATATCCAAAAGGCCGTTCGCCGCATCCATGCGCGTCGCCTGAAGCAGGATGTGGTCGGGCTCGTGGGCGCGCAGCACGTCATAGATCAGGTCGGCGGACACAGTCACTTGCCGGCCGGATTTTTCCTTGCCCGGATGGCGCTTTTCGATCAGCCCGGCAATGACGGCGCAGGTGCGGAAGGTCCGCTTCAGCATCCAGCTTTCGTTGAGCCAGGCTTCCAGGTCGTCGCCCAGCATGTCCTCGTCGAACAGGTCACCAAGATCCAGTCGCCCGGAGCGGATCATCGTGCCCATGTCGCCAAGCGACCAGATCGCCAGCGCATAATCCGTCGCCACGAAGCCCAGCGGCTTGGCGCCCATGCGCTCCAGCCGGCGGGTCAGCAGCATGCCGAGCGTCTGGTGGGCCAGCCGCCCCTCGAAGGCATAGGCCACCATGTAGAAGCGCTTCGAGCGGGGAAACGTCTCGATCAATAGCTCGCCGCGCTTCGGCAGCACGGATTTTTCCCTCTGGATGGCGAGCCAGTCGCGCACCTGGTCCGGCAGGCTCCCCCAGCGCTCGGGATCGTCTAGCATGGCCCTGACCTGCTCGGCCAGATAGGTCGAGAGCGGAAACTTGCCGCCGGCATAGGCCGGGATCTTCGGATCCATGGAAAAGGCGTTGGAAACGAGGCATTCGTTTTCCCGGATGCCCTCGAACCGCAACACCTTGCCGCCGAACAGAAACGTGTCGCCCTGGGAGAGCTGTTCGAGAAAATATTCCTCGACCTTGCCCAGCGTCATGCCGCCGCGACCGATCGAACCGAGATGGTTGCGCTTCACCAGCCGCACATTGAGCATCGGTTCCTCGACGATGGTGCCGAGGTTCAGCCGATATTGCTGCGCCACCGCCGGGTTAGATACCCGCCACAACCCCTCCTTGGTCCGCCTGATCCGGGCATAGCGCTCATAGGTCTTCAGCGCATAGCCGCCGGTCGCGACGAAATCGATAATGCGATCGAAGGTCTCGCGGGCAAGATCGGCATAGGATGAGGCGGATGTCACCTCGGCATAGAGCTCATCGGCGTCGAAAGGCGCGGCACAGGCCATGCCCAGGACATGCTGCGCCAGCACATCAAGCGGACCGGGTCCTACAGGCGGCGTATCCTGCGCGCCGAGATAGTTGGCGTCCAGCGCCGCCTGGCATTCCATCACTTCGAACCGGTTGGCCGGCACCAGGATCGCCCGGCTCGGCTCGTCCATCCGGTGGTTGGCGCGGCCGATGCGCTGCGCCAGCCGGCTTGCCCCCTTGGGCGCGCCGACATGCACGACGAGATCGACATCGCCCCAGTCGATGCCGAGATCGAGCGTCGAGGTGGCGACGACCGCCCGCAGGCGGTTCTCGGCCATGGCCGCTTCCACCTTGCGCCGCTGGCCGACATCCAGCGAGCCGTGATGCAGCGCGATCGGCAGATTGTCCTCATTGGCGTTCCACAGCTCCTGGAACAGCATTTCGGCCTGGGAGCGCGTGTTGACGAACACCAGAGCCGTGCCAAAATCCTTCAGCCGCTCGTAGAGATCGGGAATGGCATAGCGGGCCGAATGCCCCGACCAGGGAATGCGCTCGTCCGTGCCAAGAATGGTGATATGGGGCTTGGCCCCGCCATCCACCGTGATCAGCCCGGCCTGCCGGTCCTCGCCATGTGCCTGGGCCACCAGCCAGCGCTGGAGGTCGGGCGGATCGGCGACGGTGGCGGAAAGTCCGATGGTCTGCAGGTCAGGCGCATGCCGCCGCAGCCGCGCCAGCCCCAGCGCCAGCAGATGCCCACGCTTGGAGGTGACCAGCGAATGCAGCTCGTCCAGCACCACATAGCGCAGGTCCCCGAAGAAACGCTCCGCCTCGCCATTGGCAATCAGCAGCGCCAGCTGTTCGGGCGTGGTCAAGAGGATATCGGGCGGGTTCAGCTTCTGCCGCTGCCGCTTGGCCTGCGGCGTATCGCCGGTGCGGTTCTCCACCGTGATCGGCAGGCCCATTTCGGTGACCGGCTTCATCAGGTTGCGCTCGATATCCACCGCCAACGCCTTCAGCGGCGAGATGTAGAGCGTGTGAATACCGGTAAAGGCGGTGCCCGGCTTCTTGCGCCCACGCTGCGTCAGGTCGGTCAGCGACGGCAGGAAACCCGCCAGCGTCTTGCCCGCCCCGGTCGGCGCGATCAACAGCAGGCTCTCGCCGCCATGCGCCCGGGAGAGCAGTTCCAACTGATGCGCACGCGGCTGCCAGCCCTTCTCCGCAAACCAGCGGATGAAGGGGGCGGGAAGTTGCAGGCCGGCCTCTCCGGTCTCAGGGGAATCGATCACGCTCACGAGGGATGAAGGTAGTGACATCAGCCCGAAAGAGAAGGGGCAATCATCGGCGGCCGACATTCGCCGGCAGCCGTGATGGTACGAAACAGCTCAGACCTCAGCGCTTCCCGGCATGCACCTTAGCATGTTTGCGCAAGCGAGTGCGGGCATTGGCATAGGGGGAGGCGGTGTTGAACTGGATCATCCGCCCTATTGTCCATTTGCCATACCACGCCTGGCCATAGAGTTCAGCGTCATTGCGCGCCTCGATCAGCGATACGGTGCGCGCCTTTGCGGCTTGCAGGCGGTCGAGCAGGTCAGGGTAAAGAACGCCCTTATAGTCTCGGTAGAATCGCTGCGCGAGCTTGCCGAGCTCATTCCACTGGAACCCAGTGTCGGGAAAATCGATCGGTTGTCCCTTGGCATCTCGGTCGAGCCATTTGAGTACCAGTTCGTTCCAGCCGATCAGATAGGCTGTGAGGTCGCAGACACTCATCCGCGTGCCTTTGGCGTGGCCCTCCATATCAGCGGTCGCGGCTTCGTCCTCAGGCACGGCACGGAGTTCGGCAAGCAGCTTGTCGAAGTTGCTGTTGATCGCCGCGAGCAACGCAGCCTTGTTTTGCGGCACCGCCATGTCTTGCCTCCCGCTCGAAGGTCTGCCGTCCTACCGCGCGATATAGCGGTCCCGGCGGTGGTTGAATGCGAGCGTAATGTTCAGCACCACGGCGCCGGCCACGGAACAGGCGATGATGAAGGGGTTGGCGACGAAGAAGGAGCACAGCAGCACCACACCGTCAAAGGCAAGCTGCACCAGACCTGCGCGCCAGCCGAACTGATCCTGCAGGAAGAGCGCGAGGATGCCGAAACCGCCAAGGCTTGCCTGGTGGCGAAACAGCGCCAGCATGCCTGTTCCCACCAGCAGGCCGCCGAACAACCCGGCGACCACGGGGTGGATGGCGCCGAGGTCCAGATAGTCGGGCAGGGCCTCCGCAAGCAACGAAGTCAACGTGACGGCACCGAATGTCTTGAGCGTGAAGACCAGCCCGAACCGCTTGAGCGCCAGATAATAGAACGGCAGGTTGATGGCAAAGAAGACAGCGCCGAAGGGGAGGTCGGTGGCATAGTGCAAGAGAAAGGCAATCCCTGCGGTGCCGCCGGTCAGGAGGCCGGCATTTGAGAGGATCACCACGCCGAGCGACGCCAGCATTGCCCCTGCAATCAGCCCCTGCGCATCCTCCAGCATCGAATGCCGCTCCGAACTCGAGGTCCAAAGGGTGGCAAGCATGCTGCGTGCGCTCATGATGAGGTGATCTCCTGGGGCCATTGCGCGGATGTCTTGGACGCCGCTTCGCATCGCAGCATTACGCCTGGGACAGGCGATCGGCAAGTGCCGCTAGCCGATGTGAGGGCGCGCCTGGAAGGGCAGTAGTCAGTGGCCGCAAGCGCCGCAGCTCGTTCGTTTCTCCTCGCCCCGATTGGCGGGGTGAGGGGGCTTCCTGCTCAAGGCCGGAATGGAGGGAGACGGTTGTTTGCGATAAGGCCGGCGTCATGCTGGCCTTATCGTTGTGCTCAAATCCTCACGCCGCCTTCTGCGCTTCCCCATAGGGGTCGAACCGGCCGTAGAAGGTTTCGCCCTTCTCTGCCATCTCCTTGAGCAGCGGCGTCGGCTTGAAATGCGCGCCGTATTGCCCGGCGAGCTTTTCACACAGCGCCACGAAGGTCTTTACGCCCATGCCGTCGATATAGGAGAGCGCGCCGCCGGTATAGGGCGCAAAGCCGAAGCCGAGGATGGAGCCGACATCGGCCTCGCGCGGATCGGTGACGATGCCTTCCTCGACCGTGCGGGCCGCTTCCAGCGCGATGGTGGTAAGGAAGCGCTGCTGCAGCGTCTTGAGGTTCACCTCGTCTGCCGACTTCTGCGGATAGAGGTCCTTGAGGCCCGGCCACAGCGACTTCTTCGCCGGCTTCGGCGGATAGTCGTAGAAGCCCTTGGAATTCTTGCGCCCGCGGCGGTCCAACTCGTCCACCATCTTGTTGACCAGCGCCATGTGCTTCGGCTCGACCGAGGCTTCGCCCAGATCGGCAATCGAGGCCTTGAGGATCTTCTGGGAGAGGTCGATCGCCACTTCGTCATTGAGCGAGAGCGGGCCGACCGGCATGCCGGCAAACTTGGCCGCGTTTTCGATCATCACGGGCGGCACCCCCTCGATCAGCATGTCATAGGCTTCGTGGATATAGCGGAAGACGCAGCGGTTCACGAAGAAGCCGCGGGTATCGTTGACGACGATCGGGGTCTTTTTGATCGCCGCAACATAATCCAGCGCGACGGCCAGCGCCTTGTCGCCGGTCTCCTTGCCGAGGATCACTTCGGTCAGCATCATCTTCTCGACCGGCGAGAAGAAATGCACGCCGATGAACTGGGCCGGACGCTTGGAGTTCTCGGCGAGGCCCGTAATCGGAAGGGTCGAGGTGTTGGAGGCGAAAATCGCGCCTTCCGGCAGCACCGCCTCGACCGCCTCGATGACGGCCTTCTTGACGGCGCGGTCCTCGAACACGGCCTCGATGACGAGATCGGCATCGGCAAGCGAGGCATAATCCGGCGAGGGGGTGATGAGCGACAGCAGCTTCTCGCCTTCGTCCTTGCTCATCTTGCCCTTGCCGACGGCGCCGGAAACCAGGCCTTCGGATACGGTCTTGCCCTTGGTCGCGGCTTCGATGTCGCGGTCGATCAGAACGACGGGAATGCCGGCGGCGGCTGTGACATAGGCGATCGAAGCGCCCATGAAGCCGGCGCCGATGACGCCCACCTTCTTGATGGACGACTTCGGTTGACCGGCCGGACGACGCGCGCCCTTGCCGAGCTCCTGCATCGAGACGAACAGCGACCGGATCATCGAGAAGGCTTCCGTGGTCTGAAGCACCTCGGTGAAATAGCGCTGCTCGATCCTCAGCCCCGTGTCGAAGGGCACCTGCAGGCCTTCATAGACGCATTTGAGGATGGCGAGCGCTGCCGGATAGTTGCCGGAGGTCTCACGGCGCAGGATGGCGGAAGCCGCAGGCCAGAGCTGGGCTGCGGCCGGGGTCCAGATGCCGCCGCCGGGCACCTTGAAGCCCTTTTCGTCCCAGGGGGCAACGGGCTTCAACCCGTCCTTGATCATCTGCTTGGCAGCCGGGATCAACTGGTCGGGCTCGACCACCTGGTGCACCAGGTTCATGGCCTTGGCGCGGGCGGCGGTCAGGCTCGACCCCGTCGTCATCATCTGCAGGGCGTCCTGCGTATTGGCCAGCCGCGGCACGCGCTGCGTTCCGCCGGCGCCGGGGAAGATGCCGACCTTGACCTCGGGCAGGGCGATCTTCACCGATTTCGCATTGGAGGCCACGCGGCCGTGGCAGGCCAGCGACAGCTCAAACGCGCCGCCCATGCAGGTGCCGTTGATCGCCGAAACCCAGGGCTTGCCATTGGTCTCGATCTTGCGCCACAGCCAGTTCATCCGGCCGGCGGCATCGAACAGCTTCTTCACCGCATTGGCTGGGTCCTTGACCTTTTCTTCCACGATCATCGAGAACATGCCCTTGATCATGGTCAGATCAGCACCGCCCGAGAAGGTGGACTTGCCGGAGGTGAAGACCACGCCCTTGACGTCTGCGTCGGCCACGGTCGCATCAACGATCGCCTCGATCTCGTCCATCACCTCGACGGTGAAGACGTTCATCGACTTGTCCTTCATGTCCCAGGTAACCAGCGCAATGCCATCGGCATCGGTTTCGACGGTGAAATTCTTGTAGGTGCTCATGATGGGATTTCCTCTTCCCTTGAATTCGTGTTGTGCGGAACCGCCCCCTCACTCGGCCTCCGCTTCGCTCGGCCACCCTCTCCCCAAGGGGAGAGGAGCAGTCGTTAGCGCCGCGGCTTGGTCTCTTCTCCCCAGCGGGGAGAAGGTGCCGGCAGGCCCGGTGCAACAGGTTGCGCCTGAGATGAGGGGGGCTGCTCCCCTCAAACCCGCTCGATAACCGTCGCAGTGCCCATGCCGGCGCCGATGCAGAGCGTGACCAGCGCGGTGTTCAGATCGCGGCGTTCCAGCTCGTCCAGCACGGTTCCGAGGATCATCGCGCCGGTTGCGCCCAGCGGATGGCCCATGGCAATCGCGCCGCCGGCGACGTTCATCTTGGCGTGATCCACCTCGAAATGCTGCATGAAGCGCAGCACGACGGCGGCAAACGCCTCGTTCAGTTCGAACAGGTCGAAATCGGAGATCTTCATGCCGGTGCGGGCCAGAAGCTTCTCGGTAACATCGACCGGCCCCGTCAGCATCAGCGCCGGATCGGAGCCGATATTGGTGAAGGCGCGGATGCGGGCGCGGGGCTTCAAGCCCATGGCCTCGCCGCCGGCCTTGGAGCCGACCAGCACGGCGGCCGCACCGTCGACGATGCCGGAGGAATTGCCGGCATGGTGCACATAGGTGATCTTCTCGACATCGGGATGGGCCTGGATGGCCACCGCATCGAAGCCGCCCATTTCGCCCGGCATCTGGAAGGAGGGGTTCAGCCCGGCCAGCGACTGCATGTCGGTGCCGGGACGCATATGCTCATCGCGATCCAGGATCACGAGGCCATTGCCATCCTTCACCGGGATCACGGACTTGGCGAAATGTCCCTTATCCCAGGACGCCGCCGCCCGCTTCTGGCTCTCCACCGCATAGGCGTCGACATCATCGCGGGAGAAACCATATTTCGTGGCAATCAGGTCGGCCGAGACGCCCTGCGGCATGAAATAGCCGGGGAAGTTGACCGAGGGGTCCATGTACCAAGCGCCGCCGGACATGCCCATGCCGACGCGCGACATGCTTTCCACGCCGCCAGCGATCACGATGTCGTCGGACCCGGCGATCACCTTGCCGGCGGCCAGGTTGATGGCGTCGAGGCCGGACGCACAGAAGCGCGAGATCTGCATGCCCGGCGCCTTGAAGTCATAGCCGGCCTCAAAGGCAGCCGCCTTGGGGATCACAGCGCCGGCTTCCATGACGGGATCGACGCAGCCGAAGATGATGTCGTCGACCTTCGACGTGTCGAGCCCGTTGCGGTCGCGCAGCGCCTCCAGCGTGCGGGCGGCAAGTCTCGGCGTCGGCACCTCGTGCAGCGATCCATCCTTCTTGCCGCGACCCCGAGGGGTGCGCACGTGGTCGTAGATAAAGGCTTCGGTCATTGTTTCTCTCCCTCGTTGGCAATCGAATTGCCTTGGAATTCACCTTTGGCCGAAGCATTGGTCCGGCCGTTGTCTGAAAATCCCCTCACCTGCAATTTCTAACACTTAGGCTTCGCCAAATGTTGAAATTGCTGCCTCTCCCACAAGGGGAGAGGCAGGGTGCCGCGCCCGCCTCACTTTCCTCTCCCCCTTTGGGAGAGGTTACAAAATCAGCAGCTTAGCTGGAAGCTAAGTGCTAGATTTTGTTGGTGAGGGGATCGGCCATTCCACCAATCAAAACGCCTCCGCGGCCATGTCCATCAGGCTGTCCGCGCCGGCTTCGATGCGGGTCTTGCGCAGCGCGGTCTCGGGCATGATCTTTTCCATGTAGAAGCGGCCGGTTTTGAGCTTGTTTTCGTAATAGGCGGCGTCGCCGGTGCCGGAGGCCAGGCTCTCATTGGCGGCCTTCGCCATCTTCGCCCACATATAGCCCAGCACAACAAGGCCGAAGAGATGCATGTAGTCGGTGGAGCCGGCGCCGGCATTGTCGGGTTTCGCCATGGCGTTCTGCATGAACCACATGGTGGAGGCCTGCAGGTCGTTCAAGCCCTTCTTGAGGCTCTTGGTGTAGAAGGACAGCTTCTCGTCCGAGCGGTTTTCCTCGCAGAAATCGCCGACTTCCTTGAACAGTGCCATCACGGCGCGGCCGCCATTCAGGCCGAGCTTGCGGCCGACCAGGTCGAGCGCCTGGATGCCGTTGGCGCCTTCATAGATCATGGCGATGCGGGCATCGCGCACATACTGGCTCATGCCCCATTCTTCGATGTAGCCGTGTCCGCCATAGACCTGCTGCGCCATGACGGCATGGTCGAAGCCCTTGTCGGTCAGCACACCCTTGAGGATCGGGGTCATCAGGCCCAGGATGTCGTCGGCGGTCTGCTTTTCGGCGGCATCACCCGAGCGATGGGCGATGTCGGATTTCAGCGCCGTCCACAGCGTGAAGGCGCGGCCGGCCTCGTTGAAGGCCTTGATGGTCAGGAGCACGCGGCGGATGTCGGGATGCACGATGATCGGGTCGGCCTTCTTGTCCGGCGCCTTGACACCTGAGAGCGAGCGGCCCTGGATGCGTTCGCGGGCATAGTTTGCGGCGTTCTGGTAGGCGATTTCGGAAATCGACAGGCCCTGGAGGCCAACGCCCAAGCGCGCCTCGTTCATCATCACGAACATGGCCGCCAGGCCCTTGTTCTCGGCGCCGATCAGATAGCCGGTCGCCTCGTCATAGTTCATCACGCAGGTCGAATTGCCGTGAATGCCCATCTTGTGCTCGATGGCGCCGCAGGTCACGGTGTTGCGCGCGCCGACCGACCCGTCGTCACCCACCATGAACTTCGGCACGATGAACAGCGAGATACCCTTGGTGCCCTCCGGCGCGCCTTCGATACGGGCGAGCACCAGGTGGATGATGTTATCCGACATGTCGTGTTCGCCGGCCGAGATGAAGATCTTCTGGCCCGAAATCTTGTAGCCGCCATTGCCGTCAGGAACTGCCTTGGTGCGCAGCAGGCCAAGATCGGTGCCGCAATGCGGCTCGGTCAGGTTCATCGTGCCGGTCCAGACACCCTCGACCATCTTCGGCAGATATTTCCGCTTCTGCTCATCGGAGCCATGGACCAGGATCGCGGCGATCGCGCCCTGGGTCAGGCCCGGATACATCATCAGCGCCATGTTGGCGGAGGACATATATTCGCCGACGGCGGTGTGCAACGTATAGGGCAGGCCCTGGCCGCCGAATTCGGCGGGGATGGACAGGCCAAGCCAGCCGCCCTGGCAATAGGCGTCATAAGCCTGCTTGAAGCCCTTCGGCACGCTGACAGTCGCATCGTCGTGGCGGGTGCAGCCTTCCTGGTCGCCGGAAAGGTTGAGCGGGAAAAGCTCCTCCTCTGCAAGCTTGGCCGCTTCGCCGACAATGGCCTCGATCATGTCTGGAGTGGCGTCTTCAAAACCCGGCAGGTTGTTGTAGCGGTCCAGGCCAAGCACCTGGTTCAGGATGAAAAGCGTATCGTTTACCGGGGCCTTGTAGACGGGCATGGGCGATCTTCCTCCAAAGACGATGTGCGGGCCAAGCCCGACTTGTTCATGCTTATACAAAATATTGACGTGCGCGTAAACGTCAATATTCGCGACGCTCGAATATTTTCAGCCACCGACACCCTCCTCAAGGTGTCGGCGGAACGCCTGGGAACAAGGATGAACCGGGCCGCTTGCGCGGACCATGACGCGAATCGTTAAAAAATTCCTGTCGGAATTAACCACTTGTTTACCACGTTTCGTGAATTGTGGCCGGTGAATCGCATTGCCCTCATGCTGCTTTGCCGCCCCTTCGGATGCGGTCCGGCAGTCAGGCAGGATCAAGGTCCAAAGCCTATCCTGCCGGCACACCGGGCACTGCGCCTTCACGATGCGTAACCAGCGGCCCCAGTGGCGATGTCGAAGCGAGCAAGACCATGAACGGATCCCGATCCTCTTCTTCCCGTGCGGGCGGCGCCTCATCGCTGGATGCGCTGAGCCGTACCATCGAGGGATTGGAAGCGCGCATCGAGGGCCTGATGAGCGGCACGACAGCGCGCGAGCGTCGCGACGACAGGCCGCAGCGCCAGGAGCGTCCACCGATCTCCAGCGATCCGCTGACCCAGATCCGCGAGCGCCAGCGGGCGCTTGATGCGGCAAAATCTGCGCCCGAACTGCGCCCGCCGCTCAGCCGCGCCGAACCGCAAGGCCGCAACGACGCCTATGGCCGCCATGAATCGCACACGCGCCAGGAACAGCAGAGCCGTTACGAGCCCCGCAACCCCCGTGGACCGCTCGATGGTCGCCAGCAGGAGCGCCAGCCGGAAGCCCGGTATGACGAGCGCCGCGTACCGTCCCGTCTCGATGCGCCGCGCCATGACGATCGCGCGATAGCCTCGCGTTACGATGACCGTCCGGCCCCCTCCCGTTATGACGAGAGGCCAGCCCCGGCCCGTCAGGAGGAGCGCCCGCGCCGGCCGATCAGCCGCGAGCCGATGCCACCCCTTTCGACGCGTGCCCCGGCTCCGGCGGCCCGCCAGCCCGTCGCGCCACCACAGCGCGCGCCGCAGGGCCCGACGTCAGGCGAAATCGCCACCAAGGAAATCACCCAGGCGCTGATCAGCCTTCGCCAGGACCTCAAGAAGGATATCTCCGAGGGCTTCAGTCGCGAGATCGCCACGTTGCGCGACGAGATGCGCGCCATCAAGTCGATCGCCGAGCGGCGTCAGGGTCTCGATGAGTTCCGCGACGACCTGGCACGGCTCGCAGACAGCATTAAGCAGCTGGGGGATCGCCCCCAGGACGGCACCGACGGCCTGCGCGCGGAATTCGAAGACCTGCGCTCGTTGATGGATGGTCTGGCGCGCGAAGAGTCGGTCCAGACCATCGGCAACCATTGGAACAACCTCGGTTCCACCCTTGATAGCCGCTTCCAGGCCATCGAGCCAGTCGATGTCCGCGACGACATCGCCGCGCTGGCCGATCGCCTTGAGGGCATCAAGCAGCAGATCAGCGGCATCAGCGACAGCCGCTCGGTGCGCGTGCTGGAAGAAAAGTTGATCGCGGTTGCCAATGCGCTGGAGCAGATCGGCGCGCAGTTCGATCCGCAGGAGCGGGCGCTGACCGACCAGTTCCAGGGCATTGACCGTCGCCTGGACGAGATCAGCCGGGCGATCGCCGCCGGCATGCGCTCGGCCCCCAGCCCGCTGGATGCCCAGGTGGTCGGCCGCCTGGAAGACCGGCTCGCCAGCATCGGTCATCAGATCGATGCCCTGAGCGAACAGGCCTTGACCCGTGATGACAGCTGGAGCGACCCGATCAACGATCTCGGGCAGCGCATCGAGGCCTTGACGATCCGCATTGAAGACCTGACCCAGGAACATGCCGCCAGCCGCCTGGAAGAGCGCATCGAGCAATTGTCGCTGCTGGTAGAAGAGGCGCAGCGCCCCGTCGAGCAGCCCGAACTTGCCGGCTATCTCGCCGATATCTCCGCCCGCATCGAGGCGCTGGATCACGGTGCGGTCAATGCGCGCCTGGCAGAGCGCCTGGACTATCTGGCGCATCGCATCGACGAGCTGGAGATTCCGGCGCCCGCGCCGCCGGCACCGGCCTTTGACGACCGGCTGCTGCGCAGCCTCGAAGAGCGCCTGGATCTGATCGCTGACCGGCTGAACGACACCGCGCGTGCTCCGGCCGAGGATTCCTCCACCCTTCGTGGACTGGAAGAGCAGATCGCCCAGCTGTCGCGGCAGTTGAACAGCGTTCCCCGCGGACCGGCGCCTCAGGATGATGCGGTGTCCGGCCGTATCGCAGCGCTCGAAGACTACATGGCGACCAGCGACGAATACATCATCGAGGCCGCCCGCCAGGCTGCCGAAGCCGTGATGGAGACCTATTCGCAGCAGGTTCGCTCGCAGCCGGCCGCCGTCCAGGCGCAGAACACCGGCGACATGGAAACGCTGGCGGCGCTGGCAAATAACCTCAAGCATCTCGAAGACCTGAGCCGCGGCTCGGAGGAGCGCACCAGCCGCACTTTTGAAGCGCTGCAGGAAACCCTGCTGCAGATCGCCGACCGGCTCGACAATATCGACCGTCCGGCCCCGGCCTTCCCGCCGGTCACCAAGCCGGTCGAGCCGGCACCCCTGTTCCAGCAGGCCGCCCATCCCGCAAGCCGGGAATCCCTGGCGCAGATGGCCCAGGCGAAGATTGACGAGCAAGATATCGTCGGCCCGCTGAACGTGCAGTGGGAGCCGGCGCGGGTGCCCGTGTCGCCGCCCAATCGCCAGGCCATCCAGGCGGAGCTCGAAAGCTCTGTCGCCGCGATGCTGGACGCGACGGCTCCAGAACCCGTCATGGAAGCCAAGGCCGAGAAGCCGAGCCTGCTGGCCGGTCTCGGCCGCCGGTTGATGCCGGGACAGAAGAAGCAGCCGGAGCAGGCCAGCGAAGGCCGTGTTCATATCGATCCCACGCCGTCCATGGATCCGGGCGATATCCTGCCGCCGGATGAAGCCAATGAATTGCTGGAGCCCGGCTCCGGTGCGCCCGACGTGCGCAAGATCCTGGAGCGGGTTCGCGCCAACCAGTCGGAAAACCGCACCCGCGGCGATGGTTCCCTGGGCACTGATGCAGACCGCACGGACTACATCGCCGCCGCCCGCCGCGCTGCCCAGGCCGCCGCCGAGGAGATGGAGCGCACGCCCAATCCCTCCGTCATGGGTGACAACAAGATCACCCCCGCCACTGGCAAGGCACCGTCCTTCTTGTCGCGCTATCGCCGCCCGATCATGATGGCCATCGGCGCCATCCTGCTGGCCGCCATGGCGATGCCGCTGGTCAAGACGCTCACAAGCGGCGATAGCGCCCCGCAGGCGGTCATTGAGGCACCGGCCTTGCAGCAAAGCGGTGCGCTCACCGCTCCGGTCGAGCCTGTCGCTCCTATCGAAGCCCAGGCGCCGGCTCCGGCTGCGCTGCCGGAAGAGCCTGCGATGACGGAGCAGCCGGCCGCACCGGATCTCGCCCCGCCACCGGCGGCCGGCGCGATGGATGCAGGCCCGGCGGATGCTCCCGCCGATCAGCCCGAGGTCCTCCAGAACGTGCCGCCGGCCGAACCGACCGCCGAGGCTCCGGCACCAGCCGAGGCAGCTCCCGAAGCCGCCCAGGCCGAGATCTCGGTGCCCGCCGAAATCACTCCGGCTTCCCTGTCGATTGCCGCCAAGGACGGCGATCCGCTCGCCCTGTTCGAAATCGCGGCCCGCTATACCGAAGGTCGCGGCGTGCCGACGAACCTGACGACGGCGGCTGAGTGGTATCAACTCTCCGCCGATCGCGGCTTCGCCCCGGCGCTCTATCGCCTCGCCAACCTCTATGAGAAGGGCTCGGGCGTCGAGCGCGACCTCGACAAGGCCAAGACCTATTATGAAATGGCCGCTGCCAAGGGCAATGCCAGCGCCATGCACAACCTCGCCGTCCTCCTGGCATCCGGCGCCAGCGGCAGCCAGGACTACACCAATGCCGCCCAGTGGTTCGAGCGCGCCGCCGAGCTTGGCGTCACCGACAGCCAGTTCAACCTCGCAATCCTCTATGCCCGCGGCAATGGCGTGCCGCAGAACCTCGAGGCCTCTTACAAGTGGTTCGCCATCGCCGCCAAGGATGGCGACAAGGATGCCGCCCAGAAGCGTGACGAGGTGGCCAATTCCATGCGCCCCGAGCAGCTGGAAAAGGCCCGCGCCGGCGTCGACAGCTGGAAGGCCACGCCGCTCGACGTGGACGCCAATGCCGTGAACCCGCCGGACGAATGGGCCGGCACCGGCGTCAAGACTGCCTCCGTCGACATGAAGAAGGCCGTGCAAAACATCCAGGCGATCCTCAACCGCAACGGCTACGATGCCGGCACGGCAGATGGCGTCATGGGCAAGAAAACGGTCACTGCGATCAAGGCATTCCAGACCTCCGTCGGCCAGGAGCCGACCGGCCGTGTTACCGACGAATTGGTGAAGGCGCTGCTGGAGCGAAACAAATAACCTTCTGCCTTCATAAAACCCGAAAAAAGGTGGCGTAGTCAGGTCTTCGGAATTGACAGGCCAGCCTGACGGGCGCAAGACAGAATTCGGCTCAAATCAAGCTTCTCCAAGGGCTTGGCCGTTTTTCGACATGGTCGGATCGGGCGGCTTCCCCTGTATTTCATCCTGCAGCCCGCTGGCTCGGGCGGCCGCAGCAAAGGTCCGTGCCGTGACAATCTACCTGCCGATCGCAGAATTGTCGGTGAACATCTTCATCATCCTCGGCCTTGGCGCGGCGGTCGGCTTTCTCTCGGGCATGTTCGGCGTCGGCGGCGGCTTTCTCATCACGCCGCTCCTGATCTTCTACAACATTCCGCCTGTCGTCGCGGTCGCCACCGGCGCCAGTCAGGTCGTGGCCGCCTCCGTGTCAGGGGCGATCACCCATTTCCGGCGCGGCTCGCTCGACCTGAAGCTCGGCTTCGTGCTGCTGGCGGGAGGCCTTTCCGGCTCTATTGTCGGCATGTGGCTGTTCCTGATGCTGAGGCGCCTCGGCCAGATCGACCTGTTCATCTCGCTGGTCTATGTCATCCTCTTGTCGACGGTCGGCTCGCTGATGCTGTGGGAAAGCGTCAATGCGTTGCGCCGCTACAGCAAGGGAAAGGGCGCTGAACCACCGAACCGGCCGGGCCAGCACACCTGGATCCAGCGCCTGCCTTGGAAGACCCGCTTCAAGAAATCCAAGGTCTATCTCAGCGTCGTGCCGATCATCGGCATCGGCTTTTCGATCGGCCTCCTGACGCCGCTCGGCATCGGCGGCGGCTTCATCCTGGTGCCGGCGATGATCTATCTGCTGCGAATCCCCACCAACGTGGTCATCGGCACCTCGCTGTTCCAGATCATCTTCGTCAGCGCCTTCACCACCATCGCCCAGGCCTCGACCAATTATTCGGTCGATATCGTCTTGGCCCTGTTCCTGATGGTGGCGAGCGTCATCGGCGCGCAATATGGCGTGCGGGTCGGCCAGAAGCTACGCGGCGAGCAGTTGCGCGCGCTTCTCGCCATGCTCATCCTGGCAGTCGGCCTGCGCCTGGCGATCGATCTGGTGATCTCGCCGCAGGATGTCTATTCCGTCTATGTCGGAGGGCTGAACTGATGCTCCGGTCTTTGCTGCGCTGTCTTGTCGTCGCGGGTGCGCTCTCCGCCGGGCCGACCGCCGCGCAGATGCCGCTGATGCCCCAGGGCGACGTGACCAAGGAAAGCATCGATATCGGCACCTCGACGACGGAAATTGCCATCACGCCGGATTTCCGCGGCGCCGATCTCACCGTCTTCGGCACCTTGAACAATGTCGACAGCCTGCTGCTCGCCATCGGCCAGTATGACGTGGTGGTGACGCTGACCGGTCCTCGCAACGATGCCACCGTGCGCCGCAAGGAGCGGGTGTTCGGCATCTGGGTCAACCGTCATTCCATGACCTTCGAGCGCGTGCCGGAATCCTACTCGCTGGCCAGCACCCGCCCGCTCGATACCATAACCAAGCCCCAGACCCTTTCGGAGCTCGGCATCGGCGCGGAATACCTACCGCTGACGCCCACCGGCTTCTTCAGTGCTGGCAGCAGCCTCGGCGAATTCCGCGAGGCCTATCGCCGCCGCAAGCTGGCGAGCGGCCTCTACCAGAGCGATACCAACGGCGTGCGCTTCGTCAGTTCCAGCCTGTTCCGCGCAACGCTGCGCCTTCCCGTCAACATTCCCGACGGCGTGCATATCGTGAATGCCTATCTGTTCAAGACAGGGGAATTCGTTGCCGAGCGCGAACTGGCGCTCCGCGTGGTAAAAACGGGCCTTGAAGATTCCATCACCAAGGCCGCCCACGAAAACGCCTTCAGCTACGGCGTCCTCGCCGTCCTGATGGCGGTCATCACCGGCTGGGGCGCCAGCCTGATCTTCCGCAAGGATTGAGCGACGCCTTTACGCTGACAGTACCATCGCCCAGAAAGGCCGGTTGTCGGAGGCTGGCGATATCGCCACCGCGACGCCGAGCCCGTTATAGCCGCCCAGCATGTTTTCCAGATGCTTGCGGGAATCGATCCAGGCCTGCACCGCCCGCTGCACCGTGTCCTGCCCCGTGGCGATGTTTTCGGCTGCGGGAAGCTGAACGCGCGAGCGCTTCATGCGCGCGCCAAAATCATCGTTGAAGCCGATCAGATGCGACATCTTGCCGGCGCTTGCCATGCGCCGCGCCTGTTCGATCGCCGCCACCGTGGCGGCCGGGTCCTGGCGCAGGCTGCCGAGCCCCTTTTCGCGGCGCAAGCCATTGACGATCGGCAGTGCCGCCGCCGTCTCGTCGCGGGCATCCTTCATGTCACGGGTGTCGAGCGCCTCGCGCACCGTGCAGCCGGAAAGTGTCAGGACGATCGGGGCCGAGAGCGCAAAGCCCATCAGCATCAGGGTGTGGCGGCGCGAGGCGGAAACCGACGGCATCCTCTCAGCCCCTCATGTTCATGAGCCTGAGGATGATGAAGACCGGAATGACCACGGTCGCGCCGATCAGCAGGTAGTCGCCGACCCGGCCCAGCGCGTCAAAACCGCGATACCACAGTTCCAGGAAGAAGTTGCGGATGCCCTCGATGATGTCTAGCGGATCGATGCCGAACACGGTCATGATGAAGCCGACGACCAGCGACACCACCAAGAGCTTGACGACCGTGCGGCCCGGTGTATCGCCCAAAAATCTGTTGACCCGATCCGACATGCGCGATCTCCCTTTTGCCACTGAGATAGGGGGCGCCGACCTGAACCGCAACCATGGCCGTGCTTCCCTAACCGCCCTTCGAAATCAGGACTTGAGTTTTTTTGTGGCTTGGGTCAAGCACCGGGGCCACCAAGAGCCGGATATCCCATGCCTCCAACCCAGTTTTCCTCCGGCGATGCCATCGCCGATCGCCGCGCCGACTATGCCCGCATGCTGAGCGAGGGCGGCGATCCCGCGGCCGCGGCCGAACTGATGGAACAGGCCCTGGATCTCGCGCCGGATTGGGCCGCCGGGCATCTCAGGCTGGCGGATTATCGCGAAAAGGCTGGCGATCTGCAGGGCGCGGCGGAAGCCTTGCGCCGGGTACTGGACCTGGACCCCGAAGACATTTTCGGTGCCTCCCTCAAGCTGGCCGTAATCGGCGCACGCGACGCTCCGCAATTGCCGCCCAGCCGCTATGTCGAGGCCCTGTTCGACGATTATGCCGATCGCTTCGAGACCGCGCTGTTGCAGAAGCTGGATTACAGCGTCCCCCGCGATCTGGCCGCGCTGCTTGCCGGCACCGTCGGCGAGCGCAAATTCGCGGTGGCCGTCGATCTCGGCTGCGGCACCGGCCTGATGGGCGTGGAAATCGCCGATCGGGTAGAGCGGCTGGAAGGTTTCGACCTCTCCGCCAACATGCTGGCCAAGGCCGCGGAAAAAGGCATCTACCATCAACTGGCCCAAGCCGACCTGTCGCAGCCGGCCACGGAGTCCGGCCTGTTCGGCGAGGGCCTGGGTGAAGGTCGCGCCGATCTCATCGTCGCTGCCGATGTCATGATGTATCTCGGCAATCTCGAGGCGGTGTTTGATCTTGTCGCTGCCCTGGCCACGAAGGATGCCATCCTCGCCTTTTCCGTCGAGGATGGGGCGGGCGAGGCGGGCTATGCGCTAGCAGAATCGCTGCGCTACAGGCATGACGAGACCTATGTCCGCGCGCTCATCGCCCGTCACGGCTTCGACACCCTTGAAACCCGCCGCCAGACCATTCGCATGGATGGCGGAAAACCGGTCGCCGGCATTCTCTTTATTGCCCGTCGCATGCCCTGACACGCAACAGAATTGCGAACTTCGCGATAGGTCAGCATTGCTTACGTATCCACCTTGCCGACTGCTATTTTGAGGCGCATTCTTCTCCTCATGAAGGCTCATTCTGGAGAGATCATCATGGCGCAGGCAGGCAGCATGTTCGGCATCTGGAATCCCAATCCCACCCGGCACACGGCGGCGGAAGACATTCAAGGCCTGATCGCCGGCAGCATGGTCGCCGCGCTCGGGCTCTATATCCTGGCCCAGGTCGGGCTTCTCACCGGCGGCATGGCGGGCCTGGCCTTCGTGCTGCATTATGCGACGGGCCTCAGCTTCGGCCTGCTGTTCTTCCTGCTCAACCTGCCGTTCTACATCCTGTCCTTCAAGCGCGTCGGGCTGGATTTCACGCTGAAAACCTTCGCCGCCGTCGGCGCCACCTCCTTCCTCGTCGAGATCGAAAACCGCTTCCTGGTCATCCAGATGATCCAGCCCTTCTGGGCCGCGATCCTCGGCGGCCTGTTGCTCGGATTCGGCCTCCTGGCGCTCTATCGCCACCGTGCCAGCCTCGGCGGCCTCGGCATCCTCGCTATCTATATCCAGGACCGCTTCGGCATCCGCGCCGGCCTTGTGCAACTCGCCTTCGACCTCGCCGTCATGGCCTGCGCCTTCCTCGTCGTCAGCCCCATGGTCGTCATCTGGTCCATCCTCGGCGCCGTCGTCCTCAACCTCTTCCTCGCCATCAACCACCGCTCCGACCGGTATATTGCGCTGAGGTGAGTGCTGCTGGGTCCAAATGATGTGGCCGCAGCGTCTCAGTTCCCCTCGCCCCGCTTTGCGGGGAGAGGGTGGCCAAGCGAAGCGGAGGCCGGGTGAGGGGCGTTACCTCCCCATTGTGGGGGGCGAAAAATCTGGCATTTGGCGCAAGCTAAGTACCAGATTTTCAGGTGAGGGCTAATCCGCAAGCGTCATTGCCTGCTCATACCCCCCTCTGGGCTGCCGCCCATCTCCCCCACAAGGGGACCGTTGCATAAAGCCGAGTTTTTGGGATTTTGGTTTTTGCAGACGGCGGTTCTGTGGCCCGGCTGTTGTTTTGCCGGGCATTTGGGGTGT
>NZ_FWXU01000011.1 GCF_900176345.1 Rhizobium sp. RU36D
AGACAGCGACGCCAAAACGTCCAGCGACTGCACGACTACTTTCGCCGTTTAAAACGGCTGCAACAACACGCTCACGCAGATCATTTGACAACGGTGCGTACAGCGCGGCAATAAGGATGAAACGCGGGCCTTCGTGTCAATCGCGGTGCTGGCGAGGCCGCGCAGGGCTTTCACAACGGCTGGAAGCAATCCGGCCTCGGCGGCGAGGACGGAAAGCACGGATTGGAAGCCTACCTGCGCAAGCGAACCGTCTATGTGGGAGCTTAAGTTTGGGTCTGGTCAACTGAGGGGCAACGCCCGCTTGCAGCGGCAACCCATGGCAGTGGAACGGCTCTTGCGCGTTTGTTTCAACAAAATCCGTCGGAAACACTATTCTGCTAAGCCGCAAGCGAGTCGGTCATGGTGAAGCGACAATAGGGAAGATCGGGCGCCCGGCGGTCGAGATCATGAAGTCACCAAGACCGCGCCTTCGGGTCATCGAAAGGACGTTCCCGTGGCTTGGCCGATGGAGGAGTCTGGCCAAGAGGTCCCGTCAATTCTACATCGAACTAGCGGCCAATCTTGAACGATCTCGCATCTGGACGCCCTAATTGTAATTTCAAAACGGGATATTGCAGCGTCGATTCCCTTGGCTTTGCCCCGTTCTGACCATTGCAAGCTATTCGCCGCATCGTGAGGCGTCTGCTGTGGCGATGCTTCGCAAAGAGGCATCGAGCAATTCCACCTTCTGACTGATGCGCCTGCGCCAATATGCAGAGCATTGCCGGGCGAGACAGGAAGTTGCCAGCGCTTACTGGCAACTCCAGGGCGGCATTCACCAAGCGGTAAAACCGCCGTCAAGCACCAGATTGGCGCCCGTCATATAGGTTGACGCATCAGACCCGAGGAACTGGACGATGGGACCGAACTCCTCGATCTCGGCCTGCCGTCCCATGGGCACCCGTTCCAGGAAGGCGTCGATAAACTCCTTGTCGAAAGAACCCGTCTTGACGCCGCCGAAGGTGACGAGATTGACCCGCACACCCTTCTTGGCCCAGTAGGTGGCGAGGTAGCGCGTCATATTGATGAGGCCGGATTTCGAGGCGGCATAAGAGATCGCCTTGATGAACGGCTTGCCGTCGCGCGCTTCGCGATAGGCGTACAACGCCTGGTTCGGTGACACCATTCCATACATCGAGCCGACCATGATGATCGAGCCACGGCCGGCATCCGCCATCTTGCTGCCGATGACCTGGGTCGTCAGCATCACGCCGGTCAGGTTGGTATCGATGATCTCATCCCAGTATTTCTGCGGATAGTGCTCAAAAGGCGCATTCTGATCAGCATCGCCATTCGGCTTGCTGTCGATACCGGCATTGTTGATCAGGATATGCGGGACACCCCAATCCGCAATCAACTGGTCCGTCGCTCGGATAAGCTGTTCCTTGTCACGCACGCTGGCCTCATGGACGCGAACTTGATCGGCGAGAGCACCGAATTTCTCAGTGATCTGCTCGCGTGAGAACGGGCGTCGGCTGAAGATCGCGACCTTCGCACCGGCTTCAGCCAGCGTCTTGGTAAACTGCGTCCCGAGTTGTCCCAGGCCACCTGTGACCACGGCCACCCGGTCCTTGACGGAGAAAGCATCGCTCATTGGGAATTTCCTTTCAGGGATTGATTGGCGTCCATGGCGGCGTCTTCGGCCATGGCGCTCGAGGAAACGAGGCCGCGCCTTGTCCAGGCGCGATAGATGGTGATGACCAGCACGATGCAGACCATAGTGCCCAGTCCGGCGGCGACCGGTCGGTCGAAGAAGTCGAGAAGGTCGCCGCGCGCAATCTGCATCGACATGATGAAGTTGCGCTCCAGCACCGGGCCCAGCACAAGGCCGAGGATCAGCGGCGCGATCGGGAAGCCATTTCGTTCCATCAGGTATCCGACCAGACCGGCAATCAGCATCGCCCAGACGTCGAACAAGGTGTTGTTGACAGCGTATGAACCAATGAAGCAGCACAGCAGGATCATCGGTACGATGACCGCCCTGGGTATCGACAGGATATGGCGCGCCGCCTTGATCGCGATCCAGCCCAAGGGGAAGAGCAGCAGATTGGCGACAAAGAAGGATATGATGATCGCCGTCGGCATCGTCGGGTTTTCGACGAACAGACGGGGACCAGGCGACACGCCCTTCATGAAGAGGACGCCAACGGCAATTGCCGTGACCGCATCACCGGGAATGCCGAAGACCAGCGCTGGAATCCAGGCCGCAGACAGCCCTGCATTGTTCGAGGATGTCGCCTCCACCAAGCCTTCCGGATGCCCGGTACCGAACTTTTCCGGCGTCTTCGAGAACTTGCGGCTGAGGCCATAGGAGATCCAGGCCGCAAGGTCGCCGCCGACACCCGGAAGGGCGCCGATCGCCGCGCCAAGCGAGGTGCCGCGCACGACACTCATGGGATAACGCCGGAGCAGCGCCAACATCCCGCGATAAGGCTTGACGTCACCGACCTTGAGAGGAGCAGGCTGCTCCCGTTCAAGGGTGGTGAACCCGCGCAGGATCTCCGACAGCGCGAACATGCCGATCATGACCGGAATGAAGCTGACACCGCCGCTCAATTCCAGGACATCGAAGGTGAAGCGCGGCTGGCCAGTGGTCACATCGAGTCCGACCGTGGACACGAGAATGCCGAGCACCAGAGAAACGCCGCCCTTCACGGGATTGTTCGCGCTGACGAGGGCGCAGGTCATCAGGCCCAGCACAGCAAGCCAAAAGAACTCGAAGCTGGAAAAGTTTAAGGAGACCTGCGCCAAGGCGGGACCGGAGACAAGAAGAACAACCGCACCGATCAATCCACCTAGTGCGGAAAAGAAGAAGCCGAGTGAAAGAACTTCGCCGGCTTTGCCCCGGCGTGTCATCTCGTAGGACTCTTCCGTGTAGGCTGCAGAGGCCGGCGTCCCGGGAATACGGATCAAGGCGCCGGGAATATCGCCGGCGGTAATCGCCATCGCCGTACTGGAGACGATCAGGGCGATCGCGGCCAGCGGCTCCATGTAAAATGTCACGGGAACGAGCAGTGCGGTCGCCATTGTCGCCGTCAGCCCAGGCAGCGCACCGATGAACAGTCCATAGACGGCCCCAATTACAATAGCGAGCAGCACGCCCGGCGCCATCACCATCAACAGTGCCTGCCAGAGGGTGTCGAGGGACATCATAGCAAACCTCCCAGAGGCCCGGCCGGAAGCTCCACCATCATGACACGCGAAAAACCGAGATAGAGCGCGAGCACAAACAAGGGCGTGACGATCGCAATGGTCAGGGGCCGCGCACCTATGAGAGCCATCAGGCCGGCCATGTAGATCAGCCCGACCAGGGGAAAGCCGAGGGTCTGGAAAAGCAGTGCGCCGGTCATCAGGCCGCCGACGGTCCAGAGCGCGGTTATGCGCTTGCGCCAGGACACATCCCATTCGCTGACGTCCAGCAGCGGGCCGCCATCCGCTTGAGACCAAGCCGGCCAGGCAATCAGAATGCCGAACAGTATGAGCGCTGCACCGGCGACGTCAGGCATCAGGTCCGCGCCGAATTGAACCCCGGGAACTCCAGGCAACTGGCTGGACGCCGCAATGACACCCGCGCCAAAGAGAACCAGGCCGGGCCCGGTCAGTCTTTCACTAAGCTTCATGTCAAAATCTCGCACGATGGCGGTTCGATTTGATGCATGTCCGGGCGCAGGCTCTACCCGGGGCCCGGACATGCAGTGCCATTTACTTCGCGAGGCCAACGGCCTTCATCGTCTCCGTCAGTCCCTGCTGGGCGGATTTGACCGTTGCAGCGAAGGTCGGTCCGTCCTGATAGGCGACAGAGAAACCGCGAGACGTCATGAACGTCTTGAATTCAGCATTCTCGGTGATTTCCTTGAGCGCGGCGCTGACTTTCAGGACAACGTCATCAGGTAGCCCCTTGGGACCGGCAAGGCCGCGGAACGGCAAGGGCGACCATTTGATATCAAGCAGTTCATCCGACGTCGGCAAATCCGGATACAGAGGGCTGCGCTCGCTGGAGATCAAAGCAATCGTCTTGGCCTGGCCTGCGTCCACCAGGGCCTTTGCTTCGGCCGGGGAGGTGGAAACGACAGCAATCGCATTCGATGCGAGCTGCTGCAGCGCCGGCGCCGAACCATCCGATGCTACCCAGTTGGCCGCCATGGGATCGATCCCGACCTTTGACAACATACCAACCCATGCCAGGTGTGAAAGGCCACCACGGTTTGCGCCGGAGGCCGCGACACCGCCAGGATCCTTCTTGACCGCTTCGATCAGGCCCTTCAGATCGGAATAGGGGGCGTCTGCACGGACGTTCACGCCGATGGCATCGGCATTGAAGCGGCCGATGAAGCTGAAGTCGGCAGGTGTTGCGCCTTTGAGGCCCTGCGCCTCATACATGGCGCTTTCGATGGTGATGACGCCGAGGGTGTAGCCATCGGGCGCGGCCTGCACGATCGCTGCATGGCCCACAAGCCCACCGCCCCCGGTGCGGTTCATCACGTTGAACGGCTGGCCGAACTTCTTCTGCAAACCTTCAGCCACCGCGCGCGCCGTGGCGTCCGTGCCGCCACCGGCGGCCCATGGGACGATAATGGTAACGGCCTTTTCAGGCCACTCGGCGGCGGCAGCGCCGGCTGCCAGCATCACGGCGATACCGGCGGCACCCGCCAGGACCGGGCTCAATAAGTTTCTAAACAATGACATTCTTGTTCCTCCCAAGGATCTGCATTTGCATCAGGGCCTGACGATCCTCATCCATCAGGACACTTGACATATGACTTATGACATAAGTATCTTAAGCGCAAGGATGGCGATGCGTCAACAGGCTCGCTAAAGTCAGGAAAGCCGAAGCCAGAACATGCGAGCCTCCTATGATCAAAGCTGACACAGTCCAAGCCTCCAAACGCGACCGCCTTCACACAACTGTTGCCGCCGCGATAGAGGCGAGCATCCTGAATGGCGCCCTCAAGATCGGCGACAAGCTCGAATCGGAAAGCACGATTGCGCGCGAATTTGGGGTTTCGACCCGGGCGGTTCGTGAAGCCATTCACACCCTGGAGACCAAGGGCCTGGTCATGCGCCGCCATGGCGAGCGGACCACGGTCGTTCGCGAGGACGTCAATGAGTTTCTCGATACATTGGCGGTGACGGTTCGACAGCGGCTGGCGAGCGAACCCGAATATCTCAAGCAGTTGATGGTGGCTCGACGCATGGTCGAGACCGAAGTCATCGAGATCCTCTGTTCACGGGACACGCCCGTAGCCGATACCGTGACCGAAAACCTGGAGCGTATGCGCAGGGCGCGAGACGAGATGGATTTCTCGGGCTTCGTCGATGCCGACGCCGCGTTCCACCTGGCATTGGTGCACTCGGCCGGCAACCGCATCCTGTCGATCATCTATGACAACTTCGCCAGCCTCATCAACGAGGTGATCCAGGTGACCAGTCGCGTGCCGACGAAATCGCTGGTCGAGGCCTATGACGAGCATGCCGAGATCTATTCGATGATCCGCGATCGTGACGAGGCGGGCGCCAAGGCGCTGATCCGCGCCCAGATCGATAACAGCGCCAACTATCTGCGCATCGCAATTGAAAAAGCTACCAAGGGAGAGACTAAGAATGCCTGACTTCAACTACTCGGATGTCGACTGGAACGCCATTGAACGTCTCAAGAAATGGTATTCCGGTGACGTGCACGACAGCATGGAGGCGCTTGGACTTTGGGGGCATCTTGAGGGAATCAAGCTCCTCGGTGCACTGGCGGAAGGAGAAGTGGTGTGTGGTCCGGCTGTTACCGTTCTGTTCGGACTTTCTGATCGCAAGGGCGAGCCACAGGACGTCTATCACAACGCCATCGACAACGCCCCCCAAGGCGGCATCCTGGTTTGCGACGCCTCTTGCGCCCCCGGCTCCTGCTCCGGGGAGTTGATGAGTTCGGGCGCAAAGACGCGCGGCGCTGCGGCGACGATCGTCAATGGCACGGTGCGCGATCTGGCGCAGGTCCGCAAGCTTGGCTATCCGCTATTCGGCACCGAGCCCAGCCCCGTTGGGGTCACCGGCAAGAAAGAGCCTATTGAGGCACAGGTCCCCATCACCATAGGTCGCGTAACGATAAAGCCCGGCGATGTGATATTCGGTGACATTGACGGCGTGGTGTGCATTCCGAAGGAGCATGTGGAAGCCGTTGCCGATCAGGCAGACCAACTCGGCCGACATGAGACCGCCGCGCGCGACCGCATTCTCGCCGGCGAAAAGCTGCAGTCGGTCTGGCCGGTCTAAAGCAACTCTCACTGCGGCCCATGGTGCGATCTTGAACACCTCCCCCGCAAACTACAGCCATGGCGGCATGTATTGCGCCTTACAAAGGCAGTGGTGTCCAAAGACAGCACTGCGAAAAACCGAGGCTGCGATAATAATGTCAGCTTCTGCTGATAGCAGCGCCAACGTCTGGCGTGTTGCCGTCATGCTTGTTGGCTACCTCTGACCCAACATCTTTCTCGCCTTGCGATAGATGGCGTCATCCTGCTGCGGTCCACCACGGCACTGTTTGGTACCGAGAGCCACCGACCTGATTGCTGAGATGACCTTCTTGCCGAGGCTGAGCGTCGTCGAACCGGTGATATCTGTTCCAGGATCGGAGTGGCGGTTTTCGTGAAACACGGCGATTGTCGCCCCCGCTTGATCGCGCAACAGCAGTGTCACACAGACATCGTCGCCATCCAGTGGGTCATCATTTGACAGCCTGGTTCGTATAGTCAGGCCGTTCATCGTCGGCGTCAGCGATACCGTTACTGTCTGCGGCCGCTTCCAATCCCATTTCAGCGAGATTGGAGGACAAGACGTCTTAAGACAGGTATCAATGGTCTGAGTCCTCCAGACATACTCTCTCCATTCCCCCGCGTTGACGCTCGGATCGCTCCCAAGCAGCCCAATCGCCAAAGAAAGCGCCTTAAGGCTATCAGCCATCAATGCTCCATTCGTTTTACCCCGAATTACGAAATCGGGCTTTTATAGAGCTTGCCGTCGTTCGGCCAGCCTTGCGCCAATCCGCTCAGTTCACTCAACACTCATGCCGATCGCCTGTCTGCTCCTGAGTTTGCGCGGAGCAGTGACATGATCATCGGACCGAGTGAGAACTCCCCTGCCCTCGCTCGGCGCGTCAGGTCGCGAAGATATCCACCTGGCGAGTTGATATGCCCCGCCCTTTCCAGAATTGCGGCCATGCCAACCGCGGCGTTCTCCGGTCCCATCACCTCGCACGCCTCCTGATAGGCTGAGGGGCTGACCCCAAGCATGGATCGAACCACGACCGCAGCGCCCATCAACTCACGCCAATGGGAAATCGTGCCCCCGGGCCCATAGTCGGAAATCTGCGGGCAGGCTTTCAGCACCATCGAAAGCGGAAATGCCTTCATCTGTTCAGGCTTTGCCAACGGTTGGGCTATCACTGCGGGTTCAGCTTCTGGCTCGACGGCTCCGCCCTGCTCTAGTCTAGAGCTAGGTTCAAGATCACTGATGGATTCGGGTTTTGAATTCTGTATGTGGCATCCACTTTGAACAGCATTGTCATCCATATTTTGAGAATTTAGCTGTTTTCCCAGAAGGTTGAGGATCTCAGAGCGCAGAAGCTGCATCTCGTTGAGGACTGTTTCCACCTGGTGACGGACTGGGCTGCGCGGAAGTCGGCCGACAATGCCGACATACATGTCCTCAATCGCGTCCCAGTCGCCGGCAGCTCCCTCCTCGATAGCAGCGGAAATCAGCTTGCGGACGTCACGCCGGCAGATCGTCAGTGCCTCTTTGGCTCGACGGAACTGAAGGCGTTCGGCCGCAACCTCTTGCGCCAGGTTTGCAAGTTCGGCAGCGCGCGCCAAAAGTGGCGAAAGATCGAATCCAAAGGCCTGCTCTATATCGCCCCCCTTATCCCGGTGCGCGTAACGCTTGCCGTTCGGACTGTCCCGGCGCTGAATGAGGCCAGCTTCGACCAGGGCAGCCAGATGCCGTCGCAAGGTCGTTCCCGTGATGCCATGCGCTCTGACCGAGAGCTGGGCATTGGATGGGAAGACCACCAATCCATTCTCGGAATTGAGCTCGCTCTCCGGATAAAACGTCAAGAGCGCGTCGAGCACCGCCAGTGCCCTGTCCTGGAGACCCAGGCGCTCACGTGCCTCGCAGGCGTCGCGAAACACCTTCCACTTTTCGACCGGGCGGTTTGGTTTCGTTTCGGCCGTCTGTAGCTGCCTCTTCACGAGCGCAAGCACAGCAGGCCGCCGCCCAAAGGGCGTCGTCACATTTTCGAGATGCATTTTCCTTCACCTTTCTTTAGGCAATAGAAATCTGCTCACCAAAACGGTGCCAAAGACTCTTGACTGTGATTCCGGGAAATGCGATTCTCGATCTTGCTACGGATAACGAGAGAGGCTTCCACGGTTCGCCGTTTGGGGGCCTTTTTCTTTTGCTGCTTACTCTCCGTCAGTGTTGGTCTTGGACTGTTGGTACTCTTGGTAGAGGCGGTCTATTCGAGCCGTGAGCCAATTGCTAAATGGCTTAGCCTCAATGCTAGATAGCTCGATTGCCACCTTTTTTGCTCTAGAACTCACGGCCAAGCTCAGGGACTTATCCCCGGATGTCCATTCTTTGACTGGCTCGACTGCCTTTGGGGTCTTCGCTGCCGATTTGGCCTTATATTTCTTCGCGAAATCATGCAGTGCATCGAACCGCCTTTCCTCCGGTATTTCCAGGAAGTCAGGCGTGGATACATAGTCGTTGGATGCGCGAAGAAGCATTGGGGCTAAAAGCAACTGTCGCAAGCTGAGCCATTTATCACGGCCAATTTTTTTCGAGGCTCCAAGCACCTTGATAACTGGCTCCGGTATGACCTCGACTACCCCAAGCATCTTGGAGAGCATGGCCTCATCGATAGCAAGGGAAGATCTGACAACATCCTTGGTCATTCCAGTCGCCAAGAGATTACGGGCGAAGTAGGCACGCTCGATAAAGGAGAGGTTCGATCGTGCTGAATTTTCTTGTCCCTGCGCAATGGCGGATGTGATGTCATCCAGCTTCTTAATGACAGCCTTGACAGGTATACCGAGTTCTTCAGCGACCCGACGCCTTCGGTGACCAAACACCACCATATATCGTTGGCTGTTGGGTATTGGTCGTACCAGAATTGGCGTGGACTGGCCGGATTCCCGGATCGCTTGTTTGAGCTCCTGATATTCTTCGTCCTCGTCAGAAAGACGGTCAGCGACCAAGGAGACGTCAAGCAACCGTGGGTCCAACTCCACGACCACCTCACCGTCCATCAGCTTCTTTGTATTCTCAGCAAGATCCTCGATCGATCTGACCACCGTTTTTGCTGCTCCGGTCATGGCATAGCTAGGGTGACCAGAGGCTTTCCTCTCAGGAATGGTTGAGAGGTCCAACTTAGCGAACGGATTATCACGTGCCACGAACATCTCCTTTCACATGGTTCATCTTCAACAACGACCTGAATTCATTGATCAAATCGGCAAAAAAAACGGCTGACAAGAAAGTCATTTTCGCCCCCATGCACTATGGATCAAGTCCATGATCTCGCCATTGGCAGCGTTAAGGCTCTCGATTGCACGGTCGTAGGTTGACCTGACAAAATCACCACGTTCGACTTCATAAAGTGTCTGCTTCTTGATTGAAGCATCGGAAATGGCTGTCGATTTGAGTATGTGGTTTCTCAACATATGTTGCGCGAACATGGATTGCATAAAACCTACCATCTGGGCTTGCGGGATGTCCGTGGGCTCGAATCTTGTTACAAGGTATCGGAACCACTCAATCCGGATCTCCGCACCAGCCTCGGCAACCGGCGTCAAGATGCCACCGAGCATCATGAGAAACTGGCTCATTGACATGATGTCCAACATCTGAGGGTGAATGGTTATCAGAATACCCGTCGAGGCCATCAGTGCGGTGATCGTCAGGTACCCGAGCTGAGGAGGGCAGTCTATGACAACGACATCATATCGATCATCGACAGCTTTCAAGGCATTGACAATGCGCATATGAAACAGTCGTCCCTCATCATCTTTTCTCGACGAGATAGCGAGCGGCACATCATATTCATATTCCTGGAGCACGAGGTTCGCAGGAACGACGTCAAGACCCGGAATGTTGGTCGGCTGAATGACCTCAGCAATTGACTTCTTCTCGTCGTCAAAGCGAATCGCTTCATAGAGAGAAGATGTCTCATCGAGCTCTGGTTGGATGCCGAAGAGGGACGTCAATGACGCCTGCGGATCGAGATCGACGGCAAGTACGCGATGTCCTGTCAGTGCAAGATACTGAGCGAGATGCGCAGCTGTCGTTGTCTTTCCACTTCCACCTTTAAAGTTGACGACTGACACCACTTGCATCTGCTCACCGGCGCGGCGTTTCGGCAAGTAGTATCTCTTGTCAGACTTCTTGTTGGCTTCGAGAAACTCACGGAGCTCCAGCATCTGATCGGCCGTGTAGTACCGCCGGCCGCCGACCGTTTCGACTTCTGGACCTTTTCCTTCCGCATGAAGCTGCCTGAGATGACTCTGGGTTACGCCCATAAAGTCAGCAACTTCGCCAATCTGGAACCTTCGCAGACCCTTGCGAGCATCTGGCGGGTACTGTTGGCTACGCAGCATATGCAAGGCGCCTGAAATCTTCGAACCCTGTTCGGCGATTTCCAGATCAAAACGGTTGGGCTGCAACGGGCTCATTTTGCAAACTATTTCCTGAGGAGGATAATTTTCAAAAAAATGGCGCTTTCGCCATCATTTGCGCAACTATCTCCCGATTCTGAATACCCAGCAAGGAATTTAAAGTTAACAACTCGTCAATGTCTTCATCTGCTGGGTAACCTATGCCTGGCTGGCTCCGTTTTCCTGTTGTTTTTCATTGCCATAGAGGCACGGCATGGATTCGTGGCTCCGTTAGCTATTCACAGTCTTGCTAGTCGCACAAAGCATCCTGAGACCTGTAGCCATCGGGTCTACCAGCTTGAGGCAGAATCAGAAGCCAACCCTTTTGGCAGTAGATCGAAGCTCACAGCCCCGGCAAACCTCCTTGCATCACCGAAGCAGGGGGGAGGGGGGCTCGATGCGCATCGTCGCCATCAAGGGGCGAAGCTGAACGCCGCCCAATTCACGACATGCACCGGCTCCGCGCCCACGTTTTCCGGCAATAAATCGTCATGCAGGCGAATGCCGAGCGAACGATTGGCTCAGTCGGAGCGGACCGCGCGATCGGGGAGGGGCGGGTTGCCGACGGCGAGGTCGTAGATTGGCGACAGGTCGGTACGGGTGAAATCGCCATTGATGATCCGGGCGCTGGCTGAAGCGGCCGGGTGATGCGTGCCGTCACAGGATCGAACTCAATTCCGGTCACATAGGCGTTGTCCCGATAATCGGCCGGCGTGAGGGCAGGGGGATAACCCTGTACCAATAACTGGCCCAAGCACGCGACCCCCGCGCCAACCGAGAAGCTGCAGCCCAGTCCAGATCGCCCTGATGATAAAGTCTTGCGTGAAATGCGCATACTGGGTGCAGCGGGCGAGGGACACATAGTTGACCTCATTGACCGCAGCTTCCAGCGCGCAGCTCAGATCATCCCACCCTTGCGGAACTCGGCTTCACCGGGGCGGAGAAACATGTCGTTCGCGATATCCGATGCGCCGAAACCTGTGAAGCGGATGAGCTTCGCCTGATTGTCGCGCGAGTGACCGGCACGTCATTCCGCTCGATCTCGTTCGCGGTGAGGATCGCGGCTACGTTGCTCCCCGCACGCACGCGGGGGCAGGCGAGGGGGCCTGGGACGGGCGAGGGCGCACCAGGATCATCGCACCAGCCGGGCTTGGCGATGAGGCTCTTTGCGCCGACATAGCCGTTGCTTGCAGGATCATGACCGACGATGACAACTGGAAGACCGTGCTTGCGATGACCGGAGCTTTTCAGTGTCGTTGCTGCCGAAGTTGTCGCCTCGATCACCGAAGCGGCGGAGGCCTATCCGTTGAGGACAACGGTCATGGATCATCCCATGCGCTCGGAGGCGTAGGAGCCCGGGCTTGCCGGGAAGACCACGGTGCGGTTGCCGTTGATGAAAGTGCGGTGATGGATATGGGCGTGGATGGCCCGTGCCAGTACCTGGCTTTCCACGTCACGGCCAATCGAGACATAGTCGTCCGCGGACTGCGCATGGGTGATGCGGGCAACGTCCTGCTCGATAATCGGACCTTCGTCGAGATCGGCGGTCACGTAATGGGCGGTCGCACCGATCAGCTTCACACCACGCTCGAAGGCCTGTTTGTAAGGATTCGCCCCCTTGAAGGACGGCAGGAAGGAGTGGTGGATGTTGATGATCTTGCCGGACATCTTCTTACACATGTCGTCCGAAAGCACCTGCATGTAACGGGCCAGCACGATGAGCTCGGTGTCGGTCTGTGCAACCAAATCCATGATGCGGGCTTCGACCTGCGGCTTGTTCTCCTTGGTCACCTTGATGTGGTGAAATGGAATGTCGTGATTCACGACGACCTTCTGGTAGTCGAAATGGTTGGAGACGACGCCGACGATATCGATCGGCAAGGCGCCGATTTTCCAGCGATAGAGCAGGTCGTTGAGGCAGTGGCCGAAGCGCGACACCATCAGGAGGACCTTCATGCGCTTGGCGCCGTCATGCAGGTTCCAGTTCATGCCAAACTTCTCGGCAACGGGAATGAAGCCCTTTTCAAGCTTGGCCTCGGTGACACCTTCCTCCGAAATGAAGGAAATGCGCATGAAGAACTGTCCGGTGTACAGATCGTCGAACTGGGAGCTGTCGACGATGTTGCAACCCTGTTCGGCGAGGTAACCAGAGATCGCAGCTACAATGCCGCGGGTCGACACGCACGTGACCGTCAGTACATAAGTAAGCATTTCATCTCTTTCACAAAATGGCCCCCGTCAGGCCCGTTATGCCGGGCCAGACGCTGATGTCGAAGGGGTGTGGTAGACGCTCAGGAATCGAGCGCCCTCAGGAAGCTTTCGAGCTCGGCGGGGTCCATTTGGACAACATGGCGGCTCTCGGGATAGGCGAGGCTTTCAACATCCTGGCGATATTCCGTAAACGCGGCAATCCGCTCCTGCTGGAGCCGGTCATATTCAGCGGCGAAATTGCGATAGACCTTGGAATGGCGGGGCATATGGCCGCGGTTCTGGCCAAGAATATCCTCGGCGAACAAATATTGCGCATCGCAGCCGGTGCCAGCGCCCATTGACAGCATGAAGAGCGAAGTTCGTTCCGAAATCGCCTTGGCCACCTCGACGGGAACCACCTCGATTTCTGCACCGAAGGCGCCCGCCGCTTCATATTTGCGCACAGCATCCATGATCTGGAGCGCAGACTGCGCGGTTTTGCCGACCGCCTTTAAGCCACCCGTCCAGGTCGCCCGTGACGGGATCAGGCCGACATGGCCGATCACCGGGATCGCCTCGTCCGCCATCGCCTTCACCGTAGCATAGCTTGCCGAGCAATAGACGGCATCCGCCCCGGCCTTGTAGAGCCGGAAGGCCCAACGCACGAAATCGTCCGCCGTGCCAATCTCGAAGAAATTGTCGCCGGGCATCGAAAAGAGCGTCGGCGCCGCATCGCGATATTCAGGATTGAGCATCAGATCCGGTGGGATCGAGACAATATCGATACCGGCTTGTTCAGCCGCCTCGGCCTCTTCGAGTGTCATGACGCGCAGCATGGTCAGCTGACGTTTTCCTTTCATCGCGCGGAGGTCGGCAATGGTGGGTCTCTTTCTGGACATGCGTTTCCCCTTCCAGGATCAGAGTAGCGATTTGAGTTTGACAGACGGATCGGCAAGGAATGCCGGGTCTGGCCGGGCACCGCGGCCAATCAGCATCTCGGCGAGCCTTATGTCTCTGGCCACCGCCTGACCCGGCCCGAAACCTTGCGCCGCCACCAGCCGACCATCGGCGGCGAGATGAAAGCTCATAAGCACATCCTCGTTGGGCCGGCGCAATATTTCGGTCCCCCCTTCATCGATGAGGCCCGCCACCTGCAGCCCATGATCATACTGGTCCGACCAGAACCAGGGCAACGGCATCTCGCCGATCGCTTCGCCGGAGAGCAGGGCCGCAGCCATGGCCGCCTGGTCGCGTGCATTGCGCCAGGATTCGAGCCTGACCCGCCGACCGCCATAGATCGAAAGCGGAAAGGCGCAACAATCGCCGATCGCCAGGATGGCTGGATCGGAGGTTTGAAGCCGCGCATCGACGGTGATGCCATTGTCGACCATCAGACCTGCCTCGCGCGCCAGCGCCACCTCAGGCACAGCGCCAATGCCGATCACGATTGTGGTAGCCGCAATCGTTCCGCCATCCGAAAGGATGAGTGCAATCGTATCGCCGCTTCGATCGATGGTGCTCACGCTCGTCCCAAGGCGAAAGGCGACGCCGTTCCGTTCGTGCAGTTCCTGGACCTTTCCCGCAATCGATGCCGAGACACCGCGCGCGAGAATTCGTGCCTGCGGCTCGATGACGCTCACAGCCGTTCCGTGCTTGCGCGCGGCAGCCGCCACTTCGAGCCCGATGAAGCCGGCCCCGAGAATGGCGATCGGGCCACCGGCCAACAGAAGCGGCCGCAACGCCTGCGCTTCGCGGAGGTTTCTGAGATAGTGAATGCCGACAATGCCCTCGGCGATCGGCAAGCGCCGCGACGCGGCGCCGGTGGCCAGCACCAGCCGGCCATAGTCCAGTCGTTGGCCGTCCGACAGTTCGACCGTCCGCGCCGCTCGGTCGATCCGCAGCGCATGGACGCCGCGATGATGAATGATCGCGTCCGGAATGTCTCCACCGGCAAACAGCGGAACCACTCGCGCTATCTCATCGGGCTCGAGATGGGCCTTCGACAGTGGCGGCCGTTCATAGGGCGCGCAATCCTCCGCCCCGACGAGATGGATCGGCAAGGAATTTCCGCGCCGCGCGAGGTCTGCCGCGAGTGTAGCACCCGCCTCACCGGCGCCGATGATGACGATGGGTCCGTCGGTTTTCATGACAGGACCGTCAGCCGATCCGGAAGAGGATGTCGCCATCCTCCACCTTGGCCTCATAGGTCTTGAGATCGACGCAGATCGGCGCCTTCAGCCCCTTGCCGTTGCGATAGTCGAAGCGCCCATTGTGCTTCGGGCATTCGATGACATGACCCATCACCAGCCCGTCGGCGAGATGGACCCGCTCATGGGTGCAGAGCCCGTCTGTCACATAGACAGTGTCGTCGGGGGCGCGGATGATCGCAAAGGTCTGGCCAGCATGGTCAAACCGCATCACATCCTCGGCGTCGATATCGTCCAGCGCGCAGGCCCTAATCCAGTCGCTCATTGTCATTCTCCGGTTCTTGGACATGAGTTGGTTTTCGCCCTTGCGGGGCGGTCACACCTTCCCTCAGTGTCAGTGTCAGTTCAGTGGACGAGGTTCGGTTGCAGATCCTCGCGATAGGGCCGTGCCGTTGGCGGCAGCTCCCGTTTCACGAAATAGTCCTCGTAGCGCAACTGGCGCAGCCAGGCCGGGATCACCTCGCGATATGCATGGATGATCGACGGGTTCGGCACAGGCAGGTCATGCTTGATCAGACGATGCAGTTCCGGCAGCGCGTGGTAGGGCACCATCGGGAACATGTGATGTTCGACATGGTAGTTCATGTTCCAATAGATGAAGCGGCTGATCGGATTCATGTAGACGGTGCGGCTGTTCAGCCGGTGGTCGAGCACGTTTTCGGCAAGGCCGCCATGCTGCAGAAGCCCGGTCATGATCATGTGCCAGCAGCCATACATGCGTGGCAGACCAATCAGCATCAGCGGCAGCCAGGATTGCAGATAAAGTGCGGTGACGATGGTGGCGATATAGATCAGCACATGCACGCGCGCTGCCCGGACGCCCTTCGGAATTTCAGTGGCCGGAATGTAGTCACGTTCGTCGGCGGAGTAGCGACCGACCGCATTGCGAATGAGCCCGATCAGCGAATGATGGACGTCGAGAATGCCGAACACATTCAGCATCACCTTCAGGAGATCAGGCGGCCGCATCACGGCGATTTCCGCGTCACGGCCGACGATGATCGTATCGGTATGGTGCCGCGCATGGCTCCAGCGCCAGTTCACCGGATTGCGCATCAGCATGAAGGAGGCGATCTGGTAGACGACGTCGTTCATCCAACTGGTGCGAAAGGCGGTTCCATGTCCGCATTCATGCCAGCGCGCATCGCTTGCCGACCCGTAAAGCACGCCATAGACTAGGAAGAACGGAACGCACCACCAGCTTCCCCAGAAATAGACGCCGAACGCGCCTGAAACGACCATCAATCCGAGCCAGATCACCGTGTCCCGGATCGCAGCGGCATCGGAGCGCTGCATCAGTGCCTTCATCGTCTTGCGGTCGACATCCGAATGATACCATTCTGCCGAGGCCAGGCCGAGCGCGACGGCGCGCGCAGCACCTTCGCCGGTCAGCGAATAATCCCGCTTATCTACCCTATCCAACATGTCGTTGACCTCCATGCCCCTGCCGTTCAGCCGGCGGGTTCTTGCTTCTTTCTCGTGATGTTCGGAAACTGGCCGGATGGTTTCGGAAAACTATCCGCCGGCTGTGTTGCGATCGCGGCAATCTTGCCGAGCGATGCGGCAAGGGCAGGCGCACCGGCCAGCACCCGGAATGTCACGTCGTAGCGGCGCTCCTCGCCATGATGGAGCCAGATAAGTTCGCCTGTCTCGCGCGCCCGGCCACGGCCCATCACATGGTCTGTCGAAGGTTCGATACCGAGGGCATAGAGTCCCGATTGCAGGGCCTGCCATTCGAAAAGGCAGGGGAACTGGTCCTTGCGGAATGATACTTCGAGGCCAAGCCCCGCACGGTCGTTGACGAGTGCCACCGGCACCTGTCCGGCCGCATCAGCCACGACGTCATGTTCCCATACCTGTTCGTGAAACCGCTCCTGCGGCGCCGGCATCCGGTCATAGCCGACATTCTGCGCACGATAATTTTCGCCCTCATGGGCAGCCCACAGAACATCGCGGATCGGCGCGGCATAACGCGATCCTTCCGCCAGCACCGGATGGCCGACATTGACGTGATACATATACATATGCGGTGTCGGGCTGAAGCCACGATTGGCAACCCGGTCGGTGATCCGAATCTCGTCGGTCCCCACCTTCGCCTCGATGCGGCGGGTGAGTTCGAGATGTTCACCGAACACGGCGGCCTGCCGCACGATCCCCTCGCACCAGAGCCAGCAATCATCGCCGTCCCAGCGTTCGCCATAGCCCGATAGGCGGGCGGGAATGGTGCCGACGCGGCCATGGATCGAATGTTTGACCGTCTGGCGCGGCCGGTAATTATAGTGGTCCGCCGGTTCCTCGGCCATGAAGAGCGTATGATCGAGGCCGCAGGTGACAAGCAGTCCGGAAAAGGACCGCATCCAGCCCAGGCCACCCTCTCCTTCATAATCATGCAGGCCGGGATGGCGAAATCCGGTCGCGGAATGCCAGCCGATCGCCATGCCGTTATGTTCGCAATCGCCGATGTCCATCGCACGATCGATGAGGACGGTAAAGCGAAGCCCGGTACCGGTGCGGAATTCGAGCAGGCGCACGCCACGTTCGACGCCGTCGCCCAGCGTCATCAGGCGCACGCCGGCGAACTGCGACAGGCTGCCCGCATAGGCGGAAAGCTCCCGTCTGGTCCTGCGCTCGCCATAAAGTGTCACCATCGCCGCTGCTCCGTCGCTGAAACGTCATCTGTCCGACATCGGGCGATTATTCCGCCCGATGTCATTCCTTGTGATCCGGGTTTCAGAGGCCCTGGGCCCGGAGCTTGCCGTCCAGGAATGTCTTGGCGCGCGGTACATCCGACTCTTCCAGATGCTCGATGATGATCGGAATGTTCGGATGCTTCTGCGCCAGCCGCTTCAGGTAGAGATCGTAGTTAAGCGAGCCGAGGCCCGGGGCAGGCAGTTCGATCTCGCCGACGCCACGGAACGTATGGCTTTCCATCGCATCTGCATCGCCGATATCGGCATGCTTTTCGGATTTGTCATCGCCCGAGCGCTTGACGTCCTTGGCATGAGCGATCCTGATCTTGTCGGTCAGCGTGTCAAAAACCTGATTGAGGATCTGGTCCATCCGGTCGATATTGTGGGTCTCGAAATAGTTGGTCGGATCCATCAGCAGGCCGAGGCCCTGGTGATCGACCTGGGCGAACATCTTCACCGTTTCCTCGACGGAACCGACGACATTGTTCACATAGGTTTCGAGCAGGAAGGTCGCGCCGTGATCATAGGCATGTTGCGACAGGTCGGCGATGACCTTGCGGCATTCCTCGAAACCTTCTTCCGTCTTGTTCTTCGGATGATGAACCCAGTCCGACTCGGTGTTGTAGGTGCCGGTTTCGGAGATCACATAAGGCGTGCCGAGATGTTGTGCATGCCGGATGATTTCCTTGAGATAGCCAACACGACGGGCACGTTCGGCCGGATCGGGATGGATGATGTTGGTATAGCCGGAGATACAGCAGATCGGCAGATTGTGATCGCGGAACGTCTCGCGGATGCGGATGCACTTTTCCTTGGTGATCTGGCCTGCACTCAGATCCATATCCTTGAAATGCAGGTCGAGCTGCACGGTGTTGAAGTTGAGCGCACGGATCTTCCTTGCAGTCTCTTCGAGGCTGTAGGGGAAATATCCGGTGAAAATGCCGGTCTGCATCATGGTTGAGTCCTCCCTTTGGATCGAAATCAGATAGCGATATCAGCGAGTTTGACCGCACGCCCTTCGGCCATCGAACGATAGCCGGCCTCCACGAGCGCCATGGTCTTGACATTGTCGGCAACCGAAAGTGCCGGGGCCTCGCCGGAGCGAAGCGCATATTGCAGCTGTTCCATCACGCCGATGAAGGCATGCGGGAACCACATCGTGTCCCATTTGGGCGAGACCCATTTGCCGCCGGTGGTCTTCTTCGACGCATAGGTCAGCGTCGAGGGCGAACCATCCGGCCAGCCGATCGTGCCCTGCGCGACGCCATCGGTGCCTTCCACGCGCCACTTGATGTAGATGTCGCTGTCGAAGCCTTCCTCGCGCGGACCCGACCAGACATCTTCGAGCGACACCGCAAGGACATTATTGGGGAATTTCAGCGTCGAGACGGTCACGCCGTCGCTATGGTCGAACCGGGTGCGCGGATCGGTACGGGCTGCGGTATAGATTTCATCGGGATCGCCGAACAGGAAGCGCAGCACATCGAGATGATGCACACTCATATTGGCAAGCGTCAGCCGGTCGTAATCCTCAAGAAAGCCCTGCCAGTGGGGGATCGCGCGCATCTCGATCGTGGCGATGACCACCTGGCCGAGTTCGCCGCGATCGAGAATTTCCTTCAACACCCGCATGGACTGGTCATAGCGCATGTTCTGGTTGACCGAGATGATCTTGCCGGCCGCCTTTGCCTCGTCGCGCAGCTTCTTCGCCTCTTCAAGCGACAGCGCCAGTGGCTTCTGGGCGAGGATCGCCTTGATATGCGGTGTGGCAAGCGCCTTGCGGATCAGGTCCGGCTGCTGATCCGGCGGATAGGCAATATCGATGATCTCGATCGAAGGATCGGCAATCAGCGCCTCCGGCGTCTCGTGCACGGTCGGAATGTCCCAGCGCTTGGCGACCTCAGCAGCGCGCGGCCTCGTACGCGACGCGATGGCGGCCACAGTGAAACCGGCCATCTTGTAGGCGGCAAGATGGCATTCCGCCATGATCATGCCGGCGCCGATGCAGCCGATGCGATAGCCCTTTTCCCGAACATTGACATCAGGATGAAATGGCTCAGCCTTCGTCATCTTCTCCTCCCCTTCACAGATTTTGCAGTTTCGGCAGGGCCCTCCCGGCCCTGTCGAAATAGAACATGCGCGCCGGCTCGCACGCGAGCCCCACGTAACTGTTGAGCCGGATCTGCGGCTGACCGCGCATCAGGGCCCGAAGCCGGATAGGACCGCTTTCAAGCGTGACGACCGTATGGCCGCCGAGCGGCTCGACTTCGAAGACCCACGCTTGGTTCGCCGCTCCACTATCGGCTCCGACCTTGAGGTCTTCCGGCCGGATGCCGATGCCGACCGCACCATCCGGAATCCGCGCCGGATCGAGTTGCAAGGCGCCGGCGGCAGCCGATGGTGTCGGTCCAGCCTCGATCGACAGAATGTTGATCTGCGGTGAGCCCAGAAGCCCTGCCACATAGCGATTGGCTGGATTGTCGTAGATTGCTTGCGGCGTATCTATCTGGCGGATGGCGCCATGTTCGAGCATCGCCATCCGGTCCGCCACCGACATCACCTCTTCCTGGTCATGCGTCACATAGACCAGCGTATGACCTAGCTCGCGCTGGATGCGCTTGAGTTCGACGCGGGTTTCCTCGCGCAGCCGCGCATCGAGCGCTGAGATTGGATCATCCATTAGATAGGCGACCGGATCGCGCACAAGAGCCCGGGCGATTGCCACGCGCTGTCGCTCGCCGCCGGAGAGATGGGCCGGCATCTTGTGCAAGAGATGCGAGATATGGAGCTTTTCGGCGACGCTTGCGACGCGTCTGGCGATCGCATCGGGCGCCACCTTCCGCTCGACCAGCGGAAAGCGCACATTGTCGCCGGCCGTCATATGCGGAAAGAGCGCCAGGTTCTGGAACACCATCGCGACGTTGCGCGCCGGCGCCGGTACATGGGTTACAGGCTTGCCGTCGATGAGGATTTCGCCCCTGTCCGGCATTTCGAGGCCGAGGATCAGCTTCAGAATCGTCGATTTGCCTGAGAGCGGTGGCCCGAACAGACAGAAGAATTCATTGTCGCCGATCTCGAAGCTGACATCGTCGACGGCGATCTTGTCGCCATAGCGTTTGGTGACATTTTCGAAGCGGATGGTCGCCATGGTATCAAGCCTCCCCGATCGCCATGCCGGTGTCGGCATCGAACAGTCTCACGCCTTCGCTGGCGAGCGCCACGGGCGCCATCTTGCCGGCCTCTATCCCTTCGCCATTGTCAATCACTGCCTTGGCGAGCGTGCGTTCGGCGCCGAAATGCAGCGTCGTGCGCGCGCCGATCCGCTCGACGAACAACACCGGTAGCGAGATACCGCCACCCTGTCGGTCAATCGACACCTGTTCGGGCCTGAAACCGAACCACACATCGGCGCGCTTGCGGCGCCGTAGAGCAGCGGCAAGCCCGCGTGGCAGCACCGGAGACAGGCCGAGCTGGCCGAGATCGATACGGATTTCAGCGCTCTCTTCGGTAACCGTACCACGGATGAGGTTCATGCCCGGCGCCCCGATGAAATTGGCAACAAATAGGTTGGCCGGATGGTTGTAGACCTCGAGCGGTGTACCCACCTGCTGCAGCACCCCGTGATCCATCACCGCGATCCGGTCGGCCATCGTCATGGCTTCGAGCTGGTCATGGGTGACATAGACCATGGTCTGGCGGAACTGCCGCTGCAGATGCTTGAGTTCGGTGCGCATGACAGAGCGGAAGGCGGCGTCGACATTGGAGAGTGGCTCGTCGAGCAGGAAGATTGCCGGTTCGACGATTGCCGAACGGCCGATCGCCAACCGCTGCAGGATATTGACCGAGAGTTTCGCCGAGGGCTTGTCAAGCAGTTCGGTGAGCTGCAGGAACTCCGCCATCTGCCTGACGCGGCGGTTGATTTCAGCTGCCGGCAACCGGCGCATCTTCAGGCCGAAGGCGAGGTTGTCGCGCACCGTCATATGGGTGAAGATCGCATAGTTCTGAAAGACGAAACCGACCCCGCGCCTACCCATCGGCACGTCGATCATATCGCGACCGTCGAAGAGAATGCGGCCACCGGTCGGCCGTTCCATGCCGGCGATCATGTTCATCGTCGTCGACTTGCCGCAGCCGGAGGGTCCGAGCAGCGCCACGAACTCGCCGTCGGCGATCTTCAGGTCCATGGTCTTCAGGGCCTGGAAGGCACCGAAACTCTTTTCGAGATTTTCGAGATGGATCGACGTCATGTCAGGCCTCCGCACGCGCCTTGTTCATCCGGGATATCGCCAGGGAAACAAGGATGGAGAGAACGATGAGGATGACGAGCGCGATCGCCGCGACATAGCCCCAGATAAGATCCTGCTGGGTGACCTTGTAGATATAGACGGATATCGTCTCGGTCGCGACACCCGGGCCGCCGCCTGTCATGATGAAGAGCGTGTCAAAGATCTTGAAATTCTCGATGACGCGGATGGCAAGCGCGATCAGGATAATCGTCTTCATGCGTGGCAGCATGATGTAGCGGAAGCGTTGCGGCCAGGAAGCGCCGAGCAGGCTTGCCGCTTTCAGCTGGTCCTCCGGCACGCCGACGAGGCCGGCTAAGAGGATGAGGAACATCAAGGGCGTCCATTGCCAGATATCGGCGATCATCACCGCGATCAGCGCCGTTCCGGGGCTTGATAGCCAGGCAAGGGCCACTGGCTGGCCGGTGAGCGCCGAAATCAGCATATTCACCGGCCCACCCGACTGGAAGAGCATGAAGAACATGTAGCCGGCCACGGCAGGCACCACCATCATCGGCATCAGCAGTATCGAGTAGAACACTCGCTTGCCCGGAAAGTCCTGCACGAAGAGGATCGCGAGCCCGAGCCCGAGCAGGAACTCGACCGGCACGCAGACCAGCATGATCAGCGCAGTGCGACCGAGCGCGCCGAAGAAGCGGTTGTCCGTCATCAGATCGGTGTAGTTGGCGAAGGTATTCCAGCTTTCCCAGGCCATCCACCAGCCGGTGCCATCGAGCGGCGACCAGTCGGTGAGCGAGATATAAAGCTGCATCAGAAGCGGGAAGACCGAGATAAACAGCACCAGGATCTGGGCCGGAAGCGTCAACCACAGTCCAAGGCGGCGGCCTTCGTCGGCATCCGTCGCCGCGTTGCTGGATGGAGATACGGTCTGATCGAGAGCTGGCATGACGCTCTGTCCTCCCTGTTCAAGACGATGGTCGAGGCTCATTGCTTCAGCGCCCCGAATGTCAGCCCCCGCACCAGATGGCGCTGGATGGCGATACCCATAAGGACGGGCGGCACGGCGGCGATGAGACCGAGCGCGGCCTTGGCGCCATAGAGCTGTCCGGTCATCGAGGAGGAGAGGGAGGCCATATAGACCGGGATCGTTACCCATTCCCGGGTGGTCAGAAGCAGGCCAATCAGATAGTCCGACCAGTTGAGAATGAAGACGAAGAGGGCTGAGCTTGCGAGCGGCGCGCGCATCATTGGCAGCGTGATCTTGGTGAAGACGCGCCAGCGCGAACAGCCTTCCACCCGCGCCGCGTCCTCGATTTCGCGCGGCATGTCGTCAAAGAAGGTCTTCATCAGCCAGAAGGCGAATGGCAGCGTGACGATGCCATAGATCAGCGCGAGGCCCCACCAAGTATCGACCATGTTGAAGAAGGCCCACATGATCATGACCGGGATCATGACGGCCATCGGCGGAAACAGCCGGAGCTGGATCAGCGCCAGCGGCAGATTCCCGCCAGATCCGAAGCGCGACAGGCCATAGGCGGCCGATGTGCCGAACACCATGGCGATAAGCGTGCCGAACACAGCCGAAAGCAGCGAGGCGAGAATGGGCTTGGCCGCGGTCTTGTCGAGCGCGACGATCAGTTCGCTCGAGGATTGCCCAAAAATGAAGCGGAAATTGTCGAGCGTCGGCTGTCTGGGCCACCAGGTCAACTGATCGCCCGTCGCCGTCCATTCGGCGATCGGCTTGAAGGCCATCGAGGCCATCCAGAGAATGGGGACGAGCGTGATAGCCAACGCCGCGCAAATGGCGAGATAGCGAAGACACTCAAGGGCAAACGAACGATGCATGGCCATCAACTGTGATTGTTGGAGATCGGAGGGGCGAAAACGCCCCTCCATGCCCGGGGAGAAAAACTGTGCAGTCGATCAATCGACCACGGTCGGCCAGGCAGCCATGTTCGCCTTGACGGCACTGACAAGCTTGTCTTCGCCGATGCGCCGGGCGATGCGCTTCCATTCCTTTTCGGTGTCTGCCATCGCCTGTTCCGGTGTCTTGGCCTTGGTCAGCGATGCGACGAGGTTCTCGTCGAGCGCATTGTGGAAGGCAGTCGCACCCGGATAGTTGATGGTTGGCACGGCGCGCGCCACGCTCTCGCGGACGATATCCATGTGGTAGTCGTGGTAGGTCTGGCGCACGAGCGGATCGGAAAAGTTCGACAGCTGGAACGGATCGAAGTAACCGCCCGGATTGGCCGTCATCCACGAATAGATCCGGCTCGAACCGAGCCATTGCAGCAGAAGATAACAGGCTTCCGGATGCTTGGACTGCGACGAGATCGAAGCCGACAGGTTGAGCCAGAGCACGGTGCGGCGGATCAGCTTGCCATCGACATCGCGGCCCGGCGGCAGCATGGAACCCACCTTGCCGGTGACCTTGGAGCCGGTATTGCCGGCATTGTCGAGGAATTTCGGCAGGTTGGAGAAGGCGCAGGTCATCGCCGCACCGCCATTGGCGAAATTGCCATATTGTTCCGGCCAGCCCCAGGAGATCGCATCCGGCGAGTGATGCGACAGCGATTCCACATATTCCAGCGTGGCGGCATAGCCGGCCTCGGAATTGATCAGCGGATTTCCGCTTTCATCGAACAGGAACTGGTTCGGATTGCCCATCGAAACATAGCGCTGATACCAGTTGGTATAGCCCCAGCCCTGGTTGCGCAGGTCGGTCGACCCGAACAGACCCTTGTCCGGACGGTGGAAGAAGGCCGCAATCTCGGAATGTTCCTTCCAGGTCCGCGGTGGCTTCAGTTCATAGCCATGCTTGTCGGCGAAGGCCTTCTTCTCGGCCTCGTCGTTGAAGAGATCGGTGCGGTAGTTCCAGGTTTGGAAGTCACCATCCAGCGACACACCATAGGTCGAACCATTATACTGGTTGAGCAGCGAAACGCCTTGCTTGCCGTTGACGTAACCGCGCTCCGGATCGTCCCATTCCGGCTTGTGTGCCGCAACGAAATCGTCGAGATTGAGGATGCCGCCGGTTTCAGCGAGATCGCCCAGACGGTTCCATTCAACGGCATAGATGTCGAACGCCCCACCCTTGGTGGAGATATCCTGCATCGTCTTGGTGAATTCCTGTCCGTTCGGAACGCCGACGATCTCAAGCTTGATTCCGGTTTCCTTTTCCCACAGATCCTTGATCGAGGGCGCGCCCTTCGGGAAAGGCTGCGTCAATTGCCCGATCGAACCGTCAGACAGGCCGAGAACGATCCGTTCCGGCGATTTGCCGGCTGCCTTGAGAGCCTTGGCTGCTTCCACGGCCCGGCCTTCGGGCGTCTCCGCGCCATACTGGTACCGTTCGGCTCCGTCAAATCCGGTCGGTCCGCCAATCATGCCTGGCGCCAGTGCGTCCGCAGCAAAGGCCCGACCCGGCCGGATGAATTGCGGTGCAATACCAATGGCGGCTGTCAGCACAGCCGCCTTGCCGCCACTGGCCAACAGGCCACGACGGGTCATTTCAAGTCTTGAGACCATCTTATCCTCCCACCGGGCAGACCTCCTTCCGCCCAATGATGAGGAAAATGACGACCATTATGATGACTGTCAACATCATTTTGCATCAAATTCATCATGCATCGCATCATTTGATTGCATTCAGGCGTAACCTTGCAAATCAATTCGTTGATAAATAAGCGCTTTACCCGTTCGATTGAAGGAATGAGCCTGACAGATCCCCGTTCAAATCGGGGATATCAACGCATCAACTGATTTTAAGATTGCTTTTGCCGTCAGTTGAACTACATCATTTCACATCAAAATATAAAGGCAGAGGCCGTGAGATCGACATTGATTGACATTGCAAGAGAATCCGGTGTCTCGACCGCCACGGTCGACCGGGTTCTCAATAATCGTCCGGGCGTCAGGGAGCGAACGCGGCTCATCGTCATGGAGGTTGCGACACGGCTTGGCTATTTCACCGCGCCAACCGGTCAGGATAGTCGTCTCCGCATCGATTTCGTTCTGCCCGAAGGCACCAACGCCTTCATCTTGAACCTCAAATCCGAACTTGAACGCCAGATCTCCGCAATGACGGATCTTGATGCGCGTATTCATACGGTCGAAGGGTTCAACCCGGATGTGCTCGCCGCCAAACTCGCCGAACTGGAAGACAACTCGCAAGGTGTAGGCCTGCTCGCATTCGATCATCCGGCAGTGCGCGAAGCGATGCGGCGTCTGGCCGATCGCGGCGTCAAGATCGTGACCATGGTATCTGATATCCAGCATACCCCGCGCATCGGCTATGTCGGGGTCGACAATCGAGCTGCCGGTCGCCTGGCCGGCTATATGATCGGTCGCTTTCTGCCGAAGGACCAGCCGCAAAAGATCGCCCTTTTTGCCGGCTCGCTTGCCTATCGCGGCCATGAAGAGCGAGAAATGGGATTCCGCCACATCCTGTCGGAAGAATTTCCATATCTCGAAATTGTCGACCTGCGCGAAATTCGAGATGACCGCATCCGCGCCTACGCGGAATCTACCTCGCTTCTGAAGCGCCACCTCGATCTTGCAGGCATTTACAATATCGGCGGTGGCAATTCCGGCATTGGCAAAGCGCTCGATGAATGCGGTCGAGGTCGCGAGGTCGTTTTTGTAGGCCATGAGGTGACAGAAGACACGAGGCTGATGCTTATCAAGGGTACGATGGATGCGCTGATAGACCAGAATCCGCGTGTCGAAGCCCGCGAAACAATTTCAATGCTCAAAGCCGCCATCCGCGGTGAAGCGATCAGCTATATCGGCCCGCGTATCCAGGTGGTGCTGAAAGAGAACATTCCGGATCAATAGCAAGACTTTGACAGATTAAATCAAAACACTGATAGCCTTGCAGAGTAGGTATTCCATATCGGTTTGTAGAAAGGCGGCGATACGCCGCCGCCTCACTCGCTGTCAGTAAAGCGTAAGGGCTGGAACGAAACTCACGGCGAAAAGCAGAAGCATCGCCATTATGAAGAACGGCGCAAGTTCCCGCGTCGTTTCGCCGAGCGGGGACTTCGCGATCGACGACGAGATGAAGAGCGTGGTTCCGATCGGCGGCGTATAGAGACCGATACCGAGATTGATCACCATCATCAAGCCAAGCTGCACGCGGTCCAGGCCGATCGCGTCGGCGAGCGGCACGAAGATCGGGCCGAGCAACAGGATGGCGGGTGGCATGTCGAGCGGCATGCCCACGATCAGCATGATGATGTTCATCATCAGGATGATGGCGATGGGGCTCGAGATGTTGCTCGCGACCCAGTCGGCCATCTGCTGCGGCGCCTGATCGAAGGTCAGCACCCAGCCGACAGCAGCACTCCCCATGATTACCAGCATGACGACACCCGTCCCGACACCGGCTTCAACGACGTTGTCACAGAAGCGTTTCCACGTGAGATCGCGGTAGAACAGCAGGCTGAGGAGCAGCGAGTAGACGACCGAGAGCACGGCGACTTCGGTCGGCGTTGCGAAACCGAAGCGCAAGAGCAGGATGATCAGGATCGGCAGCAGGATAGCCGGAAAGCTCTTGATCGCGAGCGTTGCCAGTTCCCGTCCGCCGAGGCGGGCCTTCTGCGTCGGATAGTTCCGGCGCACCGAGACGAACCAGCAGACAAAGACGAAGCTCGCCGCCATGATCAGCCCGGGCAGGATGCCCGCAACGAACAGGTCGCCGACGCTCACCCCGCTGACCAAGGCATACAGGATCATCGGGATCGACGGCGGGATCAGCACGTCGATGACCGAGGACGTTGCATTGTTGGCGGCGCAGAGCGCCGGCGGATAGCCGTGCTTCTTCTGCCAGGGAATCAACACCGATCCCAGGGCGCTGGCATTGGCGACGGCCGAGCCAGAGACACCACCGAACACGACGGACGAAACGACCGTGGTTGAGAGTGGCCCACCTCGCCAGCGTTGCATTGCCTTGGAGGCGAGCTCTAGCAATTGCCGACCGAGTTCTCCACCGAGCATCAGCGTGCCCGCCAGCATGAAGAACGGCAGCGCCAGCATTGGGAAAGACTGGGTTTGGTCATAGACCTGCTGGGCCACGATCGAGAGCGGAATATAGCCGTTGAACAGCACCGCGATACCGGCGGAGATGATTAGGGCGTAACCGACCGGAACCGCCAGAACCATGAGGATGCAGAAGGCGGCAATCATGATGAGCGTCATAGGGGCACATCCTCCATCTTGAGTTCGATCCGGTGCTCCCAGCCGTGCCGGAAGACACGGGCCGTGGCGGCGACCGTCAACAGGGCGACGAGCAGGGCACCGATTGCCAGCGCGTAGTATCCGACGCTGTTCGGGATACCAAGCACGGGGCTGCTTTCGGCGCTGGCGATCTCTGCCACCAGCACCGACTGATAGGCGAGAACCAGAAATGACAGGACGCTGATCGCGCCTGCCAGGGCGAAGGCGCCAAGCCGGGCGGTTCCGGTCAGCTTGTCATAGAGCCACTCGACGGCCATGTGGCCGCCCATATGCGCGGCCAACACGATCCCTGACAGGATGAACCAGGGAAAGATCAGCATTGGCAGTTCCTGTGCAAAAGAAAAACCGCCGCTGCTCAGCGCGTATCGGGCCAAAACGTTCGTCGTGGTGACGACAGTCAGCGCGATGCCGCTGGCGATAACCATGAAGCGTGCGAACTTCACGGTCAAAAGCGCCAAAATGTCGAGGGACCTCAAAAGAGCAGACATGGAAAGCCTCCGGCTTGGCAGTAGAATCAGCCGCGTGCGGCCGCTTCGATCTGTTTGACAAAGTCCCCGAACGGCTTCTGCTTCCAGTTTTCCGCGACGACGGTCGTTGCCTTCACGAAGGCTGAACGATCGACTTCCGTTACGTCAACCGCCGAATTCTTCTTGAAGGCCTCGAGCACCTGCGCAGACTTTTCGAGCGACAGCTTGCGCTGCAGATCCCCGGCCTCTTTCGCGGCGGCGCGAACGGCCTCAAGATCGGCACCCAGCCGCGCTTCGGCGATCTTGGACATCAGGAATGGCGTCGATTCCCACTTGTGTGCTGTGAGGCTGATGAAACGGTTGACCTCGAACAGCTTGGAACTTTCGATATTGGCAAGCGGGTTCTCCTGCCCGTCGACGACGCCCTGCTGCAGGGCAATATAGAGTTCGCCGAAGGCAATCTGTTCCGTGCTGGCACCGAGCGACTGGAAGATGTCGATCGTCATCGGGTCAGCAGGCGTGCGCACTTTCAGTCCCTTGACCTCGTCCGGTGTGGTCACCTTCCGCTTAAAATTGGTCAGGTGGCGGATGCCGTTGTCCCACCAGTCGAGCGGAACGACGCCAACGGCCTCGAAACGCTTGTTGAGATCCTCGCCGACGGGGCCGGCGAGCACCCGCATCGCTGCCGCAGTGTCGGCAAACAGGAAAGGCAGACCAAGCGCGGCGAGTTCCGGAACAATCGCCGAGGTTGCGCCCTGGCTGTTTGCAGTAAAGTCGAGTGCGCCGGTGCGGAGACTGGTCAGCATGGCGGAATCACTGCCGAGCGTTTCGGCGCCAGCAACATTGATCGTGACGCGGCCTTCGGTCTTCTGTCCAACCAGTTCGGCAAACTTTGCCGCTGCGACCGTGAGCGGATTGCCGGGTGCCGCGCCGTGGCCGAGGGTCAGCGTGGTGGCAGCCCGTGCCGGGCGAATGCCGACCACGATTGCCGGAGCAGCAAGAGCCACGCTGGCGCCTGTCAGGAATGTCCGTCTGTTGATGTTCATATGCATGTTCTCCTCCTTGGTGATAGTGCTTAAGTGCGAAGCCTGGCTCCGCTAGACCGCCTCCTCCTCTTGGAAAGCAGTCATTTCGACGATCTCGATCTAATCAGTGGATCAGCGAGCCACCGTTGACGTCCACCTCCGTGCCCGTGCAGTAGGCAGAGAGATCGGATGCAAGAAACAGGGCGCAACCGGCGACATCGGATGCCTCACCGGCGCGGGCCATCGGGATGCCTTCCACGATCTTCTCGAGCATATCAGGCGTCAGCTTGCCGGCGGTGATGTCGGTTGCGATGAAGCCGGGGCAGATCGCGTTGACGCGGACATTGGCAGGCGCCAGTTCGCGGGCCATCGCCTTGGTCAGGCCAAGCACGCCGGCCTTGGCGGCGGAATAGTGCGGGCCGCCGAAGATGCCGCCGCCGCGCTGCGCGGAAACCGAGCTGAGGTTGACGATAGAGCCGGACTTCTGCTCCCGCATCCCCGGAATGACCGCCTGGCTCATGTAGAGCGTGCCACGCAGGTTTACGTCGAGCACGGCGTCGTAATTGGATGGACCGATGTCCATGACCTTCAGCGGCTGCGTGATGCCGGCATTGTTCACGAGAATGTCGACGCGGCCCCAGCGCTTCAAGAGTTCGGCGATGGCCGCGTCGCAGGCAGCCTTGTCCGTCACGTTGCAGGCCAAGCCGACATGATCGGGCCCGAGGTCGGCGGCGGCACTGCGTGCGGCCTCCGCATCAAGATCGAGAATGGCGACGGTCGCACCATGTTCGGCGAACAATTTCGCAGTTGCCTTTCCAAGGCCACGTGCCGAGGCAGCGCCCGTCACCACGGCAAATTTTCCCTTCAGAAGGCTCATAAGCCCTTCTCCTCCCTTTATGCTGTTTGAGGTATTCGGCGGGCTCTTCAGAGCCAGCCCTTGATCTGTTCGATAACCTTGCCCACCGAGATGCCGTACATCTCGTGCAGCGTCGGCAATGCGCCAGCCTCCAGGAACGCGTCCGGAAGGCCGATCATGCGGAAGCGCGGAGCGATGCCGCGCGACAGTAGCCCGGCAGCAACGGCCTCCCCCAAGCCGCCCATCAGCGTGTGGTTCTCGGCGGTGACGACCAATCTTCCCCCCTTCGCCGCTTCGGCGGCGATGGTTTCGAGATCGAGCGGCTTGATGGTCGGGCAGTGCAGCACCGCCACGTCCACCTTGTCGTCGGCCAGCTTCACAGCCGCATCGAGTGCCCGCATGGTCATCAGGCCAGTGGAAATCACGAGGACATCCTTGCCCTCGCGGATCAACTGCGCCTTGCCGAGTTGGAACCGATAGTCAGGCTTGTGCTTCTTGATGACCGACGGCACCTTGCCGCGGAGCAGGCGGGAGTAAACAGGGCCCTCATGGGCAATCATCTGCGGGACCATGCCGAGAATATCGTCGGCATCGCAGGGATCGATCAGCGTCATGTTCGGCAGACCGCGGAAGATCGCGAGATCCTCCGTCGCCTGGTGGCTCGGGCCATAGCCCGTCGTCAGACCCGGCAGAGCGCAGACGATCTTCACGGGCAGGTTTTCCTCGGCAATCGCCATGGCGATGAAGTCGTAGGCGCGACGCGAGGCAAAGACGGCATAGGTCGTTGCAAAAGGGATGAAGCCTTCGCGAGCGAGACCCGCGGCTGCCGACATCAGCACCTGCTCGGCCATTCCCATCTGGTAGAAGCGATCCGGCATCGCCTGCTGGAAGATGTGGAGGTCGGTGTATTTTCCGAGATCGGCGGTGAGACCGACGATGCGTTCATCCTTGCGCGCGGCGTCGACCAGGGCATTGCCAAACGGGGCCGCGACGGTGTCATAGCCCTCGGCCGCCAGAGAGGCGATCATCGCGGAGGTCGCCTGACGCTCGCCTTCGGGCGCTTTGCGGGCTTCGTATTTGCGGGCCATTGATGCGAGGGTCATGCCGGTTTTCCTTCTTCCAGAATAGCGCGCGCCTTGTCCCATTCATCCGCTTCAACGCGGACGAAGTGGGTGATTTCGCGGCTTTCGAGGAAGGGGACCCCTTTACACATGGTGGTATCGAAGATGATGACGCGCGGCTTGAGTTCCTTGAACGCGCGCGCCTTGTCGAACGCCTCGACGACAGCGGCGAGATCGTTGCCATTGACCCGCTGGGCGTGCCAGCCAAAGGCTTCCCATTTCTCGGTCAACGGCTCGGAGCACAGCATCTCCGTCGACTTGCCGTCAGCCTGCTGGTCGTTGAAATCGACGAGGCAGATCAGGTTGTCGAGCTTGTGGTGGGCGCCGGACATCGCCGCTTCCCAGGTGGATCCTTCGCCCAATTCGCCATCCGACATCAGGTTGTAGACGAAGGCGCGATTGGCCTTGCGCTTCAGACCCATCGCCATTCCCACGGCAATGCCGAGCCCATGGCCCAGCGAACCACCGGTGATTTCCATACCCGGCGTATAGGAGGCCATGCCGGACATCGGCATGCGGCTGTCATCCATCCCATAGGTCTGCAACTCATCCTCAGGCAGGATGCCGGCTTCCATGAGAACCGCGTAGAGCGCGATGGCATAATGGCCGATCGATAGCAGAAAGCGGTCTCGCCCCTCCCACTCAGGATCTTCCGGACGATAGTCCAGAGCGTGGAAATAGGATGCAGCGAGAACGTCTGCGATGCCGAGCGCCTGCCCGATATAGCCCTGTCCTTGAACCTGCCCCATGAGCAGTGCTTTACGTCGGATGTTCCAAGCGCGCAGCTCCAATGAAACATTGGAACGCGCGACAGCGCGGCCAGCCAAAGTCATTATTTCCTCCCGGTATTCTCTGCGGTCAGAAATAGCACTGACATCGGAGGAAGGATTTTAAGAAAAGTGAAAGAGCTTTGTAGGTCACCTTAACGAAGAGCCGATAGGCTTACAGCCCCCAAGGCTTCACCTCGATCAGGTCAGTTGCCGAACCGATCCGGAAACGGCACCCCAACTGCGTCAGATGGGTGCGGGCGGCATCGTCATGCTGTTTGCACGCATTCGTCATCCAGGCCTGGAAACGCTGAACGATGCGTCGAGTGAGATGCCGTGACGGACAAACCAGCCAGTAGGCGGGAAAATCGATCACTTGATAGGCCGTCGAAAAGGGGACCAACTCGCCCCTCTGCAACTCGCCGAGACACAAGGTGACGCTGTCGAGAGCAACACCTCCTCCCTGCTTCGCCATCTCGATTGACATCGAGGATCGGTCGAACCGTAGCGGATAGTTCACCCTGGGGATATCGATCCTGTTGGCCGCGAGCCACAGATCCCAGCGATACAGCGTCTTGACACTGTCGATGAGGCGGGCACCGGCGAGTTGCCGCGAGGGATCGGGATCAATCTGCCGCAAACGTTCCAGATAGTCAGGGCTGCAGAGAGGCAGAACCAGATCGTGCATCAACGGCGTGACGGCCACGCCGCTCCAGGTGCCCATGCCGTAGCGCAGGTCGATGTCGACACTTTCGGTTTCAAACGCAGTGAAGTCGGGCGTCGCATCGATCCGGATGTTCCAGTCCTCGTTTTCGGCGGCAAATGCCCCGACCCGAGGCCCTAGCCAGCGCACCCCAAAGCTCGGACTGACACGAATGACGAAATTGCGTCGGTCGCGCTGAAAGGAAATCGCCGACCGAGCATTGCGGATAGCGCTGAAGGCCTGGGTCGTGGTCTGGAACAGGCGGTCCCCGTCCAGCGTCAGCACGAGACGACCTTTCTCACGGCGGAAGAGCTTTACGCCAAGTTGCGCCTCAAGCAGTGACAGTTGTTGGCTCACTGCCGAGGGCGAAATGCCCAGTTCTTCGGCCGCCTTGGTCACGCTGTTCAGCCGAGCGACGGCTTCGAAATACTCGGTGGCTTTGAGATTGAGATCACGCATTCAGCGACACTATCCGATTGAACTGGAACGATCCATCACTGCGGGCAGCCGAACAGTCCGGCGGGGCGAGAGGTCGAGGCGTGAGCGCTGATCGACGCCTTGACAAACCGGATCGACCGTCCACCCTTGCGGCATGTAAAGGGAAGATTTCAAAGAACATGGAGAGCATAGGCTCTTGAGAAAAGATGCAGCAGAAAATCGCCAACGCCTTCTGATCGCCGCCCGCGAGATCGTGCGTCAGCACGGCGACGATGCGCCGCTGGAGTTGATCACCGAAAAGGCCGGCGTGACAAGGGCGACGCTCTATCGCAATTTTGCTGACCGAACCGAACTCTATCAGGCCGTGTTGGAGCACGAGATCGAGGTGATCCGCGGGGAAATCGACGTGGCCGAGGGGTGCGGTCTGTTCGAGGTCATGCGCAAACTCATCGATGTCAGCGATATCTACCACGCCTTCGCCAGCGCAAGCCAGAACACGTCGGAACCCGGAGAGGCCTGTTCGCCCGCCCCGCTGTTGAGCCTCATCGCCGCGCCCCTTGAGAACGCCAAGGTTCAGGGAATGGTCCGGCAAAGCCTGACGCCGGAGGAGGTGCTTCTGGCCTGCCGCATGGTGTCCTATGGCTGGAAGCTCGATGGGGAGCCAGACCAGCGCGTCGCGATCAATCGCCGGCTTTTGCTTGTTATTCGCGGGCTGTCCGGGGATCTTCGGTGGATCCCGACCGATCCCACGGCATCCGATCCGGCCGACCGCATTCATCGGAATGCGGCCGCAAAAGAGACCGGACCGGAAATCACGGAAGCATGACTTCGGCACGCTCGCGCCGGGTGACGGAGGTCCAGATTTCATCGGCGATCCGGTCCGGCTGAATGACCATGGCCGGATCGATGGGGATGCCGGCTTCCTTGGCGCTGCGCATGCCCGTGGAATTGCCGATGAAGGAGCCGATGCTGACGCCGCCGGCATAAACGCCCTTGTCGGCGACCTCACCGTTGAGCGTGAGAATGTAATTGCGCGCAGCCGCCATCACGGGGCCAACGCCGCTGAGACCCGGCATTGGCTTGACGGCCGTCGAACCGCCGACGATGACAATGGCGCCATCCCCACGCGCCAGCATGCCGGGCAGCACCCGGTTTGCCACTTCGACCGGGCCGAGGAGGTAAAGGGGCGTCAGGTCCTTCAGCTTGTCGGCATCGAGTTGGGCGGCGGGCACGAAGCCGAAACCGGGCGGCAGGGGTGCATAGACCGCAACATCGATGCCGCCAAGCGTTGCTTCGATGGAGGCCACCAGTTCGGGGATTGCGCCGGTATCGGTCAGGTCCGCGGCGAATGCCGTTGCCGAGATACCGTCCTTGGCGAGTTCAGCCACGTGTTCTTCAAGAACCGATTTACGACGGGCGACGAGGGCAACATGATAGCCTTCGCGGCCAAACCGGCGGGCCACCGACGCACCAAGTCCGCTTCCCGCGCCGAAAACGGCTATGGTCTTCTTCTGTGTCACTGCGATATCCTTTCAGGGTTTCAATGGTGCTGCCGATATGATGTCTGCACCCGGGAAGCCGCAAGAACGCAGACGCGTGAGACCTGGTCACATCCATCTGCCCACCCTGAACGGAGCTGCACACCTTGGACTGCACAAAAGTGAACGAAATGCTGGGCCGAATGGGAGACAAGTGGACGATCCTGGTGATGACGTTGCTGAGCGAAAGACCGCACCGGTTCAACGAGTTGAAGCGCCTCATCGGCGGCGTCTCTCAGCAGATGCTGACGAGAACACTACGCGCGCTGGAGCGCGACGGTATGGTCTCCCGAGAGGTTTTTCCCACGATGCCGCCCCAGGTCTAATACAGCCTGACCGATCTTGGCCGCTAGGTCTCGGAACCACTCATGCAACTCGCCGGCTGCCTGCTCGGCCACATCGACGAGATTGAGCGCCACCGGAGCCTGTATGACCAACGGAACGAGGACTCGCGAGGTCGAGGAATAGCAACCTGGCGCTGAAGGACGCGAACGCACGGGAGTCCGATCCGATGACCGATCGACCGTCTTAGCAAAAATTTCGGTCGATGCTCTTGCGCCAACAGTAAACGAACACCATTGTACGCTTACAAAACGTACAATGGTGTTCGTTTATTTCGGAGACATGACTATGTATGCAGTAACTGGTGCGACGGGACAGCTTGGTCGCAAGGTGGTGAAGAGCCTTCTGACGCGCGTGGCCGCCGATGAAATCGTCGCACTCGTTCGTGACCCGGCCAAGGCTGAAGACCTTGGCGTTCCAGCACGCGCCGCCGATTACTTCGTTCCTTCTTCCTTCGAAACCGCTCTTTCAGGCGTCGAAACGCTGCTTCTCATCTCGTCCAGTTCGATGGAGAACCCATCAACGTGATCAACGCGGCCAAGAAGGCTGGCGTCAAGCGCGTGATCTATACGAGCCTGCTGCATGCAGACCGTTGGACTCATTGGTTCTCGGCCGACCATACCAAGACGGAAGAAGCGCTGAAGGCCTCGGGTCTGGCGTACACGATCCTGCGCAATGGCTGGTACTGGGAAAACCATACCGTCGCTATCGCCCCGTCCCTGGCGCATGGCGCCTTGATCGGTAGCGCAGGCGACGCGCTCATCTCCTGGGCTTCGCGCCAGGACTTTGCGGATGCGGCAGCCATCGCGCTGACGACATCAGGCCATGACGGCAAGACCTACGAACTCGGGGGAGACAAGGGCTATCGTATGGCCGATATCGCAGCGGAAGTGGTCCGTCAGACGGGCAAGCCCTATGTCTATCAGAACCTGACCGAAGCGCAGCACGCCGTCGTTCTGGAACAGATCGGCCTTCCGAAGATGTTGGCCGAAGTGATCGCCGGCGTCGAAGCCCAGGGCGTCGCAACCGGCGTCCTGCATGAGGACAACGGCCAGCTCGGCAAGTTCATTGGCCGGCAGACGGCCACCCTGGCCGAGGCCGTCGCCGAGGCGCTGGCGCCTGCCGCCTGATCTGACAGTATCCCACTCCGAGTATCCCCTCCGGCATCCCACTCGAGCGATGCCGGAGGATCCCTTGAAGAAAAGACAAGCTTCGCCCGGATGCTTGCCTGATATGCCGTACTAACGGCTGCCATGGCGCCCAGCGCGGATCCGGTCGAGGAACGCAAGAAGCCTCAGGCTGCCGACTCTGATGCGATGTCTTCTGCGCGGTGGCAGGCGACACGCGTTCCAGCGAAATCACGCAGTTCCGGGCGCTGCTTTCGACAGAGATCCACAGCGAATGGACAGCGCGGATGGAAAGCGCAGCCGGGCGGCGGCGAGATGGGGTCCGGCACCTCGCCCCTGGGCAAGTCTATGTCGCGCGTGCGCCCGTCCATCAGCGGCGCCGCAGCCAGCAGCATCTGGGTATAGGGATGTCGCGGCTGGGCAAACAGTTGCGCCGGGGTCGCCTCTTCCATCAAGCGACCGAGATAGAGCACACCGATCCGGTCCGCCATGTGGCGAACCACAGTCAGATCGTGGCTGATGAACATATAGGTCAGGCCCAATTCGTCGCGCAGATCGCTCATCAGGTTCAAGACCTGTGCCTGCACCGACACGTCCAGTGCCGAGGTCGGCTCGTCGCAAATGATGAGACGCGGCTTTGCCGCCAAGGCGCGGGCGATGCAGATGCGTTGTCGCTGCCCGCCAGAAAATTCGTGCGGAAACTTGTCGGCATCTTCGGCAGACAGGCCCACCTGTTCCAGCAGGCGCTCGGCCAGCCCCTCGGTCGTGCCACCTTTGACCACCACGGGTTCGCAGATGATGCGGCGTACTCGCCAGCGCGGGTTGAGACTGGCATAGGGGTCCTGAAAGATCATCTGAATGCCGGCATCCCTGCGTATGGCCGGATCGGCGTGGAGGTCGGCACCCCCTACCTTCACCGTCCCCTCGCTCGGTGGCATCAGGCCAGCAAGCATCCGCCCGATGGTCGATTTGCCGGATCCGCTCTCGCCCACAAGCGCGTAGACGGCGCCCTCCTCGATCTGGAACGAGACATCCGATACGGCCAACAGAGTTCGGCGCGGCAGCCGCTCGATGACGCGGTTCAACCAAGGCTTGGATACGTCAAAGCTGCGGCCAAGATGAGTGACGTCGACAAAGGCAGTCATGTGGAATGCTCCAGCGGGAACCAGCAGGCGGCCCGGCCTTGGGGATCATCGGCGATCACGGGCGGCGGGTCAGTACGGCATTTATCGGCCGATCGAGGACATCGCGGATGGAAGGCGCAACCGGGTGGAAGTTTGGACGGGCGCGGCATGGCGCCGGGAATTTGGCGCAACCGGCGCTGCCCGATCGACAGCGACGGCATGGCCCCCATCAGCCCGTCGGCATAGGGATGCCGCGGCGCGTTGATCACCGCGCGAACCGGGCCAAGTTCCGCCAATCGTCCTGCATACATCACCGCCACGCGGTCCGCGGCCTCGGCGATAACGCCCATGTCGTGGGTGACAAGCATGACTGCCGTGCCACGATCGCGGCACAAGCGGCGTAGTAGCGCAATGATCTGCGCCTGCACCGAGACATCCAGCGCGGTCGTCGGCTCGTCGGCGATCACGAGGCTCGGCTCCGCGCACAGTGCAAGCGCGATCACCACCCGCTGGCGCATGCCGCCGGAAAACTCGTGCGGATAGCTGTTCAGTCGCTCTGCGGCGGCGGGGATACCCACTTCCTCCAAGGCCGCGACAGCACGATCGCGCGCCTGCGCCGCCGTCAGCGGCAGGTGTTCCCGCATCGTTTCGGTCAACTGATCGCCGATCCGCAACAGCGGGTTCAGCGAGGTCAGCGGGTCCTGGAACACCATGCCGATCCGACGCCCTCGAATGCGACGCAACGCGTCCGGTGGCAGGTTGTCGATGCGCTGGCCGTTCAGCCAGATCTCGCCCGAGGCGATATGCGCGGGGCGGTCCAGGAGCCCGATGATGGCATTGCCGGCCATGGATTTTCCGGCACCGCTTTCGCCCACGACCCCCAGGATTTCCCCAGGTGCTATGTCGTAGCTGATGTTGTTCACCGGGCGACTGATGCCCGAACGGGAGGGGATCGCAACCACGAGGTTGCGGACGGACAAGACAGGCGTTGATGTCATTTCAGCCTCGGATTCAGGGCGTCGCGCAACCAGTCACCCAAGGAGTTGACGGCCAATGCCAGCGCCAGCAGCGTGATGGCCGGGAACAGCAGGATCCACCATTCGCCAGAGAACAGAAAGGTCTGGCCAATGCGGATCAGCGTGCCGAGGGATGGCTGCGTCGGCGGCGCGCCAACGCCGAGAAAGCTGAGCGTGGCCTCGGCGATGATGGCCAGCGCCAAAGAGATCGTGGCGATTACCAGTATGGGGTTCAGGACATTGGGCAGGATGTGCAGGACCATGATCGCAACCGGCTTGCGGCCGATCAGGCGCGCGGCTTGGACATAGTCACGGTTCTTTTCCACCATGGTCGCTCCCCGCACGACGCGGGCAAACGGCACCCAATCCGATAGGCCGATTGCGATGATCAGCACCCAGATCGCCATTTGATCCCGGTATTGCGGATCGATGATGCCTTTTGCGACCCCGAAGATCAGCATGGCAACCAGAATGGCGGGAAATGTCAGCTGGATATCGGCCACCCGCATGATGAAGCCATCTACCCGCCCGCCGGCATAGCCTGCCACGAGCCCCAGCGAAACGCCGAGCACAAGCCCAAACAGGACGGCCAGCACCCCGACAAACAGCGAAACCCGCATCCCATATAATATAGTCGAAAACACGTCGCGACCCTGGTCGTCGGTGCCGAGCAGGAAGACCTCGCCGGTAAAGGCGTTTGGCGTCATTGGTGCGGAAAAGCCGTTCATCAGGTTCAGGCTCGACGAGTCAAACGGGTTGTAGGGCGCGATCAAGGGGGCGAAGATCGCTGCAAGGACCAGGACCAACGTGACCAAGGCCGAGAGGATCGCCATCGGCGAATGGCGGAATTTCCAGCCGAAATCCGACTGCCAGAGGGAGGAGAGGTGGCGGATCATGCTTTGACACTTTCCATATGCAGCCGGGGATCAATGGCGAAATACAGCAGGTCGACCACCAGGTTGATGCTGACGAACAGCACTGACATCAGCATCAGGTAGGCCGCCATCATCGGAATATCGACGAACTGCACGGCGTTGATGAACAGCAGGCCCATGCCTGGCCACTGAAACACGGTTTCGGTGATGATCGAGAACGCGATGATGCTGCCCATCTGCAAGCCGGTGACCGTGATCACCGGCACAAGCGTGTTTTTCAGCGCGTGGCGGAAGTTGATCGAGCGTTCGCGCAGACCACGGGCGCGGGCGAAGCGGATGTAATCCTGCCGGAGCACGTCCAGCATTTCCGACCGCACGATGCGCATGATCAAGGTCATCTGGTAAAGGCCGAGCGTGATGGCCGGCAGGATCAATGCGACAAGACCGGATTGCGTGAGAAAGCCCGTTGTCCAGCCGCCGACCCGTACCGTCTCGCCCCGGCCAAAACTGGGCAGCCAATCCAACTGTACCGAAAACACATAGATCAGCACGATACCGATCAGGAACGTGGGCAGCGACACCCCGATCAAGGACAAGGTCATGATCGCGCTGGACATCAGGCTGTTGCGCTTGATCGCGGTGATGACGCCCAGTCCAATACCGAAGACCAGAGCCATCAGCCCGGATACGGCCGCCAGTTCCAACGTGGCGGGTGCACGTTCCGCGATGATGTCGGCCACGGGCCGCCCCTGCCGATAGCTGATGCCGAAATCACCCTGCACCGCATTGCGAAGGAAGACCGCGTATTGCACGAGGACCGACCGGTCGAGGCCGAGGCGTTCACGCAGTTCTACTATGTCGGCCTGGGTGCGTTCCTGCCCTAGCATGTTGTTCACCGGATCGCCGATGAAGCGGAACATGCCAAAGGACACCGCCCCGACAACAAGCAGAACAACGGCAGACTGGAACAGGCGGCGAATAAGGAATGCGAGCATCTCGATGTTCTCGACTGAAAACGACCAAAGACCCGGCGGCAATGGCGCCGCCGGATCTTCTCGGTTTATGTAAGGGTCAGTTCAGCGCGAAATATTTCACGCGTGCCTGGTTGTCCGGGTCCACCGTCACCTTCAAGCTGTCCTTCATCGCCCAGTTCAGCATCTGGTGATGGATCGGAATATAGGCCAGGTCCTTCTTGGCAGCGGCCCACATCTCCGCGATCAACGCATCACGCTTGGGCAGATCGATTTCGGCTGCAATTTCTTTGATCTGCGCATCCAGAGCGGGGTTGGAATAGCGCGTGCTGTTCCAGCTACCATACGACGCTTCGCGGGTGTGGTAGAGGAAGTTGAAGATATATTCCGAGTCATAGCTCGGAACGCCCCAACCCAGCATGTAGAAGTCGGTCTTCATCGCATTGATCTGCGGGAAGAAGAGGGCCTTGGAGGTCGCGTTCAGGCGAGCCTGGATGCCGATCTGTCCCAGCATGCCGACGGCAGCCTGGCAGATCGCCTCGTCATTGATGTAACGGTCATTCGGGCAGTCCAGGGTGATCGGAAAGCCGTTTGGATAGCCTGCCTCCGCCAGCAGTGCCTTGGCCGCTTGATTGTCCGGCGCGGGGTAGCTGTTCAGCTCTTCGGTCCAACCGTTGACGAAGGGCGGCATGATGATGCCGGCCGGCACAGACTGGCCGCGCATGACCACATCGCGGATCGCTTCCCGATTGATGGTCATGTTGATGGCCTGACGCACCTTGACGTCAGCGAGCGGGTTCTTGCCGTCGATATTACCGCCGACCAGCGCGTCGCTCACATTCAGGCCAAAGAAGACAGCGCGGTTTTCAGGCGAGCTTTCGACCTTCAGGCCCGCCGTTCCCTTGACGCGGCCAATGTCTTGAACCGGAACGTCCTGAATGAAATCGAGTTCACCCGAGAGCAGGGCGGCGACACGGGTCGATGCGTTCTGGATCGGGGTGAAGACAATTTCGTCAAACGCGAGCGGGAAAGTACCCTTGCCCCAATAGCCGTCAAAGGCGCGCATCACGGTGCGGGCATCCGCCTCGCGCGAGACGAGCGTGTAAGGGCCGGTGCCGTTCACATTGGTCGACGAGAATGTCACCTCGCCCGCGGCCACGTTTTGCACGGTGACGGCCTTATTGGCTTCGGTCCAACCCTTATCAAGCATGAAGATGCTGGTCAGGGCAGCAGGCAGGACAGGGTTCGGGCCCTTGGTAACGATCTCGACCTCATGGGGGCCGGTGGCGCGCACTTCGGCGATCGAGGCAATGATGCCCTTCATCTGGCTGGATTCAGACCGCGCCCGGTCCATGGAGAAGATCACGTCTTCGCTGTCGAACGTGGCGCCATCGTGAAACTTCACACCCTCACGCAGCTTGAACACCCAGACGGTCGGATCGCCCGCCTTGACCGCCCATTCCGTCGCCAGCGTCGGTTCCAGCTCGCCGGTGGGGGCACGCGAGACCAAAGGCTCCATCATCTGCGACTGCAGCATGATCGTCACGCCTTCGTTCTGGGCATGCGGGTCCAGTGTCAGCGCATCCCCAGCCAGGGCCCAGCGCAGCGTTTCGGCATGCGCTACCGCCCCCATCGACAGAACCGCTATCGCGGTTGACAGAAACAGTCTTTTTTTCATGGTCTTTCCTCTCCAGTTAGCAATAGGACGCCATTCACACGTCGAGCGCGATCGGCGACCTCGTGTGTGGGTCAAGCAGTGGTTTTTCTGGCGCTAGTAAGCTCTACCTTCGGCTCTTCGCAGGCGGGCCAACCTTCCTCATGTGGCGACAAAGGCGTCACGCGGCAGGGACGACAGGATTTCCGGCCCATCGGCCCGCAGAATGACGATCTCTTCCAGGCGGATGCCGAAGCGGCCCGGGATGTAAATCCCCGGTTCAATCGAGAAGACCATACCTTCTTGCAAAACCGTCTCTGAGGTGGCGGTGAGGTATGGTGGTTCGTGCACCTCCAACCCAAGCCCATGGCCGGTGCGGTGGACGAAGTATTCTCCATAGCCAGCCTGGGCGATTACATCGCGTGCGGCCTTGTCCACCGATTTTGCCACGACGCCTGGCCGCGCAGCCGCCATCGCTGCCTGGACCGCGCGCTCGACAATTGCGTGAACCTCGTCATAGCCTTCAGGCGCATGACCAACGATTGCTATGCGGGTCATGTCGCTTGGGAAGCCGCCCGTCGTGCCGCCAATGTCGATGACAATGGCGTCGCCCGACTGGATCACCCGATCGCCGGTCGAATGATGGGGATAGGCGCCGTTGGGACCGCTGGCCACCAGACAGAAGGCCGAAGGGGTGTTCTGTTGCGCAAAGCCACCACGGATTGCCTCGGCCACCTGCCGTTCGGTCAAGCCGGGTCGCAGGGCGGCGAAGCCGGCCTTCATCGCCTTGTCTGCCACCAGTGCCGCGGCTTTCAACGCGTTGAACTCCGTATCGTCCTTGCGCATTCGCAAAGCCCCCACCGTCTCGGTGGCGAAGCCTCGCGCTGCATTCCCCAGATGATCGATCAGCAACAGCGCCGCGTCGGCCCGCATCGTTTCGTCAAGCGAAAGCCTGACAGTGCCGCCGGGCAAGACAGCCTTCAAGGCGCTGGCCAGCGCGGCCGCCGGACCGTCTTCGTCCGTCCAGACATGCAGTGGCAGGTCGACACGCGCCGCGATATCCTGTGCATTGACGGACGGTACGACCATCACGGCCTCTGCCGGACCGACGAGCAGATAGGTCGCGCGCTCATCGGGATGGGGATGATAGCCCAGCACCCAATGCATATGCGCTCCGGGAGCGAGCGCCGTCAGCGTTGCACCGGTTTGCTGCATGATGTCGCGCAGGGCGGAAAGCCTGTTTGAGGAGAATGTCACGTCGTATTCCTTCCGTCACGGCACGTGCGGTTGCGCGTCGGCCGCCAGCGGCGGCACGTATGGCTCCGCAGCCACTCGCTTTGCGTGATCGGCCTTAGCGGCCTCGAGATGTCTTGGATTGGTCAGAAGATCGATGACCGTGGATGCCAGGGCTTTGGCAACATGGACCATTGCCTTGTGAGCCGCAGGCGATTTTCCCTGCGCGGTGATCTGCCATGTATGGCCCGGCGTGCCCAAGGCGTGCGTCGCTTGTCCTGCCTGGGCAAAGGGCACGACCCAGCTGACATCCCCCAGGTCTGTCGATCCCAGCATGGGAACACCGCGAGCCTCCAGCGGCACCAGTCCTTCATGCAGAGGCGCCGAGTCCGGCTCGATCCCTGCCCCCGCAAATGCGGCGGCGATGGCCTCCGGCTGCAAGGTCGCCTGCATCTTCTTCGCATAGGCGCGGTCGGCCTCGTCAAAATCCGGCGGTCCCAGCCGCGCCATGTTGTCATGCAACAAGCGATACAGCGGCGGGTTGTCCAGCATTTCAGACATGGCCGTCACCACGGTCGACCGCACCTGCGTATCCGTCATGAGGGCCGCACCTTCAGCAATCTTGCGCACCCGCTCCACCAGGTCGCGCATGTCGCGAGCCCTGAGCGAGCGCACGGAATAGCGCACCGTGGCCTGTGCCTGCACCACATTGGGCGCGCGTCCGCCCGCGTCGAGATAGGCGTAGTGGATCCGGCTATCCTGCGGCACGTGTTCGCGCAGATAGTTGACGCCGACACTCATGAGTTCGACCGCGTCCAGTGCCGAGCGCCCCAGATGCGGCGCAACAGCGGCATGCGCCGCCCGCCCGCTGAAATGAAAATCCACCATGCTGACAGCGAGCGTCAGCGGCGGAATGATCCCGTTGAACGACATCGGGTGCCAGGAAAGTGCCGCATCGACATCGGCAAAATATCCGTCGCGCACCAGGAAGGTCTTTGCCGCACCACCTTCTTCAGCGGGGCAGCCGTAATAGCGGACACGGCCCGGCAAACCATGGCGCTCCAGGTAATCCTTGACCGCAGTGGCCGCAGACATCGCACCGGCGCCCAGGAGATTATGGCCACAGCCATGGCCGTTACCATCCTTGACCAGCGGTTCGTGTCGGTCTGATCCGGCCTGTTGGCTGAGACCCGGCAGCGCATCATATTCGCCGAGAATAGCGATAACAGGGCCACCCTGGCCTGCCTCGCCCATCACGGCCGTGGCAATACCGCCGAGTGCTCGCTGTACGCGAAAACCTTCCGCTTCAAGCGCATCCGCATGCAGCCTGGCGCTTTGATGCTCTTCGTAAAGCAGTTCGGGCACATCCCACACCCGATCCGAAAGCTCGACAAAGCGGTCTTTCTTGCCGTCCACCAGCGCCCAGATTTCATCCGTATTCTGCAAGCCTCAGTGCCCTCCCGCGCAATCAGCCTAGAGGCAAATGTTCGTACATTTGTTCTCTATGCGAACAATTGAGCGACTTTTTCAAGCCGTGTCAACAGCAAATCAGAGGGTTGGTTGGGGACTATGGTAATTCAAATCGAACAGACATTACCGCGTCTCGCTCACGCACGGAGTGTTAGCAAGTCTCAGCGCGAGGACGGATACAACTTTCTGTGAGCGCGCCGCAAGAGCGCGGAAACATGCTTGGATAAAGCGTATTTTCATCAGATTGGGCACCAAGCACGCAAAAACGCCCATTCTATCGACCACAAATGCGGCCAAAGATCGTAGCTCTCCCAATCCTCGCGGATACCGGCAAAACGACCGCCAGGCTCACATCGACAGCAACTCACAACCACCGCCAGTCGCACGCCAAAGTCCAACCGATCGTTACAGGCGATCCGCAGGGGCCCCACTGAGGTCTCCGGAAGGAGCCCGCCACAAACAGCCGCGAGGAATATGCGAACTTATGTTCAAATTTCTGGTTTACAGACGCCATCGCTTTGCTTAGCATTCAAAGAACATTTGTGCGCAATGCGAACTTTTGCCGTTCAATGAGCAAATGCATATTGCCGCGATGTGGGGACCCAAATCACCAAACAGGAGGATCAGACGTGAACAGACTTGGCTTGGCCATTGCGGCCACCCTTGCCCTTACCGCGGCTCAGGGCGCTTGGGCCCAGGAGGTGCTGACCATCGGCGTACGCTCGGAAGCGGCGACGCTGGACCCGCACTGGACCCAGCTTTCCGCCGACCTGCAGTTGCAGGAACATATCTTCGAACATCTGGTCGATCTCGACAGCGCATCGCAGCCTTCGCCCGGCCTCGCTGTCTCCTGGGCCCCCATCAACGACACGACCTGGGAGTTCAAACTGCGCCCCGGCGTGAAGTGGCACGACGGCGAAGCGTTTACCGCCGATGACGTGATTTATTCCTTCGACCGCCTGAAAGCCGGCATTGAAGGCGCAACCGCAAGCCCCGCCTTCCAGCTTGCCAAGGGCGGCAAGGCCTGGACCAAGGTTGACGACCTCACGGTTCGCATCACCACCGAAGGCCCCTATCCGACGATGGCCGAGGATCTGGCAATGATCCCGATCGTCGCGCAGCATGTGGTTCCCGGCAAGAAGCCCTCGGTCGATTTCAACTCCGGCGCCGCAGCCATCGGGACAGGACCGTTCCTCTACAAGGAATTCAGTCCGGGCAATCGCATTGTCGTGGCCAAGAATCCAAACTGGTGGGGCGGCGATCCTGGCTGGGATGAAGTCGTGTTCCGGCCCGTCGGCGAGGACAGCGCAAGATTGGCAGCCTTGTTGAATGGCGATGTCGACCTGATTGACTATCCGCCAACCGTGGACCTGCCGCAGCTGGAAGCCGACACCCGCTTCAAAGTGTCTTCCATCGCGTCGGACCGGCTCATCTACATGATGCCGTCCTATCGCCACAGCGAGACCTATATCACGGCAAATGACGGCAGCCCGATGCCCAACCCGATGCGCGACTGGCGCGTGCGCAAGGCGCTGTCGCTGGCCATCAATCGCGAGGCAATTCGCGACCGGATCATGGGCGGCGCCAGCCAGCCCACCCGCAACATCGTGCCGCCGGGCTTCTTCGGCTATGTCGATGATCTGAAACCCGATGCCTATGATCCTGACGCTGCCGAGGCCCTGTTGGCTGAAGCCGGTTATGGCGATGGCTTCCGCATGACGATCCACGGCCCCAATGATCGCTATATCAACGACGCGCGCATCATCGAGGCGGTCGCACAATTCTGGACCCAGATCGGCATTGCGACCGAAGTGGATACGATGCCGCGTGCGGTGTTCTTCTCGGACCTGATCCGTGGCGGCGCCGACAGTTTCCCCGGCTTTGACAGCCCGAAATTCTCGATGTCGCTGACCGGATGGGGGACCGTTGCCGGCGAGGCCACCTACACTGTCTCAGGCATTCTCGAAACCTACAACGCTGCGACCGGCGGCGGAAACGGCAATTTCGGCCGTTATTCCAACCCCTCGATCGATGCGAAATCGGTGCTTGCCAAGCGCACTATCGACCGCACCGCACGTCTTGCGCTTTTGCAGGACGCGACCCGCTGGGCGATGGAGGACTATGCGCTGATCCCGCTGCATTTCCAGGTCAACAAATGGGCCATGAAGTCCAGTCTGGAACATTCGCCGCGCACCAACGAGCGCACGCTGGCGACCGAGGTCAAACGCGTGAACTGACGTTTGAGCGGGCGAGGCAGAGGGTCAAGCCATGACTGAATTCATCCTCAGGCGCATCCTGCAGGCCATGCTGGTCCTGTTCGTGATGACTGTCCTGGTGTTCTTCGGGATCCATGTGATCGGCAACCCCGTCGATGTCTTTGCCTCGTCCGAATGCACGAAAGCCTGTCTGGACGAGATCATGGTCAATCTTGGCCTGGATCGCCCGGTTTGGCAGCAATATCTGATCTTCCTCGGCAACCTCGCCGAGGGAGATCTCGGTCGCTCCTTCACCCACGGCGTCCCGGCAATGAGCCTGATCTGGGAGCGGTTTCCCGCAACGCTGGAGCTTGCGATCGCCGCCCTGGTGCTGGCTCTGGTGGTCGGTCTGCCACTCGGATTTTATGCCGGGCTTCGTCCCGACAGTTGGGTCTCCAAGACCATCATGGGCCTGTCGATGATCGGCTTTTCCGTGCCGATCTTCTGGATCGGGCTCATCCTGATCTTGACGTTTTCCGTCAAGCTGGGATGGCTGCCCGCCATCGGCCGGGGCGATCTGGTGAATGTGTTCGGCGTTGAGGTCAGCTTTCTGACCCTGAACGGCCTGCGCCATCTGGCGATGCCTGCCTTCACGCTTTCCCTGCTGATGATGTCGATGGTCATCCGCCTGACCCGCGCCGGGTTGCGCGAGGTCATGACCTCCGATTACATCAGGTTTGCCCGCGCCAATGGCGTGCCCGAATACCGAGTGCTGGGCTGGCACGCGATGAAGAACCTGCTGATCCCGATCGTCACGGTTCTCGGCATGGAGTTCGGCGGCGTCATCGCCTTTGCCGTGGTGACGGAGTCGATCTTTTCCTGGCCGGGCGTGGGGAAGATGCTGATCGACGCGATCAGTGTGCTCGACCGCCCCCTCATCGTTGCTTACCTGATTTTCGTGGTCACGATGTTCGTGCTGCTCAATCTGGTGATCGACATACTGTATTCGCTGCTTGATCCGCGTGTGCGCCTTGGCGCCGGGGCGGCGTGAGGATGCCATGATCATCGCCGAACGCCCCTCCCGCCTGCGCGCCTTTTTGACGGCATTTTTCAGCTCCCCGACCGCGAGCATTGCGTTTTCAGTCTTCGTCGCGATGTCACTGGCGGCGATCTTCGCACCGCTGATCACGCCGCAGGACCCATATGATCTTCGCTCCGTGTCCATCATCGACAACCTCCTGCCGCCAGGCGAAGCCAGTTTCGGCGGCATGACCTATTGGTTGGGCACCGATGGGCAGGGCCGCGACATGCTGTCGGCCATGCTTTACGGATTGCGGATCTCGCTGATCGTGGGGCTGGCATCCGGCGTCCTCGCTCTGGCCTTCGGCACGCTGGTCGGGCTGATTGCCGCGTTTCGCAGAGGTTGGATCGATGCTCTGCTGATGCGGATCGTCGATCTGCAACTCAGCCTGCCCACCATTCTGGTGGCATTGATCCTGCTGGTCATCCTCGGACGCGGGATGGACAAGATCATTATCGCACTGGTGGTCGTGCAATGGGCCTATTTTGCCCGCACCGTCCGCGGCGTGGCGCTGGTGGAAAACGCCCGTGACTACGTCGAAGCCGCGCGTGGCCTGCGTCTGCCATCGCTGCGCATCCTGTTTTTCCATATCCTGCCCAATTGCCTGCCGACGCTGCTGGTGGTTGCCACGATCCAGATGGCGCAGGCGATTTCGCTGGAGGCGACGCTCAGCTTCCTCGGACTGGGCCTGCCGCCCACCCGGCCTTCGCTCGGGCTGCTGATCGCCAACGGGTTCGACTATCTGCAATCCGGACGCTGGTGGATTTCGGTTCTGCCCGGCGTGGTGCTGCTGGTGCTGGTCGTGTCGATCAACGTCGTGGGCGACCGCCTGCGCGAAGTCCTCAACCCCCATCTGAGAGGCTGAGCCATGGCCCCGGTTCTGTCTGTGCGTGGCCTGACCACGGTGTTTGACAGCGGTCAAAACGAACTGCGTGCCCTGGATGGCGTGGATCTGACCGTCAACGCCGGTGAAATCGTCGCACTGGTCGGCGAAAGCGGGTCGGGCAAATCGCTGACCGGTTTTTCCATCAACGGGCTCCTGCCGGGAGCGGCGCGGGTCACGGGCGGCAGCATTCACTTAGGTGGTGCCGATCTGCGCCGCATGCCCCCGCGCGAGATGCGTCACGTCCGCGGCGGCCGGATTGGCATGATCTTCCAGGATCCGATGATGACGCTGAACCCGGTTCTGCGGGTGGAGACCCAGATGCGCGATGCCTTGCGCGCCCATGCCTCCCTGTCGCGTGCCGACACGCGCAGGCGGCTGGTGGCAGCACTGTCGGAAGTGGGAATTGCCGCGCCCGAGCAGCGGTTGCGGGCATGGCCCCATGAATTGTCGGGCGGGATGCGCCAGCGCGTGGCGATCGCAACCGCCCTGTTGCACAGTCCGGAACTGATCATCGCCGATGAGCCGACGACGGCTTTGGATGTCACCATTCAGGGCCAAATCCTCGCCCTTGCGCAGCGGCTGTGCCGTGAGCGGGGCACGGCACTGGTGTGGATCACCCATGATCTGGCTGTCGTGGCGGGTATCGCCGACCGCGTCTCGGTCATGTATGCGGGCCGCGTCGTCGAAGAAGGCCCTGTCGATGCCGTGCTCGACACGCCAGCGCATCCCTACACGCGCGGTCTGATCGACAGCGTCGCGGCCAGCCAGCCGAAGGGCGCGCGGTTGCCGATGATCCCGGGGCGCATGCCCCTGCTGTCCGACCTGCCTCAGGGCTGCGCCTTTGCAGCGCGTTGCGCCCGACGCAGTGCGGTCTGCGATACGGTCCGGCCCGAGCCACGGGCCACAGGCGCAGGCCAGACCGTCCGTTGCCATCACCCCCTGACCGAACCAGCCGGAGCCGTGGCATGACAGCCGAGCTACCCATTCTCGAGGCGCGCGGCCTGACCAAGACCTTTCGGCAGAACGACAGCCTTCTGTCCCGCGCCATCGGGCGCCTGGGGCTTGGCCCCGGTCCGCAGGTGGTCCGGGCGGTGGATGGGGTGGATTTCACACTGCACCGGGGCGATGTGCTCGGCATAGTCGGGGAGTCTGGCTGCGGCAAATCCACCCTGGGCCGCATGGCTGCAGGCCTGACACGACCGTCGTCCGGTGAGGTGCTGCAGCAAGGCAAGGCACGCGACGTGACGCAAGGCCTGGATCGTCAGATGATCTTTCAGGACCCGTTTTCGTCGCTGAACCCGCGCAAGCGGGTCACCGAACTGATTGGAGAGGCGCCGCGGGTGCACCGCATCGTCGGCGCCAATGAACTGGAAACCTATGTGCGCACCCTGATGGAACGCTGTGGCATCGATCCCGCCTTCCACGACCGTTTTGCGCATCAGTTCTCCGGCGGTCAAAGGCAGCGTATCGGAATTGCCCGCGCGCTGGCGGTCAAGCCCGAGGTGCTGATCTGTGACGAAGCGGTATCGGCGCTTGACGTGTCGGTTCAGGCGCAGATCGTCAACCTCTTCATGGATCTGCGCGAAGAACTGGGCCTGACCTACATCTTCATCAGCCACGATCTCGGCATTGTCAGGCATTTGGCAGACCGGGTGCTGGTCATGTATCTCGGCCGCGTGGTCGAAGAAGGCCCGGCCGAAGAGGTCTTCGACGCGCCGCAACACCCCTACACCCGTGCCCTGGTTAAGGCGGTACCACGGCTCGACCGTCGGCGCACCACGTTTCACCCTGTCGCCGGCGAAATTCCCTCGCCACTGAACCCGCCTTCAGGCTGCCACTTCCATCCGCGCTGCCCGCTGGCGACAGACCGTTGCCGCGTGGAATCCCCGGCCTTGCGCCAGATCGCGCCGGGCAGGCGCGCGGCCTGTCACCTGCTTTAAAAAATCAAACCACCAAAGGGAGAGACATGATGGCTACCTACCAAGATCGCATGACCCGTTTCCGGGGACTTCTGCCGGGCAAGGCGGACCTTGTCTTCGTTCCGCTGGGCACCGACCTGGATTACCTCACCGGCATTCATCGCGACATCCCGAACTATGGGCGCAACCTGCATCCCGGCATGTGGCTGGAAGGGGCCTGGATCGCGCCGGGCCGCGACCCGATCCTGACCATTCCCCGCATGACGGCCGAATTCGGCGCCAAGGGCGGCACTGATGGCCTGGATGTGCGGGTTCTGGGCGATTGGGACGACCCGGTGCAGATGGTGCGCGGCATCCTGAAGGAATTCGGCATCAAGGACGGCGCGACCATTGCCACCTCAGACAATGCCGAGGCTGAAAGCCTGATGGAACTGCAAAAGCTGGTGCCGGCCGCGCGCTTCACCTCGGCCACCCATATCCTGCGCGCCCTGCGTGTGATCAAGGATGAGGGTGAAATCGCCACCATGCGGGAGGCAGGCCGAATGACCGAAGCCGCCTTTGCCGATGTTCTGCCGAAATTGAAAATCGGGATGACCGAGCTGGACATCGTGGCGGAAGTCGACTTTCAGATGAAGCGCCATGGATCGCTGGGGCCATCGTTCACCACCTCGCTCTATAACACCGGACCGAACCACCCAATGCGTTTCGGCCGTCGTCTAGAAACCTGGCCGCGCGTATTGACCGCGCCGGTCTCGGTGCTTTTCGACTTTGGCGCCGTGCATGACGGGATGTGCTATGATTTCGGCCGCACGGTGAGCTTCGGCGCCCCGAGCGACGAGCAGATCAAGGTACACCGGCTGATCATGGACAGCCAACGCGCCGGAATAGCGGCGCTGAAAGCAGGCGCCACGACCTGCCAGGACGTGGACAAGATCGCCCGCGACGTCATCGCAGATGCTGGCTACGGTGATAAATTCCGACACCGTCTGGGTCATGGCATAGGCTGGGACGTGCATGAACCACCGTTCCTCACCAAAGGCGACGAAACCCCCGTCGAAGAAGGCATGATCTTCACCATCGAGCCCTCAATCTTCCAAGACGGCACCTTCTCGGCACGGGTCGAAGACTGCATCGTCGCCCGCCCCGGCGGCGGCGAGCCGCTGACCACCGGCTGGCAAGATCTGGTTGTCATTGAGTAGGTGAATAGGAGAAGCTAAACACTCCCCTTTCTCATCGATCATGATGAGGCGTGCCGGCATTTACGCACAGTATTCCGGCTTGAACGAACCATGGTTGACCATGGCGGACGCAGCTTCCGCCATGAGGTCGGTGCTGAACATTGATCGTGACTGTACGGTTATTCGGCGGATGTTGTTGGAATGATCGGCCAGCTTCACCTGGATCAGATGTCCCGCGCCGATTCGAACACCCGCTTCACCTCCGCATAGAGCATATGGGCTTCGGGCGTCGGAATGAGCCGCTGGCGGCTCTTGCGTAACAGCTGGAACCCCGCCTTTTCCGTCAGTTGCAAAAGCATCTTGCTGACGGCGGGCTGGGTGACATCAAGCGCATCGGCGGCCTTGGTGGTGGAACCGTGCAGCATGACCGCCGCAAACATCTCGATCTCGCGTGGCGAAAACTCGCTATCCCTGGTGGCCAAACCTGATGTTTCCTTGCTTCCGTCTCATCCAAGCGTCATGTCATATCATGGCTGCAAAAAGCGCAAAAACCAGAAGTTGGTACTTCTCGTTACGCCGCTACTAAGGCGATTTCCACGACGAACAACGTGACATCCCGATCAGCGATCAGCACCACCTGTTCGCCGTGATCCAGCACAATGGCATCCAGGGAATGCAGCCTGATATCACCGCCCTCACTCCCAAGCGTCCCCTGTCCCATCGCCAGCAGGGTCGCCTGTCGCGCATCGAGTTTAAATCTTTGGCCGACTTGGCGGGTGACCCGATGGACATATCGGCCACGGCGGGTCATTACGTTGAGGTCAGCGACCGGGCCTGCCATCAGCCTGGCTTTTGTCGGAAGGTCCGCAGGAAAGCCATAAGGCTCGCTATCGGTGCGCAGGGTTGCTGCATCGTGTCCCTCCACGGACAACGACAATCCTTCGCCCGAGAGGATGCTCAGCGTTCGATCTACGCCCGGAAACAGCGAGAATGCACCATCCGTGACAACGGAGGCCATGCTGACGCGACAGTCAAAGTCTTCGACGGAGGCGCCCTCAGGAAAGACGGCGATCTCCACCGTCTCGCCCGCTCCGTTCTTCCACGGCATTCTCCTGTGGTCGGCAGATCTGAGAATTCGCATCCGATCAGTTCCCGAGGATGCCTGGAAGGTGCAGGCCCTTTTCCTTGGCGCAATCAAGCGCGACGTCGTAGCCCGCATCGGCATGGCGCATGACGCCGGTCGCCGGGTCGTTCCAAAGCACCCGCTCCAGCCGGCGGGCGGCATCGTCAGTACCATCGGCGCAGATGACCATGCCGGAATGCTGGGAAAAGCCCATGCCCACACCGCCGCCATGATGCAGCGAAACCCAGGTCGCACCGGAGGCGCAGTTCAGCAGTGCGTTCAGAAGCGGCCAGTCGGACACGGCGTCGGAGCCATCCTTCATCGCTTCCGTTTCGCGATTGGGCGAAGAAACCGAACCGGAATCGAGGTGGTCGCGACCGATGACGACGGGAGCCTTCAGCTCGCCATTGCGCACCATCTCGTTGAAGGCGAGGCCAAGCTTGTGGCGATCGCCGAGACCGACCCAGCAGATGCGGGCTGGCAGGCCCTGGAAGGAAATGCGCTCGCGCGCCATGTCCAGCCAGTTGTGCAGATGCGTGTTGTCGGGCAGCAGTTCCTTCACCTTGGCATCCGTCTTGTAGATATCCTCCGGATCGCCCGAAAGTGCGGCCCAGCGGAACGGGCCGATGCCGCGGCAGAACAGCGGACGGATATAGGCCGGCACGAAGCCGGGGAAGGCGAAGGCATTTTCGAGGCCTTCTTCCTTGGCGACCTGGCGAATGTTGTTGCCATAGTCGAGCGTCGGAATGCCCATGTTCCAGAAATCGACCATCGCCTGCACATGGGTCTTCATCGAAGCGCGGGCAGCGACTTCCACCGCCTTCGGATCGCTTTCCTGCTTCGCCCGCCATTCGGCAACCGTCCAGCCTGATGGCAGATAGCCGTGGATCGGATCATGGGCCGATGTCTGGTCGGTGACGATGTCGGGGCGAACGCCACGGCGCACCAGTTCCGGGAAGATTTCGGCGGCATTGCCGACGAGGCCGACGGATTTCGCTTCGCCCGCCTTGGTCCACTGGTCGATCCGGGCAAGCGCCTCGTCCAACGTATGCGCCTTGGCATCGACGTAACGGGTGCGCAGGCGGAAATCGATGCGGGTCTCGTCGCATTCGACCGCAAGGCAGCAGGCGCCGGCCATGACGGCGGCGAGCGGCTGGGCGCCTCCCATGCCACCAAGGCCACCGGTCAGGATCCACTTACCCTTCAGGTTGCCGTTATAGTGCTGGCGGCCGGCTTCCACGAAGGTCTCGTAGGTGCCTTGCACGATGCCTTGCGTGCCGATATAGATCCACGAGCCGGCGGTCATCTGGCCGTACATGGCCAGTCCCTTCTTATCCAGCTCATTGAAGTGATCCCAGGTCGCCCAGTGCGGCACGAGATTGGAATTGGCGATCAGCACGCGCGGTGCATCCTTGTGGGTGCGGAACACGCCGACGGGCTTGCCGGACTGGACGATCAGCGTCTCTTCTTCCGTGAGCGTTTTCAGCGTCTCGACGATCCGGTCGAAATCATTCCAGGTGCGCGCGGCACGACCAATGCCGCCATAGACCACCAGCTCGTGCGGCCGCTCGGCGACATCGGGATCGAGATTGTTCATCAGCATGCGCAACGGCGCTTCCGTCATCCAGCTCTTGGCCGAGAGCTCGGTTCCGGTTGCGGCGCGGACGTCGCGGATATTATGTCTGGGATTGCTCATGGTCCTCGCTCCTCAGTGTTTCAGTTCGAGCGCGATGGCTTCGATTGATGTCAAAATGTCCTTGAGATGGCGTCTCAGCGCTTCGGCCTTCCCGGCGTCATAGGCGAAAGGCGGTGCTTCGGTGGCCAGATGTGTGATTTGCGCCAGCTCCATCTGGATGGCATGCACGCCGCTCTCCGGCTTGCCGTAATGCCGGGTCGTCCAGCCGCCCTTGAAGCGGCCGTTGACCACAGACGTATAGCCCTCGGCCCGACCGGCAATCTCCTTAGCGGCTTTCTCGATCCTGGCATCGCAGGTGCGCCCCATATCCGTGCCGATATTGAAGTCCGGCAGGGACCCTTCAAACAGGAAGGGGATCAACGAGCGGATCGAATGGCAGTCATACAGCACCGCCACGCCATGGATCGCCTTTACGCGCTCAATTTCGGCGCTGAGTGCCGCATGATAGGGAGCGTGAAAACCTGCCAGGCGCTCGGCGACATCATCGCTCGTTGGCTCCCCGCCGCTTTTCCAGATGGCAACGCCGTCGAAATCTGTTTCCGGCACAAGGCCCGTCGTGTTCTGCCCCGGATAGAGGCTCAAGCCATCAGGATCGCGGTTCGCATCGATCACGTAGCGATGGAAGGTCGCCCGGACGGTCGTCGCATTCGGCAACAACCCGGCATATAGCTCATGGATATGCCAGTCGGTATCGGCGAGCAGCTTTCCGTTGTCATCAAGACGATCCCAAATCGCGGGCGGGACATCCGTGCCGGTATGTGGGAACGCAAGGATGACAGGCGAGGTGCCTTTGGTGATTTCGAAGATCGGCATCATTGCAGGCCACCTCGGTGGGAGGCTGTGATACCCCCCTCTGGTCTGCCGACCATCTCCCCCTCAAGGGGGGAGATTGATCCGCGGCAAGGCTGGAATGCCCATCTTCCCGTGGAGTCAGCGGCTTGCCGAGCTGCATCATTGAGGCAAGGAGAGAGCGTCTTGCCGATCTCCCCCCTTGAGGGGGAGATGCCCGGCAGGGCAGAGGGGGGTAACGCAGTCATCGACATCACCCCTCCAGCCCCGGCAACAACCCGCCAGACACGGCCGCAACCAGTGTCCCGTCTGCCACCAGCCGACCGGCGGCCTCAAGATCCGGCGCCATGTAGCGATCCTCCTCCAAGGTGGCGACGTGGGCGCGCAAGACGGAGATCACCCGTTGCAGTTCCGGGCTCGTCGCCAGGGGCGCGCGGAATTCGACGCCCTGGGCGGCGGTCAGCGCCTCGATGCCGATGATCGAGAAGAGGTTGTCGGTCATCTGCAGCAGGCGCCGTGCGCCATGGCAGGCCATCGAGACATGGTCTTCCTGATTGGCGGACGTCGGCGTCGAATCGACCGAGGCCGGATGCGCCATCTGCTTGTTTTCGCTCATCAAAGCAGCCGAGGTGACCTCCGCAATCATCAGACCGGAATTCAGCCCCGGCTTCTTGGCGAGGAAGGCCGGCAGCCCGTAAGACAGGGCCGGATCGACCAAGAGCGCGATGCGCCGTTGTGCAATGGCGCCGATTTCGCAAACGGCAATCGCGATCTGGTCGGCGGCGAAGGCCACCGGTTCCGCATGGAAGTTCCCGCCCGAGACGACGCTCATGTCGGAAAGCACGAGCGGATTGTCGGTGACGGCATTCGCTTCGATTTCGAGCGTGCGGCCGGCCATGCGCAACAGGTCGAGGCAGGCGCCGTCGACCTGCGGCTGGCACCGGATGCAGTAGGGGTCCTGCACCCGCTCGTCGCCCTGCAGATGGCTGTCGCGGATCACGGAGCCGGCCAGCAAGCCGCGGAGGGCCGTCGCCGTATCGATCTGCCCCTTGTGGCCGCGCAGCGTATGAATGTCGGCGGTGAAGGGCGCCGACGAGCCCATCGCGGCATCGGTCGAGAGCGCGCCGGTAATCAGTGCCGCCTGGGCGGCGCGATGGGCACGGAAGAGGCCGGCTAGCGCGAGCGCGGTGGAGGCCTGCGTACCGTTGATCAGGGCCAGGCCTTCCTTGGCCGCGAGCACCACTGGCGTCAGCCCCGCGCGCTTCAGCGCCTCGGCGCCGGAAAGCCGTTCGCCCTCAAAGAAGGCCTCCGCCTCGCCCATCATCACGGCCGCCATATGCGCGAGGGGCGCAAGATCGCCGGACGCACCCACGGAGCCCTTTTCCGGAATGAGCGGCGTGACGCCCTTGTCCAGCATGCCTTCGATCAGCCGTACCAGTTCGAGGCGGACACCGGAGGCGCCGCGACCGAGCGAGATCAGCTTCAGCGCCATGATCAGGCGCACGATGTTGGCACCAAGCGGTTGGCCCACGCCGCAGCAATGCGACAGGATCAGATTGCGCTGCAAAGTCGCCGTGTCGGCCGCATCGATCTTGATCGAGGCGAGTTTGCCGAAGCCGGTATTGATGCCGTAGACCGGCGCGTTGCCAGCGGCGATTTCGGCAATTCGTGCGGCCGCTTCTTCGATGCCGGCGTCGAAGTTGCGGTCGAGCACGGCACTTTCGCTGCTCCAGTAGATCTGCGCGAGTTCGGCGAGGGAGACGCGGCCGGGGTGAAGCGTAATGGTCACGACAGAATTCCTTTGGTGATGTGGCCGTTCCAGATGCGTAGGTAGAGCGGGTTGAAGCCGATGCGGTAGACGAGCTCAGCCGGGCTCTCGACCGACCAGATGGCAAGGTCGGCCTGCTTGCCGACCTCGATGGTGCCGACCGTATCGAGACGTCCGAGCGCGCGGGCGGCATTGCGGGTGATGCCGAGAAGGCATTCCTCGACCGTCATGTGAAACAGCGTGGCGGCCATGTTCATGGTCAGCAGCAGGGAGGTCAGCGGCGAGGTGCCGGGATTGCAGTCCGTGGCAAGCGCCATGGCCGTTCCGTGTTTGCGGAAGAGATCGACCGGCGGCTTTTTCGTCTCGCGGATGAAGTAATAGGCGCCTGGCAGCAGCACCGCGACGGTTCCGGCCCGTGTCATCGCGGCAGCACCGTCTTCATCGGTGTATTCCAGGTGGTCTGCCGAGAATGCCTGATATTCGGCTGCCAGCGCTGCCCCATGGAGGTTGGACAACTGGTCAGCATGCAGTTTCACCGGCAGTCCGAGAGATTTCGCCGCATCGAAGACAATCCGCATCTCCTCAGGAGAAAAGGCTATGCCCTCGCAAAAGCCGTCCACCGCATCGACCAGCCCCTCCGCATGGGCTGCCTTAAGGCCCGGCATCACGACATCTTCGATGAAATCGCGATTCTGCCCCTTGTAGTCGGCAGGCGTTGCATGCGCCCCGAGATAGGTCGTGGTGACAGATACGGTCCGCTTATCGGCGAGCTGCCGTGCGGCCCGTAGCATCTTGAGTTCGTCTTCGACAGTCAGCCCGTAGCCGGATTTGACCTCGACGGTTGTCACGCCCTCGGCGATCAGCGCATCGAGCCGGGGCAAAGTTTGCGAGACAAGATCCGCTTCGCTCGCCTCGCGCACCTGACGCACCGACGAGACGATGCCGCCGCCGGCGCGGGCGATTTCCTCGTAGGACGCGCCGGCAAGCCGCATCTCGAATTCCTTGGCCCGATTGCCGGCATGGACGAGATGGGTGTGGCAATCGATGAGGCCCGGCGTCACCCAGCGGCCCTCGCAATCGATCACCTGCATATTTGGCTGCACGGACACCTGGTCTTGCGGGCCTGCGAAGAGAATACGACCGTTCTCGATCAGCACAGCACCGTTGTCGACGATGCCGAGGCCGGGCTGGCCAGGCGCCAGCGTGGCGAGCCTTGCATTCCGCAAAAGCAAGGTCTGGGTTCCTTCGGGTCGGGCGAGCAGTGTCATTACGCTGTCTCCTCCCGTGCTTCAGGCGAGTTTCACGAGCACGTCGCGAAAGGCGCGGTCGATCGCCTCTTCATCCCGGTGGCGGCCGTCGCGTACCACCCATTGCCCCGAAGCCATGACATCGCGAACGGCATCTGATCCCGTGGCAAACAGCCAGCGGTCCAGGATCTGGTCGCCGGACGCCGTCCCGATGAACGGATGATCGCCATCAAGCACGACGAGGTCGGCGCGTGCCCCCACGCTTATGCCGTGGGTGTCCAGTCCCGCTGCACGACCGCCGCCAGAAAGGGCGGCATCAAACATCGTGCGGCCCACCGAAGCGCCCGAACCTGACGCCAGCCGGTTGCGGCGTCGGTCGCGCAGCCGCTGGCCATATTCCAGCAGCCGCAGTTCCTCGGCCACGGATGTCGCCACATGGCTGTCGGTTCCGATGCCAAAGGCGCCGCCAAACCCCAGGAAATCGGCTGCCGGGAAAATGCCGTCGCCAAGATTGGCCTCCGTGACAGGGCAGAGGCCGGCAACAGCGCCCGAGCGCGCCAGCCGCGCCGTTTCCTGCGGCGTCATATGGGTGGCATGGATGGCGCACCACCTGTCGTCCACCGGCATCTCATCCAGCAGGAACTCCACCGGACGACGTCCACTCCAGGCCAGGCAATCCTCCACCTCGCGTTCCTGCTCAGCGACATGGATATGCACTGGCCCACCCGTCCGCTCAGCGGCGAGAACCGCGCGCATTTCTTCGGGCGTTGCTGCCCTTAAGGAATGGATCGCAAGGCCGAGTCTTGCCCCTTGCGCCGCACAGGCCGGTGCAAGGCGCTCCAGCAGCTTGAGGAACGGATCGACATCATGAACGAACGGAAGCTGGCCCTGGTTCGGCGCCGTGCCTCCAAAACCCGCATGGGCATAAAAGACGGGCAGATGGGTAAGCCCGATGCCGGCTGTTTCTGCTGCTTTCAGGATCCGCAACGAGGTCTCGGCACCATCATCATAGCGGCGCCCACCATCGGCATGGTGCAAATAGTGGAATTCCACAACGTGACCGAAGCCACCTTTCAAAAGTTCACTGTACAACTTTGTGGCAACAATTTCGATGTCGTCAGGTCTCATCCGGGCAACCAGCCGATACATCGCCTCGCGCCAGGTCCAGAAACTATCTTCCGTCGCGCCGGCCTGTTCGGCCAAGCCGGCCATAGCGCGCTGAAACGCGTGGGAATGCAGGTTTGCCTGGGCTGGAACCACGGGACCGCGTACGATCTCTGCATGGGCCGAGCCCGTTGGGCCTCGTTCAATCCCTGCAATTCGGCCGTGGCCGTCGATGGCTATCACGACATTGGCCGCCCAGCCGTCGGCCAGCAGGATCTGCGGGCAAAACAGGGTTCGCAGCATCGTCATTGATCGGCCCTCACAAAGTTGTATAGGGAAGATGTCAGAGATTTCCTAAGCCGACAAGAGGCCGAGCAAAAAATTGCGCTGCATCTCGGCGTGGTCTCTTGTATGCACAGGGCGGCAGCAGCGGGAGAGGCGAACATGTTTGAGGCGGAGGAGACCATGGCGACGTCAGGCCTTCGCGATGCGCCGCTCTATGAGCGCTTGAAAGCCGATATCAAGCAGCGGATCGATAGCGGCGAGTGGCCAGCCGATCACCGCATTCCTTCCGAAAACGAACTGGCGGAGACACTTGGTGTCAGCCGCATGACGGCAAACCGCGCGCTGAGGGAACTCGCCATGGAAGGCGTCATCGTCAGGGTGCAGGGCCGTGGCTCGTTCGTGGCCAACAGGAAGCGGTCCGCCCCCTTCATGGGCGTGCGCAACATCGCCGACGAAATCGCCGAACGCGGTTCGCTACACACCTCTCAGGTTATCTTGGCGCAGATGGAAATCTGTGGACACGAACTGGCGGAAGCTCTTGATGTGGCTGTTGGTGCCCAAGCGTTTCATTCCGTGATCCTGCACCTTGAGGACGATCTGCCGATCCAACTGGAGGACCGCTTCGTCAATGCGGCCATGGCGCCATGGTATCTCGACCAGGATTTTCGCGTGACGACGCCGAACGCCTATCTAACGAAAGTGGCGCCAATCACCCATACCGAACAGTTTGTCGAGGCTGTGCTGCCGCAATCCTGGGAATGCCGGCATCTCGCCATTGCCCGGACCGAGCCCTGCCTGCTGATCCGCCGCCGCACCTGGTCCGGCGAGCACATCGTCACCTCTGTGCGCCTTCTTTATCCCGGCAGTCGGTATCGTTTGGAAAGCACGTCCTGACAGATTTCAGGGAACAGCCTTTCGGAATGGCCGACGAGATCGGCAATCGGGTATGTCTCGTCCTCGCGCCGACCTCCGAGCGCGCGCAATGCATTGATCCATGGTCCCATCGCTAATGAACGATCTGGCTGAGAAAGCTTTTTGTCCGCTCATGGGTTGGGGCGTCGAAGAAAGTGTCCGGCGCGCCACTTTCGACGATCGTGCCGCGATCCATGAACACAACACGATCTGCCACGCGACGGGCAAACCCCATCTCATGGGTCACGACGATCATGGTCATGCCGTCCTCGGCAAGGGTAACCATCGTCTCCAGAACCTCCTTCACCATCTCCGGATCAAGCGCGGATGTCGGCTCATCAAAGAGCATGATTTTGGGCGACATGCACAGGGCACGGGCGATGGCGACGCGCTGCTGCTGGCCACCGGAGAGCTGACCGGGAAATTTCAGCGCTTGCTCTGGAATCCGAACCTGTTCCAAAAGTTGCATGCCGCGGTCTTCGGCGAGCTTCCTCGGCGTTCCGCGTGACAAAATCTGAGGCAGCGCGCAGTTCTCCAAAACGGTGAGATGCGGAAACAGGTTGAAGTGCTGGAACACCATCCCGACATCGCGGCGGATCGCATCGATGTTTTTCAGGCTGTCGTTCAACGTGACACCGTTCACGACGATCTCGCCCTGTTGATGATCCTCAAGATGGTTGACGCATCGGATGAGCGTCGATTTGCCGGAGCCGGATGGCCCGCAGATGACGATGCGCTCACCGGCCTTGACCGACAGGGTGACATTGCGAAGCGCATGGTATGTGCCATACCATTTGTCGAGATTGCGGATCGCGATGGCAGACGGTTCAAGATTGGGCTGTTGTTCAGATATCATCGGTAATCCTGTGCTTTGACACGCAGTTCAAGCCAGCGGGCGTAATAGGAAATGGCAACGCAGAGCGCGAAATAGATGAGGCCGACGAACAGGTAGGCTTCGCGATAGGGCGCGGGCCAGATTGGGTCCATGGCCGCCGAGCGACCGGCACTCAGCATGTCGAACACCCCGACGATCATCACCAGGCTGGTGTTTTTGACCATGACAATCGCCGTATTCGTTAGCGGCGGGATGACCTTCTGAATGGCCTGCGGCATCACGATATGCTGGATCGCCTTCCAGTTGGGAATGCCGAGTGCTTTCGCCGCTTCGATCTGACCGGAGGGGATGGCTTGCAACCCGCCGCGAATGACCTCGGCAAGATAGGCCGCCGCAAAGACCGTCAGCGCCGCAAAGGTCCGTCCAAGTTTGTCGATCGTCCAGGTTGGCGGCAGGAGCAGGGGAAGCAGGATCGAGGCGACAAACAGCAGCCCGACAAGTGGAAGTCCGCGGACCGTCTCGATCAGCCCGACGGACAGGAGCCTTGGGATTGGCAGGGATGACCGCCGTCCGAGCGCCAGAAAGACAGCGAAGGGAAAGCCGCACCCCAGCGACAGCAGAGCCAGCAGGAGGGTGACCGGCAGACCGCCCCATTGCGAGGTGGGCACAAAGGGCATTCCCGCAACGCCGCCCCACATCAGGCCCAGCATCACGGCCACGGCCACCAGCCATGCGATAACCAGCTTTCGCCCCCAGAGCGCTGGCGACAGCGACATCAGAACCATCATAACCATCAGGCCCATCACGGCCATAGGGCGCCATTGCGCCTCGGGTGGATAGAGGCCGAAGAGGATGAAACGAAGTTTGGCGCCGATGAAGGCCCAGCATGCCCCGCCGGCTCGGCAGGCCTCGGGATCCGAGGTCGTCCAGGTGGCGTCCAGAAGACCCCACTGGAGTGCCGGAAGCAGCGCCAAGATCGTCAGCAGCGCGCCGGTCGTCAGAGCCGCACTCAGGATGTCGCCAAATAGCATCTTGCGAATGGGCGTCCGCTTGATCGGCGGCGCTTCCCGCGCGGGCAGTATGTCGGCGGCCACGTGGCCGTGCGAAATGGAAAGTGTTGTCATCGCGTCACCAGTGCCACATGGGCATTGTACCAGTTCATGAACATCGAAACGGCGATACTGATCGTGAGGAAAACGGCCAGAAGGATGGAAATGCTCTCTATGGCCTGTCCCGTCTGATTGATGACCGTTCCGACCACGAGACCAAGTTCCGGATATCCGACGGCCAGCGCCAGTGTCGTATTCTTCACCGTCGACAGATACTGGGAAGTCATGGGAGGAACGATGATCCGCAAAGCCTGTGGAATGATGATGCGAAACATGACGTGCCGTTCGGACAGACCAAGTGCACGTCCGGCCTCCCACTGTCCGCGTGACACAGCTTCGATCCCACCGCGGATGACTTCACTAATGAAAACCGAGGTGTAGAGGACGAGACCGAGCATAAGGGCCGCAAATTCCGGGGACAGGCGAAGACCCCCGACGAAATTGAAACCCTTCAGTTCCGGAAAGCTTGCCGAGGGGCGAAGCAGCATAGCAGCAACCGTGAGCAGGCCGCCAAGCAGGATCCATTTGCCCACGGACCGGACGGACTGCGATGCCCATCGATGAATCAGGATGGCCGCCACGAGGAAAGCAAGGCAGGCGATAGCGAAATGACCCGCCTGCGGGCCAAGCGAGATCGCCGGAATATAGAGCCCCCTGAGAGACAGATAGAAGCCGGGCAGCGGGTTGAAGGCCAGACGCGGTGCCGGCAGCAAGGTCGTCGCCAGCGCGTACCAGAAGAGGAGCTGCACAATGAGCGGCATGTTGCGGATGACACCGACAAACAATGCCGCCATCTTTGACGCCAAGGGATTGTTCGATAGCCGGACGAGAGCGATGAACAGGCCGACAAGTGTGGAGATGATAATCGCTGTGAACGAGATGACGGCGGTGTTGGTCACACCGATCACGTAAGCCCAGCCGAATGTATCTGCGGGATCATAGGGCAGGACACTTTCCGAGATGGGAAAGTTCGCCTGCCTGCTCAGATAGTCGAAACCGACCCGGATGCCCCGGGCGGCCAGATTGGCCGCCGTATTGGACCACAGCCAGAAAAGAAGACCGGCAAAGCCAGCAAACAGCAAGACCTGAAGCGCATTGGTTCGAATGCGACGATTGTCCCAGAGTGCGGAAAGCATGCCGGCCTCCATGTACTTACTGGAATGCCAGCGGGAACATCAGTCCGCCATCGGAGTAGAGACGATTGGCGCCCCGCTCCAGCTTCAACGGACTATCCTTGCCGACATTGCGATCGAACATTTCGCCGTAATTGCCGAGCTGGGCGATGATGTTGGCCGCAAATTTCTCGTCCAGCCCCAGTGCCGAACCGTTTCCAGGCTCAACGCCAAGGAAGCGCTTGACGCGAGGATCTTCCGATGTCTGCATCTCGGTGACATTGGCCTGGGTCACGCCCAGTTGTTCGCCGGCGATCAAGGCCTGGATCGACCAGTTGACGATATCGAGCCACTGATCGTCGCCATGGCGAACGGCGGGCGTCAAAGCGTCCATGAACCGGGTTGCCGGAAAGATGATGTAGTCATCGGGATTTTTGGCAGACGTTGCCCTGATCGAAGCCAGTGCAGCCGCATCGGTGATCAGGGCGTCGCAACGGCCGGAGAAGAAGGCCTGGCTGACTGCAGAGCTGTTTTCGAAGACGACAGGCTTCAGCCCGAGATTATGCTCCTTCGATACGTCATTGGCGACGACCTCCGTGGTGGATCCTGTCTGGACGCAGACAGTGGCGCCGGACATGTCCTCCACTTTCGTCACCCCGAGCGCCCTAGGCATCATGAAGCCGGTAAACTCATAATAGTTGGGCGTCGTGAAATTCAGACCGTTCGCATCACGACGCAAGGTCCATGTAAACGTGCGCGGCAGGATGTCGATTTCGCCGGTCTGCAAGGCCGGTACGCGCTGCTGGCCGCTGAGCGGAACGAACTCCACCTTGTCCTTGTCATTGAAGATGGCAACCGCCACGGCCCGGCAGGTCTCGACATCGAGGCCGCGCCAATATCCCTTTTCGTCGGGCGCGCCAAAGCCAACGGTGCCCTGGCTTGACGCACATTTCAGGAAGCCGCGCGCCTTGACGGCGTCAAGCGTTGGCCCTGCGACAGCCGGCGACAGGCCGGCCGACAGCATGCTCGTGAGCAGGAAGCCCAGTCCAAGAATTTTCGAACGCATGTTATTCCCCTTTGTTGTTGAAGTGCGTTTTGAGTGATGGTCAGCTTGCCCGCACCAGTTTTGCCTGCGACGTTCGGCGGAGGATCTCGGCAAAGAACGCTTCGATGTCGGCCTGGAGGTCGGTCGGGTCTTCCAGCCCGACGCTGATGCGCAGCACGAGATCGTCGCTCGTCCAGGCGGTGGCTGTGCGGTTCTGGCGAACAGGCATGGGCGCGATGAGACTTCGGGTTCCACCCCATGAGGCGCCGATCGCAATTGTTTTCAGGACGTCGAGCGCGGCGGCGGCGTGGGGCACCGCTTCCGACGTCAAAACCACGCTGAAGACCCCGCTTGTGCCCAGGAAGTCCCGTTTCCAGATCTCGTGGCCCTGAGCGCCCGGCAGGGCCGGAAACAGCACGCGCTCGACCGAGGGGTGGCGGGCGATCCAGTCGATCAGCGTCGCAGCGCCATCCGCGGCGTGCTTGAGGCGGACACCCAGCGTTTCCAAACCTCGCAGCACAAGTGATGCATCGTCAGGAGATACTCCGATCCCGAAACGCCCAAGCGTGGCGCGGATCGGCGTAATGAGGTCCTCCGACCGCACGGTGATCGATCCCATCAACAGATCGGAGTGACCCGAGACATATTTCGTCAGGGCTTCGGTAACGATATCGGCTCCGAGCGTCAGCGGTTTGTAGTTGAGTGGCGTCGCCCAGGTGTTGTCACAGCCAACAAGCGCACCGTGTCGATGCGCGATAGCGGCAATGGCTGGCAGGTCCTGGATCTCCATCGTCGTGGAGCCAGGGGATTCACACCAGACGAGCTTGGTGCGGCCATCAATCTTTGCGGTCAGATCCTCGATGGAGACGGGATCATAATAGGCAACCTCGACACCGAAGCGCGCCAGATCCTGGTTGGCAAAGTCGCGCATGGGCGGATAAGCGGTATCTGCAATCAGGATCTTGTCGCCACCCTTCAAGAAGGGCAGCGCCGCAATCGCGTTCGCTGCCTGCCCCGACGGCACGAGAAATGTGCGGACACCCTGCTCCAGCGCGGTGAGCTTGGCTTCCAGAGTGCGTGTCGTTGGTGTCCCGTAGAGCCCGTAGGTATAGCCCTCGTGACCACGCTGGCCGCGGGTCGCATAGGCGTCCGCATTCTTGAAGACAATGGTGGAAGCCCGGTGCGTCGCGACACCAAGGGCTTCGAACCCATCAACATTGACGTCCGGCGTTACGACACACTGCGTAAGATCTTTCATTCCGCTTAATCCTGAGCAATTTCTTCAGCGGATTAAAACATCGGCATGTCAATTCCGTCCAATATCAATATCATGTCACTCTATTCCTGTAGGTTATGAGGTCTTGAATGAACATTCGTCAGATCGAGGTGTTTCACGCCGTGATGACCAACAGCACGGCGTCGCGTGCCGCGGAGGTGCTGCGCATTTCCCAGCCTGCCGTCAGCAAGGCGATACAGGAACTCGAGCGGGATATCGGCTTTGCCCTGTTCAGGCGCGAACGCGGTCGCATGTTCCCGACCGCCGAGGCGAACATCTTCTTCAAGGAGGTAGAGAGCTCGTTTTCCGGGCTAACCCGGCTGAAAAGTGCTGCAGCGCGAATTCGCGATTTCGGTTCTGGCGAAATCAAGGTCGCCAGCCTGTCCGCACTCAGCACGAACATCTTGCCACGGGCCTTGCGCGGCTTCCAGGCGCGGCATCCGAATGTTGCCATTGCCTTTCAGGCACAATTGTCCTCGACCGTGAAGGATCTCGTGGCCTCGGGACAGGTCGATGTCGGGCTGGCCGCCGACGAGATCGAAACCGAAGGCGTCGATGTTCGACCCTTTGCGCGCTATCGGGCCGCCATCGCCGTCCCGGATGGGCATCGGTTGGAGAATGCGAAGGAACTCACGCCCGAGGATCTAGACGGGGAAGCGTTCATAGCATTGTCACCGGAAGACACGACTCGCCGTGCGGCCGAAGCGATCTTCCGCGATCGCTCCGCCAAGCTGAAGGTGGTGCTGGAAACGCCGTATTCCACCACCATCTGCGCCATGGTTCAGGCAGGGCTCGGCATCGGCCTCGTCAACCCCATGACCGCTGAACCTTATATTGGTCGAGGCCTGACAATCATCCCGTTCAAGCCGGCAATCTACTTCCGCACACTCCTGGTGCTACCGCCCAACCGATATCCTTCGCGCATTGTCGCCGACTTCGTAGAAGAGGTGATGAAACTATCGGTTTTCCAATGACCATGGCCGGTGATGCTCATCTTCATGCCTCGAGGTGCCGTGACCGACAGTGACACAGGAGATCTCTACGCCAACAGCCAACAGCGGTCTTTCTCGAAACTTTCGAACATGTACCTCGCACAAATTTGGCGACTACAGGGTCTCAAGAGCTAAGGCGATCCCCTGCCCGCCGCCGATGCACAGGGTCACCATGCCCCGTTTTAGCCCGTCTCGTTTCATCGAATGGATGAGGCGCGTCACCAGAACTGCCCCAGTGGCGCCGATCGCGTGTCCATGGGCGATAGCACCGCCATCGACATTGACGATATCCCCCGGCAATCCGAGTTCCCACATGACGGCAAGGGGAACGGCGGCGAAAGCCTCATTGATCTCGATGCGTTCGATAACACCGAGCGACCATCCGGCGCGTTCCAGGGCCCTGCGCACGGCGGGAACAGGCCCAAGCCCGAACATGCCCGGCTCGACGGCACCAACGCCATAACCTGCGAGGCGTGCAACAGGCTCGACGCCCATCTTTTCCGCGAAGCCCCGTTCTGCGACGACCATTGCTGCCGCGCCGCTGTTGAGACCCGGTGCATTGCCTGCCGTGATGGTTCCATCCTTGCGGAAGGCAGGCTTGAGCCTGGACAGGGTGTCGACTGTCGTATCCGGTCGCACCGCTTCATCGACGGAGAAAGTCGAGATGCCTTGACGTCCCTTGATCTCCACAGGCGCAATCTCGGCGTCGAAATGGCCGGCAGCCTGCGCTGCGGCAAATCGCTGCTGCGAGCGCGCGGCAAATGCATCCTGCGCCTCGCGGGTGATCTGGAAGCGCGTGACCATATCTTCCGTATGCCATCCGGAATGCTCGCCAGAAAATGCGTCTTGCAGGCCATCGGTCAGCATGCTGTCGAGGATCTGCGCCGGCCCCATGCGATAGCCCCAACGGCCCCCATCCATCAGATATGGTGCGCGGTCCATATTCTCCATGCCACCCGCAACGGCCGCGTTGGTATCGCCACTGGAAATCTCCTGGGCAGCACTCACAATCGCCTGCGCGCCGGAACCACAGACCCGATTCACCGTCAGAGCCGGGACAGATACAGGCAGTCCGCCATGAATGGCGGCTTGCCGGGCCGGGTTCATACGATTTCCGGCCTGGATGACATTGCCCATAGTAACCGAGCCAATGACATCGCCAGCGAGACCGGCCCGCTTCAAGGTCTCCCTCACCACGATAGCGCCGAGTTCGGTTGCAGGAACAGCTTTCAGCGCGCCGTTGAATGTTCCAATTGCCGTGCGCACGGGCTTTGTCAGAATGATCTCTCTGCTTCCCATCGGATCTTTTCCTTGGTTGGTCGTTTGGTGATGGATCGTCGGCCAGGCGACCATCCTAATGATTGCAACTGCATAGGCCTGTGCGCTTGCAGCCTTGAAACGCGAAGACCGGTGTTTCCTTCCTGCGAAAGGATCAAGCTGGCTGCGGCTGGTTGACGCTTAGGGATTTCTGGATCGCGAACACGGCGATCGCGGCGGCCAGGCAAATCGCCCCCGCAATATAGAAGGCGGGCAGATAGGTGGCGTAAAAGCTGCGGGTCAGCCCTGCTCCCCAGGCGGCCATCGCAGCGCCGATCTGATGGCCAAGAAACACCCAGCCAAAGACGATGGTGGCGTTGGCCCCAAACTTTTCCGAGATGAGCTTGACCGTCGGAGGAACGGTCGCCAGCCAATCAAGGCCATAGAACAGGGTGAAGAGGCTCAGCTCGTAGAACCCGAAATCCGTATAGGGCAGATAAAGTAGCGAAAGACCGCGCAGACCGTAATACCAGAAGAGCAGCCAGCGGCTGTCAAACCGGTCAGACAGCCAGCCTGAACCGATGGTACCGACGAAATTGAAGGCGCCAATCGCCGCGAGCATTCCAGCGGCCGTGACCGGTGCAATGCCGAAATCGCCGCAGATCGCCACCAGATGGGTCTGGACGAGGCCCGTTGTGGTCGCTCCGCAAATGAAGAATGTTCCAAACAGGATCCAAAAGGATCCGGATCGAACAGCCATGCCCAGCACCCGGATCGGGGCGACGAGCGTGGCGAACAGCGAAGCAGCCTGGGGCTCCGGCTTGGGTGCCTCCACTGCACCATAAGGCAGAAGACCGACATCCGCGGGCCGGTCACGCATCAGCAGAAGAACGACGACCGAACTCAAGGCAAGCATCGCCAAAAGCAGGCCTAGCGCGATGCGCCAACCCCAGGCCTCGGAAAGAGCGGCAAAAGCTGGGAGAAAGAGCACCTGTCCTGTGGCGACGCTTGCACTCAGCAAGCCAATGACCAGACCGCGTTTGGCAACGAACCATCGGGTCGCGACGGTTGCTCCGAGCACCATGGCCGTCAATCCGGTTCCCAGCCCGACGACGACGCCCCACAGCAGAAAAAGCTCCGTCAAACTCGTCATCGTAAACGAACCGATTACGCCCCCGGCAATGAGTAGGAGCGCAAACACGGAGACACGTTTGACGCCGAAACGGCTGAGAAATGCTGCCGCGAAAGGACCGACAGCACCGAACAGAAGGAAGCGAATGGCAAATGCCGCGGAGATTTCGGCCACGCTCCAGCTGAACTCCTTCTGCAGGGGACCAATCAATACCCCGGGTGCGCCAACGGCGCTTGCACCCACCATCATGGTCAGGAACGTCGTCGCGACAACGACCCAACCGTAATGGATACCCCTATGCGAGAGATATTTCGCGACTGGTGATATCTGCGCTGCTGGCATCGTGAGCCTCCCCATATGCGGGCATATACCCACATAAGGTCAAAAAATTAGAGAGAACGAAGAATGTCCTGCAAAGCCGTGATCTTGACTGGCCCAAGCCGGGCTTCCATCGCGCTTTGGCAGTCATCCCAGATTGGACCGGCCTTGTTGAGCATTTCGACACCTCGATCGGAGAGCGTGATCATCGCCTCGCGTTGATCGACATCACCACGGCCAGATTGCACAAGTTCCATACGTTCCAGCACCCGGATATTGCGTCCGATCGTTGATCGATCCAGGTGTGCGTTTCGAGCGAGATCGGTCATGCTGACTGGCTGAAGTCGCTCAACGCGCCGAAGCAGCGAAAACTGGGCAATATTAATTCCGAATGGAGCCAGCGCCTCGTCATAGAGGGCCGATACTTTCCGGGCCGCCTCGCGCAGCATCATCGAATAACATCTGGTCATATTTAAGTGTATATACCCGCATTTTCGTTTTGTCCACACCACCTAATAGCGCCAGGGTCAGACGTCATTCCGATCGGCGACCGGTCATATCTGCAGGATAGCCATTGAGTAAGATGCCAATCATCATATATAATTGCCATCGCGCGAAGTTGAGAGCAATGACATGAAAGTCACCAAGGAAAAGGCCGAGGAAAACCGCCAGCAGGTCATCGAAACCTCCAGCCGGCTGTTTCGCGAAAAGGGCTTTGATGGCGTCGGGGTCAGCACGCTCATGCAGGCAGCGGGCCTGACCCATGGCGGTTTCTACAAGCAGTTCGAATCCAAGGACGACCTCATTGCCAAGGCGACGAAAGCGGCGCTGGATCAGACGGCGCAACGCATGTCGAGCTTGCTCGGAACAGACAAGCGCGCATCCCTTGAGAAGGTCGTCGGTCTTTATCTGTCCGATCAACATCGAAATGGAGTTGCAGAGGGTTGCGCCTTTGCAGCACTCGGCCCCGATGTGGCACGCCATGGTCCGAAAGCCAGGCGCGTCATGCAGCGCGGCATCAAGGATCAGCTTGCACTCCTGGAATCTCTAGTTGAAACTGAAGGAGAGGGTTCCGGTCGGGAGGAAGCGATTGCGACCATGGCGACAATGGTGGGCGCGTTGGTCCTGGCACGTGCGGTGGAGGACACAGCGCTTTCCAGCGAGATTCTTGAGGCTGCGGCCCATTCCATCCTTCAAAAGTAAAACGACGCGACGATCGGGACGTCTTCGACCGCGACATCTATACGCCCTCTAGAGCAGTGTCTTCGGTATTCGGCTGCGCCAGAGTTGAGGCCACGAGACTGCGTGTTTCCTCCAGGATTCGATCCGAGAGATCTGGATCATTGAAAGCTCGGGCAAGAACCATGGCTCCAACCATGGCCGCCCAGCTCCCAATGATGGACGGCCCTTGCTCTGCACAGGCGGGCGTGTCCTGTTCGCCGGTCATTCGGCCGATGAGTGTCCGGGCGCCCTCGGACATAGCCGTCCGCGCATCAGCCCCCTGCCTTTGAACATAGGCCGCAAGCGCGGCGAACGGACAGCCATCGGCTGGATTGTCACGATGCTCGGGCGAAAGATAATGCGCCACATAGGCCTGCAGATCGAAAGGCTTATCGCTGCCCATCGTCAGGCAATGCGCAAGGGTCTGTGCGATCAGATCATCCTTGGATGAAAAGTGCCCGTAGAAACCGCCATGGGTCAGTCCGGCGCTCTGCATGACCTCGGCGACCGTGACGCTGTCAAGGCCCTTGGCTCGGAAGAGCCGACTTGCCGCATCGAGAATACGACGTCTGTTTTCGGTGACCTGTTCGCGCGTGACTTTCATCTCATCCCTCGTTTCGTTGGTTGCAACAAAAGAGTGATTTCGAGCTTTCTGGCAGAACAATGTGCAACGAAAGACAGGGGACATGGGTCGCCCCCCTGTCCAGGCTGCTCCGTAACATTGCGCTGACGCGGCTACTTCGCTCCCAGGTAGCGGCTGGCGGCAGTGGTGTGTCCGGTATCCTGCAAAAGCGCCTGGCGCGCGGTTTCCAGCGTCTGCCAACGCAGCTCCTCATGCAGATGAGGGATGGTCACGGCTTCGCGGCGATCGAAGCCAACGAGTGCGGCATCGACCAGTTCGGCCACTTCCATCAATGGCGGACGCTTGTCTTCATCGACGAAGTTCCAGATCTCGGTGCGTGTTGCCGCAGGCAGGACGGCCTGGACATAAACGCCCCTGTGGCCAAGCTCCGCCTGCAGGGCCTGGGACAACAACAGGACAAACGACTTTGTTGCGGTATAGACGGAGGTCTGCCATTCCGGGGCGAAGGCCAGCGCCGAGCTGATATTGATGATCGAGCCTTCACCCTTCTCTGCGAAACGAGCGGCGACAGCATGCGATAGACTCATGACGCTGGTCGCGTTGAGGGTCACCAGCTTTGTCAGGTCCTCGATGCTTTGCGTGACGAAGGTGCCACCGACGTTGCTGCCCGCATTGTTGACAAGAATTCCGATCGAGGCGTCGTCGCGCAGTCGTGCTTCCACAGCATGCAAACCTGCTTCTGTCGTCAGGTCGGCTGGCAGAAGATCGACGGACACACCCGTCTTCTGTCGCAGTTCAATGGCGTTCGCCTCGAGCTTTTCGATGGAGCGTGCGACGAGCACGAGGTCGTGGCCACGCTCGGCGAACCGCTTTGCATAGGTCGCACCGATCCCTGTCGATGCACCGGTGATGAGGACTTTTGATTTGGCAGACATGTGTTGCTTCTTTCGTTTCTGAATGGACTATAATAATTACGATCGAAATCTTAAATGTTAGATTATGATCGTAATATTTAATGTCAAGGGTCTGGTCGAAGAAATTGCTATCCTCGTAGAGGAGAGTGGCGACCGCGCAGGGCCTTGCTCCCGTGTCAGCTCCTATTGAACCTCGATGACGACTTTGCCCTTGGCACGTCCTGTCTCGACATAGGCCAGAGCTTCACCGATCTTTTCAAACGGGAAAACCTTGTCCACGACAGGTTTGATGACCCCATTCTCAATGAGCGAAGCAATCTCGGACAATTGCTGGCCATCGCCGCGCATGAACAGGAAATCGTAGCGCACGCCGCGCTTCCTTGCCTCTTTGCGCACCCCTCTGCTGAGCACGGTGAAGAGAAGTTTCAGCAAGATATTCAAGCCCAGCGTCTTCGCAAATCCCGGATCCGGCGGCCCTGAGATCGAGATGAGATGGCCGCCTGGCTTGAGGATCCGAAGCGACTTCTGCAATGCCTTCTGGTCCTGGCTGTGAAGCACGAGGTCGTAGCCGGACAAGACGGTTTCGAAGTCCTGGGCCTTGTAGTCGATCACGATATCCGCACCGAGGGAGCGGACAAGCTCGATATTCTTTGCACTCGTGGTGGTCGCGACGGTCGCGCCCAGATGCTTGGCAAGCTGAATGGCGAACGTGCCCACGCCGCCAGATCCCGCCTGGATGAACACCTTCTGACCCTTGCGGAGCTTGGCAAGTTCCACAAACGCCTGCCAGACTGTCAAGCCGACCAGAGGAATGGAAGCAGCTTCCGCCCAGTTCAGGTTCTTCGGCTTCAGGGCAACATCGCTTTCATGCACTGCAAGACGCTCGGCGAATGCGCCAATCCGGTGATCTCTCGGCCGCGAATAGACCTCGTCGCCGACCTTGAAACGATGGACACTCGAACCCACCGCGATAACCGTACCTGCGAGATCGTGGCCAAGGATGAACGGCGGCTTGTAGGCCAGAAGCGGCTTGAACTCGCCATCCCGGATCTTGGAATCCAGCAGATTGACAGCCGTCGCCTTGATCTCGACGAGAACGTCATTTGCTCCAAGCACAGGTTCGGCCGCATCGACCAGGCGCAGCGGGCCGTTCTTCTTGTATTTCTCAACGATAAAAGCCTTCATGGGGCTTGTTCTCCAATTCTCTGAAACCGTCCGTAGAAGCCTTGAGGCGGCCCTTAACCGAGACCAAATTGCTTGTGCAGCACCTTGTCGAACAGGCCCCGCGGCAGGAAGCGGCGGGCAAAAGCGCCTTGCTGCGCCACCTTGCCCGAGGGGTAACGCAGCTTCGGGGCCTCGTCGGTCGCCGCCCGGACAATGGTGTCGGCAACGCTTTGCGCCGTATCTGCTGCCTCCATCGCCTTGGCATAGGCAACGTTGTAGCCAACGCGAAGACGATCGTAGTCCTTAAGGGGAGCGTCTGCGGGCACAGAGCTTGCCTCGAAGGACGTAGCAGTCGTACCCGGCTCTATCACCAGCACGCGAATGCCAAAGCCCCGAACTTCGTGATCGAGGGCTTCCGAATATCCCTCGAGTGCATGCTTGGTGGCCGAATAATGCGTATTGAACGGTGCGGGGATGAAACCAAGGCCGGAACCTACGTTCAGAATGCGACCACTGCCTTGCTTACGCATAATGGGGAGTACGGCGTTCGTCACACGCACGACACCGAGGACATTGGTGTCATAGAGCGCCCGCACCTGCTCGATGGAGCTCTCTTCTGCAGCTCCCACGATCCCGAAGCCTGCGTTGTTGATGAGAAGGTCAATGCGTCCAAGCTCGGCATGTGCTGCTGCGACCGCTTCCGCAACTGACGCCTCCGAAGTGACGTCGCAGGCGATCAGTCGGATCCCATCACGGACCTCGCCAGGCTTTGCGGTCCGGCTCGTGCCGATGACGCGATACCCTGCTTTGGTCAGAGCAATTGCTGTCGCCTTGCCGATACCACTCGATGCGCCCGTCAAGAACACCGTCTTCTGTTGCCTGCTCATGCAGCTCGCCTCTTAGCTTACCCTGGTCGACCCACGACAACCAGTTTTTGATTATGTTCATAATCATTAAATATGACGATCATCATCAAAAGTCAAGAGGCCTACTTCAGACGACAGAATGGGCAGCTAAAAAGTAGTTTGAATGGTGCCCAAGAGGCCAGGAGCCTTTGGCGCGTCTATCGCCTCGCTCCACCGCGGCAGTGCTGGTCGATCTTCCGCCAAGCACGGCATTCGCCAGCGAGGCCTGGGTTTTCCTGACAGGGAGCTTGCATTAGGCTTCACCTCATACCACGGCTTCACCGTCCATTGCCTGCAAGTCTCGAAATGCATCCATCCAACTGCTTGGGAGGCCATGTGAGGCGTTCACGGGCGGGAGGCCTGCGTCGGTACCCATGGCCTTGTTGACCCAGACCAAACCACAATAGACCTTCATGAGGTATGCACGCTTTTGCCATCGGGAAAGAGGCCATTCCGGGTCCACTCCACACGCAATCTGCGAAATCAGCTCGCCGCCATCCATGCTCTGATCAACCCGATGAAGTGAACACCCAAGCAGGCGAACGCGCGCTGCATAAGCGTCTTCCACGCCCCTCAATCCCTTGAAGGCCGGCAATGCCGCCGGATGGATGTTGTAGGTCTCGACACTGTCGAAGAGTTCGCTGGAAACCAGCCGGTCAAAAAACAGCAGAAGGTTCTTGATACCAAGCGCGTGCACGGTCGACGCCACTTTGGCCGAGAAGAGTTGTCTGGATTTCTCGTCCACCCTCACATGATGCGCCTTGATGCGGTGGGCTACTGCTTCCGCACCGCATTCTCTATCTGTGATGACGGTAAAGCTGATACCTTCCCGCTGCGTGATGCGAGCCACTTGTTCAAACGCAGCGCCGCCGGAAGAGACTAGCACAGCGAGTTTCATGGATATGCTCCTGGCTGGGTCGTCGGGCGAAGCGACAGAAGCCCCTCGTCGTCGGGGAACACGGCCAGGAAGTGATCCAGGCTACCCTTGGAGGAGGATCCCGTCCTTGAGAGGCGCAAGTCGCCGGTTGCGCGGCCATCTGGAAACTGGGTGGACAGGAACCACTGCAGGGGTTCACTGCCGATGACCGAGGCAAAGTCGGGGGCAATCTTTGGGGTCGTCATCACGTCCCGATAAAGATCTTGAAAAAGCCTGGCGGATCTCGTGGGCGTATAAAGACTGGCGGCATCCTGCATGGCCGCCATTGACATTGGCGCAAGCTGTTCGCGATGGCGCAGAAGATCCGCGAGCTTTGCCGCAGCGTCGGCGGGATCAGCAGCAACGACCCCATTCACCCCGTGGCGAACGATAGCCATTTCAGCCGGGTTGGCCATCACCAGTGGCACCGCGCCCACCGACATCGCCTCTATCAACGCATTTTCCGCCGTGCCGTAATGATCTGGCCGCAAGGGATAAAGGAAAATTGCGGTCTGCTCCAACACCGCGCGCGGGTCGGCAATCTGTCCGGCAAAGGTCACGCGCTCGGGGTGCCGCATCGCCCGCCATGCCCGAACGGGCTCGCCCTCAGCATCGAATGCGCCGTAAAGCGTCACGTGACAGTCTTCGGGACACCCATCGATGATGGCGAACAATTCGGGATGCATCTTCACAAAGTCGACGGTTCCGAGATAGGTGACCTGCGATTTCTGATAGGTTGACGACAGCGACAGCGGATCAAAACCAAATCCGCTGCCGATCACGGCAAGCCGGTCCCGGACCTGCGCCGGCAAGCCCGAGAGGCCGTCCCAGTCCAGCGAGCAGGACGAGGTATAGACGAAACGGCTGGACCGCTCGATTAGCCCCGGGGGATAATAGGGCGCATTCAATCCCGATATATGGACCCAGAAGACATACCGGGCCTCGGGCAGTGGCTTGCTCAAGAGCCTGTAGAGCAAGGGGTGGTTCCACCACTCGATTTGCACGATATCGGCAGCCGCGACATGCGCCTCAATCGAGGACCTGTCGAGGCAGACATCGACTGTCGAACCCAAGGCTTCGATCTGCTCGACAAAGCGCCGGTCCCGTGGCTCTTCAAGCAGGAGGTAGTGGTGCTCGATGCCGCCAGACGCCGCATGCCGAAGGGCGGAATGGGCCTTGCCGACCCCTCCCCCCAGATGCGGCATGAGATGCAGGATCTTCATTCAGCGGCGATCGGGCTTGTCTCTCTGATACCGCCGGGGGCCGGAACGGCCGGATTGATCACGACCTTTTCACGGAACCGCTTCAGCAGCATGTCGCGATGGTCATCGATATTGTCCGGCAGGCAGTGGGTCAGCTGGCCGCAGCTTCCGCAAACCTTGTTCTCGCAGCGGCGACCTTCAAGATGCTGCAGGCGCAGGGCGTTCATCTTGTCCGAATTCCAGATTTCGGACAGAGGCGTCGTGCGAACATCGCCAATGATCAGCTTGCGGCCCCAGTCGAGGAAGCAGGACGACACAAGGCCATCGGCATTCACGCTCATGGCGTAGAAGATATACGGGCAGGTATCGGTGGGACGCAGCGTCTGCTGATAAATGCCGACGTCGCCGATCTTGATGCCCGAGCGCTCCTCGACATTGAATTCCGGCCAGCACGGCGCAAAATTCTCGATGAAGATACGGTCGCAATGATCCCCGAAGGTGTCGAAAAACAGCTGGCGCTCGTCTTCGGTGATGAGTTCGCCGGGGATCTTGATCGAAATCTCCAGATCGCCCTTGTTCTCGTAAAGCCACTTTACGCCGCTGACGAATTTTTCAAAATCAAAATCAAAACCGGTAAACTGCTGGTATGTCTCGCGCGTCATGCCATCAACAGAGATGTTGATCTTGTCCAGTCCGGCCTCGATGACCGGCCCCAGGCGTTCTGGCGTCAGAAAGGTGCCGTTTGTCGTGGTGTCGATATAGTCGACATATCCGCTGTTCTTGGCGTAGCGGATCATGTCGGCAAGACGCTTGTTGAGGAAGGGCTCGCCATCCTTGTACATGCGCAGAACCTTGATCGGTTTACCAAAGGCGGCGAGATCGTCGATTGCCTTGGTGAACACTTCATATTTCATCGCGCCCTGATACCGCCCGGTATCGGCAATCAGGCTTCTGTGGCCTGTCGGGCAGAATGTGCATTTGAAATTGCAGGAACTTGCCGGATCGATGAAGACAATAAACGGCGTCTCCAGAGGAATGACAGTCTCAAGCGCGGTACGGCCCTCGAGGTTGATACGCGGCTTCAACTGGGCTTTCATTCGATGTCTCCGACTTTCTCAGGGCTCGATCACGTTGCATACTCCCACGACGACCGACGGGTCCGATGGGTGGATCGGCGCTGTTCCGAACTCCAGGAGGTCGCGCCTGCCATATTCATCTGCAATCGTTTCCGCCAACTTGCGTATGGTGATTGGCGTACCTGAGCAGATGTTGATTGCGCCACGCTGACCAGTCGTCACAACCTTGGCAATCATTTCACCCGCTCGCTTCACATCCAGAAAGTCCCGAATCTGCGTGCCAGCGGAAAGCTTGGCAATTTCTCCGTTTTCGATCTGCCGTCGGATATAGGGCACCAGGCGAGACGAATTCTCTGCCTCTCCAAATAGATAGAAAATCCGGCACCATGAGAACGCCAGACCCTGATGCTTACAATATTCCAGAAGAATATGGTAAACAGACAGCTTGCAGGCGGAATAGAGATTCTGCGGCTGGAGAGGTGATTCGATCGTCAGGCGTGATGACGGAAGCTGATATTCCATGCATGTGCCAAGCCCGATGAAATGGCCGATGCCACTGCGCGATGCTGCGCGAATCAGCGCCAGCGTGCCCGTGAGACAGTCCAGGTTGGCCTCGGAGTCCACATATTTGCGCCATTCGACATACCAGGCGGCATGAACGACGACATCGATGCCCCTGAGCTTGTCAGCCCACCATTGTTCGGTTTCCTGGAAAAGGTCATCCGTTTCGATGATGCGCGATATCCCGGGATCAAGATCCGACCGGCGCGCGCTTTGGCTGCGGACGGTTGCGACGACCTCATGGCCCTGCTCAACAAGGCTTCTGCATATTTGCCGCCCCACGAAACCGCTTGCGCCAGTCAATAATACGGTTTTTGCGACACGTTCGGGCAAGGTCATCTCGCTAGATATCGCCTAAGTGTTGCATCGGCGTTGTTTCCGAATCGTTTAACTATCGTTCCAATTGACCTGAGCCAGAAGCGTACGACAATGACAGTTCCGGAAGACGCGCAACTAATTTTATCGAGGCAAGGGCGCCATACCACCGATCCGATCGTCGCCAGAAGCTTATCTGATGTGCCCGATACCGCGATGGCATGTCACCTGATCGAGGAAATCGGGGCTGCCAAAGCCGACTGCGGGCCTGTACGCCTTGAGGACGACGATCCGCTCGTCCTCTATGGCGCCGGAAATTTGGGGCGCCTCGCCCGGGACCATCTCAATCTGGTTGGCCGTCCGATCGCCCTGGTTGTTGATCGTGATGCCGCAGCGCTTTCAGCCGACCCGTCATGGGGCGGCCTGCCGATGGCCGCTCCCGATAACGTACCAATGTCGGTCAAGGAAAACGGCATCCTCGCGGTCAGCATCGTCAACTTTGCTTTTGCGCCGCTGCAGGCGGCGCTGAACGATGCGGGCTGGAAACGCGTCGTGCCATTCTATGACGTTGCGGAAGCTTTTCGCGACCGGCATCCCCTATCCAATGGTTGGTTTGCCGGGGAATTTGCAGCAGATGACGTCACGGCGATGAAGCAGGTGGTGTCCGCATGGTCCGATGATCTGTCGCGGGCGCATTACCTCCAGTTCGTGGCCTGGCGCAGGCTGCGTGAAGAATGGTCGTTTGACGAGGCTCCGATCAACATCGCCGACCGGTTCTTCATTCCAGAAGTCAAGGCGGTCCTGACGGACAGGGAGGTCTTTGTCGATGCAGGCGCTTATGACGGGATCGTCCTGCGCCGCATGATTGATGAGACCGGAGGCAATTTCGCCTCGATCCATGCCATCGAGCCGGACCCGCACAGCGCCTCGGCGCTGAGCGAAACGGTAGCAACCTTGCCGCCAGACATGCGCGAGAAGGTAACCGTCAGCGATGCCCTCCTGGCGGCAGACGCGCGTGACGCGCGGTTCCATGCGGGGCTTGGCTATGCATCCCAGATTGCCGCAACCGGCCAGACTGTCCGCCGAACCACTCCCCTTGATATCCTGGATATCGCGCCAAGCTTCGTGAAACTGCATCTTGAGGGCGGCGAACTGTCTGCGTTGATAGGCGCGCAGACGATGTTGCTCACCCATCGTCCGCTGCTTGCCATCACGGTCTATCACAATGCGGATGGGATCGTGGCTATCCCCGAATGGCTTCGCAACACCTTGAGCGATTACCGCTTCCTGTTCCGGCTGCACAGTTGGTGCGGCACGGGCGCCGTCGTCTATGCCATTCCGGAAGAGAGATACCGAGCCCATGTCTGATACGAAAACCAGGCCGTTGATCTACGATCTGGGCATGAACAACGGCGACGATACGGAATATTATCTGCGCCGCGGCTTTCGCGTGCTGGCGATCGAGGCCAATCCGGGCCTTTGCGAGGCAGCAAGACAGCGTTTCCAGACGCAGATAGAAGCTGGCGACCTGACGATCCTGCACGCGGCGATCTGGCAGCACAGCGGAGAAACCGTCTTTTTCGTCAATGTCGACAACGATCACTGGAGCAGCATCGACATCAACTGGGCCGGGCGCGACGACAGCCGATGTCAGGAAATCACGGTGCGCTGCGTCACTTTGCTGGAGCTATTTGAGACTTATGGCGTGCCCCATACACTGAAGATCGACGTCGAGGGCGTGGATCTGGTGGTCCTGCAGCAATTGGCCTCCGCCGAAGCGGTTCCGGCGTTTCTGAGCGTCGAGGATTGCCGCTTCGGCTTCGACTACCTTCGTATCCTGGCCGAGGTCGGATACACCAATTTCAAACTGCTCGACCAGTCCAAGGTGCCCGATATGCGGGACGACCGGCTAGGGCACCAGTTCAGGCCGGGTTCCTCCGGTCCCCTGGGGGAAGACATCCCCGGCGGCTGGATGGACTACGATACGATGGTCGAGCTTTATGCCACAACCGTGCGCGACCGGCAGGGAACCCGGATCGCACCTCGGACTCAGTGGTTCGATATACACGCTAGGAAAATATAGGGATCGAAAGTACCGGCATGACCGAAGATCAAAAATTCGCTGAATACGTCCGCGGAAACATTCTTGGCGCAGGCCAGGACACCGGCTTCATCGGGCTGTCGCAGATCTGGGTGCGGGAATGCATCCGGCATAACTATGCCCAGAACTTCACCTGGCTCGGGCGACCGATCATCCAGGTTCCGCAGGATATCTATGCGATCCAGGAATTGATCTGGCGTTGCCGCCCGGATCTCATCATCGAGACCGGCATTGCCCATGGCGGCTCGTTGGTGATGAGCGCATCCATGCTGGCCATGATGGATTACTGCGACGCCATCGAAGCCGGCACGGTGCTCGACCCGAAGGCCAGCACCCGGAAAGTGGTCGGCGTGGATATCGATATCAGGCCGCACAATCGCGCCGGTGTCGAGCGCCACCCGATGCATCACAAGATCCACATGATCCAGGGTTCATCGGTCGACCGGGGCATCTTCGACCAGGTGCTTGCGCATACCGAGGGCCAGAAGAAGATCATGGTCTTCCTCGATTCCAACCATACCCATGAGCATGTGCTGGCGGAACTGGAGCTCTACGCACCGCTGACGTCAAAGAACTCCTATTGCGTCGTGTGGGACAGCGGCGTTGAAGATCTTCCGCCCGACATGTGCGCCGACCGTCCCTGGGGCAAGGGCAACAATCCCAAGACCGCTGTGTGGGAATACATGAAGCTGCTGGAGTCAGAAGGACGCACCGCTGCCGACGGTGATGCCCTGAAGCTCACCATCGACAAGACGATCGAGCACAAGATCATGATCACGGCCTCGGCGGACGGTTTCCTCTATCGCGCCTGAACATAGAGCGCAGACGCCTCTCCTATGACGAAAGATTCGGACCGAAGGCGCTGACCGCCTTCGGTCCGAATTTGCATTGGGGCTTGGTGTCGGGAACATCAGCGGCACTGCCCGCACCAAAGCGAAAAGGCCGGCAAAAAGACCGGCCTTGCCAAATTCAGATGCGGTGCCATCGGTCACCTGCCACGCCGAGTTGCCTCGGCTTAAGGCCCCTCACCCGACGTGTGAGATCAGTTGCGGAGCCTGATTGACCGGCAAAGCCAGCGTCAAGGCGTTGGAATAATCGACGTCATATCGCTCTGCCAGCTCGCGCCAATAGGCATCACGTTCGAAGATCTCGAGCGCCTTGGTCGCGTGGTCGATCGCCAGCTTCTGCTCGCCGGTCGCGGCATAGCACCGGGCGAGATACAATTGCCCGAGCGCATGATCGGGATACTTGTCGCAGACATTCTTCATGTAGTGAATGGCGACATCGTAGCGGCCGATGCGCATGTTGTAGTTCTCGATGAAGTTGACGCGAAGCTGCGTCTCGTAGGCATAGGCCTCAAGCTTCTTGGGATCCTGGCCGGGAATGTTGAGCACTGTCTTCGTTGCGACGAAATCGTCGTTGTCGGTGGACTGGATATAGCCCTTCTCGACGCAGATCTCGTAAAGCCGGCTACCATAAATGGGGATCGCCAGATAGACGTGGATCCAGTCGAAGCCGTTGTCCAAGAGCATTTCCAGCGTTTCCTGCCGATGCTCGTCCTCTTCTCCGGGAAGGCCCGCAACGATGAAGACGTGGCTGCGCACATCGAATTTGCGCAGAGCCTCGACTGCCGGCCGGATCAGCTTCTTCTTCAGCGGCTTCTTGATGATATTGTTGAGCACGTGATCCGAGCCCGACTCCACCGCCAATGCAACGGCCGACACCCCTGCCCTGGAGAAGAGTTCCGCCACTTCCTCGTCGATGGCATAGACCGCCACGCCGTTTGGAAATTCCAGGCGCACATCGAGTTCGGCCAGGGCGGCCAGCAAACGCTTCGCCCGCTCCTTGTCCTGGAAGAAGTGGTCATCTTCGACCATCAGCACGGTCATGCCGAACTCATCGCGCATTCGGCGAACGTCCTCGACAACACGCTCGATCGACATGAAGCGGACCGTGCGGCCATGCAGCGACGGATTGGAGCAGAAGACGCACAGAAACGGACAGCCGCGCGAGGTGTGTATCGCCATTTCGCGGCGCTGTTCGCCGGCATAGCGCTTGTCGATGCTGCGGCTGTTGTAATTGTCCAGATCGAGAATTTCATAATTGAGCTGGGGGATGTCATCGAGGTCGTCGATGAAATCATGTGCCGGCACCTTGCCGCGCGCCACGCCCTCGCGGGTGACCCAGGCCTTATGGTCGGCCAGCACGACCGTGCGATCCGGGGCGTCAATCAGCGCCTTGAGCGGCTGCTCGCCTTCGCCCTTGCAAATCGCGTCCAGGTCCGGACACCGCTCCAACATCATCTTGTAGGCGGCAGACGGCAAACCGCCCCCGGCAATGGTCAAGATATCCCGGTCGAAGGCTTTCACCGTCGCAACCAGCGACTGGATATAGCGGAACGAGGAGTTGAACAGGGCCGAAACGCCGACGATGTCGGGACGGAACTGATCGAGGATACCGCGCAACTGGTCGGCGAAAATCTGCTCGTGGTCGTCGGCGCGACCGTCTTCGACCAGTTCCTTCAAGGTCACGTTGAGATCCACCAGCTGAATCTCAAGATCCGTCTGGCAGTTCTTCTTGAGGTAAGTCTCCATCGACAGGATGCCGTATGGAATGGTGAAGGCCGGAAGGACGGCGTTGCGCACCTTGCCGATATAGTCAGACGCATTGAAGTATGGCGGTATAACAAAAAGCAGTCTCGTCATCGCAACCTCATTGAAGACTTCCCGCCAGCACCGGTCAGGGGGACGCATTTTTCCTGGCCTTTAGGCGCCGCATCCATGTGCATTTCGGCTGGATCATGCCACCGCACTCCCCAACCGCCGCCGTTTATCTGCACAAGCTACGCTCTAGAGCTTGTACCAGGCTTTCTTCTCGGCGCCTTGTGGTCCAAGCCGATGCGGGTGGGGGGGCGGGGGTGTCATCAAGCCCTACTGACCCACGATAGGTTTCCTCAAAACGCAAGCCTGGCATCAGATTAAGGCCATACCATCCTAGATGGTGCTGGCTGCGTTGGTGACAGGAAATTAGATATGGTAAAGCAACCCAAAGTGTCGATCTGCGTTCCGTCGCGAAACCGCCAACGCTACCTCAAGGCGACTATCGAGGGGATGGTGCGAAATCCTCGGACGGATGTTCAGTTCGTCATCGCGGATAATTCTGACGATCCTGAGGTCATGAATAGCTACATGGCCGGTCTGCGAGGTGATCCTCGCATCGTCTATATTCCATCGGCCCCGCAGACCCTGTCCATGATTGATAACTGGGAGCGCACGATGTGCGCCGCGACCGGCGAGTGGATTGTCTTTATCGGCGATGATGACCATTGCGATCCCGACGTCGCCGATCTCATCGGCAATGTCGAGCAGCACGTGACTGATGTCGAAGCGGTCGGCTGGGGCAGCATATCCTATGCCTGGCCCGTCGAAGGAGAGCCGGTCGGATTTTTCCACGTACCGCTCTACAAAGGCGCGAAAAGGTTCACCCGCAAGCAATTGCAACAGCGCATGTTCGGGTGGGAAGGCTCGACGATCGTCCCTGGATCGGGCTTCTCGGTGTATCACTCCGCGATCAGCCGGTCGCTGCTGGATAAGATCAGGGACGAAGCCGGAGGACGCTATTTCGAGCATCCGGTGGTTGACTACGACATGGCCATGAAGGTGATCAACAACGGCAAACAATTCGTGTTTTGCGAGCGTCCGTTCTCTATATTCGGGGCCTGTCCGGAAAGTAACTCCTATTCCATCGGTCGAATGGCCGATATCAAGGCGAAAGTCGCCTTGTACGAGGCCGAACTTGGTCGCAGCTTCGATCTTGATCCATATCTCAAGGATTTCCCGTTCAGCAACATGCTGGGCGTAAGCTCGTCGATCGCCATCGCCCAGCAATGGTACAAGTGGAAGTACAAGTTCCAATACCTCAATTGGGAGCGGAATTTCGTCATGGCGTGCGCGCGATCAGTGGAGCACTTCCGAGATCGCGAAGCCTTCGATGCCATGCGAGCCGCTTATCAGACCGCCCTTCGCCAGTGGCATGGCGGCCGATTTTTAAAAGATTTCAATCCAAAGTTCAAAGGCTATCTCAAAGAAGTGCCCACCGGTTTTACCGATAATGGCGTTTACGTGCGCAACGACGTGGCAGGCGCGGCAAATCCCCATGAGATCTACGATATCGTCAACGCAATAGTCGAACCTATTGAACTGATCGATCTTGAAGGCACTGTGGGGGCGGGCGCCAATACGGCTTCGCACAAATTGCTTTCCAAGGTGCGTAGCGCCGGTTCTCGCGGGCGCTTGCGGTAGGTAGCCGCCAGACGGCAAAACATGGCTCTACTGTCGGATTCTCCTCCCCAGTACAGCCAAACACAGCCTTCAAGGGACGATGCAGCAACGGGCGGGGCCATGATATGACGCAGCTTTCCATTCTTATCCCCAGCAATCGCCCATTGAAGACATCCATAGCCTCTCTCGAAAGCGCATTGATCTACGCGGAAAAGACCGGCGCGCAGGTGATCGTCGCAGACAATTCAGGAGACCCGGACAAGAAGCGGCACTTCGAGAATGCATCGCCGCACCTGACCTATATCGACACGGACGGATTTGACGCGCGGCGCAACTTCCTGACAACGATGGAAACCGCAAACACGCCATATGTTCTCGCGATGGGCGATGATGACGAACTCTATTCCCTGGACGGACGACGGCGGGTGGATCTGGCAGACCTGCCAAACGACGTTGTCGGGGTCAGGCCCGTTACCATGGTCTGGACAGTGCAGGACGGCGCGCGCTCGATAGAGAAATTTCCACTCGACGCCGAGAATGCCGATGATCGGATCCGCCAGCTAGTAAAGGCGGCTCCTCGCAACAACAGCGTATTCTACAGCGCGTTTCGGCGAGAACTGCTGGTCAGCCTCTATCGCAAGTTCAATGCGTGTCATCCCACCCTGGGTGATTATTGCGACTGGGTGCTGATATACTGCCTGATTGCCTCAGGGCGTATTCTGCACGAGCCCGCAACCCTGTTCCGTTATGATCTTGGCCGTTGGGCTGAGAAGAGTTCGTTGGAAGAGACCAAGCTTCTACTGTTCCGCCGCGCGGGGCTTCCGGATGAAGCTGAGCTTTATACGGCGCTGCTGCGCTTCGTCGATATCCACGGCCTGATGACATGGAAAGGCCTGCCGCTTTCTGACGAACAACGGCATAGGGCGCTGGCCATCAATGCCCAGATCACCTTGACCAGCTTCGCCCAGTCGGTCGAGAAGAACCCTGGAATTTACCATGAGCAGGCACGACGATTTGCAAACCAAGTGCCCAGCATCAACAATCTCGACTACGCCTATCAAAGCGCTCTACCTGTCCTTGAACAGCTACAGCCTGGCTTGGCCGAGAAATATGCCAGCTATCTTAATAGCATGGTGAGTTAGCACGGCGCGGAGTGATGGAAGGGTACGCTGCGGTGAAGGGCCTCCTATCCGGTCCGAAAGGCTCCCGCTCCACAAATCTTTCTGTTGAAGAAGGGCTATCATCATCGTGCAGCGGTAACTTGAACCTACAGACCCACTCACATCGACCACAGGATCGAGATGGGTGCTGCCTGCAGGCGTTCGGCGAATGGTGTGATGCGGTCATGATCATGCAACACGAGGCCTCGCACGAAACGGTCACCGACGGCTGCCTGCAACTGACGTAACCCACGAAAATCATCTGCCTTGACGGTCGCAGACGCCTTGACCTCAATGCCGATGATCCGACCGCGCCGGTCTTCGATCACGACATCGACCTCATCCAGATCCTTGGTTCTATAGTGTGAGAACGATACGCGTCTCTCTGACCAGGATGCCAGCTTCATCAGTTCGGAGACGACGAAACTCTCCAGAATGGCGCCAAATCGAGTCTTGTCACCGGATAGCCGGGCCAGTTCATCCTCGCGCAACGCAGCCAGGAGCCCCGTGTCGATGAAATGCAGCTTTGGCGTTTTGACAAGCCGACTAAGCCGGTTGTTCGACCATGGCACCAGCGTCTTGATGAGGAATAGCCGCTCCAGGATGGCTATGTATTTCTGAGCGGTGACCCCGGATAATCCCAGCGCCGAACCGAAGCTGCTATTGTTGATCAACTGCCCAGCGTGCTCCGCAAGAATATTCAGGAGGCGCGGCAAACGATCGAGTTGATCTATGTTGGCAATGTCGCGCACGTCGCGGTCCAGGATCAGACTGACATAGTCTTCGAGCCACGAGACGCGACGGGCCGCCGTGGTGCGCCTCAAGGCTTCAGGATAGCCACCGGCAAGAACCATGCTCATCAGGTCATTGCCCAGAACAATCTTACCGTCAACGGCTGGTTCCTCCCCCGCAAACAACCGATCGAGCATGAGGCCCGGACTTGCACGGATTTCGGCCTGCGCGAAGGGTAGAAGCGGAATGACAGCCATTCGTCCGGCGAGCGAGTCAGCAATCGCAGGAATGGTCGCGAGATTGGCAGAACCTGTTAGCAGAAACCGGCCTGGCTCCTGGTCCTCATCCACGCTTGCCTTGATTGCCAGCATCAGATCGGGCGCTCGTTGGACTTCGTCGATAATCGCCCGCTTGATTCCGCGAACAAACCCTGTCGGGTCGGCTTTAGCGGCATTCAAGGTACTCGCATCGTCCAATGTGATATATGGCCGATCCCTGTCTGCGAACATGCGCGCGAGCGTTGTCTTGCCAGCCTGCCGAGGCCCCGATATCAAAACCACACGGGTATCGGCGAGCGCTGCCTCTATGAGAGGCAAGGCTTTCCGATCGACAAGCGACTTTGGACTCGGATGTTCATTCATGCGGCCATTCTTAACTCAATTGCCGTCTGATTTAAAGTAAGATCCCGTCCATTTTTAAATCTAAAGAGCGGCCAACCTCGAACCGGATTGGTTCTGGACTCCCTTACCCTGAGTTCAATAGGAGCCCCTGCAACATCGGGCTTGGATGGCTCCGCCCCTGTTCCGACCATTGGAAGCTAGTCCCAACCTCATGACGCGCCTGCTGTGACGATGCATCGTCAGAAGCGAATCCTTGAGACCATGATCGCGTCATCCGACGGCGAACATGAGACTTTCGCTGATCGCTTGACACGTTTATTAAACGCGTTTATTGAACGCGTAATTTAATTCCGTGAGAGAGTGATCATGCCAAGACAAGCACTGAGCGACGACGACATCCGCAACTTCCGCAAAACCATTCTGTCAGCCGCCGCGACGATCGTCGGACGCGAGGGCCTCGGCCAATTGTCGATGCGGGGGCTGGCGGACAGCCTCGGGATGACGGCAGGTGCCCTCTATCGCTACTATCCAAGCAAGCAGGATCTGATTGTCGACTTCTGCCGTGATGCGATCACCGAGCTGCGCAACCGCTTCGACGAAATCCATCGGACAGCGGATAATCCGCTGTCTGCCGTCCGTTCCATGATGAAGGCCTATGCTCGCTTTGGCCTTGAGGACCGTGATCGTTTTCGGATGCTGTTCTTGGAAAACGATCAGGGGCTCACGTCACCCTTGATGGAAGACGAAGCTACGATGCTGCCGTATCGCCAGCTTGCCGAGCAGATCGCCAAGGCTGCTGCCGCAGGCCTTATCGCCACCTCAGACAGCGAGCGGTCCACGCAGATTATCTGGGCCGGCGTGCATGGCATCGTGACCCTCGCCTCCACCTTCAACGATTTCGACTTTGGAAATGTCGATCAACTTGTCGATGAAAAGATCGAACTGTTCATCAGCGGGCTTCGCCCGCAAGGAGCCGCACAATGAAGACCAGCATTCTGAAATACGTCGCGCTGGCGGGTGTCCTGGGACTGCTCGCCGGCTGCAGCGAGGCCGAGCCGGAAGCCAAGGCACCCCGTCCGATTAAGTCGGTCGTCGCCGAGATCCGCTCGATCGGCGAGACCGTCAGCCAGACCGGCGAAATCCGCCCACGCTACGAGACCCCGATGAGCTTCCGTCTCGACGGCCAGCTTACCTTCCGTGTGGAGAATGGCATCGAGGTCAAGGCCGGCGAACGCCTCGCCAGCATAGACAAGGTACCCGCGCAGAACAACGTGCTGACCGCGCGCGCCGAACTGGCAACCACCCAGTCAGCCCTGGAATTCGCCCGCCTGACCGCCGAGCGCAACCGCGAGCTTTTCTCGAAGAACGCCATATCGCGAGCGCAGCTGCAGGAGGCCGAGGCCAACCTGCAGACAGCGCAAGCGCGTTTTGCAGCCGCCACGACCGCCTTGTCGACGGCAGAGGAGACGCTGACCTATACCGAGATCAAGGCGCCGCGCGACGGCATAGTCTCGGCCGTCGGCGCCAATGTCGGCCAGGTGGTACAGGCCGGCCAGCAGGTGGTAACCGTCATATCAAACCAGGATCGCGACGCCGTCTTCGACATTCCGGAGCGACTGCTCAATGCCGGCGCCGAGACCACCGAAGTAGAGGTCAGCCTGATTTCCAACCCGGCGGCAACCGCAACGGGGACCGTGCGCGAGGTGACGCCGTCCGCCGATCCGATCACCCGGACCTTCCGGGTCAAGGTATCGCTCGACGACAAAGGCCAGCGTATGCCGTTCGGCGCCGCCGTGCTCGGCACCATCGTGATCTCGCCCAGGGATTTGGTCGAGCTGCCCGCCTCTGCGCTCACCAACAGCAACGGTGCGACGGCCGTCTTCGTCTTCGACAAGGCGTCGAGCAAGCTCGCCTATCGCACCGTCCAGATCGATCGCTACGACGACCAGAACATCTACGTCGCCTCCGGCCTCAAGACAGGTGACATCATCGCCACGGCCGGCGTCAGCAAGTTGCGTGACGGCGAAGTGGTCAAGCTCGAGGCAGGGGAGGGTCAGTGATGGCCAACGCATCGAAACCGCAGAGCAAGAAGTTCAACCTCTCCACCTGGGCACTCCAGCATCAGTCGCTGGTCATCTTCCTGATGATCATGACCGTGGTCGCCGGCATCTGGAGCTATCAGCGCCTGTCCCGCAACGAGGATCCACCGTTCACCATCAAGACCATGGTGGTCTCGGCCATGTGGCCGGGCGCCAGCACCACGGACACCGTGAACCTGTTGACCGAGAAGTTGGAAAAGAAGCTCTCGGAAACGCCCTATCTCGATCACACCCAGAGCTATTCGCGCCCCGGCCAGTCGGTGATCTTCGTCAACCTGCGGGACGACGCCCCGCCTGCGGAGGTTGACGATGTATGGTACAAGGTCCGCAAGAAGATCACCGATCTCGCTCCCACCCTGCCCCAGGGCGTACAGGGCCCGTTCTTCGATGACGAGTTCGGCGACACCTTCGGCAGCATCTACGCCTTCCAGGCGGAGGGCTTCTCCAAGCGCGAACTGCGTGACCGCGTCGAGACCGTTCGAGCGGAGCTTCTTGCGATCAAGGATATCGGCAAGGTCAATGTGCTCGGCGTCCAGGAAGAAGAGATCGTCATCGAATTCTCCTCGGCCAAGCTCGCCAGCCTTGGCGTCGATCCGGCCGCTGCCATGGAAGCGGTCCGCGCTCAGAATTCGATCACCCCGACGGGCACGGTGCGCACCGAAAGCGAGAAGGTCTCGCTGCGCGTGAGTGGCGCCTTCACCTCCGAGAAGAGCCTGCACGACCTCACCTTCCGCGTCGGCGACCGGTTCATTCGGCTTGAAGACGTCGCCAGCATCGAGCGCCAACTCGTTGATCCGCCGGCGCCTGCCTTCCGGGTCAACGGAGAGCCGGCTATCGGTCTCGCCATCTCCATGTCCGAAGGCGGCAACCTGCTCGCCTTCGGCGAGACCCTCAAGGAGCGCATGGCCGAGATCGCCGCCGAACTGCCGCATGGCATCGAGATGATCCAGGTGGCCGACCAGACCACCGTGGTCAAGGAGGCCGTGGGCGGCTTCGTCAAGGTGCTGATCGAGGCGATCGTCATCGTGCTCGCCGTCTCCTTCGTCTCGCTCGGAACCCGGGCCGGCCTCGTCATCACCGCCTCGATCCCGCTCGTGCTGGCCATGACCTTCTTCGGCATGGACCTCGCCGGCATCGGCCTGCAGCGTATTTCGCTCGGGGCCCTGATCATCGCACTCGGCCTGCTCGTCGACGATGCCATGATCACCGTGGAAAGCATGGTCTCCAGTCTCGAAAACGGCGAAGACCGGGCGGTTGCCGCAAGCCATGCCTATGAGACCACCGCCTTCCCGATGCTGACGGGCACGCTAGTCATGATCGCCGGTTTCATCCCAGTCGGTTTTGCAGCGTCGAGTGCGGGTGAGTACACATTCTCCCTGTTCATGGTCGTCCTGATCTCGCTTCTGGCGTCCTGGATCGTCGCGGTGCTCTTCTCGCCGCTGCTCGGCACCTGGATCCTGCCCAAGACCATGCCGCGCCATGCGGAACAAGACGGACGCGTGATGGCCGCCTACAAGCGGGCGCTGAACTGGTCGCTTGGCCATCGCTGGCTGACCTTGGGAACGGCGGTCGCGCTGCTCGTCCTCTCCGGCTTCGGCGCAACCAAACTTGAGGAACAATTCTTCCCGGCCTCCGACCGCCCCGAACTGCTTGTCAGCCTGACCCTGCCGCAGAACGCCTCGCGCGAGGCGACCGAAGAGCGGGCCCGCAAGCTCGAAGCCCTGCTGAAGGCGGACGACGATGTCGCCCACTTCACCACCTATGTCGGCTCCGGTTCGGTTCGCTTCTACCTGCCGATGGATCTGCTGCTGGAAAACGACAATGTCAGCGAGACCGTTGTCGTCACCAAGGGCATCGACGAACGCGACGCCGTGCGCGCCCGCCTCGAAGAGGCCATGCGCAAGGACTTCGCCGATGTCACCACCCGTGTCTCGCCGCTCGAACTCGGTCCCCCGGTCGGCTGGCCGCTGAAGTACCGTGTCACCGGCGAAGACTACAAGACAGTGCGCGAACTGGCGCTGAAGGTGGCGAATGTCGTCGGTGACAATGCCAACACCCGCGACGTCAACCTGACGGCCGGCGAACCGCAGCGACGCGTGACTGTTGTCGTCAACCAGGTCGAGGCGCGGGCGCTGGGCATGAGCTCGGAATCGGTGGCAAGCGAAATCTCCGCGATCTTCGCCGGCTCGACCATCACCAGTGTCCGGGACGGCGACCGACTGGTCAACGTCGTGGTCAAGGGCATCGAGGCTGACCGCACGTCGATCGCGACGATCGGCAACATAAACCTGCGTGGCAGCGATGGCCGTTCGGTGCCGCTGCGCCAGGTCGCGACGATCGAATACGGCATGGAAGAACCTGTTATCTGGCACCGTCAGGGTCGTCCGATGATCATCGTCCAGGCTGACGTCGCCAAGGGGCTGCAGCCGGCAACCGTTGCTGCCGAGGTCAACGCCTCGCTCGAAGCGCTCAGGGAAACCCTGCCGATCGGCTATGCGATCCAGTCGGGCGGCATCACCGAAGAAGCCGCCAAGGGCAATGCCTCGGTCTTCGCGGTGCTTCCGATCATGCTGATCGTCATCGTCGCGCTGCTGATGGTCCAGCTGCAGAGCTTCTCGCGCATGGCACTTGCCGTGGCCATGGCCCCCTTCGGCCTGATCGGCGTGGTGGCCGCCATGCTGCCGACCGGCACGCCGATGGGCTTCGTCGCACAGCTCGGCGTGATCGCGCTCTCCGGCATGATCATCCGCAACGCCGTCATCCTGATCCAGGAAGTGGACCAGAATGTCGCCAAGGGTGAGCCGATCCGCGAGGCGATCGTGCATGCGGCCGTCCACCGGTCGCGGCCGATCCTGCTGACGGCCCTTGCCGCCATCCTCGGCATGATCCCGATCGCTGTCCAGATCTTTTGGGGCCCGATGGCCTATGCCATCATCGGCGGCCTGGCGGCGGCTACCGTGCTGACGCTGACGCTGCTGCCCTGCCTGCTGCTCTGGCTCCTCATGGCCGAGCAGGACAAGGCGGTCGGCGTGGGCGATACTGCGACCGAAGGGACCATCACGCATGCTCAGTAGATCCGTCTTCACGAAGCCCGTCTCAAGGGGAACCGCGCCATCGGCGCGGTTTTCACTTGCAAGCATTGGCCGGTTGGCCGGCGTTCTCGGCCTCCTTCTGGTGCTGGCTGCCTGCGGCCATCGGCCAGACGTCTTCGTGCCAGTGACGGTCGACGATCCCACCACCGGCAAGGTCGATATGCTGGTGGCGACAACGCGTGCGCCGTCTGAGCACAAGGCCCTGCGCTATTCCGGCGAACGCGGCGAGGACATCCGGCTCGACAACATCACCGTGTCGATCCCCCCGGACGACCGGCGTCGCCCCGGCGAGATCCAGTGGCCGAGCGGTGGCCGGGCGGATCCGCAAAGGGCCTTCGTCGTGACCAGTGCCAAGCAGATGAGTGAGACCCAGGCTATGGACTGGTTCAAACGCAGCAGTGGCGGCAAGCGGCGGGTGCTGATCTTCGTGCACGGTTTCAACACGACCTATGCCGACGCCGTGTTCCGCTTCGCCCAGATAACGCATGACATCCGCGCGGATGCCGCGCCGGTGCTGTTTACCTGGCCATCGCGCGGCAATGCGCTCGATTATGTCTATGACAAGGAGAGCACGATCTATTCGCGCTTCGGTCTGGTAACCCTGTTGGAGGAAGCCATTCGCAGCCCTGATGTGGCCGATATCACCGTGCTCGCCCATTCCATGGGCACCTGGCTAACGATGGAGGCGCTGCGCGACGTGGCACTGAAGGCCGGGCGGGTCTCGCCTAAGGTGCGCAATGTCGTGCTCGCCTCGCCGGATATCGATGTCGACGTGTTCCGCCGCCAGGTGATCGAGATGGGAGAGAAGCGGCCGCGCTTCACTGTCTATGCCTCGCGCAACGATCTGGCGCTGGCGGCCTCAACCTTCATCGCTGGCGACGTCGGCCGGCTGGGCTCGGTCGATCTCAGGCCCTACAAGGCTGAACTCGCGCGCGAGGGCATCAGCGTAATCGATGCCACCGACGTACAGCAGAATGACATGCTCGGGCACAACGCCTTTGCGGAGAATTCTGACATGCTACAGGCGCTCGCGAGCCGTCTGGCCGAACAGCGGATCGATACCGACGACGCAACGCTCGGCCTTCGCCTCGCCCGCACAGGGGCCAGCGTAGTGCGCTCGACCATCGTTTCGCCGTTGCGCCTGATGGCGCCAGCGAACTGAGAGGCCAATCCGATGCACCTCTTCCATAGAGCTGGATGGGCAAAGGCGCGCACCGATCTGGCCAGTCCTCACAGTTCGAGCTGCAAATCCTCGTCCGTCTGTGCAGGCACCGAACAGCAGATCAGTGCCTCGCCCGTTGCGACCGCATAGCTAGGCTCTGACTGATAGCTGACGTCACCCGTGACAATCTTCGTTCGGCAATCGCCGCAAGTGCCAGCCCGGCAGCCGTAGATGGGACTGAGGCCACTCTGCTCTGCGAGATCCAGCAAGGAGCCACCGCCAGGCTGCCAGAGCGCCTCTTTTCCCGATTGTGTAAAGACGACGCGGGTCGGAACGTGAGGTGTGGGCTTGGTCGACCGCGCGGACAGGCGAGCATCAGGATCACGCTTCAGACCGGAAGGGCCGAAAGCCTCGGCATGGATACGGCCGTCTGGGATATTCAGTCCGCGCAGCCCGTCATACATCGACTGCATGAAGGACGACGGCCCGCAGATATAGAAGTCAAAGTCGGCAAATGGCAAATGGGCCTTCAACAACGGCATATCGATGCGGCCCGCTGCATCAAAGAGCCCCTCTTCGCCGACATCAGGCGCACCGAGCACCCTGACATCCCGAATCGTGCCTTCGCTGCGTGCAACCAGTTCGCCGATTTCGCGATCAAACGCTCTTTCGGCAGACATGCGCGACGACCGGAACAACCAGACTGGTCGGCGATAGCGCGTCCTGTCGCCCGTCTGGATGACATGGCGCAACATGGGCAGCAACGGCGTGATGCCGATGCCACCCGCAAGGAGAACGGCCGGTCGGTTGCGTTCCATTGCGTCGATGGTGAACGCTCCCACCGGCGCCAGTGCCTCGATCTCGTCGCCTTCCTGCATTGCGAGCAGAAGTCTGGATGCCCGGCCTTCCCGCTTGATGCTCAGCCTGTAGAAGCCATCCGCTGGAGCATTGGATATCGTATAGCTGCGACGGACCGTATCTTGCCCGTCCTTGATGCGGATCGGCAGATGCTGTCCTGCCTGATGTGGGATGAGAGCCTCGCCATCAACAGGTGCAAGGTATAGCGAGCGGATCGTCGAGCTTTCCTCGATGGCCTGCTGCACGCGAAAGCGTCTCCATGTCTTTGGCTGGGCCGCAATCTTGAGGCGGCTTGCGGCCTCCTTCCATCCGCCTGTCATCAGACTGCTCGGCGATAGGCCGCCTTCGAGCAGGCTCCATCGCAGCGGCAATGCGTCTTTGCGCAGCACCACCTCGTCAGGCGTCACGCGCCAAAGACGTTCGGCGCCCTCGAAGGCTGCAATTTCGGGTGAATCCAGTATGACGTCGACTCTGCCAGTGATCTGCAGCAGGTCACCCGTCGCATAATCAACGAATAGAAGTCCTGCGCGCGGATTGATGATGAAATTGCCGAGCGTATTGAAGAACTGGTTTCCATTGAAATCCGGCACTGTCAGGCCACCATCGGCATCCACGCGAACGAAGCCGGGCCGGCCACCTCTATGGGAGACATCCACCTGTCGTCCCTCACCGTCGCGCTCCACATAAGACGTCACGAAAAAAGTGTCGGCAGCTTCGATGATGTCCCGCGCGTGTCCGTCCAGCCGATCTGAAACCAGCACCTCGGAACGCTTGGGCAAGGCCGGATCGCGCACAAAGCTGAAATCCCGGTTCTGGATATAGCGCGGACAATTGCCAAAGCTCTGCCCGACGACAACGGAAAAGCGGTCGCTGCCGCTGCGGATAATAGTCCCATTCAACCGATTGCGCCGGCGCGTGATGAGATCGACGCCAACCAGACCGATCGCGTCGTCGTTTTTCAGTCCGTCTTCGGCCGGATCATCCGGATCGCTGGCGGCATTGATGTCTAGTGTCAGCGGATCGGGCGAATGCAGGAAGCCTGGCCGTCCGCTGCGGATCGTTGCCCATGGCATGCCATCGCGATCAACCGATCCGATGACAATGAAGGGCAGCAGCGGATAGAACTCGCGGTGCTGCTCCAGCAGGAAGGTGCGCAGGACCCTGCGCCCGATGGGATCCATCTGCTCGGCCACACCGGCGTGCCGCTGCAACTGCAGTTCACCCGCATGCCACGGTGACGACGGTGACGATTCTTCAACAGCCATTGGAGCCTCCTTTGCGAAACGGCGGTCGGGACCAAGGTCCCGACCGCGAGATTGTCTCAGGCTGCGAGGCCGACTGGTGTTTTCGGGAAAGAAACGAAACCGGGCAAAGCTTCGACCCGCGCCAGCCATTGGAGAACATGCGGATGCCCTGCCAGGTCAACATTGCCTTCCGGCGCGCCAGCGATGTAGCTGTAAAGTGCGACATCCGCGACGGTCGGCGTGTCGCCTGTCATGAAGGGGTGGTTTTCAAGTTCAGCATTGATGAGGGCAAGAACCCGCTGAGCGCGTGCAATCACCTCATCGGCCCGGAAGTCCGCGCCGAAAACCGTGATCAGACGTGCCGCGCACGGGCCATAGGCAATTTCTCCGGCCGCGACGGAAAGCCACTTCTGGATCTTCGCGATGGAAGCCGGATCATCCGGCAGCCAGTCTTTGCGGCCAAGCTTCGTGGCAAGATAGACGAGGATGGCATTGGAATCGTTGACGACGACACCACCATCTTCGAGCACTGGCACCTGACCGAACGGGTTGAGCTTGAGGAATTCTGGCGTCTTATGCTGGCCGCTTGCGAGATCGACCTCGATGATCTCAGCGTTCACGTCGAGCAGAGACAGGAAGAGGCGAGCGCGGTGCGCATGGCCTGATAGTGGAAAGTGATAGAGTTTCATCGCTGGCTCCCTTGAGATCCGGACACCATCATCCGGCATGGCAAATAGCTAGCGATATCCATCTTTTCGTAGTAGAGACCTATTTCTGTAGTCATCCTCTCGTTTTATGGAAGCCAGATATGGATCGGCTTGATGCCATGGCGGTTCTGTTGTCCGTGGTGGAACAGGGCAGCCTTTCCGCTGCGTCACGCGCCTTGCACGCGCCGCTACCGACGGTGAGCCGCAAGATCGCCGAATTGGAGGCTCATCTTGGCGTTCGCCTGCTTACCCGCACCAGCCGCCGGATTCTGCTCACGGAGGCCGGAGAGAGTTACGTCGCTGCAGCGCGCGAAATTCTTGAGCGAGTAGACGAAGCCGAACGCCGCGCGACCGGAGAACATGCTGCACCAAAGGGAGACCTGACCATGACGGCGCCGATTGTCTTCGGTCGCCTGCATGTGCTGCCGGTTATCACGGACTTCCTGAAGGCATTTCCGGATATCAACATTCACCTGACGCTGAGCGATCGGACGATCAGTCTCGCTGACGAACATATCGATGTCGCCCTGCGCATCAGCGAGCTTTCAGACAGCAGCCTCATCGCGATCCGCCTGGGTTCGATCCGCACTACCACCTATGCCAATCCCGCCTATCTGGCGCGGCGCTCCCATCCGTCAAATCCCCACGACCTCAAGGACCACGATTGCATTGCATTCAACGGAGTACTCTCAACACGGTTGTGGACGTTCCGCGACGGGGCAAAAGAAATCGAAGTGCCAATCCGGACGCGCCTTTCCGTCAACACGGCCGAAGCGGCGGTCGATGCTGCCGCAGCAGGTCTCGGAATAACGCGTGTCATGGCCTATCAGGCAAAGCGGGCAGTCGAGGCCGGCTTGCTGGTGCCGTTGCTGGAGAATTTTGAACAGAATGCTTCGCCGGTTCATCTCCTACACATATCGGAGGGCCTGATGCCGCTGAAACTCCGGACGTTCCTCGACTTCGCAACGCCGCGACTGCGGGAATTGTTGAGATAGGGTAGGGTTAGGCTATTCGCCAAGGCTTTGATTGCCTTGGGAGAGCCCGATCTGACGGCACGATCCCCCGCCCCTCCTTAAGCAGACGGACGGGGGATGTGCCCCGCTAGAAAGATGGTCGATATTGTTGACCGCGCCTTATGCTGCTGCCGCGACCGTTGCCGGCAGAGGTTCGCCAAGCGTCAGCATCAGACGGTTCGCCCAGTTGAAGAATGCTGCGCCGTGAATGACGTCAAACACGTCATCGGAACTCAGACCAGCCGTCTTCAATTGAGCAACGTGCTCCGGTCCGAAGGTCGGAGGCGTTGCGGTGAGCGCGACAGATGCGGCAACGATCGCATTCCACCGCTCGCCGAGATCAGCCTCGATGCCCTCATCCAGCAGACGCTGCACGTCCTCGCCGCGCTTGGAGTGATGGGATGCAAAGCGCGAATGCACCGAGGCGCAGAAGATGCAACCGTTGAAGCGCGATGCGGCCGTCGCGGCCAGCTCTCGATCCGCCCGCGGCAAGCCGTCCACCGTATTGTAGAAAATATCCTTGTCCGTCTTGGTCCGCGCCTCGAGAATGGCGGGATCACGCACCAGCAGCATGAAGTAGGGCGATTTGGCGCGAGACGTCTCCACGAGCCCCTCCCAGTGCCGCTCCGTCAGGTCGGATTCCTGCAACGGCTCCAGCCAGGGCGTCCAGCCGATACTGTCCTGGGTGAAGACAGCAGGCGGATTGGTGACGCCGGGTTCGATTACGGTATCGGTCATTAAAAATCCTCGGATTCAGGCTGCGGCCAGGACTTTCAGACCGCCAATGACACGGATCTGGAAGGCCAGGAAAGAGATGAGCTGCGAAAGCGTGACGATGCCGGTGGTCGACCATCCCGCTTCGATCAGCCGGCGAAGCGCCGCCGGATCGGCATCACGAAGATGGAAGACCAGGAGGTGCGCATGCTCCAGCGCTGCGACAAGCCGGGCGCTGGCGGAGGCCTGCAGCGCGGATGACACGTGATAATGCGGCCCGTCCTGATTTTCAGCCGATAGAGGACCGGCTGGATAATGGCCGTAAGGGCCGCGATCGGCAGCTTCCGCCGCAGCCGACTTGGCGAAGGCGGACAAAGCCACACCTTCAGCCACAGTATCGAGCTTCTCGGTATAAAACCTTGCGGCTTCGGCAGCACCGTGCAGTTCGGCGACGAAGACCGCAACGGCGAAACGCTCGGCCAGGCTCACATCGTCGGTCGAGGCGGGTTCGAACAGGGCGCTGTAGCTTTTCTGCGCGTTCTCCCGGGTCACGGGACGCCGCGCGCGAAGCCGGTCAAGTTCGCTATGGGCAGCGATCCCGGCGAGGTGATCGATGACGTCAGGAATGGGTGTGGTCATGCTTTCCTACCTTGAGGTCTTTGATGTCTTACTGGGCTGCGGCGAGGTGTTCAGTCTGAGCAGGCGCCCATCCGAGAGCAGGCGCCACTTCCGTCGCCGCCAGTTCGATCGACCGCAGGATGGACCGATGCGGCGGATCGACAGAGTGAACCTGGAACACCAGATCGGTCGCACGGGCGAGCGCGGTATCGGCCTTCAGCGAGGCGATCACGTCTTCGGGTGTACCCACGTGGCTGTCCAGTGCCCGGATGAGGTCCTGCACGGAGCTGCCGACGATGCGATGTCCCGCCTCCGCGAAACGCTTTGCAACTCGGGTCAGGCCAATCTCTGCCAGACGCAGCGCCTCCTTGCGATCGTCGGCAATGAAGACGCTGCGGGACCCGAGGATGCGCGGTGCCCGGCCCGCCGGCAGGGCGGAGAGATAAGCGTCGATCATCGGGTTCTGCAGATCCCAGAGCGTGGCGTCGGGATTTTCGGCAGCACGTGGCTGGGTGCGTGAGAGCATCAGGCCATCGCCACTTTCTCCTGCCAGTTTCGCACCAGTAGCGGAAAAGGTTGCGAGCCAGACGCGATCCAGCAATTGCGGAGCGGCCGGATAGAGCCGGTTGCCGGCGGCAAGGTCGCGCCCGGCCCAGGCATCGCGCACGGTTTTGAGGTGTGATGCATAGACATCGCCTCGCTTGTCGCTGTCGATCCCGAAAGCCTCGAACGATTCCCGCGTGCCGCCCGTACCAAAGCCGATCTCCAAGCGACCCTTCGACAACAGGTCGAGCACGGCCGTATCCTCCGCAACTCGGATCGGATTTTCCATCGGAAGGGTGATCACCCCTGTTCCCAGGCGGATCCTGGAGGTCCGGGCCGCGACATGGGCCAGAAACACCGTTGGAGCCGGCAACCCGCCTTCATCGGCATGAAAGTGATGTTGGGCGATCCACGCGCTGTCGAAGCCGAAGGCTTCGGCATGCGCGATCTGCTCGGCTGCCAGACGATAGCGCTCACCGGCCTCCGCCTCGTCGAGAAGCCGGGTGAAGAATCCGAGGCGCTTGCCGTGTCTTGTGCTGGTCATGGTGGTCATCCTGCTTGGTGAAAATCAGACCCGTGAAGGGCCGGTAGTCTCTTGCCCGGAATGGCGTCCAGGAGCTCTTGCGTGTAGGCGCTCAAGGGCCGCGCAAACACGTCACGAACAGCGCCGTAATCCACCTGCTTGCCGCCCTTCAGCACGGAGACGGTGTCGGCAATCTGCCGAACGACAGCGAGGTCATGCGACACGAACAGATAGGTCAGGCCGAAATCCTGTTGCAGGCGGGCGAGAAGGTCGAGGATCTGCGCCTGCACGGTGACATCAAGGGCTGACACGGCCTCGTCGAGCAAGACCACTTTAGGCTCGAGAATAAGAGCCCTAGCGATGGCAACCCGCTGCCTTTGTCCACCCGAAAGCGCGTGCGGCCGTCGCGTCAGCACCGCCGGCGGCAGCCCCACGCGATCGATGATCGCCGCCACCCGTTCGAGACGCTCGCGCCGCGCAACAGTGGAGAAGTTGAGGAGCGGCTCCTCGACGACCTGGGAGATCGTCTGGCGGGGGTCGAGCGAGCTGAACGGGTTCTGGTACACGAGTTGCACGGTGCGTCGGAACTGGCGCAGGGTTTCGCCGCGCAACGCCTTCACATCCTGGCCATCGATGCGGATCGCACCATCGGTCGGACTTTGGAAGCCGGCCAAGGCCCGGATGGTCGTGGTTTTTCCGGAACCGCTTTCACCGACGATGGCATGCGTCGTGCCTCCTTTAACCGTGAAGGACACGCCGCCGACAGCACGGAATTCCCCGGCGCCGGAGAGCCTGAAGTCCTGGACGAGATTGTCAACGACAATGACGTCGTCTGCAACCGGATCCACCGGAGCCCTTGCCGTGGCGGGTGCCAGCGATGGCGCATCAGAGAGAAGCTTGCGGGTATAGGGGCTCTGCGGTGAGGCCAGGACGTCGGCGGTGCGGCCTTGCTCCTGGATACGTCCGCCCTGCAGAACAACCAGCCGGTCGGACCGGTCGGCCGCCACGCCAAGATCATGGGTCACCAGCAGAACCGATGTACCAAACTCGCGGCGCAGATCGTCGATCAGGTCGAGAATGCGCCGCTGGACGGTGACATCCAACGCAGAGGTCGGCTCGTCGGCAATGATCAATGCCGGTTGCAACGCAATCGCGATGGCGATCAGCACCCGTTGCTTCATGCCGCCAGAAAGCTCGTGCGGATATTGGCGCGCGCGCAGCTCCGGCTGGGACAGGCCGACATGCTCAAGCAGTTCGATGACCCGACGATCCGCCTCGCGGCCCTTGGCGCGGCCGTGAAGCTCCAGGATTTCCCGCACCTGCGCGCCGATCGTCAGCACCGGATTGAGCGAACTGGACGGGTCCTGCGGGATGAGGCTGATCGCAGCCCCGCGGATAGTATCCAGCCGTTTCTGGCTCCATCCCACGATGTCCGTCCCGTTGAGGCGGATGGCACCCTTGTCGATGCGGCCATTGCCAGCCAGCAGACCGATGATCGCCTGGGCGGTTGATGTCTTGCCCGAGCCGCTTTCGCCGACCAGGGCGACAACTTCGCCAGACGCCACCCTGAACGACACCTCATGAACCACAGGGGTAAACCCGCCATCATCGCCATAGGAGATGCTGAGGCCCTCCACGTCGAGGACGGGTTGCTTCTCGTGCGCGCTCATCAGGACCTCCCGCCGATCGACTGACTGATCCGGTTGGCAGCAAGGACAACTGCCACGACAACGAAGCCGGGCACTGCCGTCAGCCACCAGGCGGTTGCGATGTAGTTGCGGCCTTCGGCAATCAACAGGCCCCATTCGGGTGTGGGCGGCGGCGCGCCATAGCCGAGAAATCCGAGCGTGGAGATCTGCAGGATGGCCCAGCCGAACTGCAGGGCGGTGAACGCGATGACGGATGTCAGAGAATTGGGCAGGATGTGGCGCCAAAGCACCTTGAAAAACGTTCCGCCGCTGCCGAAGGCCGCCTCAACGAACTCGCTGTGCCGCACCCGGACCACCTCGGATCGGGTCAGGCGGGCAAATCCGGCAATGGCGGTTGCGCCGACGGCAATCGCCGCATTGATGGTGCCAAAGCCGAGCAGGATGATGATGCTGAGCGACAGCAGCAGTGTCGGGATCGCAAGAAGCACATCAACGAAACGCATGATCACGTCATCAATCCACCCGCCGATCGCGCCGGCCGCAAGTCCGAGTGCCGCGCCGACCACCAGACCGACGCCGACGGCAGCCACAGCACCCGACAAAGAATGCACGGAACCGTAGACGACCCGCGCATAGAGATCGCGCCCCAGCGAGTCCGTTCCGAAGAGATGCAGCAGGCTTGGTGCCTTCAGCTGGCCGCCGGGCACGCCCTCAAGCGGATCGTAACTGGTGAAGAGGCCGGGAAACAAAGCCCAGAGAATGACGGTGGCGAGCACAAGCCAGGCCAGGACCAGGCCGGGCCGCAGCCGTGATAAGGATCGCAACCAACGCGGCCTGCGGATCTGACCTGACAAGGCGGGCCTCTCGGCGGCGAGCACGAAATCCCTCGTCGATGGATCGAAGGTCGTCATACGGTAGCTCCTTTCCTGCTGCGCAGGCGCGGATCGAGAAACGGATAAGCCAGATCGACCAGAAGGTTGATCAAGACGAAGGCTGTCGCCGAGATCACGACGATGGCCTGAAGCACCGCCAGATCCTGGTTGCCGACGGCCTTTTCGGTCAGTCCGCCGATGCCGTTCAGGCCAAAAACGGTCTCAGTTACCACGGCGCCGGCGATCAGCTCGCCAAACAGGACGCCGGCAATCGTCAAGACCGGGAGAATGGCGTTGCGGGCCACATGCCGCCAGAGCACCCGTCCGCGCGATGCCCCCTTGGCGCGCGCGACGGATACGAATGGCCGGGTCTGGATCTCGTCGAGATTGCGGATCAGGATCTGCGCAAGCGGCGCAGATATCGGCACGGCAAGTGTGAGAACCGGCAGAACAAGGCTTTCCCATGGACCGGGATTGATGACCGACACCAGCTTCAGCCGGAAGGAAAAGATCTGGATCAGCATGATGCCAAGCCAGAAGACCGGGATGGAGATGAAGAGCGACGGCAGCGACTGGACCAGATTTCGAAGCCAGGAAAAGGGCGTAAAGCTCGACAGAAAGGCGATCAGGCTGGCAAGACCGATCGCGGCCAGAAAGCCGAACAGCGCGAGCCTCAACGTATCGGGAACATTGGCGGCAAGCTGCGCCGATACCGGAACGCCCGCCTGAACCGAATAACCGAAATCGCCCTGGAGGAAATTGGTCAGCGTGGTGACATACTGTGTGAGCAGAGGGCCGCCCACAGCATAGGAAGCGCGCAGTTCCGCGATCTGTTCTGGACTCAGCCCGTATTCGGGATTGAGAAACTTGATCAGCACCGCGTCTCCGGGCATCGCCTGGAGCAGGATGAATGACAGCGTGAAGGCCGCCAAAAGCACCAGCAAGGCCTGGCCGATCCGCAAAATCACATATCTTGCCATTGCACTTTCCTTCATCCGGAAGCGGCATGTCGATGGAATGGGCGGCCGGCATGGCCGACCGCCTCAAGGTCTTATTTGTTGAGCCAGACGCTGTAGAAGCTCGGGCGACCGACCGCCTCGAACGCGACACCTTCGACATAGGGCGCGGCAGCAAAGGCCTGCGGCTCTTCGAAGATCGGGATGGCATAGGCCTGATCGAGCACATAGGCCTGCGTCTCAGCAACGATCTTCAGACGCTTCTCGCGGTCGGGCTCCGAGGCGATCCCTTCCAAAAGCGCATTCAGCTTGTCGTCAACGAAGCTCTGCACCTTGTCGCTGCCGCCGCCCTTCTGGCGCAGCACGTCGCGGTTCTTCGGATGATACTGGCTCTTGATCACGTCGGGATCGGCGCGGCCGACCATGGCCGGAGACACGGGCGTCTTCAACGGATCGAGATCGTCGACGGTGCGGCTGCCGGCATCGCCGGCGAGCACGTTGAGCTTCACGCCGACCTTGCTCCATTGCTGTGCGACCAACTGAAGCGCCGCCTTGTTCTGCGGCTGCGGCAGGGATTCGTAAGCGGTCAGCACCAGCTTCTGGCCGTCCTTTTCACGAATGCCATCCGCACCGGGCTTGAACCCAGCCTCGTCGAGCAACGCCTTGGCCTTGTCGAGATCGAAACCAAGCTTGGCAGACTGGTCTACGTAACCGATCGCAGTGGACGCGATGATGGACGTCGCGACGGGATAGTTCTTGGAATACAGGGTGGAGACAATTTCCGGCCGGTTGGTCGCCGCCAGCAAGGCCTGGCGAACCCTGACATCGGAGACAAGCGAATTGTCGGGGCGTAAGACCACACTGTTGTTGATGCCGCGGGTGCTCGGAGCATAGATCTTGAAGCCCTGAGCCTCGACTTGGCCCTCGTCATAGGCCTGGATCTGCCGGATGAAATCGGCCTGACCGGAGAGCAGCGCACCGATGCGAACGCTGTCTTCGCCCGTTACGATGTATTTGATACCGTTGAGATAGGCTCGACCTTGATGCTCAAGCTTCGCCGGGCCCCAGTTGTAGTCCTCGCGGACCTTCAGGTTGAGCTCCTTGCCAAGCGTTTCGCTTTCGACCACGAACGGTCCCGAGCCGGTGATCTTTGTGGCGTCGCCAAGCTGCTCGAACGGCAATTCAAGCGTCTTGAGAGAGACCAGGCCCGAACCGATCACGGCGGTGCCCTGGAGGAAGCCGGGCGATGAGCGCTTGAAGTAGAATTTCACCGTCAGCGGGTCGATCACCTCACTGCGATCGTAGTTGTTGACGACTTCCGAGACGGGCTGCTTCAGAGCCTTGTTGCCCAGGCCAAAGGTGTCGAAGTTCTTGGCAACAGCGCTCGCATCGAGAGGCGTGCCGTCGGAGAAGGTGACGCCTGGCCGAAGCTTGAAAGTGTACTCCGTCGCATCAGCGTTGACTTCCCAGGATTGTGCAATCCAGGGCTCGATCTCGAGCGTCTTTGGATTCTGGTACGTGAGCTTGTCCGTGATCTGATTCAGGATCCCGCCATTGGGATAGAAACCGCCTGCCGGCGGATAAAGGTTCGTGTGGGCCTGCTGCTCAAGGTAAATGAGCGTTCCACCTTTCACCGGCTCCGCGGCAAAAACGGAGGACATAGCGACGGCCGAAACCGCGAGGGCTGATATGCCCAAGGCCAGAAATCTGTTGAATTTCGTCATGGATGCTTCCTTCGTGTCAGTGCTGAAAGGGTAGCATCCCGCTTGAATCAATCAATATTTTCTAGTGATTTAATGTGCTATATTATTCCGCGCGCAGGAAAATTCGACCCTGAAATTTCGCGGTTCGCGCAACCGCCGACTTGGGAGGTAAAACTGTGCGTGTGTGACCCCGTCACGGTGATCCCGAAAGCGTCGTGCACTCGAGCGCCCGGGAAAGATGCTGCTCCCGCTCATGGGATGAGCATCTCTCCCGGGCGCTGACATTGCAGTCCCTCTCGTTTCAAAGCGCCAGAGCAGCCCTCCAATGGCAAGAAGGCGGAGCGAGGACATGCCTCGCTCCGCCTTCAATTCATTGATTACGATCTGAGCTTATTAGGCCGCGGCCCTCAGCCCCTCAGCAGCCTCCAGCCCCCGTTCCAGGTCGGCCAGGATGTCGTCGATATGCTCGATACCGACCGACAGGCGGACATAGCCTGCCGTGACCCCGGTCTTCAACTGATCCTCGGCCGTTAACTGCGAATGCGTGGTCGATGCCGGATGGATCGCCAGGCTGCGGGCGTCACCGATATTGGCGACATGATAGTGCAGTTGCAGGGCATCGATGAAACGGCGACCGGCCTCGCGACCGGCGGCCAGCTCGAAGCCGACAAGTCCGCTATATCCGCCCTTCAGATACTTGTCCGCCCGCTCGCGGGCGACACCCTGCTGCAGACCGGGATAGATGACACGGCTGACTTCCGGACGCTTGGACAGGAATTCCGCTACCTTTTGGGCATTCGAACTATGGCGCTCGATGCGCAGAGGCAGGGTCTCAAGTCCCTGAAGGGTCAGGAAGGCATTGAAGGGTGACAAGGCCGCGCCAAGGTCGCGCAGCAGGGTCGTACGGGCCTTGACGATATAGGCCACGGGGCCGAGCGGCTTCACCGCCTGGGTCCAGACCGCACCGTGATAGCTTGGGTCAGGCGTGTTCAGCGCAGGCTGGCGGGCGCCGGCCGCTTCCCAGTCGAAATTGCCGCCATCGATGATGGCGCCACCAATCGAGGTGCCATGGCCGCCGATATACTTGGTCGTCGAATAGACGACGACGGCGGCACCATGATCGAAGGGACGGGCGAGCAGCGGAGCAGCGGTGTTGTCGACGATCAAGGGAATGCCGAGCTTGCGGCCAATGGCGGCGACTTCGGCAATCGGGAACACCTGGAGCTTCGGATTGGGCAAGGTCTCGGCATAATAGGCGCGCGTGCGCTCGTCCGTCGCACGGGCAAACGCCTCCGGATCCTGCGGATCCACGAACCGGACTTCGATGCCCTGGTCCTTCAAGGTGTTGGCAAAGAGGTTCCAGGTACCGCCATAGAGATCGGTGGAGCTGACGATATTGTCCCCCACCCGTGCAAGGTTCTGCACGGCGAAGGCAGACGCAGCCTGGCCTGACGCGAGCACGAGGGCCGCGGCACCACCTTCGAGCGCTGCAAGCCGCTGCTCCAGCACGTCGTTTGTCGGGTTGCCGATACGGGTGTAGATCGGCCCCAGTTCCTCCAGGGCAAAGAGCCGCGATGCGTGGTCCGCGCTCTGAAACTGGAATGACGTCGTCTGGTGGATGGGTGGCTGGACCGACCCGGTCGACGGATCGGCTCTCCAGCCGGCATGTAGTGCAAGCGTTTCGTTATGTGCGCTTTTCGTCATCGTCCTCACTCCTCGCATTGGCCGCGGTCATCAGCGTCTCACAGCGGCTGTTTTGGACTGGCGGATCCCCTGGATCGACCAGATCCGTAACACCAAGGATAGATCAGACGATAAATTCTATAGACAATAAACGTTTCATTCGTTGCATGCTTTGGGGAAAATCCTACCCCGGCACCGGTTCCCTTAGTCTTATGTCGCCATGGGATCGGCGGTCAGGCTGCAAGCCCGCAGATCCGCTTTTTCGGCCGGGCGCGCGTCCGCTACGGCAAAGGGATCCCGGCGGTAAAATGGGGGATACGATATCCGCGCTGTATGGCAGGGCGGTTGCCGAGCACCAGATACCACCGGCGCGTTTCGGGAAAATCATCAAGTGAGATCCGGTGCCGGGCAAATCTGGAAACCCAGGGCCAGACAGCGATATCGGCGATCGAGTAAACGTCAACGACAAACTCACGGCCATTGAGGCGGCGCTCAAGCGTTTCATAGAGACGGCGCACATCCGCCCCGAAGCGCGTCTCCGCAAAGGGTGCCGCGCCGGCATGATAGGTCAGGAAATAGTGGGCATAGCCGAGCGTGGGGCCAAAGCTTGCCGATTGCCAAAAAAGCCATTCCAGAACCTGCAGCCTCGCCGCGCCACCCTCAGGCAGCAGCCTTCCCGTTTTCTCCGCAAGGTAAACGAGGATCGCGCTGGATTCCGTGAGAACAGTTCCGGTGTCTTGATCCACAATGACAGGAATTTTTGCGGCCGGGTTTATCGCAACGAATGCAGGCGCGAATTGCTCGTCCTTCTCGATATTGATGCTGTGAACCCGGTATGGAAGGCCAAGCTCTTCGAGCGCAATGGAGATTTTCAAGCCGTTGGGCGTCGGCCAGGTGTAGATATCGATCATCACTTAATCAAACATCATCTGGTCCAACGGCAGACGCCCCATGCGCGCCTTGCCCGTGACGTCGGAAAGATCGGCGTAGAAGCCGCGCAACGTCTGAACCAGCGTGACGATCCGCGGATCGACCACCCGGTATACCACCGCCTTGCCCTCACGCCGCCCCTCGATCACGCCCGCCGCCCTCAGTTCACTCAGTTGCTGCGACAGGGTCGGCTGGGGGATATCTAGCTCGAATTCCAACGCCGAGACCGAGGCTTCGCGCTCCAGCAGGTAGCAGGCAATGGCGAGCCGATTGGCATTGGCGATCAGCTTCAAAAGGTCGCTTGCCTCGGAGACACTCCGACAAATCCGCGTCGATATGGGTCTGGTCATGACACTCCCCGCCCTACAGTTCATAAAAATGTAAATTCAGATTGCAGGAATTTCAATGCGATGCTCCCGTCAAAGCGTTAGATCACTGTATATTTTGCAATCTATAGATTTTATAGTTTTTTATCTTCTTGGCGACGCACCGCGCGCCAAACCATTCCTCGCCATCATTCTATAAAAAAGTAAATTGATGGCCATCAGAGGAGAGGTCATGAAAATCGGCGTTCACCCGAATAATCTGCATTTGCGTCTGGCGCGCCTTTGGCCCGGCGCCTTCGCTCAGTTCTCGCCCCGCTTCATTCCCTACCGCGAAGGTCGGGACACGGCTGCGCTTCTTCAGGCTGGCGACATCGATTTCGGCGGCACAGGCTCGACGCCTCCGATTGAGGCCGATGCCTGCGGCCTCGACGTGATCTATATTGCCGCATCGGCGCCAAGACCCGCCAATGGCGCGATCCTTGTGCGCAGGGACAGTCGTATCCGCGAGGTTGCAGAACTTGTCGGAACGCGCATATCCCTGATCGACGGCTCGTTCCACACCTATCTTCTCGCCAAAAGCCTGGAAAACGAAGGGCTCGCCCTGAGCGACGTGACGCGCATCGAAAGTGGCGACAGGGATGCGCAGAAGGATCTGCTGGACGGCGAGGTCGAGGCCTGGGTAACCATGTCGCCGCGGCTGGAGGCGGCTCTGCAGCGAGACGATCTGAGGGAGTTGGTGCGCTGCGGATCCCTTATTCCCAACCGTTCGCTGTTCTGGACGCTGGCGCGCCATGGATTGGATCCGGCGACCCGAGCAGCCATCGCTGCCGAACTGGACCGGGTCGGCCGGGAGGTGATGGCGGATATCGACAAGGCGGCCGATCTGCTGGCAGCGGAACCCGGCAGCGAAGGCGATGCCGCATCCTGGGCCCGGGTCCTGCGCTCGCGTGATCTCTCCGTCGTGCCCTTCGACGACACGATCTTGTCGGAACAGCAGGACGAAACGGAGACGCTGTTTCGCCACGGCCATTTCGATGCGCCTGTTGTTCCTGGCCAAACCGCAATACAACGTTAGGACAGACGATGAACGTCTTATGGTATATGTGCGCGCCCGATGGCGCCTATCCGTGGCAGCCCGAAGGATCCCGAAAGGTCGATCTCGGCTATTACAAGCAACTGGCCCTCGCCTATGACCAACTCGGATACACCGGTGCGCTGTTTGCCACCGGAGCCCATGACGTCTGGGTTCTGGCAAGCGCACTGCTGTCCTATACGGAACGAATGAAATTCCTCGTCGCCATCCATCCTGGGCTTGTCGCGCCGACCCTTCTGGCGAAGATGGCAGCCACGCTGCAGGAGTTCTCACGCGATCGCCTGCTGATCAACGTGGTGTCGGGCGACGCCAAGATGCTCGGCGCCTACGGCATGACTATGCCCCACGACGAGCGATACGATATGGCGGATGAATATCTGCAGATCTGGCACCGGCTGTTTGCCGGTGAGACCGTCAGCCACCATGGCAAGTATTTCCAGACGGAGGGCGCGAAACTGGCTTTGCCCGTGGGGGAAACAATTGCCCCTCCCCCTCTGTGGTTCGGAGGATCCTCCGACAAGGCACTGGATGTCGCTGCCAAGCATGTGCAGACCTATCTGTCGTGGGGCGAAACGCCGGAGCAGATCGGGGCCAAGGTGGCAGCGGTCAAGGCAAAGGCGGCCGAATATGGCCGCAGCCTGGACTACGGCATACGCCTCTACGTGATCGTCCGCGACACCGACGCAGAGGCCTGGGATGCGGCGTCCGACCTGTACAAGCGCATGGACGAGCGCGCAATTGCCGCCAACCAGCGCTTTGTCAGCAAGACGGATTCGGTCGGCCAAAGCCGCATGACCGCGATGCATGGTGGCCAGAAGCCGGAAAACCTGAGAGACCTGGAAATCGCCCCCAATCTCTGGGCCGGCATAGGTCTGGTACGACCTGGACCCGGCACCGCAATCGTCGGCTCCCCGGACACGGTGATCCGGACCTTGGAGGCCTATCGCAAGGCAGGCGTGGAAACCTTCATCCTCTCGGGCATGCCTTTGCTTGAGGAGGCGTTTCGTTTCGGAGAAAAGGTCTTGCCACGCCTCGACGTCACGCGGCACGTCGCGCCGGCACGCAACTACACATGGTCAACCCTGTTTGACCGGGATCTCTCGAACGCAAAGGCATCCTGAGGGATCGCAAGGGATTGATATGGCCAGTTCCACCCAGACACTCGACCCGGCGGCTGATGCCGGACGCGTCATGGCAAGGCGCGTATCACGCACCCTGGATGCCGTGCTGGGGGCTGTAGCCGCGGCACTTCTCGCCGTGCTGCTGATTGTTGTGCTGACCAGTGTCGGCCTGCGCTATGTGTTCAGTACTGGCTTTGTCGGTTCTGAGGACCTGGGCATCTGGTTGCATGTGGCGCTGATTTCGATCGGCGCTCCCCTGAGCCTGAAGAGTGCTCTCGCCATGCGGCTTGACGTCTTCCTGCGCTTCTTTCCCACCCGCCTGCATCCCGCCATTGCAGCGCTTGCGGATAGTTTTTCCGTCACGGCGGGTTTGATCCTGATGTTTGGCAGCAGCGAGATTGTCTCGATGCTCGGCGGCACCTCGCCGTCGCTCGGCCTGCCGGAATGGGTCAGGTTTGGCTTCATCGGCATTGGCGGCGGCCTGGTGCTCGCCGTCTTGCTGCTACAGCGCCTTGGGGAGGGCAACGCTGTCTCCGCCGTGGCGTCCCTGGCGATCGGGACAGCCGTCTATGCCGGTGTTCCCCTACTACAGATCGCAAGTCCGCTGCCGCCCAGCATCTGGCTCGGTCTGGTGGCAGCGCTCGGGCTGGTGCTCGCGGCCCCCCTTGCCCATGCTTTCCTGGCGGCAGCCTATGTGGCGATGGCCTTCGGCAGTCCGCTACCGGAGCCAGCGATCGTCTCCTCGACGGTCACAGGCATGTCGAAATTCCTGCTGCTCGCCATCCCCTTCTTCCTGCTGGCGGGTGCGATGCTGACAGCATCCGGGGTCGCCCAGCAACTGGTGCGTTTTGCCGCAGCCATGGTGGGCCATCGCCGCGCCGGCCTCGCCCAGACGACGCTCCTGACCAGCGTGCTGTTTTCCGGGGCCTCAGGATCATCAGTGGCCAATGCCGCCTTTGGCGCCTCGACCTTCCAGCCGGAACTGGTCAAGCACGGCTATCGCCCCGATCAGGCGGGCGCCATCATCGCCGCCACCTCGGTGCTCGACAATGTCATCCCGCCCTCGATTGCCTTCCTCATCCTCGCTACCGCCACCAATCTCTCGGTCGGCTCGCTGCTGGTCGGGGGCTTCTTCGCAGGCGGGCTTATGGCCATCTGCCTCGCTGTGGCGATCCACCTGACGGTGCGCGATGTTGCCCCGCAGCCCCGAGTCCCTGGCGCCGAACGCTGGAAGGCGGCTCTTTCGGCCATCCCTGCGTTCGGCCTGGGCGTGATCGTGGTGGCCGGAATTCGCATCGGCATTGTCACGACGACCGAGGCTGCGGCTCTTGCAGCCCTCTACACCCTGTTCCTTGGCATCGGCAGCAGGGTCGGCGCGTCAGGCATCTTTGCCGTGTTTCGCCAGTCCGCCACGGAGGCCGCCGCTATCGGGCTGTTGATCGGCACCGCCGGACCGTTTGCCTTCCTTCTGGCGGTGGACAATGTATCCGACCTCATTACGCAGTTCGTCACACTGCTGGGCGGAAGCAAGATTGCCGTCCTCTTGCTGTCCAACCTGATCCTGCTGGTTGTCGGCCTCGTGCTCGATATCGGCGCGGCCATCCTGCTTTTCGGACCGATCCTGCTGCCGGCCGCGATCGCCGCGGGCATCGATCCCATCCATTTCGGCGTCATCATCGTGGTCAACCTGATGATCCACGGCCTGACGCCGCCCATCGGCATGCTGATTTTCGTTGTCAGTGGTGTCACCCGCGTACCGGCGACCGCGCTTTTCCGGGCGGTCGCGCCCTACCTGCTTTCCCTTCTTGTCGCCCTCGCAATTCTCTGCGCCTGGGCCAGCCTGTTCTAATCGGAGGACAACGTTATGCATCCCATCAACCGCCGCACTATACTGAAGATCGGTGCCATCGGTACCGCTGCCCTTGCCGCGCCGGCCTTCCTGCGCTCGGCCTATGCGGCCCCGCGCACCCTGACCGTCGCATCGCTGTTTGGAGACGACAAGCCAGAGACAAAGATCTGGGTGAAAATCAGCGAACTGGTGGAAGCCAAGCTGCCCGGCCGCATCAAGTTCAATATCGTCAAGAACGGTGCGCTTGGCGGCGAGAAGGAAGTGGCGGAGGGGCTGCGTCTCGGTTCCGTCCATGCCAGCCTGTCGACCGTGTCTTCGCTGTCGGGCTGGGTCCCGGAACTGCAACTTCTCGACCTGCCCTTCCTGTTCCGCGATGCCGACCATGTTCGCCGCGTTGTCAACGGCCAGACGGGCGCAGAGCTCAGGAAGAAGCTGGAAGCCCAGCAGTTCATCGTCGGCGACTTCATCAACTATGGCGCCCGACACCTGCTGGCCAAGGAGCCGATCACCCGGCCCGAACAATTGAACGGAAAGAAGATCCGCGTGATTCAGAGCCCGCTTCACACTAAGCTGTGGAGCGCCTTCGGCACCACGCCGGTCGGCATCCCGATCACGGAAACCTATAATTCTCTTGCCACCGGCGTTGCCGATGCCATGGACCTGACCAAGTCCGCCTATGCCGGCTTCAAGCTCTACGAGGTGGTGCCCTACATGACCGAAACAGGCCATATCTGGGCATCCGGCGTGGTCTACTTTGCCGCGGGCACTTGGAACCAGCTCAACGACGAGGAAAAGACGGTTCTGGCGGAAGCCTCTGCGGAAGGGGCGCAATATTTCAACCAGTTGATCGTCGCAGACGAAGCCAAGTCGGTCGAGACCGCCCTGGCAAATGGCGGCAAGCTCCTAAAGCCCGAAGCCTTCGAAGACTGGCAGAAGGGTGCCCAGTCCGTGTGGAAGGATTTTGCCGATATTGTCGGCGGTCTCGACAAGATCAACAGCATTCAGTCCGCTTAGGCTTCCGAGCGTTCGTCAAGACCTCCGTGCCGCGACGCGGCACGGAGATGCCAATCCCGCGGCAGGTGGGCTGGCAATAGAGAAGCGTCACACCCGATGGCCGGAGACTTCTGCGCCCGCATCCGGTGGTAGAACCAGAAAGCGCAAGGCCGATGCCAGTCCAACGACGGCGACCGCGACGAAGGCGGCCCGGATATCGGCAAGCGAGACAGCTGGCTCATCAATACCGCCCGCCTGGAGGAAGGCCGACAGCCGGATGACCAACACCGATAGCGCGACACCCAGCAGCATGGAGAGCTGTTGCAGCATGGCTGCTATGGTGGTCGCGGCGCCACGCTGCTCCGGCGAGACATCGGCAAAGGCGATGGTCGACAGCGACGTGAATTGCATGGACCGGGTGAGGCCCGCAAAAAGCAGCAGCGGCGCGAGGAGCCCATAGGCCGTGTCAGGCTCAACAAGGGCGAAGGCCGCGACGCTGCCCGCCGCCAGCATCCCGTTCGTCACCAGCAAGCGCCGGAAACCGAGTATGCGCAGCAGCGGGGTGGTCACGCTCTTCATCATCAGATTGCCCAGGAAGTAGACAAGGATGAGATGCCCGGTCTGCAGCGCGTCGAAGCCGAAACCGACCTGGAACAGCAAGGGCAGGAGAAAGGGTGTCGCATTGATCGCCAGGCGTCCAGCAGTCCCCGACGTCAGGGTCGCCAGCGCAAAGGTCGGCACCGAAAGGACGGAGAGATCCATAAGCGGATGGGCGGTTGCCTTGAGATGGCGGATAGCGAGCAGACCCGAGACCGCACCTGCCACCACCAGCGCCAGCGCCCAGGCGCCGCCATGCGGTCCGCTGAAGAGCTCGAGGCCGCTGAGAAACAGGGCAAGCGCGGCGGATGTCAGCACAAAGCCCCAGGTGTCGAAGCTGCGCGGTGCTGTAGGTCGGTCTTGCGGCACGCATTTCATCACCAGGACAAGCCCGAGAAGGCCGAGCGGCACATTGATCAGGAAATTCCATTCCCAGCCGATTGCCGTCGTCACCCAGCCGCCGATCACGGGGCCGAGAACAGGTGCGATCAGCGCGGGCCATGTGATCAACGCAATCGCCCGCACCAGCTCGGATTTCGGTGTCGCCTGCAAAACGATCTGGCGGCCGACGGGCGTCATCATGGCACCTGAAGCGCCCTGGAGGATCCGTGCAGCCAGGAACATCGGAAAGCTGGTGGCGAGCGCGCACGCGACGGAAGCGACGGTGAACAGGCCGATCGCTGTTGCGAAGACGGTACGGGCTCCGAACCTGTCGGCAAGCCAACCGGCGGGAGGAATGCAGATGGCCATCGCCAGCATGTAGACGGTGAAGCCGAGATTCATGCTGACGACATCGGTCGCGAAGCTCGAGGCCATCGCCGGAAGAGACGTGCTGATGATGGTGCCGTCGAGCAACTGCATGAAGAAGGCGATGGCAACGACCGCCGGCACCAGTCTCGCGCTGGACCAGCGGGTGGAGGGAAACGCGACAGGCATCATTGAGACCAGTATGTCAGGTAAAAAACGAAGGGAGGAGATGCCGCAGTGGCTGCGACATCTCCCCAGACATCAAGACCCGATCAGTTGCTGGCCGCAAGCGATTTCACAGCGGCATCGTAGAAGTTGCGATCGACCCACTGGGTGTAATCGACCTTCCCCTTCAACAATCCGGCTTCGGCCATGAAGCTTTCCTCGCCTTTGAGCGACGCAATGGCTTCCTCGGTGATCTGAGGGTCCTGCCAGAACTTGCCGTCCGGATAGGTAGAGCGAACAGCCGCCTCGCTGTTGCCGGTCTCCGAGACGAAGATCTTGATGGTCTCTTCCGGATTTGCGTCCGCCCAGCGCGCAGCCTTGATGTCGGCAGCCAAGACGCGTGTCACGATATCCGGATACTTGCGGGCGAATTCGCCATTGACGCTGATCAGGTGCGGCACGGCCCATTCCGGCTTGCCGTCGACACCACCATCGAAGATCAGTTTGGCCTGGCCGGACTCGATCAGCTTCTGCACAGGGCCGGTGCTTTCGACAATCGCATCGACATCGCCGCGCGTCAGCGCCGGGCCGGAGTTTTCGATGCCGAGATTGACGCTTTCGATATCGGACAGCGATAGGCCGACGGTCTTCAGCGCCTTGGCGAAGGTCGAATGGCGGACCGTGCCGGAGAGATAGGCCACCTTCTTGCCCTTGAGGTCGGCGATCGTCTTGATCGGCGAGTCCGGCTTGACGACGATTTGCGTCTCGTTGGTGCGCACCCAGCTCGAAAGGCCGATGAGCTTGACGTCGGCCCCGGTCGCCGCCAGCCGCAGTGACGGGTTGTTGCCGATATAGGTAAATTCGATGGCGCCGGAGCCGAGCGCCACCGAAGCTGCCGACCCGCCGTCGAACGTGGTGAGCTCGAGCTTGATGCCGTCCTTGGCAAGCTCCTCCTGCAGGACCTTGCGATGGCGCTCGAGGATGAACTTGAGGTGGCCGGGAGCCGTGGAGCCGATGCGGATCACCTCCGGCTTGGCGTCGTCGGCCATGGCGGGCGCGGCGCCGGAGACGGTTGCGAGAGCAAAAGCGAGAGCCCATTTCGCCAGATGGCGACGCGTGAGGGCATAAGTTTTAGCAGGCATGGTCACGATCCTTTTAGTTGACCAGGGGAACCCGGTCCGGGAACCGATGGTCCCGGTGGCATTGCGATGGAATTGGACACTGGACTTTGAACTTGCGCCGTTGGACCGGCGATCAATTGGGTCCGCTTTCGCCATTGGCACGCCAGCGGGTGGCCCGTCGTTCTCCGGCGACCAGGCCGTAGTTCAGCAGCAGCCCGATGATTGTCAGCGTCAGGATGCCGGCATACATCCGGTCGGTCTCCAGCATCAGCGAGGAGTGCTGGATGAGAAAGCCGATGCCCGACTGGGCTGCCAGCATCTCTGCCGCGATAACCGAAAACAGCGAACTCTTGACCCCGAGCCGCGCACCGGCGACGATCGCAGGAATGGCCGAGGGCAGGATGACCTTCGTGAACAGATCGCGATCAGACGTTCCCATCGAGCGTGCGGCCTTGATCAATAGCGGATCGACCGACTTCACGCCGACGATGGTGTTGATCAGCAGAAAGAATACCGCAGCATAGAAGGTGATGGCGATCTTGGATGCTTCCCCGATCCCAAGGATCAGGATGAAGACCGGCAGGAGCGCAAACTGCGAGGTGTTGCGCAGGGTCTGGACCAGGAAGTCGCTTGCCCGTTCAAAAACGCTGTAGCGTCCCATCACCAGACCAAGCGGAATGGCGACGATCACCGCCAGCCCGAAGCCGATAGCCGCCCGCTGCATGCTGATGCCGATATGTTGTGCCAGCAGGCCGGTCTGCGCCATGTCCCAAAGAGAAGAGAGGACGGCGCTCAGCGGCGGGAAGAACAGGGCATTGATCCAGCCGAGCCTTGGCGCGACCTCCCACAGGAGGCAGAAGGCCAGAAGCGCTGGCAGGCCAATTGCGAGCGTTTTCAGCCCGTCCTGCAAGGCGAGGCCGTCAATGCGGCTGGCGAGGCGATGACGCCAGTCGCCAAAAGATCTGTCGATGGAATTTCGGTCGGCTACGGTGGCCATGGTCATCCTCCTCACATTGCATAGCCTGAGGCCAGCGCCCAATCGCGCTGCGCCTTGCGGACCTCGTCGCGAAGGCTTTCCCAGACCTGGGTACGATAGGTGTTGAAGGCCTGGCCGTTGCGGAGCTCGATATCCCGCGGCCGGCCGAGGTCGATGTCAATGATCTGCTTCACGCTCGCGGGTCTGGCGGTCATCACCACGACACGGTCGGCAAGGAAGATCGCTTCGTCGATCGAATGGGTAACGAAGACGACGGTTGTCTTGATCTGCGCCCAGATCCGCAGGAGCTCGGTCTGCAGGATGTCGCGGGTCTGCGCATCCAGCGCGGCGAAGGGCTCGTCCATCAACAGGACTTCCGGATCCGTCGAGAGTGCCCGGGCGATTGCCACGCGCTGCTGCATGCCGCCTGACAGCTGGGAGGGAAAGCGATCCTCAAACCCGCTCAGACCGAAGAGATGGAGGAAATACTGCGCCTTTTCCCGACGCTCCGCTTTCGGGGTTCCCCGCACCTCCAGCGCGTATTCGACGTTTTGCAGCGCCGTGCGCCAGGGAAAAAGCGCATATTGCTGGAAGACATAGGCCGTCTTGGGATGGGGGCGGCGCACGACACCGCCATCGATCATGGCTTCGCCGCTCGACGCTTCGGTCAATCCCGCGATGATGTCGAGCAGGACCGACTTGCCGCTGCCGGAGGGACCGACAAGCGTGATGAATTCACCGCTTCGGACGGTCAGATCGACACCGTCGAGGACCGGAATGCGCACGCTCTTCTGGCCGTCGACGACCACCGTCTGGCCTGGCTTCAGGGCGAAGGCCTTATGGACATTGTTGATGACGATGCGATCCATCATGTTTCTCCTGGTGGCGCGTCAAACCTGAGCGACACGAATGAATTGGGTGGGATCCCGGTCGGTGCCGGCCGCTTGGCCGCGGCTCCAGCCGAGAGCCCGGGCATAGCTTCCGAACAGGTTTCGCTCGATAACCTCGGCTTCGGTGATTGCAGTCGGCCCATGGGCCTGCTCAGCGACGTAAAGCGCGTCTGTGGGACAATAGATTTCGCAGAGGAAACATGTCTGGCAATCGTCCTGCCGGGCAATCACAGGCAGGCCGGTGGCGTCGCGATCGAAAACGAAGGCAGGGCAGACCCGCTCACAGATGTCGCAGCGGATGCAGCGGTCCTCGGAAACAACTTCGATCATGCGCTGTGTCCTCCCTGGGTGGCTTCGGTCCCGAGCTCTTCGCGATCCGTCGTCACCTCATCAAGACCACCGACGGAGATCCTGTAGGCCTGCGCCGGATCCTCCTGTGCGTGGTCGCGGCGCCGATGCACCCCACGGCTTTCGGTACGCAGCAGCGCGGCTGCGACTGTCCAGCGCGCGGATGCGGTGACCGAGGCAACCTCCCGCGCCTTGAGCCGGTCAAGGCCGACCGGTGCGAGATCCGATGTGAGTGTTTCCCAGGCGCCATCAAGCGTGTCGCGGCTTTCCAGAAGGCCCGCTTCCGTGCGCCAGTAATTGCGCGACAGCGGCACGATCTGGCGCCGCACGGTCTCGACGATCCCGCCCAGGTCAACCGGCCTGCCGGTTTCCCTCGCCCGCAGTCCCGTCGTGCCGAGGCCACGGAGGTGTTGCGGGATGCGCTCCCGCTGACGGATGGCATGGCGCGCCGCGCCCTGGCCGGACCACCAGCCGCTGGCGATCGCCCAGGATGCATTGATCGCGCCGCCGCCGGAAATGCCGCCAGTCACGTTTTCCCGGCTTGCCGCATCGCCTGCCGCAAACAGGCCGGGGACACCCGTGCCGCATTCCGACGAGACAATTCGGATGCCCCCAGTCCCACGCACCGTGCCTTCGAACTTGAGTTCGACACGGAAGAGGTCGCGGAATGGGTTTATGCCCATCCGGTCATAGGGCATGAAACAGTTGGGCTGCCCCCGGCGCAGCCAGTCCTGCATGGCAGGTTCCGCCAAATCAAGGCGCGCATAGACTGGTCCATCGATCAAGGCGCGGGCAACAAGACGCTCGCCCGGCCCGATGCCATTGCTCGCCGGCATGCCGTCGGTATCAAGCAGCGGCTCGCCGTTCTCAAGGTAGAAGGTGGCCCAGCGAAACGGCAATCCCTTGTTGAGAGAAGATCCGTAGGGAGCAAGCGTATACTTGCCGGTAAACTCCATCCCCGACAGGGAGGCGCCGGCCTCGACTGCAAAGAGATAGCCATCGCCCGTCAGGCCCGTGCCTCCGAGAATTCGCTCGAAGAAGGCGCAGCCACCGGTGGCCAGCACCACCGCGCCGGCGCGGATCTCAAAATTGGCACCCGACCGGCGCGACAGGCCTGCAGCCCCGAACACCTGTCGCTCATCGCCCAGAAGCTCCAGCACCGGGTGATGGTCAAGGATCTTGACGCCCGCAGCCTGGACCCGCTTGCGCATGAAACGCATGTAGTCGGGCCCCCGGAGATTGGCGACATACAGATTGCCGCTCTCGTCATGAGGAAAGGGATAGCCCCATTCCACCAGCTTCTGAAGGTTCTCATAGGAACGATCCGCACACCGCATCATCCAGCGCTTGTCGGCCAGACCGGCCGTGCGCTTGAAGCGATGCTCTACAGCGGTTGTCCGTCCTTCTCCTGGCGGCACGTACCAGGTTCCCGTGTTGGAGGGAGCCGTGGCCCCGCTCGTACCGAAGAAGCCTTTGTCGGCCAGGATAACCTTGGCGCCGTTTTCTGCCGCGGACAGGGCTGCCCAGGCTGCGGCAGGCCCGCCGCCGACGATGAGCACATCGGTCGTCAGCAACACGTCCGAAGCCGCAGCGATTTTATGGTCGTATGCCATCCAGGAGTCCTCGACCTAGCGCGGGGAGTGCGTGATCATTGGGTGCGGGCCCGAATCGATGCGGTCAGGCTGCAGTCGAAAACGAGGAAGGCTCGTTGCCCGGCGTCCACTTGATGTTGCATCCGATGGACGGCGTCTGCTGGAAGTCCAGCGCTGCACCGGCAAGGACGAGGTCTGCGGCACGGCGCAGGTCGGCGCCCGTAACGGGCTTGCCATTGCCGGGCCGCGCGTCGTCGAACTGGCCGTGATAGGCAAGACGGCGATCCTGATCGTAGAGAAACAGATCCGGCGTGCAGGCGGCACCGAAAGCCTTGGCCACGTCCTGGGACGCATCCTTCAGATAAGGGAAGATATAGCCCTGCTCGCTGACTTCCTGGGCGATCCGCTCTACGCTTTCCTCCGGATGGGCCGCGTCGTCGTTCGAATTGATGGCAATCACAGCCAAGCCGCGGTCGGCATAGTCCCGGGCGAACTGAGCCAACTGCTCGCGGATCAGGACAACGAAGGGGCAGCGATTGGAGATGAAGGCAATGAGGACGGCATGGCTGTCAGCCACGTCCGCCAGCGCAAACTGGGCGCCGCTTGCGTCGGGCAAGCGGAAGTCCGGTGCTAGTGTGCCGAGCTCTACGTCATTGGATGGTGTCTTGGGCATGGCGCTCTCCTTACGGCCGTGTTCATGTAATATATAAAAAACATAGATTTTACCTATTACACAGGCACCGTTTTGCCCGCTTCGGGAGAGCTTTAGAAAGGAATACTAAATTCACTCCTATGACAACAATCGAATTCGATCTTTTCCAAATCTGCAATAATTGCCGGACGTGCGGGATCGAGCCATTTTTGGCAGAGGGCGCGCGGAAGACAGGCTCGGCCACGGGCTTCTAGCAAAAAGCGGCCTGCCGGACGTATAGGGCTCAATGGCGCGCCGGGTTGATGATCCGCAAGCGAAGCCATGGCGTATCAAGCTCGGTCACAATGCAGGATCGCGTCTTGGACACCGGTGCCAACCAAACACACACTCATATTTTGCCGCTGACGCGTCAGGCCGCGCTGGAACGTCTGCAGGATTTCTTGCCCAAGGCAGGGCCAGCCTATGCCCGCATGCGAAATTTCGACGGCGGGCCGAATGGCCATGGTCATGTGTCTCGTCTCTCCGCCGCCTTGCGGCGGCGGCTTATAAGCGAAGAGGAAGTGGTGGCGGCGGCGCTGGCGCAGCATGGGCCGATCCAGGCGGACAAGTTCATCAGCGAGGTATTCTGGCGGACCTACTGGAAAGGTTGGTTGGAGCAGAGGCCCTCTGTCTGGACGGGGTATCGGACCGCCGTCGACCGGGAACGGCAGCGACTTGCGACGGATCCATTTCTGGCTGATCGCTATGAACAGGCAGTGAGTGGGCGCAGCGGGATAGACTGTTTCGATGCCTGGGTGGCAGAACTCGAGGCCACCGGCTACCTGCACAACTGGGCTCGCATGCAATTCGCATCGATCTGGATCTTCACCCTGGGCCTGCCCTGGGAGCTCGGAGCGGCCTTCATGCTGGACCGGCTTATAGACGCGGACCCAGCGTCCAATACCTTGTCGTGGCGCTGGGTCGCAGGCTTGCACACCGCGGGAAAGACCTATCTCGCTGACGCCGAGCGGATCAGGACGATGACCAATGGGCGGTTCGCTCCGCGTGGTCTTGCGCGCAGCGCCCTTGTTCCCGCCGATAGCATAATTCTGCCCTCCCCTACGCTGCCCCGTCCGGCCACGTCCCCTGACTTGACCTTGCCTACCCTCCTGCTGCTGACGACCGAGGATCTCTCTCTGGAAACCGTGCAAGATCTGCAAAACCTTGCGGTCCGCGCGATTGCCATTCTGCCGGGCGACACGACAGCCGACGCTATAGCGCTCGACGACGCCCTCTCGCGTGCGAAACAGCTCTGGCCTGAAAGCCTCTTGCTCGGTGCCTTCACGCCGGACGCTCTTGCTGCGGCGCAGGCTGCGGGATGTCGCCAGGTCGTAACCGGCTTCATCCCAGTGGGCCCAACCGCGGATCGCCTGCCTCTGCTGCGCCAGGAGACAGAACAGTCCGGCCTTGTCTTTGCCGAACATCTGCGCGGCTGGGATAGCAGGGCACGGCCCTATTGCCGCAAAGGCTTCTTTGCCCTGAAGGAAAAGATACCGATGCTGCTCAAGAGCATGGACCACAAGACATGAGCCAGAAGGTAACCGTGTGGTTTGACAGCAACTGCCCGCTCTGCCAGCGCGAGATTGCCGTGATGCGCAAGCTCGACCGACGTCACGCCATTCACTTCATCGATGCCTGCGACCCCATGACCTCCTGCCCTGTCGATCGTGCCGACCTGCTGTCACGCTTCCATGCGGAGGAAGATGGCAGGCTGCTATCGGGGGCGGCGGCCTTTGCCGCGATGTGGCGCGCCATTCCGCTGCTGCGTCCCCTTGGTCTCGTCGCCGGGTGGCCGCCTCTGACACCACTGTTCGAGCTGACCTACCGGGGGTTTCTGCGTCTGCGGCCACGGTTGCAGAGGCTTTTCCGGTGAAGGATCGCTTTCGCCCAGTCCCACAGAGCCGCCTTGGAAGGCTGGCTGCCTTTGGCCAGATTGCCGGCGGTGTCGCCACCGGAATGCTGGGCGAAGGGCTTCGTCGGCTGGCGCAAGGCGAGAGGCCGCATCTTTCGGACCTGCTTTTGACGCCCTCCAATGCCCTGAAAGTCACCGACCAGCTCTCGCGCATGCGGGGCGCCGCCATGAAGCTGGGTCAGATGCTGTCGCTGGATGCCGGGGAACTCCTGCCACCGGAGCTGACCGCGATCCTCGCGCAACTGCGTGACACCGCGCATTTCATGCCTCCAGGTCAATTGCAGCAAACCTTGAACGCCGCCTGGGGGCCCGGCTGGCGGCGGCATTTCCTGCGGTTTGACAATACACCGATCGCGGCAGCCTCGATTGGCCAGGTTCATCGTGCCGTGCTCACGAATGGTCGGGAGCTCGCGATCAAGGTGCAGTATCCGGGGATAGCATCCAGCATCGATGCCGACATCGACAACGCGGCGACCCTGCTGCGGCTATCGGGTCTTCTGCCGCCGGGGCTGGACATATCCCGCCATCTGGCTGCGGCAAAACAACAGCTTCACGAAGAAGCCGACTACCTGCGCGAAGCCGAACAGATGCGGCGCTTCGGTGCGCTTCTTGCCGACGATCCGCGCTTCGTCCTCCCCAGCCCCATGGATGATTTGCTCCACCCGACGGTCCTGCCCATGGATTTCCTGCAGGGCACACCGATCGAGAGCCTAAGCGGGGCATCGGAAAGCGACCGCAATAATGCAATGACGGCGCTTTTGGATCTCGTGCTTCGGGAGCTATTTGAATTCGGATTGATGCAAACCGATCCGAACTTCGGCAATTACCGCTGGCAGCGGGATACCGGTCGCATTGTTCTTCTCGATTTCGGTGCAACGCGGCCGGTGAATTCCGAAACCGCGCAGATCTACCGCAATCTCATGAAGGCGGGACTGTCAGGCGACTTGGCGGCGATCAGGAATGCGCTGCTGGCCTCCGGCTTTGTCTCACCCACCCAACTCGCTCGCCATGGCAAGACGCTGGACACGATAATTGGTCTTGGCGTGCATCAGTTGCATGAAAACCGCGACGGGCTCTTCGATTTTGCGCAGAGAGACCTCGTCATGATGATGCGAAACCAGGCAGCACCCATGTTGGCGGATCGCAGCACCTGGCATCTGCCCGCTGCGGACACGCTCTTCACCCAGCGCAAGATCAGCGGCATGGCCTTGCTTTGCAGCAATATGCGGGCGCGGGTGCCGCTCATGCAGATGCTGTCACGCTATAGCTGACGTTCTGCGTGTGACATGCGGTGCGGCAAGCCCTGCCGCGATGACACGCGTTTGGCATCAGCCAAGTACAGGATCTGCCGGTTGTCGCTATAAATGCCCGCTATGTGATGGTCCTAGCGAACCGTCACTGCGTTTTCAGTGAAGGCTGACCGCCTCGAGCATGGCACAGATGGCTGCATTTTGTCGCCCATGAGGCGAAGGCGAACGCGGGAGGTCAATCAAGATCACCCCCGCCCTCCGACGTCGGAATAGCAGGTCACGTGAACCGAAACGGCGCGACCTGCTATAGATGTCAGTCCTCGCTTGCGGCGACCGCGGATAGAATCTGGCCTTTACCGCGAGCGCGCAGGATGAGCGGTATGATCAGCGCGGCGGCTGCGATGGCTAGAAGCGTCGCGGCAATCGGTGACGTGAACAGCACGCTGGGATCACCCTGGCTGATGGCCAGCGCCCGGCGCAGCTGCTGTTCGGCCAGCGGACCCAGGATCAGGCCGACGACCACGGGGGCGATCGGATAGCCGAATACGCGCATGACATATCCCAGCAGTCCGAATGCGAGCAGCATTCCAAGTTCGAACACAGAGGGATTTGCGCCTATCGTGCCGAGCGTGGCAAACAGCAGAATGCCGGCATAGAGCCAGGGCTTCGGGATCGTCAGCAGCCGTACCCAGAGGCCGACGAGCGGCAGGTTGAGCACCAGCAGCATGGCATTGGCGATCAGCAGGCTGCCGATAAGACCCCAGACAAGCTGCGGATTGGTGGCAAACAGCAGTGGACCCGGCTGCAGCCCGAACTGCTGGAAGCCGGCCAGCATGATGGCGGCGGTGGCAGAGGTCGGCAGGCCAAGCGTCAGCAGCGGCACGAGTGTTCCGGCGGCGGAGGCGTTGTTGGCCGCTTCCGGACCGGCGACGCCTTCGATTGCGCCGTGGCCGAATTCCTCGGGATGTTTTGAAAGTCGTTTTTCCGTGGCATAGGACAGGAAGGTACCGATTTCCGCACCACCGGCCGGCATGGCGCCGATCGGGAAACCCAGGACCGTGCCGCGCAGCCACGGCTTCCACGAGCGCGCCCAATCAGACTTGCTCATCCAGATAGAGCCCTTCACCGCCTCAATGGTCTCTGGCCCTTTGTTGCCTTGGGCGGCTATGAACAGCGTCTCGCCTATGGCAAACATCGCCACCGCGAGTGTGGTAACCTCGATGCCGTCAAGCAGGTCAGGCACACCGAAGGACAGCCGCGTCTGGCCCGTCAGCTGATCGATGCCGATGGTCGACAAGGCGAGGCCGACGAACAGGGCGGTGAGGCCGCGCAGGGTGCTGTCGCCGAAGGCCGACGACACCGTGACAAAGGCGAGTACCATCAGCGCAAAATATTCGCGCGGGCCGAAGACGAGCGCCAGCTTGACGATAAAGGGGGCGACGAATGCCAGCAGCAGCGTCGCGATCAGGCCGGCGACGAAAGAGCCGATGGCGGCCGTGGCCAAGGCAGGACCGCCGCGCCCGGCGCGTGCCATCTTGTTGCCTTCGAGCGCCGTGACGATCGAGGCGCTTTCGCCCGGGGTGTTCAACAGAATTGACGTGGTCGAGCCGCCATACATGCCGCCGTAATAGATACCGGCGAACATGATGAGCGAGCCGGCAGGATCGAGCTGGTAGGTGACCGGCAACAGCAGCGCCACGGTCAGCGCAGGACCGATGCCCGGCAAGACGCCGACGATCGTACCAAGCGTCACGCCGATGAATGCGTAGAAGAGGTGCATCGGCTGCATAGCGGCCGCCAACCCCTGCAGGAGAAAGTCGAACGTGCTCATGATGTCGCCTTCTTACAAAAACAGCCGTTCGATCGGGCCTGCCGGGAGGGAAAGATTGAGCAGCTGGGAGAAAATCAACCAGACGATCAGACACAGAACGATGCCCACGGGAACCGTGATCCAGAGCTTGCCTCGACCAAAGCCCGCAGCGGTTGCTGCAAACAGCACGCCGGTGGCAATCGAAAAGCCGGCCACATCGAGCAGCAGCATCTGCGCGGCGAGCCCGCCGACGATCCACACGACAGGACCAAGCTGCTGTTTTTCGCGCTGCGGGAAATCTCGGCGCAGGCCGGCGATAACAGTCCAGATCGCGAGCACGACGAGAACGCCGGCAATGACCTCGGGTACGGTCGCCGGACCTATGCCGGAATACCCGCCCATGTCCCGAAGCCGGGAGACATCGAAAAAGATGACGGCTGCTATGGCGATAAGTACGGCTGCTATCGCAAACGCCGCCCGATCCGGGCGGCGCGCGTCAGCCTTCGGCTGTTCTGACATCATTTAACCAGCCCAATGTCCTTCAGGACGGCTTCGGTTGCGGCGATATCCTTCGCCAGCTGTTCTTCAAAGGCCGGGCCAGCGAGATAGGTGTTTGCCCAGCCCTTGGTCTTCAGCGTCTCCGTCCAGGTCGCCGACGTATTCAGCTTCTCGATATCGGCAAGGATACCGGCCTTTTGCTCGGCCGACAGGCCAGGCGCTGCGGCCACCATGCGCCAGTTCTGCACGACGACGTCGAAACCGGATTCCTTCAGCGTCGGAGCGTCGATGCCATCGATCTTTGCCTCGCTGGAGATCGCCAGCAGGCGCAGGGTGCCGGCCTTCACCTGGGCGTCAAACTCGCCGTAGCTGGAAATACCGGCCGTGACCTGGCTGCCGAGGATGGCGGCCAGTGCTTCGCCACCGCCGGAGAAGGCGATGTAGTTGATCTTGGTCGGGTCTACGCCGGCCGCCTTCGCGAGCAGGCCAACAGTGATATGGTCGGTGCCGCCGGCCGAACCGCCGCCCCAGGAAACGGAGCCTGGATCTGCCTTGAGCTTGGCAATGAGGTCGGCGATCGTCTTGATATCGGACGAGGCCGGGACCACGATCGCTTCATATTCGCCGGTCAGGCGGGCGATCGGTGTGACGTCCTTCAGCGTGACGGGGGACTTATTTGTCAGGATCGCGCCGACCATGACGTAGCCACCGACGAGAAGGGCGTTCGGATTGCCTTTCTGCTGGCTGGCGAACTGGGCAAGACCGATGGTGCCGCCTGCGCCGGGAACGTTGACGACCTGCACCTTGTCGGAAATCTTTTCCTGCTGAAGGGCGGTCTGCAGGGAACGGGCCGTCTGATCCCAGCCGCCGCCAGGTGCAGCCGGTGCCATGATCGTGTAGTCGGCGGCTGCGACTGGGGCCGCCAGCGCGCCGGCGATCAGGGATGCGAGAAAGAACTGCTTCAAGGTTGTATCCTCCTTAGGCCGCGTCCGTGACGCGGATGCTTCGTTTTCCGGAGGGAGAGACGGGATCGATAGATCAGGCACAGCAGGCAGTGCCCGCTTGGCGATGCGACCTGTCGAAGATCCTCCCGAACCGTTCCAGGTACCGCCTCCACGCAGCACCGAGAACACCAACGCACCACATTTAGCTGACATTAACCTGACACGGCGCGCCGGCAAGGCAAATTTACCGGTGGGGAGTGCAGATTCCCTACTGCAGGCGCAGCGTCTCGTTCCAGCGCTGGATCAGCCGGGCACGTTTGACCTGGTCGAGATAGACCATCAGGCCGAGGCTGACGGGAACCGGCTTCAGTTGCGCGCCGAACAGGGCCTGGAGGTTGGTGGCTGTGTTGTCGCCCGCGACATCGGGGCTGACCGCCGGGATCTGCAGCTTGCCCGCCATGATCTGCTGGCCTTCGCGCGACATCAGGAATGCGAGGTAACGGCGGCCAAGATCGGGCGAGGCCGCCGCCTGAGGCACCAGGCCGATGCGCGACATCACCACCGTATAGTCCTTCGGCAGCATGATGCCGACATCGGGATGGCGGGACACCCAGTCGGCGGCGTAGGAGCCGAGGATGTTGTAGCCCAGCACGAAGCGACCGTCCGACACCCGCTCCAGAATGGCCTGGCTCGTGGAATAGAGCTTCACGCCGGCAGTACCCATGGCGCGGATGACCGTCCAGATATCGCCAAACTGTTCCTGGTCGCGAGCCATGAACAGAAACCCGACACCGGACCGTTCGATGTCATAGGTGCCGATGCGGCCATAGACCTTGTCACCCTGCTCGTTCAGGTATTCGACGAATTCGGAGCGCGTGGACGGTGGCGGACGGTTGGCAAAGCTTGGCTTGTGATAAACGAAGACGGCGGGCTCGAAGGTCAGCGCATAGGCGGTATTGCGCCAGTTGGCCCAGCCGGGCCAGCGGTCGCTCATCGGCAGGTCGCTGCGCTGGGCATAGCCGTCATTGCTGAGCTTGACCTGCAGGTCCATGGCGGAGGAAAAGGCGAAGTCGGCAGTTTTTTGCCCGAGATCGGTTTCCCGCACGATCCGATCGTAGATCTCGCCGGTCAGCATGTCCTCGTACTGCACCGCTATGTCGACATTCGCCGCCTGGAAGCTGGTGATCATCGGCCGGGCCAGCGGTTCGTCCAGCGAGGAATAGATGACCAGAACCGCCGCATCCGGCTTTCCCGACACCGCCGGATAGAGCACAGGCTCCGCCACGGCAGGCGTTGCGATCACGAGAAAGGTCACAAGAGCACGAATAGTCCACATCGGGGGATAATGACTTGATGCTTCGATGTTCACAAGCGCCGCCGAGATGCCTAAGATCGACAGTGGGATCGGAGGGATGATCGTTGCGCCTGCTGCTGGTCGAGGACAATGATGCGCTAAGCGAGGGACTGCTCGCCATCCTGCGTGGCAGCGGCTATGCGGTCGACGCGGTGGCGGACGGAACCTCGGCACTGGCGGCGATTGCCACGGAAAACTTCGACCTGGTCGTGCTCGACCTCAATCTTCCCGAACTCGACGGATTGGATGTGCTGCGCGCAATCCGCGGCCGGCAGAACCGAACGGCGGTGCTGATCCTCACCGCACGAGGCTCCCCGGAAGAGCGCGTCAAGGGGCTAGACCTCGGCGCTGATGACTACCTGACCAAACCCTTTGACGTGTCCGAGCTGGAAGCCCGGATCCGGGTCCTGCTGCGGCGGCAGGCGGGACAGAGGGCCTCGGTGGTAACCTTCGGACGGGTGACGCTCGATCTTGTCTCGCGCAGCTTTTCGTCCAGCGGTGCGCCGATCGATATCCCTGCCCGGGAACTGGCGCTGCTGGAAACCCTGTTCCTCAGGGCCGGCAAGGTCGTGTCCAAGGAATCCATTATGCAATCTGTGACGGGTTTTGATGACGAACTGAGCGCCAATGCGATCGAGCAATATGTCAGTCGCCTGCGCCGGCGCCTGGCGCCCCATGGCCTGACGGTGCGGACCGCCAGGGGAATCGGCTACTATCTCGACCGCGGCGAAGACGGTGCATGATGGCGATGATGCCGACGGCGCGCGTCGCCTATTCGCTGCGGCGGCGGCTGCTCGCCTGGCTGCTGATCGCCACGGCGGTGATCGGTATGGTCGCTCTTGTCGATACCTGGCGAGAGGCGGTCAAGACCGCCGACGTGGTGTCGGATCGCGTGCTGGTCGGCTCGGCGCTCGCCATCGCGGAGCGCGTGGTGGTCGCCGAGGACGGGACACTCGAGGTCGATATCCCCTATGTGGCGCTGGAAATGCTGACATCTGCGGCGCAGGACCGGGTCTTCTACCGTGTTGACGGACCGCCGGGCACGTTCATAACCGGATATCAGGCGCTGCCCGTGATAACCTCAACGGGACCACAGCCCACGGCCTTCGAAGACGCCGTTTTTCGCGGCGAACCAATCCGTATCGCCGCCCTGCAGCGGTCAGCCTCGACGGGCATCAATTCGGTCCCCTTCGTGGTGACGATCGCGGAGACGACGATTGCGCGCCGGCAACTGGCCCAGGCGATCCTGCTGCGCTCCGCCGTGCGACTGGCGATGATGATCGTGGGTGCCGCTGTTATCGTCTGGGTGGCGGTCACCATCTCCCTGCGGCCGCTGCATCGGCTCGGCGAGGCCATTTCGGAGCGCAATCCCGATGACCTGCACCCGATCGACCAGGCTGTCCCACGAGAGGTCGAAAGCCTGGTTGTCACCGTCAATTCCTTCATGATGCGGCTTGAGGGTGCGCTGGACGGCCTGCGGCATTTCACGGGCAATGCCAGCCACCAGCTTCGCACGCCGCTTGCCGTCGTCCGGACCCAGCTGGCGCTGGCGATGCGTGCCGGATCGCTTGACGAGGCGCGCGACGCGATCCGCAAGGGTGACGAGGCGGTGGGACATGCCGAGCGCATTCTTGCACAACTGCTCACCCTGGCGCGGCTCGACGCCGCTGCCTCGGGCACGCAACACGCCCTGGCCGCCATGGACCTGACGCGGGAGGCGCAGCAGGTGGTCGCCGATCATGTGCCGTTAGCCGCGGACGCTGGCATCGATCTCGGCTTCGAGGGGGCTGGCGAAGCAGCCGTGCGGGCCGAACCCCTGCTGGTTGGCGAATTGTTGCGCAACCTGATCGAGAATTCCATCGCCTATGCCGGCCGGGGCTCTGTGGTGACCGTGCGAACATTGCGCGCCGAACACGGAATTCGGCTTGAGGTGGAGGACGACGGTCCCGGCATCCCGCCGGATCGCCGCGCGGCGCTGCTGACCCGTTTTGCACGCGGCGAGCGATCAGGCTCGGGCGGCAGCGGGCTGGGACTGCCGATCGTGGAAGAAATCGCCGGTCTTTATCAGGCCCGGGTCACCCTGGGTTCGGGTATCAACGACCGGGGACTCAAGGTCACCGTGCTCTTTCCTTCTGTCGAACAAGGCCCGTTGACAGCCCAATCCTAGAGTTCATTACGCCTATCATGGCGTCCAGCGCTAGCTTCGACGGTGGCACTGACAGAGCCGCATTCGCTATGCCGCTCCAACCTCACGAAAACTTGTGGCGTTTGCAGGCTGTGGGGCCATGAGCTCCAGCAGGGTCCGGAGAATCCGCTCGGGTTCGTATGGTTTCGGGATGAACCGAGCGAGGCCTGGAAGCTCCGCCGCGCTGATCTTGTGTCCACCTGACGTCACAATCACGGGGAGCCTTCTTCTGCATGCGGATATGTGCTGCGCGAGGTCAAGCCCGCCGAGGGCACCCGGCATATCGATGTCGGTGATAACCGCGTCGATGTCTTGAGCTGCCAGGACCGCGATGGCTGCCATAGCATGTCCCGCTTCGACCACCCGGTAGCCCTCGTCCACAAGGACATCGGCGAGCATCATCCTGATCAAAGGTTCGTCTTCAACGATAAGCACGGTACTCTGGTACATGGGCCGTCTCCGTTCCACAGGCATGAGTACAACTCGCCTGTCCCGACATAGATCGCCCCCTGCCGACCAGTCTTTGCCAACAAACTTAATAAAATGCCAACGATCCGGGCTCGCTAGTTGACCCAGGGCACGTAGACGCCGGTCAGCATGTCAAGCGCCAGGCTGACCTTATCGCCCAGCACCTCCTTCATCGCGCCGTGATAGCCGGCCTTTTTCCGGGAAACGCCGTAGTGGAAGCCTTCAACGCTGTCCTTCATGTTGGAGTGGAACCATAGTCCGACACCCGGAGGCGCGATCTCTGACCGTTCAAATGTTGGTTTTGGCTACCGTGCTGAACGGACTCGGCTTTGTCGTAAATCGCTCTGTTGTCCTGCTGAGCGGGCATATCCGCACTCGTGTCACCAGTTTGGTCAGGTTTAGGAAACTGCCGCAGTATCTTCTCGCGACAGTCTTCGCAGGATTGGCCTGCCGCCTTGCTTTGGGAGCCAGAAACTAACAGCATCCACATCCGACCAAGTCGGACCGGTCCTGCGGAAGGCTCACGGCAGTATTTCGCCCCCTCCCGCAAACGACCCAGAAGAGGCTTCGTCTTCTGCAGGCGGTTCCCGGGACTGAACATCTAGAGTGTCATTTCGCCCCCAATCGGAACCGACCCCTATTTCAACCAGTTGATCGTTGCAGACGAAGCCAAGTCGGTCGAGACCGCCCTGGCAAATGGCGGCACGCTCCTGAAACCCGAAGCCTTTGAAGACTGGCAAAAGGGCGCCCAGTCCGTGTGGGCGGAAAATTCGCGTCGTTTCCTCGGTCCATCTGTCGATTGGGAGCGCGAGGTGTTGGTAACCTCAGGCGCAACCGAAGCGCTGGCGGATACCTTTCTGGCCCTGCTTCAGCCGGGTGACGAAGTCATCCTGATCGAGCCTGTCTATGATGCCTATGCGACCCTCATCCGCAGGGCCGGCGGACATGTCGTGCCCATTCGCCTCTCTCCGCCGGATTGGGCCATTGATCCCGAGAGGCTGCGTGCCGCGGTTACAAACCGCACCAGGCTCATCGTCGTCAACACGCCCATGAACCCGATCGGCAAGATCTTCACCGCCGAGGAGCGACAACTCATCGCCGACATCGCGATAAAGCACGACCTGGTGATCGTTGCCGACGAGGTCTATGAGCATCTGGTCTTCGACGATCGTCCGGTCCACTCCTTCTTTGGGCTGGATGCCATACGTGACCGCGTGGTGCGTATAGGCTCGGCGGGCAAGAGCTTCTCCCTGACCGGCTGGAAGGTCGGCTACGTCACGGCAGAAGCCCATCTGCTGCAACCGATTGCCCGCGCACACCAATTTGTCACGTTTACCACGCCGCCGGCATTGCAATCGGCCGTGGCTGTGGGACTGAACCTGCCGGACAGCTATTTCCTGAACCTTCGCAAGACGCTCGCCAACCGCCGCGATTTGCTCGTCTCGGGTCTGCGCCAAGCAGGGTTCGGCGGCTGACGGGCATCGTCGCCTACACGGCAAACACCGAGGATGTCGCAACAATCGTCCGGATCGCCATCCGCTATGGCATCCCGATCACGCCGTTCGGCGCCGGCTCCGGCCTGGAAGGTGGGGCAATACCGGAAACAGGCGCGATATCGGTCGACACCAGCCGGCTGGACTCCATCATCGAAATCAGGCCCGACGATATGATCGCGCGGGTCGGTGCAGGCGTGCGTCGCCTGGAACTCAATCGTCAACTCAGGGATGCCGGCCTCTTCTTTCCGGTCGATCCGGGCGCCGATGCCTCGATCGGAGGCATGGCATCGACCGGCGCCAGCGGCACGAACGCGGTGCGCTATGGCGTCATGCGTGAAAATGTCCCTGGGCTGACAGTCGTGACGGGAACGGGCGAAGTCGTCCGCACCGGCACCCTTGCGCGAAAATCGTCGTCCGGTTACGACCTCACCCGTCTCTTTGTCGGCTCGGAAGGAACGCTTGGCATCGTAACGGAAGTGACGCTGCGGCTGCATCCATTGCCTGACGCCAAATCCGCGCATGCAAGCTTTGCGACACTCGCAGGCGCGGTCGAAGTGGTCACCGCGATCAAGAAGGCCGGCCTTGCGATCGGGCGCGTCGAACTTCTCGACCAGCCCCTGGTCGAAGTCATCAACCGCCGTGGTGCGCTGTCGCTCCCACCCCTCCCGACATTGTTCTTCGAGTTTCATGGCTATGCGAGCAAGATCGAGGGACTGGCGGCAACCATCGGCGGGCTTGTCGAGGATTTCGGCGGCACACCGCTCGTATGGGCCGAGACCAACCTGCTCTGGACCACAAGGCGTGACTGCCTCGCCTGGGCCAGGGCGGAACGACCCGGCGCCAATTCGTGGCCCAGCGACGTCTGCGTGCCGATCTCCAGGCTTGCCGAGGTGATCCTGGAAACGCGCGAGGACGTGTCCGCATCCGCCATTCCGGCCTACATCGTCGGCCATGTCGGCGACGGCAACTTCCACTGCGTCTTCATCCTGGCAGACGATGAAGAGGAGGAGGTTGCCTATTACGCCGACCGCATCGTCGGCGGGCGCTCGCGGTCGGTGGTACGGCCAGCGGCGAACACGGGATCGAAGCCATTCGCCTGATGCACGCCATCAAGGCCACCCTCGATCCCCACAACATCCTCAATCCCCGCAAGGTGCTCCCAGACCTCCAGGGATGAACCCTATCAAACAAACCGGAAAAACGATCGCATGCGCCTGACTTCCATTTTTCTCAACACCCTGGCTGCAGCGTAGGTGCTGGTCGCCAGCCACACCCTGGCATTCGCGCGAACCATCAAGTTCGGCGTCACGGCCGGCCCGCATGCACAGATCGCCGAGGCGATCGTGCCGGTCGCCAAAGCCAATGGCCTCGACATCCAGGTGATCGAATTCTCCGATGGCGCACTGATCGATCCCGCGACCAATGACGGCGACCTTGATGCCAACGGCTTCCAGCACACGCCCTATCTCAACCGCCAGAATGCCGATCGGGGCCTCAACCTGGTTGCCGTTGGCGGCCGGACCGTGCTCCTGCCGATGGCTGGCTATTCGCGCAAGTACAAGTCTGTCGCGGAACTGCCGGAAGGCGCGCAGGTGACTATCCCGAACGATCCGAGCAATCTCGGCCGTGCCCTGAAGCTTCTCGAAGCCGGCGGCCTGATCAAGCTCACGCCCGGCCTGACGTTCAACGCGACAGAACTCGACATCATCGACAACCCGAAGAAGATCAAGATCCTGCCGCTCGAGACGGCACAGCTTCCCCGCTCGCTGGAAGACGTCGACTTCTCGGTCATCACCTCCCACTTCGCCCTCTCGGCCGGCCTTAATCCCAGCAAGGATGGCATCCTGATCGAGGACAAGCTGTCGGAATACTTCTGCCTGATCGCCGTGGCAGAAATGAACAAGGATGCGCCCTGGGTAAAGACCCTGGTGGAATCCTACAAGTCGCCGGAAGTGAAGGCCTTCATCGAGAAGACCTTCTCAGGCAATATTGTCGCGGGTTGGTAAGATGAGCTTTCTCGCCCTCGATCCCGCCGGACAGGCAAGGCAGGCGTCGGCTCCGTCGGAGGTGCTGGCAAAGGCCGTGATCGAGATCACGGACCTGCGCATGATCTATGATCCGACTGTCCCTGCGGTCCTCGACGGCATCAATCTTTCGGTTGCGGAGGGGTCCATCCACGGGATCATCGGCCGATCGGGGGCGGGAAAAAGCACGCTGGTTCGTTGCCTGAACGGACTGGTCAAGCCGACAAGCGGTCGTGTCGTCGTGTCGGGAGAGGAGATCACGGGACTGGATGTCGCCGCCTTGCGGGCGGCCCGCCGGCGTATCGGCATGATCTTCCAGCATTTCAGCCTGCTCTCCTCGCGCACGGCTGACGGCAATGTGGCGCTTCCACTCGAAATCGCCGGCTTTCCCAAGACCGAGATAAACAGGCGCGTGCCGGAATTGCTCGACCTTGTCGGTCTGTCCACCAAAGCCGACGCTTATCCCGCCGAACTATCCGGCGGGCAGAAGCAGCGGATCGGCATCGCCCGGGCGCTCGCACTGAAGCCGGATGTCCTGCTGTCAGATGAAGCGACATCGGCGCTCGATCCTGAGACCACCGAACAGATCCTTGATCTCCTGCAGGACATCAACCGGAGCATGGGCCTCACAATCGTGCTCATTACCCACGAAATGGATGTCGTGCGGCGGATCGCCGGCCATGTGACCGTGATCGAGGCCGGGCGCATCATCGAAAGCGGCCCGACCTTCGACGTCTTCGCCTTTCCCGAGACGGCAACGGCAAAGTCCTTCCTCTCCAGCATCGTCGCGCACGAACTGCCCCCGGAAGTGACCCGCACCCTTCTTGCCACGGCCACCGAGGCGACGGATCCGGTCCTGCGGATCATCTTCACGGGCGAGGCGGCCCATGCGCCGGTGCTGTCGGATCTCGTCACCCGCTTCGGCATCAGGCCGAACATCCTGCATGGACGTGTCGACTACATCGGCGGGAAGCCTCTCGGCATCCTGACCATCGTAGCAGGGGCCATCGGCGACAAGCTCTCCGCCGTCACGGCCCATCTTTCCACACTCGGACTACATTGTGAGGTCATCGGACATGCTGTTCGATCTGTTTCCGCCAGCGCTCACCGCGCTTCTGCTTGAGTCTCTCAAGCAGACCCTGACCATGGTGGCCGTCGCCGCCATTCTCTCGACGCTGATTGGCCTGCCGCTCGGAATTCTGCTGGTCGTGACCGCGCCGGGCCAATTTCTGGAGCGTCGGATCCTCAACCGCGTCATCGGCACGATCGTCAACCTGGTTCGCTCGACACCCTTCATCATCCTGATGGTGGCGATCATACCCTTTACGCGTCTGGTCGCCGGCACGACCGTCGGCACCTTCGCCGCGATCGTGCCGCTGACCGTGGCAATTACGCCGCTGTTCGCCCGCCTGGCGGAAGCCGCGATGCGGGAGGTGGATCAAAGCCTGATCGAGGCGGCGCTCAGCATGGGCGCCAGCCCGCTCCAGGTCATCCTCAAGGTGATCCTTCCCGAAGCACTTCCAGGCATAGTCGCCGGCCAGACGGTCACCCTCGTGAGCCTTATCGGCTATTCGGCCATGGCCGGCACGGTGGGCGGCGGCGGATTGGGCGATCTCGGCATTCGCTTCGGCTACCAGCGCTTCATGCCCGAGGTCATGATCGCGGTCGTCATCGTCCTGGTCGTGATCGTCCAGTCGGTGCAGATGGCCGGCGACCACGCCGCGCGCCTCGTCAACCACCGCATCGCCCGAAGCCGTGGCGCAGCCTGAGATCAAGCAGCCATATTCGACACAGGAGTTTTTTGATGACGATCCAGAACATCACCGCGCAACTGCCCTTCGTGGATATCTCGCGCTTTCACGGTTCCGCGCAGGAGCGACAGGCCTTCATTGAGGACCTGAAGGTTATCCTCCATGACCACGGATTCTTTTACCTGGTCGGCCACGGCGTTGATCCGCAACTGATTGCCGAAGTCGTTGCCGCGTCGAAGCGCTTCTTCGCCTTGCCGCTCGAGGAAAAGCTGAAGATCGAAATGGTCAAGTCGCCGCATTTCCGCGGCTACAATCGCGCCGGCTACGAGCGGACACGAGGCCAGCAGGACTGGCGCGAGCAACTCGACATCAATACCGAAGGCGAGCCCGTCGAGATCGGCCCGGATACGCCCGCCTGGAAGCGCCTGTTCGGCCCCAACCAATGGCCCGACGCACTGCCCGAACTCAAGCCGCTGCTGCTTGCCTATCAGGCGGAAGTGACGCGCATCGGAATTGATGTGCTGAAGGCGATCGCCGTTGCGCTTGGACAGCCGGAGGACGTCTTTGCCGAAATCTATGAGCCGCAGCCCTCTCAGCTTTTGAAGATCATCCGTTATCCCGGTCGCGAGGTAGCCGAGACCGACCAGGGTGTCGGCGCACATAAGGACGGCGGTTTCGTCACCGTGCTCCTGCAGGATACCGTACCTGCCTGCGCGTCCAGACGGAAGACGGCGTCTGGCTGCAGGCCCCGCCCGTGCCCGGCACCTTCGTCATCAACACCGGAGAGCTGCTGGAACTTGCGACCAACGGCTTCGTGCGTGCCGACATACATGACGTCATCGCCCCGCCGGCCGGCACGGAACGCTTCTCGGTCGCCTTCTTCCTCGGCTCCCGCTATGACGCAACCATCCCTGTGATCGATCTGCCGGACGACTTGAAGCGCAAGGAACCCGGCGTCTCCGTAGATCCCCTGAACCCGATCTTCCGCGAAGTCGGGCAAAATCATCTAAAATGCCGTCTGCGCTCCCATCCGGACGTCGCACGGGCGCACCATGCGGATCTTCTCACCGCCGAAGATCGCAACGCGAAGCCATCGGCTTACTAGGATGCCAATGTCCCGAAGGTGGGTATCACCGCTTTCGGGACAGCCTGCGTTTTGACAAAAGCGCACCACCGACGAAACATGGCGCGATGTTTCGTCGGTGGTGCGCTTTTGGGCATGCCTCATCTAGTGCTTGATCGTGGAGAACGCCTGCTCGATCGGATTGAGGCGGGTGAATAGGGTGGCCGGAACCAGTTGCTGCTCGGCATAGGCGCGAAAGCACTGGCCGTTGATCGGTCCGTGTAAGACACAGGGCGCGACCAGACGGTCGCTCCTCAAGGCGCCGAGGAATGTCGCCAATCGATGCGGTCGCCGCTCCATTCGCGGCGCGCGCAGCTTCGCTCATGACTTCCGGTTGACTGCAGTTGAAAAACACCCCGGTCGCGCCGGCCGCCAGCACATCGGCCACGGCTGCCCCAACAGGTTCACCCGATCGCAACTCGGGCGGCCCCGTGCGGCCCGCCTCATCCTTGAGCGTGAACGACACGAAGACCGGACGATGGTCGCCCGCCAACGCGTCGAGCGCGGTGCGCGCTTCCCGTATCGCGCTTTGCGTTTCAATGAGCCAGAAATCAATTTGTGGAGACAAACCATCGATCAGAGGTCGAAGGATAGCAGGCGCGATTTCCTGCTGAAACCGATCAGGGCGACAGCTTTCAAACAGGGGAGGCAGGGATCCTGCGACGCTCACCTTGCGGGCTGCACCGTCGGCAACTTCACGCGCAAGGCGGCCGGCACGTTGAGCCAGGACCTGCGCATCGCGATGGAACCTCTCGCTGCTGAGCATGTGCGGCACGAGGCCGTAGGAATTGGTGGTGATGATATCCGCGCCGCTATCGACATAGGCCTATAAAATCTATTGATTTAATACTTGATACTAAAAGTTTGCTCCTCCGGGATACGCATGATCGTTGATGCGCACGAGCGCATCAGCGATCGCGGCAGTCGCCACGGCAAGCGACAGGAATGTCTGCTTGTGCAGACGGTCGAGGATGCAGCTTTGAGCAAGGCCCACGGCGTTCGACCTTGGCCTTATCCTTCGGGCGTCGCGCCGGCCCGGAAGACCGACACAGCCACCACGCCGAAGCTGCGGCTGATCTCCGGATCATGGAAGCTGGCCCCTGCCTGACCCCGGCGCGAACTGACCGACGATGTTCGAGCGCATCGCCGGGCAGGCCCTAACGATGGTGGCGCCTCGCGTGTACCTATCGGCGAGGCGGTGAAGGCAAGCCTGAAGCGGTTTGGAACAGATCATCTCTATCTCTACCAGATGCACCGCTTTGACCCGGCTACCTCCGTCGAGGAAACGATTCGCGCACACGCCTGACGAGATCAAGGCACTCCGAGAGCAACCATGTCAGCCAGCCGATCTTTGCCCGTTATCCCGACCGACCTGTCACAACTTTAAGCGATCGCTCGCTGGGTTGATGCGGCGAGAAGGCATGAGAGGGGCTTGTGGCGCATATTTGCCCAAGTCGTAGTAGTCCCCTACTTCGCAACTCAGTGCTTGTCCTGCCGCAGATAGATGCGACCCAGGAACGATGGCTCGCCTGAGGTCCTTCCCCGCAGCGATGTCAGGAACAGCACGCCGAGCGTGAGGATATAGGGCGCCGTCATTGTCAGGTAGACCGGGAAATCGGCGCCGATCGCCTGCAGGCGCGGCACCAGCGCATCGGCTGCGCCGAAGAGAAGGGCGCCCACCAGCGCGCGGGCGGGATCCCAGCGCGCGAAGATGACGAGCGCGATCGCCACCCAGCCGCGGGCCGCGACCATGCCTTCCACCCACACATGGCTTGTAGCCACGGATAGATAGGCACCGGCCAGCCCACACAACACGCCCGATGCCAGGACGGCGGTAAGCTGGGTCAGTTGGATGTCGATGCCGGCCACATCGGCGGCGGCCGGATTTTCGCCTACCGCCCTCAGCCTCAGCCCGGCGCGGGTCTTGTGCAGGTACCACCATAGGGCGACCACGACGACGGGAAGCACTGCGGTCACCGGATCCTGCACCGAGATGATCCGGCCCATCAGGCTGTCGCGACCAATGCCGAAGATATCGCCGAGGGTTTCGATTCCTGGAAAGGTCTTCTGGGCATAGGGACGACCCAGCACGCCTGTCACGCCAAGACCGATGGCGACGATGGAGAGACCCGCCAGCGTATGGTCGGCGCGCATGACGACGGTCGCGAGCCCGAACAGCAGCGCCAATGCCGCTGCGGCCATGGCGCCGGCGCCAAGCGCTGCCCAGGCATTGCCGCCCGAAAGAACTGTCAGCGCCCCGGCCATCGCACCGATCGCCATCAGGCCCTCGGCGCCCAGGTTCAGGATGCCGGCCCTCTCGCAGATGATGAGCCCCAGGCTCGCCAGCAGTAGGGGGGTCGCATAGCTCGGGATAATCGCAAGCCAGCCGATGAGGAAATCCATGGCAACCCTTTCTTCAGCCCGACCGTCTCAGGGAATAGGTGCTGAAGAACTGCGCCATCAGGATCGAGATCAGCACCGCTCCCTGCAAAAGCACGATCATACCCTCCGAAATAGAATAGAAGACCTTCAGCACATTGCCGGCGGTTACGACCGCCCCGAGCGCCAGCGCGACAACGACCACGCCAAGCGGCCGGGCGCGTGCAAGATAGGCCACCACGATGGCGCTGAAGAGATAGCCGTTGCCGACAGCCTGATTCAACCGGTGCTCGGTGCCGGCAACGATCGTGACCCCGGCCAGGCCGGAAAGAGCCCCCGACAAGAGAACCAGGCCGACGATGGTGGCACCGACGGGCAGGCCCGCCGCTTCGGCGGCCTTGGCATTGTGACCCACCGCATCTGCGTAAAAGCCAAGCCTGGTATACTCCATTGCGTACCACAGCGCACAGGCAACGACAGCGACCAAGAGGATGCCCAGGTGCAACTGCCCCCAACCCAACGGCGCAAACCGCGCCGCTTCCGGGAAAATCGCGGTGACGGGAAAGTTCGTGGCCGGATCGCGCCAGATGCCGAATAGCAGGTGCTGCACGATAAGAAAGGCGATACTGCCCAGAAGCAGCGTCGAGATCACTTCGTTCACACCCCATCGCGACTTCAGCCAGAGGGGCAAGGCGATCCAAAATGCACCGACCGCGGCACCAAGCGCGAGCATCAGCGGCAGCCGCATCGGCGCGGGGCCGATCTCGCCGAGCGCAATCCATGTGGCGCCGATCGCGCCGACCCATAGCTGGCCCTCGATGCCGATGTTCCAGAACCGCACCCGCATGGCGACAGTAGAGGCGAGCCCGACGAGCACCAGCGGCAGGGCCGCGGTCAGCGTCTGGGCCAGTCCATCCGAAGTCAGGAAGGTGGCGACCAGAAACTCATCTACCAGCGCGTCGGCCGGAACACCGGCCTGCACCAGCAGCACGGCCGAAACGGCAAGGCCGACGAACAAGCCGCCTGCGTAGCACAGGCACGACAGAAGAAAGCCCGGCGCTTGCCGGCGAACGAGAAACGCAGCATCAAACATGGCCGGCGAGCAGCGCTCCAATCCATTCGGGGGTGACGTCGCCGATCGCACGACAGCCGGCGATGGCGCCGCGGTTCATGACGGCGACACGGTGCGACAAGGACAGGATCTCGCTCAGATCCTCGCTGATTAGCAGACAAGCCGCGCCGCTCTCGACGGCCTGCTTGATGGACTTGCGGACGAATTGGGTGGCCTTCATGTCGAGCCCGCGCGACGGAGAGTGGGCAATCAGCACAGTCATGCCGTCGTCCAGTTCGCGCGCCAACAGAACCTTCTGCGCATTGCCACCGGATAGAAGCGCCGTGCTGCGGGCCGGCGACGCACCTCTGATGTCGAAGTCTTGGATCGCATCGGCGGCAGCGGAATGCATGCGCTTGCGATCGAGAAAAAAGCGCCCGCCCAGACCGCCGCTCGCCACCCGCGTGAGAGCCAGGTTTTCGCCAATGGAAAGCTCGCGGATCAGGCCGGTGGCGAAACGGTCTGAGGGAATGAAGCGAAGCCCAGCCTGGCGCCTGACGCGCGGTACCGCACCCGTAAGATCGTGGCCGCCAAGCTGGATCGTGCCCCGATCGGCCCGCATCATGCCGGTCAGGCACGCCACAAGTTCTTCCTGCCCGTTGCCGCCGACACCGGCAATGCCCAGCACTTCGCCGGCATGCAGGTCGAAGCCGAGTTCGGAGAGACCCGGTCCCTGCTGATCAGCTCGGCGTGTCAGGCCGGACACCGAAAGCGTCACGGCGCCGGGGCTGGAGAATGGCCGCTCGCTCACCTCAAGGGCCTCCCCGACCATCAGCCGCGCGACCTCACCTTCATCGAGCTCGACCACCGGCGCGCCGGCCAGGACGGTCCTGCCGTGGCGCATGATGGTAACCCGATCGCAGAAGCCGGCGACCTCGCGGAACTTGTGGGTGATGAGCACCACCGCATGGCCCTGCCGCGCCAGGGTCCGCACGAAGGACAGCAGCGCCCTGCCCTCTTCCTCTGTCAGCACGGCGGTGGGTTCGTCGAGAACGAGAATACGAGCGCCGAGCATCAGGACGCGCACGATTTCAACGCGTTGACGCTCGGCCGTGGAGAGTGTGGCAACCACCCGGTTCGGATCCACCGGCAGACCGATCTCCGCGGCTTTTGCAGAGATCGCGGCCGCAGCCTGCGCGGGCGTTCTGATCCGGCTGTCGCGGCCAAGGCTCAACAGCACGTTTTCCGACAGCGTGAAGCTGTTCACCAGCCGGAAATGCTGATGCACCATGCCGATGCCGGCGGCCGTGGCCTCCATGGGGCTGCGGGGACTTCTGGCCTCGCCATCCACCATCTGCCGTCCACTGTCGGCCGCATAGACGCCCGATACGACGTTCATCAATGTGGATTTACCCGCGCCATTTTCGCCGACGATGGCGTGAACCTCCCCCCATTCGAGGGTGAAGGATGCATCGACCAGAGCCGGCCTTCCGTCGAAGGCCTTGCTGACCTCCCGAAGCTCCAGTGCCGGCGGCGTGCCGGGAGTCAGGCCCTCCCGGCTCACCAGAGGCTCGGTTGCTGCAATCATTGCTTTGCCGGCATGGTGCCGGTTATGCCTTCGACGAAATAGTCCATCGACCACAGGGCGGCGTCATCGAGCTTGGCGCCCGCTTCCACCAGCACCGTGCCGTCCTGCTTTTTCAGCGGCCCCTGGAAGGGATCGAGCTTGCCGGCGACGATGGCTTGCTTTGCCGCCTCGATCTTTGCCTTCGTCTCCTCGGAAACGCCGGGTCCGAACGGCGCGAGGTCGATGACGCCCTTGTCCATGCCTTCGAAGGCGCCGTATTCCTCGGGCTTCCAGGTGCCGTCGATGATCTCCTTGATGGTCGGCACCAGATATTTTTCCCAGCGGAACACCACCGAGGTCTGGATGGTCTTCGGAGCAGCATGGGACATGTCGAGCTGGAAGCCAAAGGATGGCAAGCCCGTCTTTTCGGCGACATCGAGCGGAGAGGTGGCCGAGAGATTGGTCGCCAGCACATCGGCCTTCTGGTCCAGGATGGCCTGGGCAACCTGACCTTCCTTCACAGGGTCCCACCAGGAATTGGTGAACACGGCAATGGTTTCGATTGCCGGATCCACCGAGCGGGCTCCCAAGGCGAAACTGTTGATGTCCCAGTTGACTACGCCGACCGGAAAGCCGGCGAGAATGCCGATCTTTTTGGTTTTCGTCGCATGGCCAGCGGCTATACCGGCAAGGTACCAGCCCTGGTAGGTGCGGGCGTAGAAGCTTTCCATATTGGGGCCGTTTTCGGTACCAGACGCGCTAAGAAAAGCGACATTCGGATAGGCCTTGGCAGCCTCCGCCATCGGGGCGCTGTATCCGTAGGTGGTGCCGACGATAATGTTGAAGCCCCGCTTGACGTAGAGGTCGATCGCGGCCCTGAGCTTGGTCGCTTCCTCGGGAATGTTTTCCGTGACGGCAACCTGCACCTTTAGCTGTTCTTCGACTGCCTTGCGCCCGGCCTCAAGCGCCTCGTTCCAGCCGCCGTCGATTGCTGCACTGCAATAGATGAACGCCACCTTCGGAGGTCCCTCCAGTGTAAAGCCCCAGGCAGCGGAAGAGGCCAGGAGCGACAGCGCGGCAGCAAGACAAGTCGCTCGAGCAGTTTCGAAAGTGCGTTTTTTCATGTCGGTTCCCCTTATTTTTGCCGGTTTCGCTGACCTTCGGACACGCGTCTGCGATCGGGGGATGCCCGTTGTGCAAACGCCTTCGCGGACGTTCATTCCAGATTTTCAAAAGCGAAATGGCTCTTGTGCAGTGCATAAAAGCCCATTACGGTCGTTCATGCAATAAAAATAATCATGCCAAAAAATGAGGCATATTGTTCAGAATTATGGACGATCATCGGTGAACACTGAGGCACTTGCTTCCTTCGTCAAGATTGCGGAACTGCGGTCTCTCTCTGCCGCGGCGAAGCTTTACGGCTTGCCGAAATCGTCGCTCAGCCTACGCATCAAGCAGCTGGAAGCGGACCTGAATGTCGAACTCTTCGAGCGGGCCGGGCGCAACCTGCTGCTGACCGAAGCGGGTCAAACGCTACTTGCCCATGCGCGGCAGATCCTGCACAGCTGCGATGCGGCTCGGGCCGCGGTCACCGAACTGTCGGACGACGTGGCAGGAACATTGCGGATCGGCGCCACGGGAGAATTCGGAACTGCCTTCTACGCGCAGATGCTGATCGCGTTTCGCAGGCTTTATCCGAATGTGAATATCGAGCTTACTTTCTTCTCGCCGAACGTGCTCTATTCCTCCGAAAGCCTGGACATGCTGGATGCGGTCATCTCCTGGGATGACGATGAAACCGATGGCGAGACGCTGTCGACGGCGACATTCGCGCTCTTCGCCAGCCAGAGCTATCTGGAGCGGACCGGCCGGCCGGCCGGCCCGGCGGATCTCGTCCATCACCAGGGCATAGTTTATCGCACGCCCCGCGGGCTCCAGCACTGGCGCCTGCAGAACGGCGCCCAGCAGGAAAGCATTCTGCCGCGCTCTAATCTTATCGCCAACGACTACTGGACGATCAAATACTTCGCCGTAGCCGGGGAAGGCATTGCCTATCTGCCGCATTTCTTCGCCGACATCGAATGCGAGCGAGGCCACCTCGTGCCCTTGCTGCCCGACTGGGCCTCAGCGACGCGGCGGGTCAGCATTCGCGTCACCCGTCCCCACGCTCCATCGCGCAAGATGGCGGCCTTCATGGATGTGTGCCGCCGCTACTTCTCCCCCGGCTTCATCTTTGCCGGACCGCGCTACTACGTGGAGGCGATCCACGATCCGAACCAACCAGAAGAGGGAACAAGACCATGAAGGCAGTGGAAACCGGAAACGGCGTTCGCGTCATGAAGACTGGCGGGCTCGACCCGCAGCGCGTCAGCTTCGACAGCATCCCGATCATAGACCTCGAGCCGATGTTCAGCGGCGACGCGGCAGCCAAGGAGAAGCTGGCGGCAGAGCTGCGCAAAGCCTGCATCGAAGTGGGCTTTCTCTATATCAGGAACCACCACGTTCCCGCCGACATCATCGCCAGGACCTTCGACGTGGCCGAGACCTATTTCGCGCTACCGGACGACGTGAAGATGGAAAACCACGTCTCCAAATCGAAGAATAATCGCGGCTATGCGGCAATGCTGGAAGAAAACACCGATCCGACCGCGCGCGGCGATCTCCATCAATCCTATGACATCGCGCTCGATGTACCCGCCGATGATCCCGACGTGCTGGCTGGCAAGGTTCTCTACGGTCCGAACCAGTGGCCCGCCGGACAACCGGAGTTCCGCGCAGCGCTGGAAGCCTATCATGTGGAAATGCTCAAACTCAGCGGTCACCTGCTGCACGCCTTCGCCCTGGCGCTCGGCCTTGAGGAAACTTATTTCGACGGCATGGTCGACAAACCGCTGGCAACACTGCGCGTCTTGCATTACCCGCCGCAGTTCGGCGAGATCGACGACCGGCAGATCGGCATCGGCGCCCATTCCGACTACGAGTGCTTCACGATCCTGGCCCAGAAGGAGGGCATTTCGGCGCTTCAGGTGCTGAACGCATCTGGCGAATGGATCGCGGCCGATCCCATTCCGGGCTGTTTCGTCGTCAATGTCGGCGACCAGATGGCGCGCTGGACCAATGACCTTTTCGCCTCGACCGTACATCGCGCGATCAACCGGTCCGGCAAGGAGCGCTATTCCATCCCGTTCTTCTTCGGACCGAACTACGACACCTTGGTCGAAGCGCTGCCCAGCTGCGTCGACGACGAGCATCCGGCCAAATACGCGCCCGTTACCTCAGGCGACTATGTCAACGGCCGCTTCGCTGCGACTTTTGCGCATTATGCCGAAGCTCAAAAACAGGATGCCCAAGCCTGAACTCGGAGGTCCCGACCGCCTTCTCCAACGACAAGGTGCGGGTGTCAAAGCGTATCATATAGGGTCCACGGCCCAATGTGATACGCTCGCATTTTGATTTTCGTATTGGCAGCTCACCTGAAATGCAAAGCCACCGGGATGCCGTCGATGGTTTCCACCCGCATCTCGTAACCGAAGATCGAAGCCAGGACGTCTGGTCGGAGAATTTCGGAGGGGGCGCCGTCCGCCGCTATGCGCCCGTCCTTCAGGGCGATAATCCTGTCAGCATGAGAAGCGGCGTGGTTGATGTCGTGCAGCACGATCACGATGGTCTTGCCGTGCTGGTCGGCGATGGCGCGCAGCGAGCGCATCAGCGCGCGGGCATGATACATGTCGAGATTGTTGAGCGGCTCGTCCAGCAACAGATAGTCTGTCTCCTGGGCAAAGGCCATGGCGACAAAGGCCCGCTGCCTTTGCCCGCCCGACAAGGTGTCGAGAAAGCGCTCGGAGAGATCCGCGAGACCGAATTGCTGGATCGCGCGATCGACGATCGACCGGTCCTCCGGCGTCAGCCGCCCTCGGCTATGGGGAAACCGCCCGAAGCCGACGAGTTCGCGGACCCTGAGGCGCGCGGTGGCGGCAAGGTCCTGTCGGAGGATGGCGATGATCTTGGCCAGGTCACGGCCTGATGTCCTGTCCACCGGCAGATCCTCGACCGTGATCGATCCGGACTGCAAGGGCTGCAACCGGGCGATGAGCGAAAGCAGCGACGATTTGCCAGCACCATTGGGCCCGATCAGGGCGGTGATGCCGCCCCGGGGAATGGAGAGGGAAATGTCATCGAGGATCAGCGCACTGCCGTATCGCAACGAAATCTTGTCGATCCGGATCATCGGCGGCTCCCCAGGAAAAGTAGGACGAGAAAGACGATGCCGCCCACGAATTCGATGACCACGCCAAGGGTGGAGCTCGCGCCAAGCCCATGCTGGAACAGCGTCTGCCCACCGACGAGGACGATGATCCCGACCAGCGCGGCGGCCGGCAGCAGCAGGGCGTGGCGGCGCGTATCGACGATCCGTTCGGCCAGGGCGACGACCAGCAGGCCGAGAAAGGCCACTGGACCGACCAGCGCGGTCGACACGGCGACCAGGGCCGAGACCAGAAGCAGGAGCAGCGTCAGCGTGCGGATCCAGTCCACCCCGAGGCTCGTCGCATTGTCCTTGCCAAGCGCGACGATATCGAGGACATGGCGCACGCGCCAGGCAATCGCGCCTCCCGCCAGCGTCAGCGCGGCGGCAAAGCCCAGAAGATCCGTGCGCACGTCGTTGAAATTGGCAAACATGGCGCCCTGGGCGACGGCAAACTCATTGGGATCGATCAGCCGCGCCACCAGCGACTGCAGGCTGCGGAAGATGACGCCGAGGATGACGCCGGCGAGCAGCATCAGCCCGATATCGACCCTGCGTATCAGCATGGGCAGCAGAATACCCGCCGCCAGCGCCATCAGCAGCAGGACTTCCCCGGCAAATTTCCATTGGGGATCCAGAGCCGCATAGCCGAGCCCGCCCAGAAGAAAGACCAGGAGGATCTGGCCGAAAGCATAGAGCGCATCGAGGCCCATGATCGAGGGCGTCAGGATGCGGTTGTTGGTCACGGTCTGGAACACCACCGTGGAGAGGGCAATCGACACGCCGACCTGCAACAGGGCCACAAGCTTGGTGGCGCGAAGGCCGAGCACGAAGCTGATATTGCCCTTCAGGCCGATCGTCATGAAGCCGATGGAGCAGACCAGGGCAACGATGGAAAGGGCGACAAGCCGGCGGTTAGCCATGGGCGGGCCGCCGGAAAATCAGCCACAGGAAGATGATGCCGCTGACGCAACCCATGACGGTGCCGACTGGTATTTCATAGGGATAGCGGATCACGCGTCCGAGGATATCGCAGCCGAGCACGAGCAATGCGCCGCTGATGCCGATGAGGGGAAGGGTCGTGCGCAGGTTCTGTCCCATCAAGCGCGAGACGATGTTCGGCACCACCAGCCCGACAAAGGGTATCATGCCGACGACAACGGTCGAAAGCGCCGAGACGGTGGCGACCACGACGAGCCCGAGCTGCATCATGCGCCGGTAGTCGATGCCGAGGCCTGTGGTGGTGTCCTGGCCGAGGGTCATGATCGTCAGCCGGTCGGCAATGGCAAAGGCGATGACCAGCATGGCCGCCCCGACCCACAGAAGTTCGTAGCGCCCGCGCAGCACGCCGGAAAAATCGCCGCTGGTCCAGATCGACAGGTACTGCATGAGATCCGCCTGCCAGGCGATGAAGGTGACGGCGGCCCCGATGACGCCGCCATAGACGATGCCGAACAGCGGCACGAGGTAAGGCTGGGTGGGCGGCAGCCGATGCGCCGTCATCAGGAACAGCGAGGTACCCAGCAGGGCGGCCACGGTCGCCACGATGCTTTTGGCAAGGAGGCCGGCGGCTGGCCAGAGCATGATGACGGCGAGAATGCCAAGTTCGGCGCTCTGGGCCGTTCCGGCCGTGGACGGTTCGACGAATCCATTGCGTGCCAGCGTCTGCATGATCTGTCCCGTGATCGCCAGCCCGGCGCCCACGAGGATGGCGGCCAGCGTGCGCGGAAGCCGGCTGACCAGCAGCAGCTGAAGCGCCTCCGGATTGGAGAAGACCTGCGAAAGCGGCATATCGCTGACGCCCGTGACCAGGCTGAGGAGAAAAAGGATTGCGAGCCCGAGGCCCGCAATCCATGGCACAACCGATCTCAGCGGTTTTACGGACACGCTCATTTGGCTGCGGCAAAGGCCTCTGATATCGCAGCAAGCACCCTTTCCGTGGACTGGATGCCGCCGGCGGCAATGTAGAACTCGGCCGAAGGCAGGTAGATGACCTGACCCTTCTTCCAGGCTGTCGTGCCGGCCACCAGCTCATTGTCGAGGGTTGCCCTGGCGGCCTGTTCGCCCGAGCCGATGGCGGCGGCGCGGTCCAGCACCAGCAGCCAGTCCGGATTGGCCTTGGCGATGAACTCGAAGGATACGGCCTCGCCGTGGTTGGCGGCTTCGACATCCGGCACGGCAGCCGGCAGGTCCAGCGCGGCATGAACCCAGCCGAAGCGGGAGCCCGGTCCATAGGCCGTCACCTTCGGCCCGTTGGTCATGATGATCAGCGCCTTGCCCTTTCCGGCAACCGCCGCCTTGGTCGTTGCAAGTTTGGCGTCAAATTCCGCTGCCGCCTTTTCGGCCTCGGCTTGCCGCGCAAACAGGGCACCATAGGTCGCGAGCCGCTGCTTGGCCTGCGCGATCAGGTCTTCGCCGTAAAGCGTCATGTCCACCGCCGGCGCCACCTTGGTTACCGCCTCCAGCTTGGTGGACGACCGTCCGCCGACGATGATCAGATCAGGATCCAGCGCACTCAGCGCCTCCAGGTCAGGCTCGAAGATGTCCCCGACGGTCTCAGCGCCCTGTGTGAGGCGCTCGAATTCGGAGATGTACAGCTTTGACGGCAGGCCCGATATCGTGACGCCGATGCGGTCGAGGGTATCGATCGCCGCCAGATCGAACACCGCGATCTTTTCGGGAGTCTTGGCGATATCGACGCGGCCAGTGGCGGTCTCGATTTCGATCGCCCGGGCCGATATGGGCGAAAAGGCAAGGGCAGAAAGGGCAAGAGCGGCGAAGGCCGCGATGGGTCTGATCGTCATGATGTCACCTTTTGGGCATGGGGTTGACCGGTTTCGACAGGCGCATCAATACGCTGCCAGGCCAGGGCCTCGAGATTTTCCCGAAAGGCAAACCGCACCAGGTGGCGCTCGATCACCGATTCCGTCTGCTGGAGCTGGTCGAGGTCCGGGGACGTGGCTTCCATCCGCAGGCCCTGTTCATCGGCCTCAAGCCGGACAGTCCCGCAGACGAATCGGCACTCGCCCTGGGCTTCGGAGTAGCTGACCTCGATCTTGTGGGCGAAGTGCTTGCACAATTGCACCAGATATTTCGGCGCGTGATCGGTCTTCCACGTGGCGACGGATCGGATCAAGATCGTGCTCCCTTCCCTGTCAGGTACCTGCTGTCGAAAGCGTCGAAGGCGGCCACCGGGAAGTGGCCGCCATCCTGTTGAAGCGTTATGCGCGTGACCGTCAGAAGGTGGCCTTCGCGGTCAGCATGAAGGTCCGGCCCGGCTCATACAGAGGTGTTACCGTGCCGAATTCCTGGCCATAGGTGGCGCGGTCGGCATAGGTCTCGTTGAACAGGTTCTTGACCTCGGCGCGGAAGCTGAGCGCCGGCATGGCCTCCGGCTTCCAGTCGGCAAACAGGTTGACGACCTCATAGGCCTTGTAGGGCGGCGTGCCGGTCGGGACATGATCGTATTTGGGCAGGATGGAGATATCCCCGCCGACCGTCAGGTTCCAGTCCTCGAAGGTGTGGGCGGCCGTGATGGTGATGACATCGCCGACCGGCGTGGCGATGTAGTTGCCGCTGTCGGAATCGGCCGGCACGCCATCGATATCGACATCGATATGGGCATAGCTGACCTTCACATAGCCGCTCGTCCACTCATAGCCGGCCCCCAGCTCGTAGCCGCGGGATTCGACGTCACGGCTGATCAGCGCTCCCGTGGCGACCGGGCTGTAGCTCGGGTCGCGGACGTTGAACATGTCGGTGCGGAACAGGCTCGCCTCGGCGGTGAAGCCCTCGTGATGCGCCTCCAGGCCGATCATGTAGTTGTTCGCGGTGGTCGGGTCGGGACCGTTTGCACCATAGCGCCAGGAGGGGTTCATGATGAAGTTTTCGGCGAGCGGTATGCCGGCCCAGACATGGGAGGCGCCAGCCTTGGCGGTCAGGAAGTCGGTCAGGTCGTATTCGGCCGAGATATTGCCGCTGAACCCGCCATTCTCGAACTTCTGTCCGCCCGTGCCGGTGAACCACTGGTAGTCCGCGCGGCCGCCGAGCGAAATCCGGGTGCGCTCCCAGGGCTCCAGCCGTGCCTGGGTGTAGAGGCCGACATTGCGGGCCTTTTCGCGAGCGGAATCAGCCGAGGCCTTCAGGTCGGCGATGTCGGAATAGAAATCGACGCCGGCGACGACATTGCCAATATCGAACGAAAACTTGTTCTCGAACTTGCCGTTAAAGGTCGTGGTCTCGCCGACGGCGTTGTACTGATAACCTCTGGCCGCATAGACAGGCGTATCGACCACCGTGCCGCCATAAGCCAGCATAACCGTTGGATCCCACATGCCTTCCGGCGTCGTGTCCGTATAGGTGAAGACGTAGTTCTTGCGGTCGATCTTGTAGTTGCGGTAGCGCGGCTCCCAGGCCGGGCGCACGATGGTGCCGGCATTGGCGCGATAGGGTCGCAGCGCGTCGTCGGTGGTCTGGTCGTAGCTGAATTCGAAACGGTCACCGCTGTCGGCCTCATAGGCCACCTTGCCGATGCCGGCCAGCATGTCGGTTTCGGTTCCCAGCACCGCCTTGCCGTCGCCATTCTCGAAATTATTGCCCTTGGCAAAGGAGAAGTAGCCGAGGAATTCGAACCCGTCTTTTTGGCCGTAGCCGGAAATGCCCGTGGTTACCGTGTCGCTGTTGAAGTCATAGGTGGAGGTGATGAAGCCACCCAGCAGCTTGCCGGGCTCCAGAAGGTCGGCGGCATCCTTGGTCTCGTAGTTGATCGACCCTGCCAGCGCACCGGGGCCGGCATCCGCAGGCGCAATGCCGGCATCGACATCGACGGCCTTCAGGATCGAAGGATCGATCAGGTTGGTGGCGTTGTGGTGGAAGACCTTGTTGTTCTGACGCGCCCCGTCGATCGTGACGGCAAGGTTGGTTTCCTCGACGCCATGCACATAGACCTTCTGCGACATGGGCAGGGAACTGCCGACCTGAATGCCCGGCTCCTTGCGGAAGACGTCATCAAGGTCGGTGGGATTGGTCCGCGCCAGTTCCTGCGGGCCGATGACCGTCTCGCCGACGCCACCTTGCCCGACCCGCTGACCCTCGACGACGATCGGTGCCAACACCGTATCGCCGGACTGGACGGCGGCCGCATCGGCACCCTGCTGGGCGCCCACGACCACCGTGCCGTTGACGATGCGATAGCTGATATTGGTGCCCGAGAGCATTCGGCTCAGCGCTTCCTCAGGCGTCAGGTTGCCGCTGACGGATGTAGAGGTGACACCCCGGGAGGTCTCAGCGGCAAGCGTGACCTGAAGGCCGGACTGGCGACCGAAAGCATTGATGGCCGATGCCAGGGGCTGGGCGGGGATGTTGAAATTGCGCGTCGCCGATTGAGCCAGCGCCGAACCTGCCGTCGTGACCGGACCGATGACCAGCGCAGCCAGCGCCACCGTGGCCGCCAGCCGCAACGCCAAAGACTTGGTCCGGCCGCGCAACGGCTTGTTATCAGTGCAATTTTTCGTCGGCAAACTCATCCGCCCCGTCTCCATAAACCAGATACTTCGCCAGCTCCCCAGCCGGCGTTCGATCTAAAGACGACCGCGCTTGTCAGATTTTTCACGGGATGCAGAAAATTTTCAGAATTTTTTAACGCCGTCAGAACAGCGCCAGCACGCGCATATAGGAAGAGACATGATGCACCTTGCCGCCGAAGGGCTGCACAAGAGCTTCGAGCGCCCGGTCGGGGTTCGAAAGATCATAAATGCCGGTGACCCGGCGACCGGCGAGGTCGCTGCTCGCAAGGCTGATCCAGGCCGGATGATACCGCCGGATCTCATCCACCACGCTCGCGATCGTGACGTTTTCCACGAACAGGCGTCGGCCTCTCCAGCCCGCCATGTCCTCCGGAGCAATGCGCGTGCGCGCGACCTGCCCGTTTTCACGGGTGACCGAGACGGAATCGCCCGGCGACATGGTATAGGCCCCGCCGCCTGCGACCGACAGCGCCACCGATCCATGCACCAGGTCCACGCGGGTCGTCTCGTCGCTCAGGCGAATATCGAAAGCGGTGCCAAGCACGGTGACGTCGACGCCCTCGGCGCTCACGACGAAAGGACGGGCCGGATCGGGCTCGACATCAAAATAGGCCTCACCCGACAACAGGGTGATGCGGCGCTGGCCGCCGGAAAAGTCGGTCTTGATGGCACTGAGTGGACCGAGATCGACGGAGCTTCCGTCCGCGAGTTCGATGGTCCTGAGCTCGGCGGTCTCGGTGCGATAGTCGGCGGAGAAGCGCAGCAGGAGAGATGGGCCGGCCACCGCCAGCACCAGACAGGCGGCCATCGCGGTCGCTGCCACTGCTTTCCAGGGGCGCCGGCGGGTGTGCACGGGCTGTACAGTCCCAGCATTCTCCGTCCACGCATCGTCGCTGAGCCCCGCGGTCTCGCCGATCACATGCCAGGTGCGGCAGGCCTTCTGCCATGCCTCACGACGGGCAGGCGAGCCGTTCAGCCAGGCCTGGAATTCCTGTTCGTCCAATGGCGTGCTGCCCGGCGCGCGCAACCGGATGAGCCAGTCCATCGCCTCCTCAAGCATCCATTCCTGGGTTTCGCGGTCGCGTGCCAAATCGTGCCTGCTTCGGGTGTCGCCAGCGTCGTTACCCGAATTCCCTTTCCAAACGAAGAACGATTGAAGACGCGAAATTTTTCGCTCGCGGGGCGCGCTCATGATTTTTCTTCATCCAGGGCAAGGGCGATGCGGACCATGGCGGTGCGGACATGCCGATGAGCCGTGGCGACGGAAATGCCGAGCCGATCCGCCACCGCTTCCAGCGTATGGCCGCCAAAGCGATACATTTCCACGGCAAGACGCATGTCCGGAGGCAGGGAGGCAAGCACCTTGGCCGCGATGCGCGCCTGGTCTCGCAGCAGCAACGCCTCCTCCGGCGTTTCCACGGCCTGGGGCAGGCCCCAATAAGGCGGCTCGTCAGCCTGCCCGCGGCTTTCGATCTTGCGTCTCTTCAGCACGTCGAAAGCCAGGTTGCGGACAATGCGGTAGAGATAGGCAAGGCTCTGGCGAGCCGTCAGCTCATGGCTTCGCACAGGCGGAAGCCGCAGATAGGCCTCCTGCACGATATCCTCAGCGGCCTCCTTCGATCCGAGAATGCGGGCGGCATAATTGATCAATGCGGTGCGATGGGTGAGATAGAGATCATCGCCTTGCCGCGCCTGACCGGTCATGGGAATCCGTTTCGCTTCTTCCGGCAAGGCCGAAGGGCTCACTGACCGACCCGTATCGAGGTATCGGCCAAACTCGTGCGAGCTTATGGCCGATTTTAAATATGATTGCAATTATCATGTTATTTGGGAACAATACCACTGGCGTCATCCCCATCTATGTTGCTTTGGTTGGGGGTACGCGGATAAGAAGTTCGAATGCTTCATAAGTTCAGGCCGAGGCTCTGACGATGCTCGACCGGTCTGAGCGATCCCAGCGATAACAGATCGACGCCCAGGTCTTTTTTTATGAGTTCGTTGGCCTTCTTCAGGAGATCATGCTCGAGTTGCAACTGGCGGATATCACGCTGCAGGACTTTAAGCTGTCGCTTGAGTTCATCACGTTCAGGCACCTTGGAGTTTGCTTTGCGGCGTTTCATGGATGATGGCGCCTCATGACCGAGAAGCTGGTCCTTCCAGCTGTACAAGGTCGGCCTTGAGACGCCCAGTCGGTCAGCTACCTGTTGTGCGGTTTCATCTCCACCGCATAGTCCGATGACACCAGCCTGCCGCACATCCTCGCTATAACCCAGATGCAATGACCGACCATCGATGTTCGCGTCTCCGGAAACGCCTCACGAACCCAAGCGGTCAGTGTTCCTCTTCCAGGATAGCCGAGCGCCCTCATCGTCGCGGAGATGTAACGATCATGGGTGCGAAAGTGCTCGAGTGCAGCCTGCTTTTGGGCCTCGGAGAATTTCGGTGCTCGAGCTACCGCCTGAACACGCAAGTCGCGGTTCTCGACGTACTCCCGGTACCAGCCCTTCAGGGCATTCTTTGTAAGATAACCCAACTGCCGAATGGTCGCGTTAAGTCGCTTGCCCAGCCGGAGATACAGCTCGACCGCTCGAAGTCTGTCTGCGTAGGAATACATGAACTACCTCCTTGGTGGTCCAAGTTTTCGTCCGCACCCCCAGTGGTTCAATCCATTGTGGAAATCGACACGAAGGGCACGGCGGCTCCGTCGAAGGCGCATATCCCGACCCACGCGCAGATGACGACGTCGAGCATATCGCGCACCATCAAAAGCTAGGATCAAACACTAGGACAGGGATAGCAGGGTCCTTATATCACGTCGGACAAGCCGAGCCGCGTTACCCCTTGCGTGAACTCTCCATCTGCGCCCGGCAAAGAGCCTCCAACTCCTTCACGAAGGCCATGACCACGGGCCTGAGGACGCTGCGGCGGCGATAGGCCAGGCCGATATTGCGGGTCCAGGTCTTGCTGTCCAGCTTCAGCGCCACGAACTGCGCATCCGGCCCTTGCACATAGACGCTCGTGCGCGTCAGGTAGCTCAGCCATTTCGAGCCGGAGATCATCGATATCTGGAAGGTGGAAGAGGTCGTCTCGCAGATGGCCAGCGGCCGCGGTAGTTGTGCGTTGGCAAACAGGGCTTCGAGGGCCAGCCTGTCCGGCTCGGGCCGGGCCGGAATAACCCAGCGATAGGGCGTCAGGTCCGCGAGCGTTACCCTGGGCAGTTTTACCAGTTCGTGATCCCGGTCAGCAACGATATCGACCGGAATGTCCAGCAGATTTAGAAACTCGATCTCCTCGGAGATTTCCTTGGGCCTGGTCATGACAGCAATATCGATCGCTCCGTTCAGCAGCGCGGAATAGAGGGCAGCACTCAATTCCTCGTTGAGAGAGACATCGACCTCCGGCTGGGCCAGCAGGAAGCGCTTGATGGCGGTCGGAACGATGTCGCGCATCGCGGTGGTTATGGCGCCGATGCGCAGCCGCCCGCGGGTGGCACCGCGCATCGCGTCGATTTCCGTGCGCGCCTCATCCGTCAGCGACAGCACGAGCTCGCCATATTCTATCAATCGCTGACCGTATTCGGTAGGCCTCACGCCCCAGGGGCCGCGATCCAGAAGCCGCACACCCAGGGAATCCTCAAGCGAACGGATACTCTTGCTCAAGGCCGGCTGCGTCACGTTCAATCGTTCGGCCGCAACACCGAAGCTGGAATAGCGGGCGACCAAAACCAGATTGCGCAATTGTCTGAGGTCCATGGATCCGCCTTCGGTTTCATCTCTGTCAATATGCGCAATGCCTGGATGTTATGATGGACGCAATCCAGGCGACGAACTTGCCAGCATAACGGGGGATGTCTGGCTCACGGGTCATCATGCAGGCCGGTTCATTATAACTATTTCTCATGATAGGGGACAGTTAGTTTCTTGCTGCCGCCGACCGATTTGCCCATCATCACCGTCAATGACACGGCAAAAATGCCGGACGGGAACGACGATGACCATCAACCGCAGCATCAACGCCCTGAATGGGCGGACCGAAGCCATAGCACCGCTGAGCGCCTTGTGCGCGTGGTCGGCAAGTGCGTCCGATTTCGGTCCGACAGCCAGAAACCGCGCCGCCGGCGCCATCGTCGACGTGATGGCAACGATGATCGCCGGCAAGCATGACGCATCCACGGCAGCCGTCGTTGCGGCAGTGGATGGCCTCGGCGATGGCCCCTGCCTTGCCTTTGGGGCGGAGAAAGGGCTTTCATCGCCTTGGGCGGCGCTGGTCAATGGTACGGCAGCACACGCGCTGGATTTCGACGACAATTTCGCGCCGGCATTCACCCATGCCTCTGCCGTGCTGGTGCCGGCGCTGTTGTCGCTGGTCCACGAGCGCCAAGGCAGCGGTATTGCCTTGATCGAGGCCTATATTGTCGGGCTTGAACTGCAGGGACGCATCGGTCGGCTGATGCAGCCATCCCATTACGAGCGGGGCTGGCATTCGACATCCACGATCGGTGCGATCGGCACGGCCGGTGCCTGCGCCCGGCTGATGGGAGCATCCGCCGACCAGATCCTGACGGCAATGAGTGTGGCAACCAGCATGGCGGGCGGCTCCAAGCTGCAATTCGGCTCGATGATGAAGCCTGTTCATGCCGGGCTTGCAGCGAAAAACGCGGTTCTCGCGGCACGGCTTGCCATGACAGGCCTAAGCGCCGATCCGGATCCCTTCTCCGCCAGTTGGGGCTTTGCCGCGCTCACCGGACAGGCTGCTGCAGAGCCTGGCGTCATGATGGCGGGTCTCAATGAGGAGCTGGAAATCGAGACCTCCGGGCTCCACGCGAAACGTTTCCCCTGTTGCGGGGCCGTGCATCGCAATCTCGACGCTCTCAAGCTCGTGCTGCAGGCGCCGGGCGTATCGACCGAGACCATCGATCGCATCGAACTGTTGCTGCCGGACATGGCGCGGCAAAACCTGCGTTTCGATCGGCCTGGCAACGAAATGGAAGCCCGCTTCAGTGGGACCTATTGTACCGCGCGGCTGCTTCTGGACGGCAATCTTCTGCTTCGGCATTTCACCGCGGGCAGCGTCCGCGAGGAGCGGGTCACCTCCTGGCTGCCACGCATCCGGCTCACCGGATACGACAACGCGTTGATGAACGATGGCGCTGACTTCGAAGCGGTCACACGGGCCTTCCTGAAGGACGGACGCGTTGTCGAGGCCGCCGTCAGCCACCCCAAGGGCTCACCTCAAAATCCGCTCAGCCAAGACGACCTCAGGCAGAAATTTCATGCGTGCTGTGACTGGGCGGGCTGTGCGGCGGCGGCAGGCACGCTCTTTCGTCTCGCGTCGTCGCTCGCCACGGCAGACGACACGGCGGCGGTGATGCAGGAGATCGCGCGAAACATCACGGGTAAATAGCCGGGCCTTGGCCGGCTGATCATCAGGGAACGTCTTCGAAAATCAGATAAACGAAGACAAGAAATGGAGTGAATGAATGAATTTCGTCAAAACCCGGCTGGCGGCCTCCGCCGCTTTCATTCTGCTTGGCGCGCTTCCGCTGTCTGCGGCCGATCTCAAGATCGGGGTCAAGTCCGAGCCCTCGTCGCTCGACCCGCAGTTCCACGTGCTCGTCCCGAACATGCAAGTCACCTTCGCCATCTTCGAGCCGCTTGTCATGATGGACCCCAAACTGTCGCCGCAGCCGGCGCTGGCGGAAAGCTGGAAGCCGGTCAGCGACACCGAATGGGAGTTCGCGCTGCGCAAGGAGGCGAAGTTTTCCGATGGCTCGCCATTGACCGCCGATGATGTGGTCTTCACCTTCGATCGCATTCCGAAGGTGCCCAACAGCCCGACTGCGTTTACGCTCTTCACCCGGCAGATTGCCAAGGTCGAAGCCGTCGATACCCATACGGTGCGCATCACCACCAAGCAGCCCTATCCGCTGCTGATCACCGATCTCGCCAACCTGCCGATCATGTCCAAGGCTGCCGCTTCCGGCAGCGCGGCAGAGGGCAAGACGACGGTGGAACTGAACCGCGGCGAAGGACTCGTCGGCACAGGTCCGTTCAAGTTCGTGTCCTGGCAGAAGGGTGCGGACCTCGTGCTCGAGCGCAACGCGAACTACTGGGGCAAGCAGCCGGAATGGGACAAGGTGATCTATCGCCCCATGACCAATCCGGCGGCGCGCGCAGCAGCGCTCCTGTCCGGCGATATCGACATGATGGAAGATCCGCCGACAGCCGACCTCGAGCAGTTCAAGTCCAATCCGAAGCTGGCGATCGCCCAGGCTCCCGGCACCCGCATCGTCTATATCGCGCTTGACCAGAAGGGTGAGCCGAGCCCGGGCATTCCCGGCCAGGCCAAGAACCCGCTGATGGACAGCCGCGTGCGTCAGGCCCTGTCTATTTCGATCGATCGCAAGGCGATTGCTGAGCGCGTCATGGGCGGTCTCGCCGTCCCGACCGGAGATCTGCTGCCCGCGCCGATGTTCGGTGCCGTCGAGTCCCGCCAGGCGCCGCCGGTTGTCGATACTGCCAAGGCCAAGGCGTTGCTGGCAGAGGCCGGATATCCCGATGGCTTCCAGATCACCCTAGGCACGCCGAACGGCCGCTATGTCAACGATGTCCGGATCGCCCAGACGATCGCGGCGATGTGGACCCGCGCCGGCGTGAAAACGGAAGTGGCGGCCTCCGCTCCACCCGTTTTCTTCAAGAGCCGCGATAACTTCGAGTTCAGCGCCTATCTCGCCGCCTGGGGCAATTCCACGGGCGAGATGTCGACCACCTTGCGCTCGCTCGTTGGCACGCGCGATCCGTCAAAGGGCTCGGGAACCTCGAATGGCGGTCGCTACTCCAACCCGGAACTCGATGACCTGCTCAACAAGGCCTCGGCGACCATGGACGATGCCGCCCGCAAGGCGCTTCTGCAGCAGGCCGACGAGATGGTGCTCTCGGACTACGGCATTATCCCCGTGCATTTCGAGGTGCCGGTCTGGGCCTTGCGTCAGGGCCTGACCTACGCGGCGCGGTCCGACCAGTATACGCTGCCCCAGGACGTCACCGCGTCCAAGTAACAGGACACTCGGCCCGTCGCGCGGGATGCGGCGGGCCGGATAGACCGAGAGAAGGACAGGCAGGTGCCCGTTTTCATCATCAACCGGCTGATGCAGGCCGTCGGCGTGATCCTTGTCATGTCCGTGCTTGTCTTTGTCGGCCTCTACATGATCGGCGATCCGACCTCGATGCTGGTCAGCCCCGAGGCCACCGATCTCGAGCGCCAGGCGCTGCGCGAGGCGTTGGGGCTCGACCAATCCATCTGGGTTCAATACCTGACCTTCCTCGGAAATGCCGTGCAGGGTGATTTCGGCTTGAGCTTCCTGACCGGCCAACCCGCGCTTCAACTGATCGTCGAGCGCATGCCGGCGACCGTGGAGTTGGTGGTCGTCGCCATGAGTTTTGCGGTCGCGATCGGCGTGCCCCTCGGCATCATAGCCGGGCTTCGCCCCAAGGCCGCCTCCAGCAAGGCCATCATGACCGGGTCCATCCTCGGCTTCAGCTTGCCGAACTTCTGGATCGGCCTGATGTTGATCATGCTGTTTGCGGTCTATCTCGGCATCTTGCCGGCGTCTGCGCGAGGCGAAACCGTCAATGTCGGGGGCATTGCGCTCAGCATCTTCACTCTGGATGGTTGGCAGCATCTTGCCCTTCCGGCGCTGACCCTGGGGCTTGCCAAGGCAGCGCTGATCATCCGGGTGACCCGTGCGGCAACCCGCGAAATCCTGCCGATGGACTATATCAAGTTTGCCCGCGCCAAGGGCCTGCGCCCGTCGCGCATCCTCAAGGTTCACGTGCTCAAGAACATCCTGATCCCGATCGTCACGGTGGCAGGTCTGGAATTCGGGCAGGCCATCGCTTTTGCCGTGGTGACCGAAAGCGTGTTTTCCTGGCCCGGCATGGGCAAGCTGCTGATCGATTCCATCATCACGCTCGATCGCCCTGTCGTGGTCGCCTACCTGGTGCTGATGGTGTTCTTCCTCGTCATGCTGAACCTCGTCATCGACATTCTGTACATAGCGATCGATCCAAGCGCCCGGGAAAAGGTGAAAGACTGATGAGCACGCCGATCTCAGGTCCGCAGGCAAGCCCTGCAGAAGAAACGCCATTTCACCGTCTCGTCGTTCAGTTCGCCGAAAACAGGCTGGCGCTGGCCGGTCTGGTGCTCCTTATCCTGCTTGCCATTCCCGCCATCGCTGCACCCTGGATCGCACCGCAGGACCCTTATGATATCGGAGCGCTCGATATCCTGGATTCGCAGATGCCACCCGGCAGCGTCGCTGAGATGACCGGCATCACCTATTGGCTCGGCACGGATGGCCAGGCCCGCGACGTGCTCTCTGCGGTGCTCTATGGCATGCGCACCAGCCTCATGGTCGCCTTCCTGTCCGTCTCGGTTTCCCTGCTGGTCGGCGCGACGGTTGGGCTGTGCGCCGCCTACTTCGGCGGCTGGATCGATGCGTTGCTGATGCGGATTGTCGACATCCAGCTGTCCTTCCCGGCGATCCTCGTTGCGCTCATCATGCTGTCCATTCTCGGGCAGGGCCTCGACAAGGTGATCCTGGCCTTGATCATCGTGCAATGGGCTTATTTCGCCAGAACCGCGCGCGGCACGGCGCTGGTGGAGCGCAACAGGGAATACATCCTGGCGGCACGTTGCCTTTCGCTCGGCTGGCGGCGCATCATCTTCCGTCACCTGCTGCCCAACTGTCTTCCCGCGCTCATCGTCATTGCCACCATAGACCTTGCCAATGCCATCGCGCTGGAGGCCACGCTTTCCTTCCTCGGCGTCGGCGTGCCCGTGACCCAGCCGTCTCTCGGTATGCTGATCGCCAACGGCTTCGAATTCATGCTGTCGGGCCGCTACTGGATCTCGTTCTTTCCCGGCATTGCGCTCGCCCTGGCGATTGTCGCGATCAATCTGGTCGGCGACCACCTGCGTGACATTCTCAACCCAAGGAATGCCCAATGATGGATGTTTCCAACATCAAGGCAACAGTGCCTCCTCCGGCACCGCTCTTGTCGATCAAGGGGCTAAAGACCCATTTTGCCACCCGCGCCGGCGTGGTGAAGGCGGTCGACGGCGTGGATATCGAACTCGGCCGCGGCGAGATCCTCGGTCTCGTTGGAGAAAGCGGCTCGGGCAAGTCCATTACGGGCTTCTCGATCCTGGGATTGATTGATCCTCCCGGGCGGGTGGCCGGAGGCAGCATCACCTATGACGGGCGCGACCTCGTCTCCATGGACGAAGAAGCGCGGCGGGAACTGCGCGGCAACGACATCGCCATGATCTTTCAGGATCCGTCGATGACGCTGAACCCGGTCCTGCGCATCGATACCCAGATGATCGAGACAATCCAGGCCCATGCCAGCGTATCGACGGACGAGGCCCGCCGCAGGTCACGGGAGGCGTTGGTCCAGGTCGGCATTCCCTCGCCGGACGAGCGGTTGAAGGCCTATCCCTACGAGTTGTCCGGCGGCATGCGGCAGCGCATCGCCATTGCCATTGCCCTGATCAACCGCCCCAAGCTCATCATCGCCGATGAGCCGACCACGGCACTCGACGTGTCGATCCAGGGCCAGATCATCCATGAAGTGAAGAAGCTCTGCCGGAAAACCGGGACGGCGCTCATCTGGATCACCCACGACCTGGCTGTGGTTGCCGGCCTCGCGGACCGCATCGCGGTCATGTATGCCGGCCGCATCGTCGAGACCGGGCTGACCGCCGATATCATCGAGCGGCCGCTCCATCCCTATACCCAGGGGCTGATCGACAGCGTTCCGTCCCACGCGACCCGCGGGCGCCGGCTGCACCAGATCCGCGGCATGACGCCATCGCTTCTCAATCTTCCGCAGGGCTGCGCCTTCCGGGATCGCTGCGACAAGGCGACCGAGGCCTGTCTCGTGGCGCCCGATGCGACCGAGGTTGGGGAGAGAGGCCTGGTGCGCTGCTGGAACCCCGCCCAATGAGTGAACCCATGATGACAGACAAGACCGTGCCGTCGCCTATTCTGGAACTGCGCTCGCTGACCAAGACATTCGTCGCGCCGGTGGGACTTGCAGGACACATCGCCAATCTCTTCGGCGCTGGCGTCAAGAAGATTGAAGTGCGGGCGGTCGCCGGCATCGATCTTGCCGTTCGCAAGGGCGAAGTTGTCGGTATCGTCGGCGAATCCGGCTGCGGCAAGTCCACGGTCGCGCGCATGGTCGCCGGCATCAGTGGACTGTCGGGCGGCAGCATCCTTTACGAGGGTCTCGACACAAGGCAGATGACGGCGGCCCAGCGCAAGGATTTCGAACTTAGCGTGCAGATGATCTTCCAGGATCCGTTTGCGTCGCTCAATCCCAGGATGCGGGTTCTCGACATCATTGGCGAGGCGCCAGTCGCCCATGGATTGATCAGCAAGGCGCAAAAGCGAGACTATGTCATCGACCTCATGGAAAAGGTCGGCCTGTCAGGCGCTTATGTGAACCGCTACCCCCACCAGTTCTCCGGCGGCCAGCGCCAGCGCATCGGCATCGCGCGGGCACTCGCCGTCAAGCCTTCGCTCATCATCTGCGACGAGGCGGTGGCGGCGCTCGACGTCTCGATCCAGGCGCAGGTGCTGAACCTGTTCATGGACCTGCGCGACGAACTGGACCTCACCTATCTGTTCATCTCCCACAATCTCGGCGTGGTGGAACATATCTCCGATCGGGTGGTGATCATGTATCTCGGCCGCGTGGTCGAGATTGCGCCCACCGAGGACCTGTTCTCCCGTCCGAACCATCCCTATACGCGCCTGCTGCTGGAGCAGCTTCCCCTACTGGAGGCCGGCGAACGGGACTACCAGCCGATCCAGGGCGAATTGCCCTCGCCACTCGACCCTCCGCCCGGTTGCCCGTTCCATCCGCGCTGCCCCCACGCCATGGATCGCTGCCGCCAGATAGCCCCTGACCTCAAGGTGATCGGACCGGGCCGTGTCTCGGCCTGCCATCTCAACGAAGCCGCCTGACATGTCGACATTCAAAACGATCGCGCCGCCCGGAACACAAACGGTCCGGGCGCTTCTCCACAGCGCTTGCTTCCACGCGGCAACCGACACGCTCGCCAAGACCCATGGGCGATTTATCGACGAACTGGTCGGGCTAACGCAGATTCCGGCGCCGCCCTTCAAGGAAGCGATGCGTGGCGAGGCCTATCGGCGCATGCTTGAGGACGCGGGGCTTTCCGATGTCGGCATCGACGCGGTCGGAAACGTCACCGGCATCCGCCGAGGAAAGGGCAGCGGCAACGGCCGGATGGTCGCCCTGTCGGCGCATCTCGATACGGTCTTTCCCGAGGGGACTGATGTGATCGTCCGGCGCGACGGATACCGGCTGGCGGCGCCGGGCATCGGCGACAATACCCGCGGTCTTGCCACCATTCTGGCCTATCTGCGGGCGCTCGATGGCGGGGATATCGTCACACGCGATGATATCCTGGTGCTCGCCACCGTTGGCGAGGAGGGCGAAGGCGACCTGCGCGGCATGCGGCACTTCTTCTGCGAAAGCCCCTATCGCGACCGGATCAGTGCCCTCATCTGCCTAGACGGCCCCACCCCGGCCAACATGATCGTATCGGGCGGCACGGGTTCCAGGCGCTACAAGGTCACGTTTCGCGGACCGGGCGGGCACAGCTTCGCCGATCATGGCATCGTCAATCCGATGATTGCCGCCGCCCGCGCGGTGGTCGAGCTTGGCCGGCTCTCCCTGCCTGATGATCCGAAGACGACATGCAGTTCCACTGTCATCAATGGCGGAAACTCCGTCAATGCCATTCCGGCCGATGTGTCCGTCCTGGTGGATCTGCGCTCCAATGCATCAGCCGAGCTCGCGGCGCTCGATGCGCGTTTCCGTGAGATCGTGCTGCAATCCTGCCACGTGGAAAACGATACGCGGTCCATCGAAAAGGGTGCGATCGCCGTCGACATTTCACTCATTGGCGACCGGCCGGCGGGCCAGACGGCGGACGGCGACCTGACGCGCAATGCAGCCGCGGCGCTCGAGGCATTCGGTCATCGACCCGAATTCGGCTCGTTCTCGACCGATGCAAACGTGGCGATGAGCCTCGGCATTCCCGCCGTGACCCTGTCTTGGGGTGGGGAGGGTGGCGGCGCGCACTCTCTGGCGGAATGGACCGACGTGGACCCCGCAACCACGCTTCCGGGCATGTCGGTGGGGCTCGCTGTCCTGCTGGCCTGCGCGGGCGCCGAAATCTAACGCAGCTGTGAGGACGAAGGATATGCAACACGACAAGGCCGGCAGGTTGGGGCACAACGAGTTTCTGGGCGCCGATCACGTTTCGCGCTGTGCCGATGCCAAGGCCAACATCTTCACCGATCTCAGCGACCGCGTCTGGGCCATGCCGGAGCTGCGTTTCGAAGAGCTGCGCTCCGTCGAGGAGCATATCGCCGCCATGGAGGCCGAAGGCTTTCGCATCACCAGGAATGTCGCGGGCATGAGGACGGCATTCATGGCAGAAGCCGGCGAAGGAGACGTGACCATAGGTTTCCTCGGCGAGTTCGATGCGCTGGCGGGTCTGTCCCAGGTTGCCGGCATCACCGAGCAGCGGCCGCTGGAGCCTGGTGCCAACGGTCATGGCTGCCATCACAATCTTCTTGGGGCGGCGTCCCTGCTGGCCGCCGTCGCCTTGCGTGATGCGCTGACAGAAGCGGGCGTCAAGGCGCGGGTCCGCTATTATGGCTGCCCTGCTGAAGAAGGCGGCTCCGGCAAGACATACATGGCGCGCGCCGGCGCCTTTGATGATCTGGATGCCGCTTTCTGCTGGCACCCCTGCGTCTACAATGCCGTCATGTCATCTTCGACGCTTGCCAATGTCCAGGCCTATTTCCGCTTCAGCGGGCGGGCTGCGCATGCGGCGATGAGTCCGCAGGTTGGCCGCAGCGCTCTCGATGCCGTGGAACTGATGAATGTCGGCATCAACTACATGCGCGAGCACATGCCTTCCGAGGCGCGGGTCCATTATGCCATCACGCAGACAGGCGGAATCTCTCCCAATGTGGTACAGGCCTCCGCCGAGGGGCTTTATCTCGTGCGTGCACCAAGGCTCGATGATGCTCGCAGCCTGTTCGACCGCGTCTGCCGGATTGCCGAAGGCGCCGCGCTGATGACGGAAACAAAGGTCGAGATGATCTTCGACCGTGCCACGTCGAACATTCTCCCGAACAGGGCTTTGGAAGAGGCCATGCACCAGACCTTCACCGCCATCGGTGCACCCAAATTTGACGCCGCGGACTTCGATTTCGCCGACCGCCTGCGTGCCGCGAGCCTGACGGATGACGACATACGCGCGAGTTCTGAGGCGTTTGGCGGACCTGCGGATTATCCGAAATCGCTGCATGATGACATCCTGCCTCTGGTAGAACGGCCGGGCCTGCTGTTCGGCTCGACGGATGTCGGCGACGTCAGCTGGATCGTGCCCACGGCCCAGTGCCTCACGGCCACCGCGGCAATCGGCACGCCGTTCCACACCTGGCAGGCGGTAACCCAGGGCAAGCTGCCGGCGGCGCACAAGGCAATGATCACGGCGGCCAAGGTGATGGCCTCAAGCGGCGCCAGAGTCATTGCAGACGCCGACCTGCGGCAACGCGCCAAGCAAGAACTGCTCGAACGCAGGAACGGAGCGCCTTATCGGAGCCCGCTGCCGGAAGGCAGCCAACCTCCCCAAGGCGCCGCACGGCGCGGCTAAAAGCTTCAAGCGGCTTAGATTTTCACTGCCGTTCCGGCAACAGTGCGTAGCGGCTTTGCGTCAGAATTCCCATGCGCCTCTCATGCAATCGCCGCGCGCCGCTCCGCCATGACCGCCCGATAGTTCGAAAACAAGATAATCGCGCCGCCGAGAAAGACCCAGAGATCGATGGCTTCGGCATATGCATAATAGCCAACCAGGGCCGCCATAGGCACGCGCAGAAAATCGATCGGCATGACGACGGACGCGTCGAGGCGCTTTAACGCCTGGGCCTGGCTGTAATGTGCGGCAAGCGCACCGAGGCCGGCGACCAACATCCAGGGAATGTCGCTGAAACTCACCGGGCGCCAGTCCATGAGCGAGGCAAGGAAGCCGAGCGGCAGCTGTATAAGGATCATCCACACGACGATGGCACCGGGCGAGACCTCGCGGGTCAACTGCTTCACGAAGATCAATGACAGGCCATAGCCGGCGGCGGCCATCAGCACCAGTCCCGCGGTCGGATCGACCATGCCAATGCCAGGACGAATGATGACGAGCACGCCAATGAAGCCGCCGATGGTGGCGGCAATCCGCGGCGGCGTCAACTTTTCCTTCAATAAGAGGAAGGCGAACACAGCAACCCAGATCGGCATGGTGAATTCCAGCGCGAATACCGACGCGAGCGGCAGCATCACAACGCCGATCGTCCAAAGGTATTGGGCGAGGAAATGGACCACATTGCGCATGACATGGAGCCGGATCAGCTTTCCGCCGCGCAATTCGGGAAGCAATGCACGACCGACGGCCAGGATAACCATGAGGCCTACAATGGCCCGGAAGAACAGCACCTGCTGGATGGAGAGCGTAGCCGCCAGCTCCCGCGAGCCGACCGACATGCCGATGAAGGACAGCATGCTGATGCCCATCCACAGAAGGCCTTTTGCGAACTCGGTTCGGGGTCCATCTTGCTTGGAGGGAGAAGTCTTCGACATGATCGTCTTTCTATCTGTTCATGCGCAGGCGCCCGTGCCTGCGTTGGAGACCGTAACGCCTTCACCACGGTGATCAACCAAGCACGCGCTTCGCAGCGGGTTCGGCGCCTGGAGCGGGCGCTTCCACCCTCTCTACCGTCAGGCGATGGACGCGGCCGTCGCGGGCGGACCAGTCGATGGACTGCCCGGCAGAAAGACCGATCAGGGCAGCGCCAATAGGAGTGAGAACGGAGACATTGCCGGACGCGATATCCGCCTCACCGGGAAAGACGAGTGTCACGGTGCGGTCGTCGCCGAGGTCGCTGGTAAACCGCAGGGTGGAACCCATGCATACCACGTCGGCGCCGATCTTTCCGTCTTTGACAATTCGGGCCCGGTCAAGTTCGGTCAGCAATTCGCCGGAGACCTCGGGATCGCGCTGGGTATGCGCCTCGGCAAGCCGTGAAAGCCGCTCATGATCGGAGCGCGTGACGGTGATGGAGGGCTTGCGGCGAATCTTCTTTTCGGGAGCCATTGCTGGTTTTCCTGTGCATGGATGCGGCTGCGCGCCAGGCGCACCGCAATCGGTCAATTTTCTGAAATGATTGTCGCCACCATGGCCCGCTTAAACCGCGTTGCAGAAAGCTGCCTGCCCCACGACCGGGGCGCGACGCGACCGGCCGGGGGTCAAATGCCTACGATAAGGCACACCCTTTTGAGATTCTTATGAACGTGCTCGGTCAACATGCCTAGAAAATGGGCGCGGCAAACGTAGAAGTCAAGCGAAACGGCATACGGACAATCCTAGTTCGCGATATGCCTCGCTCGCAGGGGAGAGGATCATGCAGCGTCGTGTTACCGGTGCAAGCGTGGCAATCAGCTTTCGCCACTAGGCGGTCCAGTCTTCGACGCGCAGGCCGGGTACGCGATCGAATTCACGACGATTGTTCGTGACCACGATCAGCCCCCGCGAACGGGCGTGGCCTGCGATCAGCTGATCATACGGGCCGATCGGAGGTCCACGACGTGCCAATTCCGCACGCAATTGACCTGTATGGCTTGCTGCCACTTCATCGTAAGGCAGTACCTCAAGACGGGCGGCGAAACCCTCGACGACGGGCAGATTTCTTTCCGGACTGGCCGATTTTTCCGCCCCGTAAATCAACTCCATCAAACTGACGGAGCTGATGCACAACTGACCGTAATGGCGGTTGAAAGCCTCTCGCACGTGCTGCGGTCGGTTCTTGATCGTGAAAATGCAGATGTTGGTGTCCAACATATACTTCAGCATTAAAATGCCTCACGCTCCTGCGAGGCGGGCTGGTCACGCTCATCCATAAAGTCCGACGTCACCGTCGCACCTTCAAACCAGCTATCCCAGGCCTCGCCCGCCGGTGCGATAATACGCGTGCGCCCTATGGAGACGATATCCACGCGCTTTACATCATCGGGCAAAGCGACGGCCTTGGGCAGGCGGACCGCCTGGCTTCGATTGCTCTGGAATACCGCACCCTGCTCCATCTGCGTCCCCCGGCATGTCTGAACTGAGATCTCACCTAGCTTATCAGTTGGGATATGTCAAAGGGATATACAAGACATCGGTTGCGCGGAGAGGCTATGCGACGAGAATCCCGAAGCTCTTCGGAGATCCAACTGCAGTCCAGCAAAACGATCAGCACTGTCGTGAAAGCCGCATCGGAAAAAACGACGTATGCCAATTGACAAATATCCAATCTGGTACTTAACTGGTCATACCAGTGGAGGCCAGTTATGAACACAGTCGTCGTGGAGGAATCATCGGATGTCGCGGGCACGGAGAAGGTATTGACCTTTTTCCGCGAACAGCTTCTGTCCGGCGCGCTAAAAGAGGGAGATCGTCTTCTGGGAGAAAGGGAATTGTCCCTGACGCTCGGCGTTTCCCGGCCCGTCCTGCGGGAAGCCTTGAGGTCGCTTGCCAATCTCGGTTTCCTGGACATCCGCCACGGCAAGGGCGCTTTCGTGCGAAAGGCCGACATGGCCGTGCTCGGCGATTTCCTGACCTTCTGCCTGGCCCAGCAGCCCGACATGATGGACGACATCATGCAGGCCCGTATCGCCATCGAATGCCAGGCAATCCGGCTGGCCTGCAGCCGCGCCACGGATGGCGACCTCTCCCGCATCGGCGGATTGCTCACGCAGTTGATGGAGACGCTTGATAGCGCCGAAGATGGCGGCGCGGCCGATTTCGCCTTCCACCTGGCGCTGGTCGAAGCCAGCCGTAGCCCGGCGCTGATCACGATATACCAGTCCATCGCGACCCTTTTGAAACGCAGCCACGTCAAGCGGCGCGTGGAAACGCGCGATACCGGCGGCATCCGCGATTATCTGGTGGAAGCCCATCGCGAGATCTATCTCTGCCTTCTTTCGCGCAATCCGGACGAAGCAGAAAACAAGCTCAGACAACATTTTGCCATCGGCGACGAGCTTCGACGCAAGAGCTACATCGCTGCTTTCACGAAGAAGGACCTGCCGAAAGAGGAGTGACGCAGGCCCGGCTTTTATCCAAGGAGGAGACTAAAATGCTGAACGTTTTCAAACTGGGCGCCGCCGCAGCGGTCGCCCTGGCACTGTCGCTTGCCGCAAGCACGGCGATCTCGGCGGAACTGCGCTATGCGCATGTCGGCGCCGAAGGAGACATCCAGACCATCTACGCAGCCCAGGCTGCGGAGGGCATCAAGACCGCGACCAAAGGCGAGGTGACGGTCACGGTTTATCCCGCCAGCCAGCTTGGCGGTGTCGCCGAAATGGTAGATGGCGTGCGCATGGGCTCGATCTCGATGGGCCACCACGACTTTGCGTCGCTTGCCCGCCTCGTTCCTGAAGTGGCCGTGTTCAATGCCCCCTTCATCTACCGTAACGGCGCCCATGCGCTGGCCGCCACCGATCCGGACAACTCGCCGGCCCTCAAGGCCGTCAACGAGAAGCTGATCGCCCAGGGCGTACGCATCATAGGCCGCATCTATCGCGGCGACCGGCACATATCCTCGAACTTCCCGGTCAAGACGCCGGCCGACCTGGCAGGCAGGCCGTTCCGCGCTGTGCCGCTTGAACTCTGGGTCTCCATGGTCAAGGGCTTCGGCGCCATCCCGACGCCGGTCGAAGTGGCAGAGCTTCCGACCGCGCTGATGACCGGCGTGGTTGTCGGACAGGAAAATCCGCTGACGATGATCGCGTCCAACAACCTCAACGAGGTTCAGACCCATCTGTCGATGACCGGCCATATGCGCGCCGTGCTCGCCGTCTTCGTCAACGAGGAGGTCTGGCAGGGGCTCACCGAAGAGCAGCGGGCGGCGATCACCAAGGTACTGGACGATGAGGCCGACAAGTCCCTGAAGATGGCGAGCGAATCCGAGGCCAAGCTGGTGGGTGACCTCAAAGGCCGGGGCATGACCGTGCTCACGGAAGCCGACGGACTTGACGTTGCAGCCTTCCGCGAGAAGGTGAGCGCCCAGATCAAGCAGGACTTCCCGAATTTTGAGCCGCTAATGGCATAGATCGAGGCAGTCAAATAATCAAGGTGCCGGCGGGGGCGAACCACAGGTCGCTCCCGCACCCAATCCGAACATCAAATGGAGTTTGCAAGATGCGTCTGCCTGAACGCGTCCTGACCGCGGTCGTTGCCGTTATGGTTGCAGGACTTGTGCTGGTGCCCACGGCCCAGGTCATCATGCGCAATGTTTTCGTCCTGCCCTTCATCGGGGCGGAAGAGCTGACGCGGTTTCTTCTGATCTGCCTGGTTTTCTGCGCCTATCCGCTGGTCGTGCAGAATGGCGAAAACATTGTGATGGGGGAGATCAAGGCCGCCCTGCCCTCTCGCCTGCGCGCGGTGGTCAATATCAGCATTTCCTTGAGTGCCATTGCGATCACAGTATTTCTGGCCTGGGTGACCGCCACGAACATATCGAAGAACCTTTCAAATGCGACGCCGACCCTCGGCATCCCGTTCTGGATCTTTCTTGGGGCCACCCTGTTCGGTTTCGCCGGCGCCGTCGTGGTTCATCTGATCCACCTGCGCAAGCCGCCGCAAGCCGACAAGAACGTCGCGGTCTGAGGAGCGTCCCATGGGTTTTCTGGTCGTCGTCGCCTTTCTCGCCCTGTTCATTTTCGGTTTTCCTGTCGTCTACGCCATCCTTCTGCCGTCGATCGCTTATGTGCTGATCGAAGGCCTGCCTCTGGGTCTGCTGGCGCAGCGTATTACCTACGCGCTGGATTCCTTTCCGCTGGTCGCCGTCCCTCTCTTCATCTTCGTCGGCAACCTGATGAACCTGTCGGGCATCACCGACCGCATCTTCCTGTTCGCCTATACGCTGGTCGGTCGCATTCCCGGTGGCCTGGCACAGGTGAATGTCTTCGGAAGCCTTGTTTTTTCCGGCATGTCTGGTGCCGCGCTCGCCGATATCGGCGGTCTCGGACGCATCGAAATCGACGCCATGAAGAAGCGGGGCTTCAATCCGGCCTTTGCCGGCGCCGTCACCGCCGCATCCGCGACGCTGGGACCGATCTTTCCGCCCTCGATCCCGCTGATCGTCTACGGCTCGGTCACCAGCGTCTCCATCGTCCAGCTTCTGATCGCCGGCATCATGCCCGCCATCGTCTGCACGGTGCTGCTGATGCTGACGGTCCTGATCGTGGCCATAAGGCACAAACATCCGCGGGCGGAGCGCTGGCCCACCGGAGGCGAAATCATCCGCACGCTGCTGCCTTCCATGCCCGCCATTCTCGCACCGCTGCTGATGGTCGGCGGCATGACGGCCGGCGCCTTCACGCCGACCGAGGCGGCTGCCATGACCGCCGTCTATGTCATCTTCATCAGCGCCGTCTTCTATCGCGAACTGACATTCGCGCATCTCTGGCAGTCGGCCGTACTGACGGCGCGCAGCTCCAGCGCCATCCTGATCATCGTCGCCTCGGCCGCGCTGTTCGGCTGGATCCTTGCCGTCGAACAGGTGCCGCAGACCTTTGCCGCCGCCCTGCTCGGGCTGTCGAAGGACCCGTTGATGCTGCTGGTCATCGCCAATCTGATCTTCTTCGTCGCCGGCATGTTCCTGGATTCCACGACGGCGACGCTGCTTCTCGTGCCCATCATCGCCCCGCCCCTGGTTCTCGCCGGCGTCGATCCGGTCCAGCTCGGCATCGTGACCATATTCAACCTGATGCTGGGCCTGCTGACCCCGCCCATGGGCCTGTCGCTGTTCCTCGTTTCAGATATCGCGAAGGTATCGGTTCGACAGCTGCTGCGGGCCCTGCTGCCCTTCTATGTCCCGCTCCTGTCCACACTGGCGATCCTGACCTTCGCGAAGGATTTCACCCTGTGGCTGCCCCGCATGATTGCCCAATAATCCTGGAGAACCTCATATGCGCATCGTCATCGGCTCGGATCACGCCGGATTTCCGCTCAAGTCCACCATCGTGGAACATATCAAATCGCTGGGCCACGAGGTGACGGACGTCGGCTCCTATGATCCCGATCCCGTCGATTTCCCCGATGTGGCAAGGAATGTCACCGCCTCCATCATCGCCGGCAAGGCAGAACGCGGATTGCTGGTCTGCGGCACCGGCGTCGGCGCCTCGATCGCCGCCAACAAGGTGAAAGGCATCCGGGCCGCCGTCTGCCATGATGTGCACTCGGCCCACCAGTCGGTGGAGCACGACGACGTCAATGTCATGTGCATCGGCGCGCAGATCGTCGGCGCCTGGCTCGCCAAGGATCTGGTCGATGCTTATCTCAAGGCCGAGTTCTCGACCGATGAGGATTTCCGCCGTCGAGTGCGCAAGCTTGCCGAGATGGATGAGGGACGCTGATTGCCGGCGTGAAGCCGCCATAGTGGCCAACTAAGACGTCGCGGCCCCATAGCCGGCTCTGTGCGAAGCACAGCGCCGGCGCTATCCACTCCCGTCGCAGAAGCGACTCGCTGGTCCAGCCTGTGGGGGTTCACTTCAATACCGGCTCAGTTCCGCGTGGAACGTATGGCCCGCCCTGCTTGCAAGTGTTTTTTTTTGCCCTTTGCAGTCTGCTTCAACGTATTCGGTCTCACGGGCATGCCGTGGCCAAGATGGATATCCGCACGTCCAGAGCCACGATAACCAACACGGT
>NZ_FWXU01000033.1 GCF_900176345.1 Rhizobium sp. RU36D
CCAAAATGGAAATATGCATGGCTACGCTCCTTCCCTTCAAGAAAAGGACATCATACTCGACGTCCTCGGAAGGGCGGGCCATCCCATAACCAACATGCGTGCCTCTATCGAGGTCGCCGACATCTTCCGTGCGGCCGGGGCGGCGTACCGACGCGCGCATGCAGGACATTTGAGCTTGCCGCAACTAAAGGTGATGTCGGCGGTTGAGAACTGCCGCACTGCTGCCCTTGGCGGTCACGTCGAGGCCTGTGAGGATTGTGGCCAGTGGCGGATCGCCTACAACTCCTGCCGCAATCGGCACTGCCCAAAATGCCAGGGTGCCGCCGCGCGGGCATGGCTTGCCGAACGCGAGGCCGATCTGCTTCCGGTCGGCTACTTCCACGTCGTGTTCACGCTGCCGGCCGAGGTTGCCGAACGCTCGCCGTCGATGAGTTCATCCGCCGCTTCCTGCTCCATGTCTTGCCGCGCGGCTTCCATCGTATCCGGCACTACGGCCTTCTTGCAGGCTCTGCCCGAAAGACCAGCCTTGCGCTTGCGCGCGAACTCCTGCACGTCGCCGTACCGGCAGATGATACCGTTCCTGGCGAACACGATGACTTCCGCCCGCCATGCTCCTGCTGTGGCGGACGCATGATTGTCATCGAGGTCTTTGCACGCTGGAAGCAGCCGCGAGGACCACCAGATGCGACAACGACGACCCAGGAGACAGCTTCATGACCCGGCATGGAATGGCCAAGACTTCAACCGCAGGCATCACGCCTCCGGCGGCAGACCGACATGCGTCCGTGGGGATCAACGCCGTCGACAGGGTTGCGGCGAGCCGGGCGCCGGGCTGTCAAAGCCGCACGGGTGCGAAACAAAGCGGCCTTTCCGTAGCCATCGATCCACTTTCTAGCTGCGGGCTCCCCACCGCACGCATCAGCCGCAAATCGAAATCTCCATAGCATCAGCCTGGGGTCCGCGGGTTCCTTCCTCGGGGACTTTCGTACGCCTGCCGGCGCCCGAAACTCTTCGCGGGAGCGGACAGTCAACTCCCAGGGCACCGCTTTAAAAAACCGGACATCCGAGAGGATGACCACTCATTGGCCACCGCCGCCGCTCGCTTTACTCGATGCAGTAGCTATATCCTCCCTGCTGACATCCAGCATCGGCTTGTGGATCGACACCTGAACCGTTCGATCTGCCAACATCATCAGGACGACCGTCTCCTTTGGCGGGCATCCCGGCATATGACAGGCAAGCTCGTTCACGGACACAACTGCGTCATCCGACAGACCAAAAAGCTCACGGGTCCAGGCCTTGATGTCACGGGCCTTGCCCACGACACCGGCGGAACCGCGCGAGAGTGGATTGACGAAAGGCGCAGCCATGATCAAGCTCTTTGTGTTTTCGCCGAACCGGGCGCCAGCACGTCGAACAGCTCCCGGATAGGTTTGATCGGCATGTCCTGGCCGATCAGCACCACGCGGCTCGTGCGGTCACCGTCTGGCCAGCGCTCCAGGCGCTGTCGCGGATAGAGCCTGTGCTGGACCGCATGCGCCACCAGGGGGCGGTCCGGATCGTCCGTCAGCGCAAATATGCCCTTCATGCGAAGAAGACCTGAGGTCGTGTTGGTCGTCACGATGTGGAGAAAGGTCTCCACCGCCTGCGGGGTGAGCGGCACGTCGTGGGACAGGCTTATGGCTTCGATCTCATCACCATGACGGTTTGGGTCGTGGGCGTGGTCTGGATGCTTTGCCAGCCGTTCCATCGCCAGCCATCCCGGCACGTCGTCGGCCTTGCCGGAGATTGTGTAGTTGCCCTCACCGATGAGTGACGGCAGTTGGAAGCCTGTGTCGTGACGGTCATGATAGCGGGCCGACGGATTGAGGATGCTGAGTTCGGCCGCCCAGTCATGGCTTTCCGTCACCAGATCCGTTTTGGTAAGGACCACGTGGTCGGCAAAGGCAAGTTGCTTCCAGCCCTCGATAAAGCTATCGAGCGTCGCCCGGCCGTTCAGCACATCGAAGGCGGTGACGACGCTGGCGAGATGGAAGTGGCGTGCCACCACGTGGTCTCGAAGACCCATGGCGAAGGCACCGCCTGGAATGATGCTGTTGATGATGGGGGCGGGATCGGCCAGGCCCGTGGTCTCGATGATGACCCGCGATATGGGCGGCACCTCGCCACGCATCCGCGCCTCATGCAGATCGGATAAAGATGCCCGGACATCGCTGGTCGCGGTGCAGCAGATGCAGCCCGTCGTCGTGCGGAAATAGGTCTCCGACCCGGTGCGAACCAGGTCGTGGTCGATCGGCACGCTGCCGAACTCATTGACGATGACCGCCGTCCCATTCATAGCCGGATCGGCCAGAATGTCGTTCAGAAGGGTTGTCTTGCCAGAGCCCAGAAACCCGGTCAGCAGCGTGACCGGCACGGAATCGTAGAGCCGTCTCACCTCATCCTCCGTGGCAACGGGTGTCTTGCGCAATCGTCTGAGCAGCCCGCCGATCATCGTCTCAACCTGCGCTCCGTCTTCCAGAACATTAGGCCCGCCCGGCGGTGGCGCCAGGCAGGCCCGGTGGATCAGCCGCCAACAATCGCCGACTTGATGGTCTTCACGTTGTAACGGAACATGTCGATATAGGTGGATGCCGGGCCGTCTGTTCCCGAAAGCGCGTCGGAATAGAGCGTGCCGCCAACCGTCAGCCCCGTTTCCGCGGCGATCTGCTCGATCAAACGAGGATTGGTGATGTTTTCGAGGAAGATGGCGGACGCCTTGTCTTCCTTGACCTGGTCGACAAGCTTGGCGACGTCGGCTGCCGATGCTTCCGCCTCTGTCGAAATGCCTTCCGGCGCAATGAACTTCAGCCCATAGTCGCGCGCGAAATAGCCGAAGGCATCATGAGACGTGATGATGGTGCGCTTCTCGGCCGGAATGGCATCGACGGCAGCCTTCACCTCGGTCTCCAGCGCGGCAAGCTTTGCCAGATAGGCCTCGGAATTGGCGGTGTAGGTCGCGCAGCCGGCCTTGTCTGCTGCGCAGAAGGCATCGGCGATGTTCTTCACATAGGCCTCGGCATTGTGAATCGACTGCCAGGCATGGGGGTCGAACTCGCCGTGGTGATGATGGCCCTCGTGCTCGTGATCGTGATGACCGGCTTCTTCCTTTTCGGCGTGCTTGTGATCGTGGCCCGCCGCGGCGTGCTCCTCGCCCTCATGGTGGTGCTCATCCTCGTCTTCAGCGTTTTTGAGGGGTTCGATGCCCTTGCTGACCTCGACAACGGAAGCCTTGGTACCGCTGGTTTCGATCAGGCGGGACATGAAGCCTTCGAACTCCAGACCATTAACGAGAACGACGTCGGCACCTTCGAGCGCTGCCGCGTCGGACGGCCTGGGCTGGTAGACATGGGCGTCGCCATCGGGGCCGACGAGTGCGGTGATCTCGACCCGATCGGCGCCGACATTCTTGGCGAGGTCGGCGATGATGGAAAAACTCGCGACGACCTTCAGTTCGGCCGCGGATGCGCCGGATGCAATGCCGCCGACGACAAGCAGGCTGGTATAGGTGGCGAGGGTCAAGGTCCTGAACATGGAAAGCTCCTTTTGGCTTCAGGCAGTCTTATGGCGGCCGGAGACGAAGAGGCTCGCAAGCACTCCCCGGCGGCCCACCAAGGCGGAAAAGAGATAGAAGGCACCGGCGATGAAAATGATCGCGGGGCCCGATGGCATGGATGCGTGATAGGAGAGGAGAAGGCCGCTGACCGACGACAGCATCGCGATGGCGATGGCGATGATGCACAGGCTGCGCACGTCGTTTGACCAGAAGCGCGCGCCGACCGCCGGCAACATCATCAGGCCGACCGACAGAAGCGTGCCAAGGGCCTGGAACCCGCCAACGAGATTGAGCACCACGAGCACCAGGAAAAGCAGGTGGACCGGCCCGCCGATCCGGCTGACCGAGCGAAGAAAGAGAGGATCGAGGCATTCGGCAACAAGGCCGCGCCAGAAAACGAGAAGCACCGCGTATGTGACAATGGCGACGCCGACGATAAGCCCGAGCGCCTGGTTATTGAGGGCAAGGACCGAGCCAAAGAGCACATGCATGAGGTCGACGCTCGAGCCACGCCAGGAGACGATCAACACCCCGACCGCCAAGGATATCAGGTAGAAGGCCGCCATCGACGCGTCCTCCTTCTGCACCGTGAAGCGAGAAACAAGACCGGAGCCGAACGCGACCAGAAGGCCAATGGCGATGCCGCCAACCGTCATGGGGATGATTTCCAGACCAAAGAACAGGAAACCGATGGCCGCTCCCGGAAGAATCGCATGAGACATGGCATCCCCCGTCAGGCTCATGCGCCGCAGCATCAGGAAGACGCCGACCGGTGCGCAGGAGATCGACAGGATCAGCGAGCCGAAAAGCGCGCGCTGCATGAAGCCGTATTGGAGGAACGGTCCGAACAGATAATCAAGCAAGGCGAACGACCTCCTTCAAGGACTCCCGTTCGGGATGTGGGTGCCCGTGACCCGTCTCGGTAAGCCGCTCCTCGCACCAGCCCGCGTTTTCGTCCCATGCTTCCTGAAAGCCCCTGGCCCGGATTAGATTGTCGGGCGTCATGACATCCACAGTTTTCCCCCAGCTCACGAGCTTGCGCGCCAGCAGCATGGTTTGCGGGAAATACTGGTGCACCAGGGCGTGATCGTGCAGCACGCACAGGACGGTACGCCCCTCGGCAACCCAGGCCTTTATCAGCGTGATCAGGTCGGAGATGGTCCTGTCGTCCACCGCGTTGAAGGGCTCGTCGAGCAGGATCAGGTCGGCATCCTGCAGCATGGTGCGGGCAAACAGCGCCCTTTGCATCTGGCCGCCGGAGAGACTGTCAAGCGGCCGAGTCTCGAACCCGGCAAGGCCCACCGCCTTCAGACAAGCGGAAAGACCCGCCCTGTCCTGCGGCGTTACCCAGCCAAGCAGGCCGCGGCGCTGCCAGAAACCCAGCGACACGAGATCGATAACGCGAGCAGGGAAACTGCGATCCAACTCAGACTGCTGCGGCAGATAGGCCAGTCTACGAAAATGCGCCGTGCAGTGACCGCTGATCGGCTTCAGGATCCCTGCAATACCCTTGAGAAGCGTCGATTTCCCCGAGCCGTTCGCGCCGACGACTGCTGTGAGTGAACCCCGCTCCACCCGACCGCTGAGGTGATGAACAGCAGCATGGCCTTGGTATCCCAGTGTGAAATTATCGAATTCAAGGCAAATGTCGCTCATTGCATCCTCGGGGATTGACAGCGACTGCATATGTAATGTTATTACGTTCGTCAAATAAAATGTTACGTAATAACATTATATGAAGCAATCGATGATCGATCAATCCAGGAGAATGATCATGCGGCAACAGAACGAACCGACCCCCGTAACGGTGCTGACTGGCTATCTCGGCGCTGGCAAAACCACGCTGCTCAACCGCATCCTGACGGAGCCCCATGGCAAGAAGTTCGCCGTCATCGTCAACGAATTCGGCGAGGTCGGCATTGATAACGATCTCATCGTCGAGTCGGACGAAGACGTGTTCGAGATGAACAATGGCTGCATCTGCTGCACCGTGCGCGGAGACCTGATCCGCATTATCGAAGGCCTGATGCGCCGGCGTGACCGCTTCGACGGTATCCTCATCGAGACGACAGGTCTCGCCGATCCGGCGCCGGTGGCGCAGACATTTTTCGTCGATGAGGACGTGCGATCAAAGACGCGTCTCGATTCCATCATTACCGTCGTCGATGCCAAGCATCTGCTCGGCGAAATCGACCGGGCGCACGAGGCCCAGGAGCAGTTGGCATTCGCTGATACCGTCATCCTCAATAAAACTGATCTGGTTGACGACACTGAACTGACGATGGTGGAGCAGCGCATTCGCCGGATCAATCCAACCGCCAGCATCATCAGGTCACAGCGGTGCGACATCGATATATCGAGCCTTCTGGACCGCAAGGCGTTCGACCTGGATCGAATCCTTGAGGTCGAGCCCGGCTTTCTTGAGGAAGAGCACGATCATGAGCACGACGATCATGTGACCAGCTTCTCGCTCATCGAGCGGGAACCGATCGATCCGGGCCGGTTCATGAACTGGATGCAATCGACGGTTCAGGCTTTCGGCATGGATATGCTGCGGATGAAGGGGATCATCTCCTTTGTTGGTGACGACGACCGTTTCGTCGTCCAGGCAGTCCATATGCTGCTGGAAGGCAATTATCAGCGGCCTTGGAAGGAAAGCGAAGAGCGGGTGAGCCGGCTGGTCTTCATCGGCCGCGACCTGCCAAAGGACATCATTAGCGACGGTTTTTCCAAATGCCGTGCGGTCAGACAGGCCGCTGAGTAACCCGTCCCATACTTAAAATGACAACGTGAAGGAATAAAGCCCATGAGACTGTCTCTCATCCGCAATCACCTGCTGGCATCGATTGCCGCCGGCCTGGCGTTTGCCGCATCCGGCGCACTTGCGGAGGATCACGAAACCAACGAGGCCTGGCGCTTGTTCGTTGCCGATCACACGCAGCCAGTGGTGCGGGCCATAGACTTCACCGATGGCAAGGAAATCGCTCGTTATGACGTGAAAGGCTACGCGGCCTTGACTGCCAGCGCCTCGGGCCAGACTGTGTTTGCGACCCAGTCCGATCATGACATCGTTCATGTCATCAAGACCGGCATCGACTTCTCCGACCATGGCGACCATCGGGATCTCGATGTCTCGGATGTCGCTCTTCTGCCGGTGACCTTCGAGGGCAAGCGACCATTCCACGTCGTGCCGCATGACGATCACGCCATCCTGTTCTATGACCGCGGCGGCAAGGCCGAAATCATCGATGAAGCCCCCCTTCTCGAAGGCAAGGCCGAGGTGAAAACGGTGGATACGATCAAACCGCACCATGGCGTGGCGGTGACCATGGGTAACAAGGTGCTGGTGTCAGTGCCGAACACGGAGGTCGAAACCAAGCCGGATGAACTGCCGCCGCGTGTCGGTCTGCGCGTGGTCGATGAAGCCGGCAAGCAGGTTGGCGAGGTCACTCCTTGCAAGGACCTGCATGGCGAAGCCACCTCGGCGCGCCTCGTGGCTTTCGGCTGCAAGGAAGGTGTTCTCGTCGCCCGGCCCGGCGGCGTCGATGGGCCGAAACTTGAGATGCTGACCTACCCTGCCGATTTCCCCAAGGGCTATACCGGGACACTGCTCGGTGGCAAGGCCATGCAGTTCTTCCTCGGCAATTACGGTGAAGACAAGGTCGTGCTGATCGATCCTGACGCCGAACAGCCTTTCAAGCTGGTGGAACTGCCGACACGCCGCGTGGACTTCCTCCTCGATCCCGCCGAACCACGCAACGCCTATATCCTGACGGAAGACGGCGACCTGCATGTGCTCGACGTTATCAAGGGTGAGATCGTGAACAAGGCCCGGGTGACCGAACCCTACAGCAAGGATGGTCACTGGCGCGATCCCCGCCCGCGGCTGGCCGTCGCCGATGGCCAGGTCGCGATCACCGATCCGCGCCACTCCCTGGTTCGCGTCGTCGATGCCGAGACCCTGAAGGAAACGCGCACCATCCCGGTGGAAGGCCAGCCCTTCTCGATCGTTGCCGTCGGCGGCTCGGGCGCGTCTCACTAAACCGATAGACGGGAGGCCCGGAGCTTTAAAACAGGACCGGGCCTTCAGCTCACAGCGTCACCTTCCGGAGATGACCATGTTGCAGGCAGTTCATTGCAATGATCTGAAACTGACGAGGAACCAAAGCCTCGTGTTGTCGGTGCTGCAATCCTCAGATCAGCCGCTGAGCGCCTATCGGATTCTCGACCGCCTGCGGGATGACGGATTTAAAGCGCCGCTGCAGGTCTACCGTGCGCTGGACAAGCTGATTGAGGCTGGCCGTATTCATCGGCTTGAGAGCCTGAATGCCTTCGTCGTCTGCAGTCATTCCAAACATGGGCAGATTCATCCGCGTATCACGGCCTTCCAGATCTGCGAGTCCTGCGGCAAGGTTGATGAATTCCACAGCGAGATGGTGGAAGACGCTCTTGGCGTCCATGCCCGTAGCAGCGGCTTCAAGATCCGCTCCACCACGATCGAGGTTCATGGGCTCTGCGCCTGTTGTGACTGATCGTGGCCGCGGCCAATCCCGCTCAAAACTCGGTCAAATGATGTTATGTTATACCATATCAAGGATGCACCCATGAAAAAGCTTCCCGTCACCGTCCTTTCCGGCTTCCTTGGGGCCGGCAAGACAACATTGCTCAACCATATCCTCACCAATCGAGACGGCATGCGCGTGGCGCTGATCGTCAACGACATGAGCGAGGTCAATATTGACGCCGCCCTGGTCCGCGAAGGCGGCGCCAATCTGTCCCGCACCCAGGAGCAACTGGTCGAAATGACCAATGGCTGCATCTGCTGTACCCTGCGCGACGACCTTTTGCAGGAAGTGCGGGCTCTGGCCGAACAGGATCGCTTCGACTACCTGCTGATCGAATCGACAGGCATTGCCGAGCCACTGCCAGTGGCCGCCACCTTCGACTTCCGCGATGAAAACGGTCAAAGCCTGGCCGATGTGTCCAGGCTCGACACGATGGTCACCGTGGTCGACTGTGCCAACCTGCTCAAGAACTACAGTTCGACGGACTTCCTATCCGACCGAGGGGAGACGGCAGGCGAAGGTGATAGCCGCACGCTGGTCGATCTCCTGGTCGAACAGATCGAGTTTGCCGATGTGGTGATCCTCAACAAGGTGAGCACCGCAACGCCCGACGAGCACGATGCGGCGCGCAAGATCATCACCGGTCTCAACCCGGACGCCAAGCTCATCGAAACCGATTTCGGCAAGGTGGACTTGAAGGACGTGCTGGGCACCGGTCGCTTCGACTTCGCCAAGGCCGAGACGCATCCGCTTTGGTACAAGGAGCTGCACGGCTTCAAGGATCATATCCCGGAAACAGAGGAATATGGCATCCGCTCCTTCGTCTACCGTGCCAAGAGACCGTTCGATCCGATGAAGTTCCAGGACTTTATCAATAGGTCCTGGCCGGGCGTGGTGCGTGCCAAAGGCTTCTTCTGGCTGGCAACGCGGCCGCATCATGTGGGTGAGATCAGCCAGGCCGGTGCACTGGTGCGAACCGGCAAGATGGGCCTCTGGTGGACCTCGGTTCCAAGGGAGCAATGGCCGCAGGATCCGAGCTTCCTCAACATGATGAAGCCCTATCTCGACCCAGTCTGGGGAGATCGCCGCCAGGAAATCGTCTTCATCGGCGCCGACCCGATGGATGAGGCAAAAATCCGCGCGGAGCTGGATGCGTGTCTGATCGACAGCCCGGTCTTCGTTCCGGAGCTCTGGCGCAACCTGCCAGATCCCTTTGCAAGCTGGGACCGAAAGGCGGCCTGAAACCCGGTGCCTTCTGTCAATTGACAGCAGGGACCCATCATGTAGAAATCGTCAGGTCAAGGTTCTTCCATCTCTGGTGGAAGCTAAGAGGGAATCCGGTGCGATACCGGAGCTGTCCCGCAACTGTAAACGGCGAGCCGTCTCCTAATACGTCACTGACCCGCAAGGGTTGGGAAGACAGGGGAAGGCACTGACCCGTGAGCCAGGAGACCTGCCTGACAAGATAGAATTCCGCGGTCGGGGTCTGCCGCCGGAATGGCTCGTCCGTGAACCGCGGGTTCACGTGCGTCGTCATTTCGTTGCAAGCCTCGACCGTTCACGCGCGAGGCACGCAGTGACGACACAGACAGAACCCGACGAACGGCGCGCCGTTCTTCTCATCGCGAAATCCGCTTTTGCCGCGGCGCCTCACGCCGACATGGCGCGCATTGCGGGCGTCACGGCAGAACACCGGCCTGACGCTGTCGTGCGTTACGCCTTCACCGAACAGGGCACTCCGTCTCTCAAGGACGCGCTTCTGGCGCTGGTCGGCGAGGGCTGCTCTCATGTCAGCATCGTCCCGCTTGTTCTGCCCATGGAGCCCGGCTTTCAGACCTGGCTGCAAAAGGTGATCCGCCGCTGGCGAAACGAGGACCACCGGCCATGGCCGGAGATAGCGGTCACCAGACACATTGCGGCAAGTCCAGTCATGGCCGCGCTGCTCGAGGATCTGGTCGCCTCAGCCACATCCCTAGACCTTGCCGTCGATCAGAAATCCCTCGCCGAAGGTTCCCTTGTGCCGGACCAGAAACGCCGGGTCCTGGTCTGCCAGGGCGGTCCCTGCAATGCCGCAGGTGCCGACGCCCTCTGGTGCCATCTGCGCAACGAGCAGCAGCGCCTGAAGCTGAGGACAACGGGCGACGGCACGATGACGGCAAAATCCACCTGTCTCGGCCCCTGCAATCTCGCCCCTGTCCTGCAGGTCTTTCCTGAAGGAACCTATTACGGCGGGGTCACCGAGGCGGCCATCGACCGCATCATCACCGAACACCTGCTGGGAGGCAGGGTCGTTCAGGACTTTGCCTACGAGCCGACCGGCCGCAAACAGCGGCTTCGCATCGTGGCCGAACAATCACCATCAACAGGAGAATAACATGAATTATCTAACGCGGGTGACGCTGGCGGCGCTGGCGACTGCCTATGCGACTGTCACCTCGCCGGCCTTCGCGCAGGACGCCGCACCTGAAGACGAGCAGGTTTTGCGCCTCGTGACGGCAAATATGCCGCGCTCGCTTGATCCGATCAACATTGACGCCCAGCGCATTATCAACAACGGCTTCGCCGAGCCGCTAGTGCATGCCTCGTTGGACGGGTCCCGCCTGATCCCCGCGCTTGCAGCTAGCTGGGAACTGGTAGAGCCCACCGTATGGCGGATAGAACTTCGGCCAAACGCGGTGTTCTGGAGCGGCGCACCCGTCGATGCCGCATCGGTGCAAGCCTCCTTCGAGCGCCACCAGAAAGAGAACAAGCGCGCGGCCTCTATCCTGCGAGGCGCGAGTTTCAAAGCCGTTGGCCCGACCACACTGGAGATCCGCACCGAGCGCCCGGACCCGGCCTTCCTGTTCAAGACGGTGACGATCGCTATACACAATGTCGCGCGGGTGGCCGAGCTTGGCGAACGCTATGCCCTGGAAGCCGATCTCTCAGGCTACTTCAAGCCGACGGAATTCGTACCAGGCGAACTCGTCGTGGCGGAACCCTTCGCGGGCTACTGGGGCGAACAGCCGAAGCTCAAGCGGCTCGAGGCACGCTTCGTGGTCGATCCCCAGACCCGCTATCTCGCCATGCAATCAGGCGAGGCTGACATGGATGCCAACGTCCAGTTCGAACAGCGCCGCGCCTATATCCGCAGCGACGACTACAATTTTCCGGCGGTCAACCAGAGCAACTGGAACATCTGGATGAACTATCGCAATCCGCTGCTCCAGGATGTCAAACTGCGGGAAGCACTCAGCCTCGGAACGGATCGCAACGAGATCGTCGATGGCGTTATGGCGCCCTTCGCCACCCATTCGACCGGGCATTTCCCGGCGGGCCTTCCTTATGCCATCGAGACAAGGCAGGAAACCAACCCCGAGCGTGCCAAGGCGCTTCTGGACGAACTCGGCTGGAAGCCCGGTGCGGATGGCATCCGCGAACGGGACGGCAAGAAGCTGGAATTCAACGTGCTGACCTATGGCTGGTGGCAGACGGTGGCCATCGCGCTTGAGGCGCAGTGGCGCAAGATCGGTGTCTCCGCCAAGTTGCAGGTGGTGGAGCCGACCGCGTCCAACCAGATCATGCTGGATGGTGCGTTCGATATCGCGACCTATTGCTCTTGCGGCACGGCGACCGGCGACCTGCACGGCCAGCTCTCCAGCTTCTACCGTTCGGATTCCACGCAGAACTGGCAGCGCTATGCGAACCCCGAGGTCGACGCCCTGATCGACCAACTGCGCACGGAGGCCGATACCGAAAAGCGTTTCGCCCTGGCCCGCGAGATCCAGCAGAAGGTGATGGCGGATCAGGCGTTGATTTACGTCGCCAATTCGGAGTTGATCGGCATTGCCCATGCCAAGCGCGTTGCAGGCGTTGATCCGGAACGGCCACGCGACATAACCCCGTCGATGTATATCGCGGCGGAATGAACCCATGCTGGCCTACACGCTCAAACGTGCAATGGCGGGCGTGTGGGTCCTGCTCGGGATAAGCCTCATCGTCTTTCTGATGCTTCGCTTTATCCCGGGCGATCCCGCCACGGCCGTTCTGCTGACCATGGTCGAGCCTGGACTGGATTCGGCGCAGATCACCCAACGGGATATCGACGATGTCCGCGACCAGATGGGGCTGAGTGACCCGCTGCCGCAGCAATATGCAGCGTGGCTGGGGCGTGTGGTCACCGGCAATCTCGGTACATCCCTGCGCAGCCGCCAGCCGATTGCGGGAGAGTTGGCGGTGCGTATTCCGGCAACCCTGAAACTTGGCGGTGCCGCCTTGCTCGTCATGTTCATCATCGCCATTCCAAGCGGCATTCTCGGCGGCCTCTATGCCGGGCGCAGCACGGATCACGTGACGCGGATCTTCAGCCTCGTCGGCGAATCTCTGCCGAGCTTCTTTCTGGGTGTCCTGCTGATCTATCTTTTCGCCATCAATCTCGGCTGGTTGCCGGCCATGGGCGGCAGGCGCCCCGAAAGCATCATTCTGCCGGCCGTGACGCTCGGTGTCGGCATAGCCGCCGCAACCTCGCGCCTGCTTCGGGCCAGTCTGCTCGATACGCTGTCGCAGCCCTACATGCTGATGGCCGAGGCGAAGGGACTGAAGCGCAGCACGCTCTTGTTCAGGCACGCGCTGCGCCCTGCCCTGATCCCTGTCCTGACCGCCGCCTCCCTGGTCGCCGGCGGCCTTCTTGGAGGTGCGGCCGTGGTGGAAACCGTCTTTGCCTGGCCCGGCGTCGGCCGCTACATGGTCGAGGCCATTGCCGGCCGCGACTATCCCGTCATTCAGGGCTTCACTTTTTTGATGGCAACGCTGTTCGTCATCATCAATTTCGTGATGGATATTCTCTACCGCTTCCTGGACCCGCGGGTCCGCGTCGAGGAACTCGGGAATGTCTGATCGCGCCCTTCACCGCTTCGCATCTGGCCTTCGCCGCGATGTCATCGGCATCGTGCTTCTTACCCTTGTCGCCGCTTTAGTGATATCCGTGCTCGCCGCGCCGCTCATCTCGGACCACAGTCCCGTGAGCACGGATTTCAAGCAGGTGCTCCTGCCACCAAACGCGATCAACTGGCTCGGCACCGATGATTTCGGTCGTGATGTCCTGACCCGTCTGCTGTACGGCGGGCGCACCTCGCTGATGGTGGCCGCCAGCGCCGTACTGATCGTCATGTCGATCGGTGTCACAGTCGGCGTCGTCGCGGGCTATTTCGGCGGCGCCGTGGATCTTGTCTTGACCAAGATTATCGACGTGCTGCTGGCCTTTCCCCGGCTTGTGCTGGCCATCGCCGTGGCGGCACTGATGGGCGGCGGCATGGTGCCTCTGATCATCGCCATTTCCGTTGTCGCCTGGCCGGCCTATGCGCGCATCATCCGCGGCTTTACGCTGCAGGTGGCGCAGGAGGGCTATGTATCGGCAGCGCGCTGCCTGGGCACGCCGACCTCAACGATACTGACACGCCACATCGCGCTGAACCTGATCGGCCCGATCCTCGTGCTCGCCATGCTCGATATCGGCAATCTCATTCTCGCCATCTCGGCACTGTCGTTTCTAGGACTGGGCGTGCCACCGCCGTCACCGGAATGGGGCGCCATGCTCAATGAAGGTCGCAACAGCATGGAGGTCGCCCCATGGCTGGTCCTGGCGCCCGGCTTCGCCATCTTCATCGTCGTTCTGGCCGCCAACTATTTCGGAGACATCGTCCGCGACGGCGTGGAAGGTCGCCCTGTCCACGGCCCGCGCAACTGGCTGAAGCTTCCACGCTGGCGGGCCAAAAATGAGCCGCGTTCCGCGCTGACTATCGCGCAACCGTCGGCAGACGGGCCCCAGGGTCTGCCCGCCCTCGAGATGCGCGGCGTCCGGATCGAGGTCACCGATCGTCGTTCTCCTTTCTTCGGACGACGGATTCTCAACGATGTTTCCTTGACCGTCGAACGGGGGGAATGCGTCGGCCTGATCGGCGAGAGCGGCTCGGGCAAGAGCACGCTGGCAACTCTTGCCCTTGGGCTCACCCGGCCACCCCTGGCTCTGACCGCCGGCAGCGCCAGACTGTTCGGACAAGACACCGCGTCATGGTCCTGGGATGACTGGCAACGTGTCCGGGGCCGCTCCGTATCGCTGATCAACCAGGACCCGCTGTCAGCGCTCAATCCGGTGTTGCGCGTCGGCGATCAGATCCGCGAGGTGATGCAGACCCATCTTGCGCCGTCTCGCGCGGAACTTGAGCACCGGCTTCGCGAAGTCCTGGACGAGGTACATCTGCCGGAGCGCGTCATCCACCAATTCCCGCACGAGCTCAGCGGCGGAATGCGCCAGCGCGCCGTCGTCGCCATGGCGATCATCAACCGTCCAGCGCTCCTGATTGCCGATGAGCCGACGACGGCGCTGGATGTCTCGACCCAGCTCCACATTCTCGACCTTCTGCGCAGCCTGCAGGATCGCTACGGACTGTCCATGCTGTTTGTGTCCCACGACCTGCGTGTCGTGGCCCGGGTAGCAGACAAGGTGGTCATCATGCGCGGCGGAGAGGTCCTAGAACGTGGCGCAACGAACGACGTCTTTGCCCATGCCAAACATCCCTATACTCGCGACCTGATCGCGGCGATGCCCGGGCGGCGACTGCGCCTGAAACAGGAGGCTGCGGAATGACCCTTCTGTCAGTGGAGGAACTCTCCAAGCGCTACAAGAACCGCGAAGTCCTTCACGAGGTTTCGTTTTCGGTGGGCAAAGCCGAGATCGTCGGCCTTGTCGGCCAGTCCGGCTCCGGAAAGAGTACGATTGCCAAATGCGTGCTCGGCCTGGAGCGTCCCGATGGCGGGCGCATGCTCTGGCATGGCGGATCGCTGGCGGACCGTTCGGTGCGTCGCAGCGCCCGGCGGGGCATGCAGGCCGTGTTCCAAGATCCACGGTCCAGTCTCAATCCGCGCTGGACGGTTCGCCAACTGCTGAACGAACCACTAGACAACTGGTTGCCCGGCGAAAGCGCTGCGGTACGGCGGGCGCGCGTGCTGAGACTGCTCGACAACGTGGCGCTGACCGGCGACCTGCTTGACCGCAATCCACATGAGCTCAGCACCGGACAGTGCCAGCGCCTCTGCGTGGCGCGCGCGCTGGCACCAGAGCCCGAACTTTTGGTGCTGGACGAGCCGCTGTCAGCCCTTGACGTTTCCGTCCAGGCGCAACTCATCGAGCTTCTGCTCGACCTCCATCGCACCTCCGGCATCAGCTACCTGCTGATTACCCATGATTTCGCCGTCGTGTCGGATATCTGCCATCGGATCGTGGTGCTCGACCACGGCAAGGTGGTCGAAAGCGGACAGGCCGATGAGGTCTTGGCTCACCCCGCGCATCCCTACACGCAGTCGCTCCTGAAAGCTGTTCTGCCCCTTCCGGAATTCGACGATCGCCACAGACCCGACCATGGATCAACCCCATATGCCTGCCTCTAGAGCCTTTCAGGGTTAGATAGAAGCGTTCTGCTGGCTCAAACGGAGTCGGATGGTCGACCGACCGGCGCGCGTCGTAGCCAGACTCTACGGCCAAGCCGGTCGTCGGCCAGGCGGCCCGTTTCAGCCAGCCCGAAGGGCCGGGCATCTTTCCGCCAGGATCAGAGGCGATCGGCTCGGACTTGACCCAGGGTATGCCCGTCGCCAATCGCCTCTGCCCTGACGAAAATCTGCTCCGGCAGAACGCTTCTAGTTAACCCTGAAAGGCTCTAGGATGCCGTGCGCTCCGCAACCCGCCGTGATCGAAACCGATCCAACGTCTGGATATCCAACTGCTCCTGGCTCTTCAGTTCGACAAACCGCATGGTCGGTCGTGATGCAGCCTCGGCATCTCTGTCATCATTCTTCTGCGGCTTTACATATGGGCGGACGTAGTCCGGCGACATCAGCCTTATCTGATGATCTCTCGCCGTAAAGAGCCGGCCAAGATGATGAGCGCCACAGCAGGCCCCCATCGCGATCACGCAGGTTGGCAGCTTCTCAACGCATTCAATCAATGTCGGCCGCGGCATCGTTCGACGGACAACCACAGCGCCGCAGTCATTTACCCCCCAACAACGCTGCAGTTGTTCTTCCCGAAGTCGATACCCAAAATGGAAATATGCATGGCTCCGCTCCTTCCCTTCAAGAATAGGACATCATACTCGATCTCCTCGGAAGGGCGGACCATCCCATAATCAACCCAGATTGACAGGAAGTACGCTATGCTTCCTGCGCCTTGTCCAGCAGCCCCAGCAGATGCTGGAACCTCAGGCCGGCCATCGAGACGCCATCGAGCACCATGTCGTCGAGTTCGTCTTCCGGAATGATGGCACCCGCACCGTTCTTGCGCTGCGTGGTCGTGCGAAGGCGGTCGGCCAGGAAGATCGCCAATGCCTTGTAGAAGCGGCCGGCAAAGGCCGGATTGGAAGCCAGTCGCTCCTCCATAAGCCGCTTCCCAAGCTCCAGCACACGGGCGTCGCGCACAGCCACAACGGTTGCCGAGGGCGGCGCCTTGTCGACGAAGGACATTTCGCCGAGGATTTCGCCGCTCGAAAGGCTGGCGACCGTGCCGACGCCCGCAACCTGCACATCGACCTGGCCATCGAGAACGATGAAGAGATGCTCGGTCTGGCGGCCCTCCTCGATCAGCCGTTCACCTTTCGCCAGCTGGCGCTTGCGGCCATTCTGGCCCATCCAGGCGATATCGGCATCGTCGAGCTGCCCGAGAATGTAGAGAACCTTGCGCATGGGCCTGTCCTTGCTGTCAGATGAGTTGGCGGCGGGCATGGGTGGCAAAATGCCCATCCATCGCCATGAGTTCGGAAAAACTGCCCGTCTCCACGACCCTGCCGCGTTCGAGCATAACGATCCGGTCCACGCTTTCGATGGTGCTGAGGCGGTGGGCGATCACCAGACGGGTTACCGGCAGCGCCTGTAATGTCTGGGTGACGATCGACTGGGTACGGTTATCGAGCGCGCTGGTCGCCTCGTCGAGCAGCAGGATGGAGGGCCGGGTAATCAGGGCGCGCGCCAGCAGGATGCGCTGGCGCTGGCCGCCCGACAGCGTGCCGCCACCGTCCAGCAGCACGGTGTGCATGCCCATCGGCATCTGTTCGATATCCTTGTCGAGACCGACCAGACGCGCCGCTTCCAGCGCATCTTCCATGCCAAGCCCGCTTTCGCCGACGATGTTGTCGTTGATGCTGCCGGACATGATGCGACCATGCTGCAGCACCACGCCAACCTGCCGGCGCACCTGCGCCAGGTCGAGCCGGTTCAGCGAGTGGCCGTCAAAGAAGATATCGCCCTGCTCAGGCCGGTCGAAGCCGAGCAGCAGCCGCAGCAGCGTGGACTTGCCCGAGCCGGAGGCGCCGACTACGGCTATGAACTCGCCCTTTTCGATGCGCAGATTGAAATCATCCAGCGCCCGCGGGCTTTTTTCCGTATAGCGGAACGACACGTTGCGGATATCAACGCCCCCCTGCAGCGTCACCGGACGGCTGTTGGCGGGCGGTGCATCGGTCTCAGAGAAGATGATCGGTTTCGCCCGCTCGATCAGCGGGATCGCGACCAGCGACTGGGTCAGGGCGCCGGCGAGCGACGAGATCGCGCCGAGCACTTGGGCGAAGGCTGTGGTAACCGATACGAAATCGGCCAACGAAAAGGGGACCCCGCCGGCGGAAGCCGTCGCTGCCTTGGTCATGTCAGACTTCATCAGATAGAGGATCACCGCATAGAGCGTCAGCGTCGCAAGCTGCGGCAACAGGGCATCGGCTGTCGCTTGAAGATTAGCCCAACGACCGGCAGCCACGGAATGGCGCATATTGCTGGAAAACAACGCAGCCCACCGGGCAAAGCCCATCTGTTCGCTGGCAGATGCGCGCAGTTTTCCAAGACCCATCAGCATCTGCACGACGAAACTGTCGAGCTTGCCCTTCTGTGCCATGCGCAGGCGCTCGTGCACGAGGCCGCGATAGCTGATCGCCGCATTGACCACGCCGAGCACGATGGCAAGGCCAAGCACGGTGAAGCCAAGCCGCACATCGACCGTCATGATGGGCACAAGGCTGATGACGCTGAACACGCTGCTTGCAGCCGCGCTGGTGAAGCTCGCGGTAATGACTTCGCGCGCCCGCTGGATGCCGAGCACCCGGTCGGTCAGGTCGCCAACGGCATAGAGGCGGAAAAACGCAGGCGGCAGGCGCAGCAGTCGCAGGATCAGCGCCGGCTGAAGACGGGACTCGAAGCCCAGTTCCGAACGCAGCATGGTCAGGCTCTTGCCGGCTTCGAACACAGTCTTGGCCAGCGCCGCGGCCAGAAGTCCGCCGATGATCATGCCGCCCATGGCCATGTCGCCATAGGGAATGGCATCGCTGACCAGGAAACGCGACCCGTAGGGCACCAGCATCGCCAGGATCGCAGCAGCCAGCATCAGCCCGATCAGCCGCGGACGATCCGCACCGATCGTGGCAAAGCCGAAGGAAAACAGGTCGCGGAAGCGGAGCGAATGCGCCGGCAAGGTTGGATAGACCTGCACGGCATCCGATGCCAGTCCGTCCACGCCGCTGGCCTCAAGGCCATCGCGCGCAATCGGCCGGGCCACACCGGCGTCATGCAGCCACCAGCGCCCGCGCCGATACAGCAGCGCCACCGGCCGGCGCTCCGAGCCGAGAAAGCCGAGAAGCGGCGCACCCGGCTGGGCGGTCCATCCCGGCCGCAGCAGGACGGTGCGCCGGATCAGTTGGTGGCGCCGAAGCACCATCGCCAGCCGGTCATCTTCGGCGGCAAGCTCAGCCGCCATGTCGAAAGCTTCGAGCTGCGGCGCCACCCTCAGCGCCTCCAGCACCATCACCAGTGCGGCCTTCAGCGGATCGCCTGCAGCCACGGCACCTGCCGCCCGCGATGTGCCGCCGGCCGATGTTCCCGCAACGCCGGCCAGGCCCGCAAGCGCGGCCGTCGTCGTGGCGTCGCCAAAATTGCGCCGCCGTTCCCGCCAGTCGCTGGCCGATTGAGACGCTTCCCGCATCAGGACACGGGCGCAAACGGCATCGAGGGCGCGTCTATTGGCATCGCCAAGGGCAAGCCCGCCGAGTTGGCGCCGCAGATCGGCGGCATCCTCCATTGCGGCAAGCCAAGCGGCAGCTGCCGTCTCCCGCACAGGCTCCCCCAGCCGCAACGGCACAAGCTCGCTATCGGCACCGCCCACGCCCAACAGCGTCAAAAGTCGCCCGTCGGCGGCGGTTGCCGGCGAGATGCCACAAGCCAGCGCGCCGGCCTCCAGCCGGAACAGGAACTGGCGCCGACCGGCCAGCGGCGCGCCGAAGACGGCAAAGACATCGAGGTAACCGCGCTGCACCAGCAGCCGCTGCGCCGGATCGTTGAGCACATGGGGATGCGCGCTCCCGGTCGGTAGAAGGTCGTCGCGCATGGATGGCAAGGATGTCATGGCTGTCCCTCAATGCCCGCCGGACTGGATGAGCTCGGCATAGTCGCCGCCCGATGCCACGAGGCTGTCATGGGTGCCGCGCTCGACGATGCGGCCGCGATCGAGAACGATGATTTCCGAACAGTCGCGCACCGTGCTCAGCCTGTGCGCAATGATGATCGCGGTACAGCCGCGCCGGCGCAGATTGTCGTCAATGATCTTTTCGGTCTGCGGGTCGAGCGCCGCCGTGGCCTCATCCAGCACAAGAATGCTCGGATCGCCAACCAGTGCCCGGGCGATCTCAAGCCTCTGGCGCTGCCCTCCGGAGAAGTTACGCCCACCTTCCTCGACATGGGCATCAAGCTCGCCGGGCCGCGCCACAATGTCGTCCAGGATGGCCGCATCCTCCAGCGCCCGGGTCAGGGCGTCGTCGGGCACGTCGGGATTCCACAGGGTGAGATTGTCGCGCACCGTGCCTTCAAACAGGAAGATCTCCTGGTCGACATAGGCGATATTGACCGCGCGCTGGTACTGGTCGAGATCGGTGAGCGCAATGCCGTCGATCCGCACCGCGCCGGCCCAAGGCGCCACAATGCCGCAGATGATGCGTCCCAACGTGGATTTTCCGCAACCGGAGCGGCCGACAAGGGCGATGCGCTCGCCAGGCTTTGCCGATAGGGAGATATTGTCGAACAGCGGCTCGTCGAGCGGGTTGTAGCCATAACGCACTGCATCGAGTTCCAGCGAGCCGTTCAGGAGGCCCGGCCTCTGTCCCTGCTCCCGGTCGGGGGGTATAGTGAGAGGATCGACGGCATTCCGCATCGCGTCATCAACACGGTTGAGATCCGCGCGGATATTGGCAAGCTTGGGCGATAGCGCCACAAGGCTGACCAGCGGCGCCAGAAAGCTGGCCGCCAACAGCTGGAAGGCCACGAGATCGCCGATCGTCAGCGCCCCCTGCATCACGCGAAATGCGCCGACGCCCAGGATCGCCACATCCACCAGGCCGCCGAACAGATTGGGGCCGAGCGAGGTGATCATCGACTTCGAGCCCACCTCCTGCGAGGCATTGAGCATGCGCGCATGGATGCCAGCCCAGCGGCCGAAGGAGCTGGTCTCCAGGCCCGAAGCCTTGATCGTCTCGATATTGTAGATCAGTCCTACCGTGGTGCCACCTAGCTTGCCATGCTCGACCGCCAGGCGGATGGAGGCCTGTTTCAGGCGGCTTTGAACCATGCGCAGCACAACGATATTGGGCAGGCTGAGGCTAACCGTCAGCAGGCCGAGAACCGGGTCATAGCCAACCAGGACAACGGCGAAAAACAGCAGCGTACCCCAGTTGAGCACGGCATTGGCCATGTCAGCAGAAATGACCTCCGCGACCCTTTCGCTGGCCTCGATGCGCTCGGCGATTTCACCGGGACTGCGCTGCGAGAAGAAGGACATCGGCAGATGCAGCACCCGCCAAACGAAAGCGCTGGCGCCGGTCACCGTCAACTTGGTTTTCAGCCGCAGGATGACGGATCCGCGCAGATAGGTCAGGCTGGCGCGGATCAGGGCCGTGCAGCCGAGCGCAATGAACATAGGCGTAACCCAGTGCTCCTGCTGCTTCATCAGTATGCCATCGACGAAGATCTTGGCAAAGACCGGCAGCACCACGCCCGGCACGACAAGTGCGACGCTGAGCAGCGCGATCAGCCAGATTGCCCGTTTGGACGAGACGATACGCTGGCGGAACGACGCAAGCAGGCCTTCCGGCCGTGCGGTCTTGCGGAAATCCGCCGTCTTTTCGAAGGTCAGCACGACACCGGTAAAGGCTTCGCTCAGTTCCTCCCTCGTGATGACGCGCGGCCCGGTCGCCGGATCGTTGATATAGGCATGGGTCTCCGTCATGCCCTCGAACACGACGTAGTGGTTGAAATTCCAGTGCAGGATGGCCGGCCAGGGCAGTTCGCCCAGCGCCTCCGGCTCCTTGCGGAAACCCTTGGCGGTAAGGCCATAGCGCCGGCCGGCCTTCAGCAGGCTGCTGGCCTTGGAGCCATCGCGCGAGACGCCGCAGGCCACCCGCAGCTGTTCCAGCGGGATCCAGGCCCCATGATGGGCAAGGATCATCGCAAGGCTGGCAGCTCCGCATTCCACGGCTTCCATCTGCAAGATGGATGGCGTTGCCTTGCGTCTTTGACGCTGACGGGCTGTCGAAGTGTTCTGGACCACCACGCTCACCCGGCCAGACCCGTGATCTTGCGCAGCCACGGAATGACATAGCTGATCGGCCGCCGCCAGGCGACGGTGACCTCGCCATCGGCAAGCGAACCGCTGGTCAGCTGCATCTCAGGCCCGACGCCCCCCGACCAGGCAAAGCCGCTCGGGGTCGTGGCATCCGGCAACAGCAGGATGCGGGTGGCGAAAGGCGCGCCCTTTGCCGAAAAGCTCTGGACCAGCTGATCGTTGCGCAGCACGGATTGCATCGCCTGGGCTGTGGACGGGAAGTCCGAGACATCGGCCACCGTGCCCTTCATCATGCCGTATTCCTCGCGCTTGATGGTCGAGGGCGCGATCTGCACCTCCATGCCGCTATGCACCCGCTTGCCGTCGCTGGGAGGCAAATAAAGCAGCAGTTCCAGTCCCGTCGCGCCGCTTTCGACGCTCAGCAGCGGCTGGCCGGGTGTGGTGCGGGTGCCCGGCACCGCCTTCCATTCCGTCACGCGCCCGTCGGCCGGGCTGGTCACGACTTCCTGCTGGCGCAGCTGGATCTCGATTTCAGCGCGCTGGCGCTGCGCATCGGCAAGCCTTTCTTCGGCCGAGCGTTGGTCGCGGGCATTGGCATTGCGCTGGCTGATCTCCTCACTCTGCGCCTGGGAGATCTGGCTGCGGGCCTCTAGCTCCGTCTGCCGCGCCTCGGCAAGCGCTCGCCGCGTTTCCAGCAATTGCTGCCAGGTGATCAGCCGGCGATCGAACAGGGCGCTATCCTGCTGGGCCTGCTTTTCCATGACCCGGACACGCTCCTGCGCATCGGCGCCGCGCAAGGTAAAGGCCTTGACCTGCGCAGCAAAGCTATCGCCGGCAGCCTTGGTGCGTTCGGCCAGTTGCAGCTTCAGTGCCTCCAGCTGCTGTTGGCGCTCCGCAACGACGGCAGAGACATTTTCCAGCTGCTGGCGTAGCGACGGCTGGATGATGCGGGCGACAACCTCTCCCTGCGTCACGCGTGATCCGACCGGCACCAGGATTTCGCTGAGTGTGCCATCGCCGACGGAGACGGCATCCACCACCCGACCGCCGGTGGCAATCAGGATGCCGGAGCCCTTGACCCGCTCGGGCACACGACCCAGGATCGACCAGCCCAACGCCAGCCCGATCAGGCAAAGCAGCGTCAGGAAGGCGATCCAGTCACGCGCGCGGGTCAGGCCGATCAATTGGTCCAGCTGCTCGGGGGACGACAGTCGGTCGAGCGCCGCCTTGCGAAACAGGCGGGTGGCCTGGTTTTCCGTGGGGGACCGGCCGCTTGCGGCAGTATCGGACATGGGACGTCAATCCTCACTCATTGCAGGACGGCTGGAGCAGCAGTGGCGCCGCGTGCCTGGCCCGGCTGGCGTTGCGCCATCAGTGCCCGGGCATCTTCCGGCGACCATCCGCCGCCCATGGCCCGGTAAAGCCCGATGGCTGCCTGGAACCGTGCGAGGCGGATCTGGGCAAGGCTGTCTGCGGCCGAGAAGTAGTCGCGCTGGGTATTCAGCACCGTGGTCATATCCACCTGCCCAGCTTCCAGCTGCTCAAGCGTCAGGTCATAGGCCTTGCGGGCAGACGCGGTCGCCTTGGCCGCAATCGACGCCTCGCGCGTGATGGTATTGAGAGCCACAAGCGCCTTTTCGACATCCGTGAGCGCGGTCAGCACAGCCTTCTCGTAGGTTGCAACTAGTTCATCCCGCTGCGCCTTGCTGGCCTGCAACTGCGCTGCTAGACGCGGCGCGTCGAACAACGGCTGAGTCAGCTGGCTCGTCAGCGTGAAGACACCCGATTGTGGGGAGAACAGCGTGGCATTGCTCAGGCTCTCAAAGCCCTTCTGCAGCGAAATCGTCAGGCTGGGCAGCATCGCGGCGCGGGCTGCTGCGACATTGCTGGCCGATGCCAGCAATTGTTCCTCCACCTCACGCACATCGGGGCGACGGCTGAGCAGATCACTGGGCAGGCCGGCATCGACTTTGGGCAAAGTCAGCCGGCTGAGCCCGCCTTTGTCGAGCGTGATCTCCCCCGGTCGCGCGCCCACCAGCAGCGCAAGGTTGATCTCCTCCTGCATCAGCGCGCGCGACAAGCGCACGATGCTCGCCTCCTGCTGCAGCACGACCGTTTCCTGCTGGGCAAGCGTCACTTCCGTCGCCGATCCGGCCTCGACGCGCTCGTCGACATTGTCGCGCACTTTCCGGGCGAGTGACAGGTTCTGGCGCGCAAGCGCCAACTGGTCGCGCAACGACAGGACCTGGACATAGGACAGTGCCGTCTCTGACGTGATGGTCAGGCGCGTCGCCGCCAGTGCAAAGACGCTGGCCTCGCCCTTGCGGCGCGCGGCCTCGTGGATTGCGGCATTTTTGCCCCAGAAGTCCAGCTCCCAGGAGGCGTTCAGGCCCGCCTTGCGCAATTGCCCGACCGGGAGCTTGCCTTCCGGCAGGCCCGCCGAGGTCGCGGAACTGCGATAGGTCGTGCTGGTGGCACCAAGGCCGCCGGTCGGGAAAAATCCGGTCACGGCTTCCTGCGTGTTGGCCTCCGCCTGTTTCACGCGGGCGATGGAGATGTCGATGTCGAGGCTTCCCTGCTCGGCGCGATCGACCAGCCGCACGAGATCCGGAGATCCGAAAGCGTTCCAGAATTCCGGCGCCGTCGCAGGCGTAGCGACCATGGCTTTGGCTGATCTGGCGGAATGAAGGAAACTGTCCGACAAAAACGGCATGGCAAGCCTGTCCGGCTCCGGAGCCTTATCCAAGGCCGTGCAGCCGGCCAGCAACATGCCGAGCCCAACACTCGTTCCGCTGACTAAAAACCGCCATCTGAGGCTGGACTGCTGGTCGCACATCAAACTCTCGCAACTCGCCTTTGCGCACCTCGGCCAATGGACGCAACAGAGCGCGTAACAAGGGCAAACGGCAGCTGGAGAAAACCACCCTAAAAACGCCAAGACGACCAACAGATTTTATCTGCGACGGCCTCCAGCCGCCCGATCTGTGTGGGCAGCAGACTAAGCCCAGAAATGGACGGTATGGGACAGATGTCCCCGTCGATGGCATCTATAGGCCAAAATTGCCCATTTTTGGCTAATTTTGCCCGCCTCGCATACATGACAGGTCCTCCCCTTCGAGCCGGCGCATCAAACATCAATGGCCATTGATGTTTGCGACCTTCCCCGCCACGGCCGCGATGGTATCTCCTGCGCGCCAGCGTGGGTGGCAGGTTGCTCCCATCCTTTGGAACGCCCTTATTTGTATTGTGTTGAAGCGGGGGGAGATGTCTGATGAATGCGTCGATCCATCGACCACAGCAAAACATGGACGTGGTATACGGAGCCGCCGCGATCACCTGTGCGGATGTTAAGGCATCGTCACGTGATACGGACATGGCGCATCCGACCGCCGACGACCTGAAGCGTCATCCCGCATTCCGGCAGACCCGGGACATGGTAATTGCCAATCTCGTGCAGCTGTTTCGCGGCGACTACCTGCTGAGCCGCCTGTTGCTGGAAGAAGGGCGTTTCGTCACGTTCCAGGCCATACTCTGCCTCAGCGCCTGCCAGAATGCCGAGGAGCGCGAGACCTGGCTGACACTGGGCCGGCTGCAGACACATCTTACGCCATCAGGCCTGACCAGTCGCAACCGCATCGAGGCACTGGTTGCGATATTCGAACGTTATGGCTTCCTGGAGCGACGCAAGGCGGAGGAAGACCTGCGCATCAGCCTGCTTGCACCATCGACGCGCATGTGGTCGAGCGATGCGGCCTTTCTGGACGCCCAGACGGCACCGCTGGCGCTGATGGCAGATCTGCCTGACCTGGGCGAGCGTGCCAAGACGGCCGTGACCCGACTGCGCGTGGCCGCCCAGCAAAGCCTCGACGCCGATGGTGCCGCGCCTGCGAGCCTCGATCCGGTCGCCCCGGCCTGGTCAGCGCGCAGCCTTGGTCCGGCCACCGCGGGACACCGCAGCTGGCGCAGGTCCTTTGCAGCACATCTGCCGGCCTTCCTGGCGATGCGTGCCCGCCATGATGCGGTGATGCGGCTGACCGAGCGCGACGGCGGCTATCTGGTTTTTCTGCTGCTGCTGCAGGAAGGCCTGTCGCTTGGTTCCGACCGCGTCTGCATGCCCTATGAGACGATATCGGAAAGCACCGGCGTGTCGCGCACCCATGCGCGCCTGCTGATGGAGCAGGCAGAGGCGCTGGGGCTGGTTTCCCTGCGCGCCCGCGGCGGCCGGGATATCGCGCTGCTGGACGCTTTGTGGACCGCCGCAGACGACTGGTTCGCTGACAATATCTCCTTCCTGATGCGCAGCCTTTGAGCACGGGCCCTAATTCGAGCCAGGTTCCGGCGCCCATCGGCGGTCCAGATGCAAGCCTTGTCCGCGACATTGCCGCCCGTACCGGCTTTGCTCCCGCCTTTATCTGGGACAAATACGCAAGGCTCAGGGTCTCGCCCGCGTCCGACCTGCAGCCGCTGATCGAGCAATTGCTGGTGCAGGAAACCTTCTTCTTCCGCCACACTCGCCAATGGCAGATGCTGCGCGACATGCTGGGCAATGCGCAACCAGCCTCCGTGACCGCCTGGTGCGCCGGCTGCGCCACCGGCGAAGAGGCCTGGTCGCTGGCCTATCTCCTGGCGGACATGCGCATCGCCCGTGCATCGATCCTCGCCACAGATATCAGTCCCGTTGCGGTTGCCACGGCCCGAACCGGGCGCTACCATCGTATGGCGGCCATGGGCAGTTTCCGCGATCTTCCGGCCTTTGCCAGCGCCGCCTTCCCCACCCGGCAGGGCGAGGTGTGGACCGCACCGGCAAACCTGCGCGCCATAGTGAGTTTCGACGTGCATAATCTCATGGACAACCCGCCGACCGAATTGCCGCGCCAAGCCGTGGATCTGGTCTTCTGCCGCAATACGCTGATCTATTTCTCGCAAGCCGCTGCTGCAAGGGTCCTGCGTCACCTGGCTGGCGTGATGCGTCCGGGCGGTCTGCTGCTGCTGGGAACGGCCGAAACCGCTGGCGGATCGCCGCTGTTCGAACCGGTTCATGGCGACGACACCGTCTTGTGGCGACGCACCGCCACACCGCTGTCGGATGATGTCGCGTGAAACGCCCGATCATCATTGCCGCAAGGGGCGCATTCGAAAGGGCCAGCCTGCGCGCCATTCTCAACGATCTCGAGCCGGGCACGCCGCTCAAGGAATGCCGCGACGCCGATGAGACACGCGATGCCCTCGCACGCCTGGGACAAGGCTTTGCCGTGATCGAGGAAACGCTTGTCGAAGACAGCGAACCCGCATTGCGTGACTGGGTCCAGCGGCTCGGCTCACGCTGCATCATACTGGAGCGCGGCCCAGCCGGAACGGGGACTCCGATCGGCCGATGGGCACGCCTGCTGCCGGACTGGCTTGCCACGGCCAAGACGGCATTCTGCCCACCAACGAGGGACATGCGCATCGCGCCCGCTGACCTGAGCTGCGAAGAGCGGACCCAGCCGGCGATGTCAAGCCGCAATCCTGCCTGCGTGCTGGTGGCCAGCAGCACCGGAGGACCGAGCGCGTTGGCGTCGCTGCTAACGACGCTTCCGGGGGGCGACCTCCCCTGGGTGGTGGCGCAGCATATGCCGGAGCACGGCACGGGGGCCTTTGCCCAGCACCTGCGCGACACCACGGGACGGGCCGTCAGTGAAGCCGCGGCCGGGCGCACTGTGCAACCCGGCGAGATACTGATCCTTGCCGGCGGACAAGATTTTGGCCTGGCCCGTCGGGACGACGGCTCCCTCATGCTGCGCCATGTGCGATCGGTAGAGAGCCCCTTTCACCCCAATGCGGACTGCCTTTTGCAATCGGTCGCCGCGCTGAATTTGCCTTGTATCGTGCTCGTGCTCAGCGGCATGGGTAGCGATGGTGCCCTGGGGGCCGCGCGACTGGCCACGGCCGGCAATCCGGTTTTCGTTCAGGATCCGATGAGTTGCGTTGTGCCTGGCATGCCGCAGGCTGCCATGGAACTCGTGCCTGATGCCGTCACCTTCGACCCGGCACGGCCACCAGCCGCCCTGATCAATCTAGTGGCAGCCCGGCAATGACGAGGATAAAGCCGAAATGGGTCAGGTGATGCAGGCTCTGGTCGAGCCCGAGCAGCCACCAGAACACCGGCCGCGATGGGGTGGCATTGACCGCGCGAGAGGCCTGGGCCTTGGCCCGATCGATGGCAAAATGCACGGCGAAATCCACCAGACCCAACCAAGCATAGGACGGCGCGAAAACGGCGAAAATGGCAGTCGTCAGCACCCCGTGCACACCCGCATGAACCACCAGCGGCCAGAGCCAGCCGGTCGCCTGTTCCTTGCCATGGGCCATCCAATGGGACTGGAGGAGGAAATCGGCAATGTAGTGCTTTGCCAGAAAGGTGAGGAATGCCGCGCATACCAGGCTTACCGGGATTTGCTGAACCAAAGACACGGCCAATTTTCCATGAGATACAGACGAAACGGGGTGGACGACAGACATTTTCACAGTTCCCCGCCGCATTCCAGCACCCTCTTGGCAGTTTTGGGGTGAAACCGGCCACTCGCGCGCACGCACGCTAGGGTGAGGCCAAATAGGGTCGGCGCCTGTCGGCCCGGCTCATCCAACCGCTGTTCCCTTGGGGTCTCGATTGAAAAACATTACGCTGAAGACACGGATTTTCGGCCTCGCAGCCGTCCTGTTGCTGTTGCTTGCCGCGCTCTCCGTCTTTGCCTTCGTCTCGGTTCGAGATCTTGCCGACAAGACCGCCCGCATCGATCGCTTCTATCGCGCGGTCGGGCAAGTGTTCCTGGCGGACCGCGATTTCACCGGGTTCCGGCTGCGCACCAATGCGGTCATGAGCTTTTCCCGCGAGCCCGACTTCCAGCGTTCGCAGGCCCAGTCCCAGTTCATCGACGAGGCGCTTGGCAAGGCCGCAGCGCTGGTGACCGGCGAAGAGGAGACAAGGCAAATTGCCGACCTCCAGGCCGGCCTGCGCGACTATAAGGAGAGCTTCACACGCCTGATGCAGCAGCGCCGCGCACTGGCTGAGGATGCCAAGACGCTGGCTGCCGCGCTTTCCAAGCTGCAGCCTGCTGCGACGCCAGACGCGGCGCCGGCCATGACCGCCATCGCAGCTGCAGTTCTTGCCAGCGAAACCCTGTCGTCCCAAACGGTGGTGGCGGCGCAGACGGCACTGAAAGCAGCGTCTTCCGCCCCGGCGAGCGACAAAGACGTGAGCGAAGCGCTGGCCGATGCGCAGGCACTGACCGATGGCCTGGCCACGCTGATCGCCGACGCGGGTCTCGGTGCCGCCGACTCGGTCTCCCCCAAAGAGCGTGAAGTGCTGACGAAAATTGCCGATCTCCGTGCCTTTCTGCTGCAGCAGATCGATGCCATCAGCGCATCTGTGGCGGCCGACACGGTCCGCACCCAAGTCATCCTGGCCATTGTCGTGGCGCTCGGCATCCTGACGGGCCTCACGGTTGCCGTGCTCATCGCCCGCAGCATCATCACGCCGATCCGGCAGATGACCCATGCCATGACCCGCCTGGCCGAGGGCGATGGCAAGGTCGAAATCCCGGGTCTTGGCAACGCTACCGAAATCGGTGAGATGGCCGCCGCCGTCGACGTCTTCAAGCAGAATGCGGACAAGATCGCCACGATGCTGCAGGCGGAAGACACGACCCGCGAGATCGGCGCCGTAATTTCCCGCGCCGCTGGCGGCGATCTGACCGTTCGCGTCAACCTCGACGGCAAGACCGGCTTCCTGCGCGACATCGGCGAGCAGGTGAACCAGCTGCTGCAGGTATCACACAGCTCCTTCCGCGATTTCGGTGACAAGGCTCGCAGCACCGCGATTTCGGTCGGCGAAGCCAGCATGGCCGTTGGCCAGGTGTCGGAAGGTGCGCGCGCCCAGAACGGATCGCTGACCCAGGTCGCAGGCGCAGTCAAGGAGGCGCTGCTCGCCATCGGCGAAGTCTCCGACAACACGCGGCTGGCCAGCGAGAAGGCCGACAATGCCATACAGCTGGTCGAACGCGGTCTGGCGTCCGTGGAAAATATGAGCAGCATCGTCGAGCGTATTGCCCAAAACAGCCGCAAAGTGAACCAGATCACGCAGGTGATTGCCCAGATCGCCAACCGGACCCATATCCTGTCGCTGAACGCCGCCATCGAGGCCGCCCGCGCCGGCGAACATGGCAAGGGCTTCGTCGTGGTGGCGCAGGAGGTCGGAAAGCTCGCCGAAAGCGCCGGACAGAACGCCAACCAGATCGCCGAAATCGTCGAGCAGGCCGCCGATGACACGCTGGCCGGCAAGGCTGCCGCCGATGTCGTGCGCGCCGCGATCCAGGGTATTTCTGGTGAGACCCGGCAGACGACCCAGATGATCCATGCCTCCGTCGCCGCCATCGAGCAGCAGCGCTCCTCAATCACGCAGATCGACGGCAATGTCAGCGATCTCAAGCTGATCGCCAATTCCAATGCTGCGGCGGCCGAAGAGATCACCGCCACCATGGTGCAGCTGTCGCGCCTGGCCGACGAGACGCGCCAGCGCATCGATGCCTTCAAAATGAATTGAGGGCATCAGGCTGACCGTGGAGCAGATGATGAACGCCCCCCTGGGCAAGACCGCTGGCAGCTGGACGCTGGCCCTGGTCAGCGACGACGCGGCTCTGCATGCCGCCGTCGCAGCCATGATGCACGCCGGCACCACCCCGGCGGACCTGCGCCTGGTGCGCCCGCGGGAGGCAACCGCCAGCCTCCGGGAGGATGCCACAGACATCGTGCTAATCGATGCCGATACCGCCGGCGATATCGCTGCGCTGCTGGCCGTGGCGCTGCTGGTGCAAACGGCGCCGGTCTGCGTGCTCGGCCATCGGCTGGAGCCGGTCTCCGCGAAGGCTAAATCCCTGATCGAAGGCGGTGCGTCGCTGGTGTGGGGCAAGCTTTCGGGCACGGCAGACCCCCTGCTGGCCTCGGAGACCGGGGGTGAATTGCTGGTTCGGCTCGACGCCGTTCGCAGCGAACACCGTGCGACCCTGATTGAGGCTGACGCCCATGGCTGATGCCGGATTTGCCAGCGACCTCATTGCCGAAGCCACCGAACATCTCGACGCGATCGAGCCCTTGCTGATATCAGCCGAGCATAAGGGGCTCGACAAGGTCGCGATCGACACCCTTTTTCGTTCTTTTCATTCGCTCAAGGGGCTGGCGCGGGTCGCCGATATCCAGTCGCTTGAGACCGTTACCCATCAGGCCGAGGCCTATCTCTATCCCGTGAGAGCGGGCGCTGGCGCCGTCTCTGTTGCCGGCATCGAGGCGCTGTTGCGGCTGGTCGATGCGGTGCGGCTCAGCATGGCCGGCGGCAATCTGGCACGCTTCACCGCGCCCGATGGCCTGGCGGATGATCTGCAGGCCCTGACCGACGCGTATTCCAGTCCCGGCAGGGCGGCGGCGGCGTTGGACGTCGGGCACAGCCCTGACTCCTTGGGGTTGGAGCCCGACATGGCCCGGGCCTTTGGCGAATTGCTGTGCGAGGTCCTGCCGGAACTGGCGCAAGGCGTCACAGCCGCCGATCGCAATGCAATCAGCGACACTGTCGATATTCTGGTCCATGCTGCAAGGCGCATCGGGCTTGCCGGTTTTGCGCAGAGTGCGATGCGGCTGGGTGCGGCCCCGCGGGGGCGACAAGCGCAGGACCTGTCCGCATTGTTGCGGTTGGCCAGGCACGTCGAGTTGCTGACCGGGGTGGAGACGGGCTGGGCCTCGGTGCTGGCGGCAATGCCGGACGTGGATGGGCAAGGGTTTGCTACCGCAGTTGAACCGGCGCCCGTCAGTCCCGATCCACTGGCGCCGCTGGCGGCCCGTTTTGCCCACTGGGGTATTTCACCACAACACCTGCCGCTGCAGGCATCTCCTGCCATGGCAGCGCTTGCCGAAGATGCCGGCACGCGGCTGGCGGAACTGGTGTTGCCGCTCCCCTCGGCACAGGCGCTGGCGGAACTGGCCGATGGCCTGCCGATCGTTGCCGGGCGCGGGGTCGTAATCGGGCAGGAGATCAAGCTTGCCCTTCTGCTTGCCGTTTCCGCCAATGGCCCCGATCCCGATCAGCTGATCGCTATGGCCGAGAGCCATGAAGGCAGTCTGGCCTGGTTGGACGGCGTCAACAAACCGGTGCACTTCGGGGAGCCGCAGGCAATCCTGGCGCGCCCTGTTGGCGGGGAGGATGCCCAGGTTCGTGTTCCGGTCGATGTTCTCGACAAGCTGTTTGGCCGCATCGGCTCGTTCTTCGCGCTGAGCGGCAGGCTCAATGTGCTGGCGACGGAAAGTGCGGTGACGGATGCGCTGCGCCGCCTCTCAGACCATGCCGTCACCCGCGCACCTGACCTTCTGGCCGATGTCGAGATCCTGCAGCGCGATCGCCGCGCCTTTCTCGATCTCGAAGCAGAAATCGGTCATTTCATCAGCCTGATCCACGAAAGCACGCTCGGCCTGCGGGTCATCCCGTTCGAGAATGTCATTGCCCGTTTCCCCCGCATGGTGCGTGACAGCGCGCGCGAACTGGGCAAGACGGTGCAGTTCGAGCAGAAAGCCCACGGCATCAAGATCGACAAGGGCATGGCCGACATGCTGCTCGATCCACTGATGCACATGATCCGCAACGCCATAGACCACGGCGTGGAACCTCCACCGGAGCGCGCCGCAGCTGGAAAGCCGGCAGCCGCCCGCCTTTCCCTCACGGCAGAGCAACAGGGCAACCGCCTGATCCTTGTTGTCAGCGATGACGGTCGCGGCATCGACATCGCCCGCGTTGGCGAAAAGGCTGTCGCTCAGCGCCTGACGACACCGGACGAACTGGCCAGCATGAGCGAGGCGCAGATTGCGCGCTTCATCTTCACGCCGGGCTTTTCCACCCGCAGCGAGGCCAGCACCGTTTCAGGGCGCGGTGTCGGCATGGATGTGGTGCTCGTCAATGTCACGCGGCTTGGTGGTCGCATCGACATCGAAAACCGCGCCGGCGCGGGCACCACCTTCCGTCTCGACATGCCACTTTCGGCGGCGATACGGCCCATGCTGCTGGTCGATACCGGTGTGCAGCCGATCGGTTTTCCCGAAGCGATGGTGGCCGAGGCCGCGATCTATCCGGCAAGTTCGGTGCAGTCAGTCAATGGCCAGCCCTCCCTGCTGATACATGGGCGGTTCGTGCCGCTGTTTGACTTGTGCGACCTCATGCGGCTACCGAACCCGGAGCCCTCGCCATCGGGCGACCTTGCGGTCGTCATCTGCAGTTGGAAGGGACGGCGCGTCGGTTTTCGCGCCAACCGTATCCTGCGACGGGCCGAACTGCTGATCCGCGAAACCCATCTGCGTGTTGCCGAATTGCCGGGTGTCGGCGGTATTTCCATGCTCGGCGCGGACCGGATCGTGCTGGTGCTTGACCCGGACAAGCTGTTCCATCTCGCCGCCCACGCCGCCACGCGCGGGCTGCGCAGTGCAGCCGCCCTCGCACCAGCGGAGACGGGATCGTGAACGCCTTCCTGCGCGTCATCGTCGGCCCCTTTTGCGTGCTTGTCCCACGCGACGGCGTCGTGCGGGTCGAGACCGTCGACACAGTACTCACCCGCCTGCCGGCGCGTATGCGCGCAGCGCGACCGATGATCTATGTGGACGCCGCCCGCCTGCTCGGGGTGGAGAGCGCGGCTGGCCAACCGGTCCGCACCGCGCTGCATCTGTTTCCGACCGAGACCGGACTGGAATGGCAGGTGCTGGTCGATCGCGTCGAGCGGATCGAGACGCATGCGTCAGGCGATTTCCGCCCCTTGCCCCCAAGCCTGTCCGTTCTTCGACGCTTCGTCGACGGGGTCCTGGTCGATCCCACAGACTCACTGGTGCTGCGGCTGCGCCCACCCTCCGCCATGCCGACCCGCGGCCTGATACGGCAGATGCGTCGCGCGGCACTGGGCGCCCCCGTGGCAAAGCCCGCGGTCGCCAGCAAGCCACACAAGAAGAAGGGCGCTCGGTGATGACGACAAACGACCACACCTCTGTTGGCCCACCCGCCGAAGCCGAGGACAGCCGTCGCCGCGTCCTCGTCGTCGATGACAGCTTCATCATGCGCAAACTCGTCGGCGAGATCGTGGAAAGCGATCCGGATCTCCTGCTGGTCGGCCAGGCCGAGAACGGCAAGGTGGCCCTGCAACTGGTGCGGCGCCTGAAGCCGGATCTTGTTCTGCTCGATATCGAGATGCCTGAGATGTCGGGGCTCGAAACTCTTCGGCGGCTAGGGCTACGTTCGCCCTGCCATGTCGTCATCTTGTCTTCGCTCGTTGGGGCCGCCGATTCCGTCGAGCGGCTGGAGGCCCTGCGGCTCGGCGCTGCCGCCGTCATCGCCAAGCCTTCCGGCGCCGTCAGCCTCGATCTCAAGCAAAAGCGCGCATCCGAAATCGCCACCACCATCCGCACCGTTCTCGGCTTGCCGTTGCTGGGCGCCGCCAATGTGCAGCAGGTTGGCCCTGTGGAACCGGTCGAGGCTGCGGAGCGACTGGCCGCGAAAGGCAAGAGCGGCGCCGTCACCATCGCCCGGTTTGGCCGTCTCCTGGAGGGCTTGCGCGAAGGCGTCATCCTGTTTGGCGACCAGGGCGCCATCCTGCATGCCAATACGGCGGCGGCGACCATCCTGCGCCGGGACGATCTGTTGGAGGGTCTGGCGCTGGCGACCCTGTTTGATGACTATAATGAGGCCCTGGGACAACGCATCTGGCAATCGCTGAGCAGCAGCACGCGGCTCGGGCCGATGGATGCCGAATTCGTGACCCCGGCGGATGAGTGGATCCCCCTGCGCCTGACCGCGACGCCGCAGAATGATAGTCCGATCCGCTTGATGCTGTCGTTGGAGGATCTGAGCCGCGAGCGCGAGATGCGCGCATTGATCGCGCGGACCCAATCCAGCGCGGTGGCCCGAGCGCTGGAACATGGCGGCTCGGCAGCTCTTGCGGGAGCGCTGCGTCCGGCCACCATCCTGTTCAGCGATATCCGCGATTTTACCAGCCTGTCGGAAGCAATCGGTCCCGCCGGCACGGTGCAACTGCTCAACGAATATTTCTCCTTCATGGCCGATGTGTTGCAGGACCAGGGCGGCACCATCGACAAGTTCATCGGCGATGCCATCATGGCCCTGTTCGGGGTACCGGCCCCCTTGGGCCAGGATGCCGACCGGGCCATCGCGGCTGCGCGCAACATGATCAGGGCGCTCGATCTGCTCAACGAGCGTGGCATTGCGGGTAGCACCTCGGGCGACAATGCGCTGAAGATAGGTGTGGGCCTCGCCACGGGCGAGGTGCTGGCTGGCACGCTCGGCTCGCCCGACCGCATGAACTACACCGTCATCGGTGACGCGACTAACCTGGCGTCCCGGCTCGAAAGCCTTACCAAGCATTATGGCGTATCCATCCTGGCCTGCGGCCAGACCATAGCAAGCCTTGTGACCCCCGTGGCCTGCCGGCAGGTCGATGTGCTGCGGGTCAAGGGGCAGGCCAGGCCGACGGACGTCTACGAGATCTTCGTCGACGACCTTCCCGACAGTGACCGGCCTTGGCTGGCGACCTATGCGCTGGGCTTCGGCGCCTATCGCCGGGGTGACTTTGCCAAGGCGGTGGCGGCCTTCCAGTCCGTGCTCGCCATGAAGGCACAGGACCATGTCAGCCATCTGCTGCTGGAACGCTGCACGCTGTTGCAGGCGCGTGGCCGCGACCTGTCCTGGGACGGCATCTGGACAGCGACGGAGAAATGACGGCCATGGAGCATATCGAATATCTGCTCGCCCATGTCGGCGACCTGCCGATCGCCCTGCCGCTCGATCTTGTTATGGCCGTCAGCGAAGATGCGCCGGTCACGCCGCTGCCGTTTTGCCCGCGCCATGTCGCCGGCCTCGTCTATGTGCTCGACCGGGTCATGCCACTGGTGGAATTGTCGCGGGTGCTGGAACGTGGTCCGTCGCCACGCGCCTCCCTCTCCTCGTCGCTGGTGGTCGTTGCCGATGGCGATGACGTGCGCGCGCTGCGCGTCGATGTGGTGACAGCCATGACGGCGATCGAGACGGCAACCATCGGCCCGCTTTCGCCGGAAGATCAGGCGCATCCCCTGCTCACCCAAGGTTTCGAGCATGCCGGCACTGTCTGGTTTATCCTGGACTATCTGCGGTTTGTGGCCGAGACCGGCATGGACCCGGATGGCCTGATCGAAGATGCAGCTCTCGTATCGCTCGAACCTGTCGGCCTGGACGAGGCGCTTATGGCGCCACCGCCGGAGCCGGTCGCGACCCTGCCCTATCTGCAGATCGCCCTGGGGGCCGAGCGCTACTGCGTGGCGACATCAGACATCGGCGAGATCGTGACGCTCACGGATCTGCGCCGCATGCCGGGCGCTCCCGCCTATGTCCTGGGTCTAACCAGCCGTCACGACCGGCCCCTGCTGGTGCTGGATACGGGCGCGCTGCTGGGCCTGGCGCCCGGCATGCTGTCGGCCGGCACTGCACTGGTCGTTAAGGTCGATGGCCTGGCCGCCCCGGTCGCGCTGCTGGTGGACAAGGCCCTGGGCATCCTGCGGGTTGCTGATGACCAGATATTCGCCATCGACGAAAGCATGGCCGGGGTCGCAAGCTATACGGTCGTCGAGGATCGCATCCTGGGCATTCTATCACCCACTGGCCTGGTTGACGCCATCCTGGGCGCCTTGCTGCGCATGGCGCCAGAGCCAGAGATCATTGCGGAGCCAGACAGGCCTGCAGCGAGCGAACGTCACGAGATCTCGACCGCCGCTCCGCATGCATTTCTCACCCTGCGCATCGGCGAAAACTACTATTGCATGGACCTCGACCGGGTCGACCGCATTCTCTCGTCGGTGCGTCTGTCACCACTGCCAGGCGACGGCAACGGGTTTGACGGCATGGCCGATACCGGCGATCAGGCCGTTCCGGTCCGGGACCTCCGGCGGGTCTTCAACCGCAACCCCACGGAGCCCGCCCCGCCCTGCATCCTGCTGCAGCTGGAAGGCTCCACGGCGGGCCTGGCGATCGACCAGGTGCTGCGCATCGAGAACGTGCCGGAAGACGACTTGTCCGACGTGGCCGACAATGCGGAACTGCCCATCCATGCAGTGGCACGGGTGGGCGAGCGGTTAATGGCCGTGCTCACGATCGACCGTCTGCTGCCGCGCCTTACCCTCTGACGCAAAAGGGGTCCCGGCACTAGCCGGAACCCCTTGCTGTCGACTGGTGAACTTGCCGTGGCAGATCAGCTGCCGTGGCCATGGCCGAGATATTCGCGCTCCTGGATGGTCGAGCTGTCGCCCCTGCACATCTTGTTGTTGACGCCGCCGGCTGCCAGATCAAGCAGGCTGTCGGGCAATTCATCCTGGTTGAGCGCCTGAGGCAGAACCAGGATCACCTCGCCAGCGCCTTCCTCAACGACCCGCAGGCGCATGTCTGCAACGGGATCGGAGCCGAAGGCCTCGACCAGCGCCGCATGCGGATCGCGCAGCAGAAGCGCCCGGAAAGCGGCGTCAGATGCAGCCTTCTCGAGCAACACGGTTTCGGCAAGGCGGCGCGCCTCAGACAGGGAGATCGCGGTCATACCAGTCCCTTTCCTTCCAGAGGCTTGAACAGGAAATCCTTCTTGAAGCTGTTCCAGCATTCCTGGGCATTGCCGCCGGCAGCATAGTCCAGCAAGGCGTCGGGTAACTCGTCCTCGGCGATGGCGCGCGGCAGGACCAGCACGATCTCGCCGGCTCGTTCCTCGACGACACTGATCTTGAGCGAGGGGATCGGGTCCGTCCCGAACTGCTCCTTCAGGGCTCCATGGGGGTCGTTTTTCAGCAAGTCGCGAAAGCCGGCATTCGAAGCCGCCTTCTCTACCAGAGCAGTCTCGATATGCCTGCGGGCCTCAGCCATCGCATCTGTCGCGGCGTCCATGTCGCGTCTCCCTTTCATCGTTGGAATATGGGACCGAGCGGCCGGTTGTGGCGTTGCCCGGTTCTTCACTTCTTCGGGCAGATATCGTCCCAGGTCACCTTGCCATATTGCTGCTCGGGGGTCAGGAAGGCGCTGAAGCTAATGCCGCCGGAAGCGAGATCCAGCAATTCGTCCGGCAGTTCGTCCTGGGCGATGGCGCGCGGCAGCACCAGCGTAATTTCTCCGGCCTGCTCCTCGAGCACCGTGATCTTGAAGGAAGGGATCGGATCGGTTCCCAGCATCTGCTTGATGGCGTCATGCGGGCTGTTCTTCAGCACTTCACGGAATGCCTTGTCGGACTTGGCCTTCTCGATGAGGGCGGTTTCGATATGGGCGCGGGCCTTGCTCAGGGGGTCGGTCGTGGACATCGTTTGTTTTCCTCGTGGTCTATCGTTCATGGATTTGCAGGACGTCGACCGTTCTATTTGGGCGGGCATATGTAGGAAAAGTCGGGGCCGAAGGTGGAAAAGCCTCCGGATGCCATATCCAGCAGTTCGTCCGGCAGTTCGTCCTGGGCAATGGCGCGCGGCAGCACCAGAGTGATCTCGCCCGGCTGTTCCTCGATCACCTTGATCTGGTAGGTCGGGATCGGATCGACCCCAAGCAGGCTCTTGAGTGCTGCACGCGGATTGGATTTCAGCAGGTCGCGGAATGCGGGATCAGCCTCCGCGCGACCGAGAAGCGCACGTTCGATATGCTGACGGGCAAGGGTCATTGGATCCATGTTTGGCTCACTTTCTCGTTTCTATCTGCGGACCGACCGCACAACTCACTTGGAAAACGCGGTGTGATGCTCCACCCCGCACACGTCGGTGCGATAGGCATGACCGGTCTTGTCCCATTTCCAGGTATCGCCCCACTCGTCGCGCCAACTGCCGGCGACCCCGGCAGCCATGTCGAGCAGTTCGTCAGGGAGTTCGTCCTGACCCATGGCGCGCGGCAGGACCAGAACGATTTCGCCGGGCTGTTCCTCAACGACCTTGATCGTGTGGGACGGGATCGGATCGACGCCGAGCAGCTCCTTGAGGGCAGCGTGAGGATTGCTCGTCAGCAACGCGCGGAAGGCACTGTCGGTGGCCGCCTGCTCGAGCAGGGCGCGCTCCGCATGGATACGGGCTTGGGTGATGGGATCAATGGATACGTTGGCAGACACGGTGGTTCCTTCTCGCGTTTCACGGTTTGTTTCGGCTCCGGGTAGGCAATACATTGCCCCGGCGACTTCACCTCAATGCAAATCAACGCTTCTTACAATACTTTATGTATTGTAAGATTATTTTTTGAAATATATATTGTGCATCACATCAAAAATTATATTAATTTTCGCACTTAACTGATGCATAAATCTGCGAATTTAGTAGCGTATGGGAATTTTTTATTTCATATATCCGTTGTTTTCGTAAGATCATCTATAGGTCACCCCCCTGTCGTCATGTGCGAACGACCTGAAAAGTTTCAAAACACGATCCGCAACCTGAGCTATTAAGTCTGTGCCGGGCAGCCAGCGCGGTTCGACAGGGAATCCCTCAGCAAGGTTTCAAGGATCATGAGCACTTCAGCCATATCGCTTTCCGAAACGGTGGCTCCGCCCGACATCCTGCCTGTGACGCGCGCTGATTGCGGCCAGTTCTCAGGTCTGACGGCAGCCGCTTTGCGCTGGATACTTGATGCGGAAGACGCTGCGTCGGCACAGAACGGGTTCTGTCGCCTTGGCGCATGGTCCAATGGCCGGCCAGCCGGTCTGCTGCTGTCCTGCCCTGCCGCAGACCGTCAGGAACTGACGTCGATCATGGTGGCACCGTCGATGCGCGGGCGCGGCATAGGCGCCGCCCTGCTGGCGGATTTCTCCAGGCAGATGCGGGAGGCCGGAAAAACCGCCATCTTCGCCCGCTGGTCGAGCCAATTGCCGCGAAGCGCGGAATTTTCCCGCATGCTGTCATCAGCCGGATGGTCCACACCATCTGTGACGCGCCGACGCATGACATGGCGCGCGGGAGACTGGCGCCTCGGCTTTGCCAACAGGGACAGCGTGTTGCAACGGTTGCAGTCGCGCGGCCTCGTCGTGCGCTCCCTGGCCGAACTCGGCGCTGACGGCGTCAGCGACTTTCTCGACCAGAGCCGGGCGCTTTTGGCTGCCGGAAAGGCCCCCAGATGGTCCAATCCGGAAGGCTGGGTCGGGATGGCCGACCACCGCTTGACGGTCGTGCTTCTGGATGACGCCGGTCGGGTACAGGGATGGATGGTGTGCGCGTTCCAGCCGCAGTTCGGCCGCTGGTATGTTCCCCAGGGCTGGGTGGTCGCCGACAAGATCTCGCGGGGCTGGCTGCTGGGCGGCATCGCCTCGCTGTCCCAGCGCCTGGAGGAAGCCGCCGGACCCGATGCCCTGATCATCGCCCAGCCCGCCGCCGATATCCCCGGCGGAATGGAGCAGATGCTGTTCAAGCATTTCGGCAACCACACTATCGCCATGGACTTTCTGTTTGAAAGCGAACAACTTCTGGGAGATGTATGATGCCTGTCGCGACCCTAAGATTGACCTCCAGAGCCTGACAGCCATGCAGCACGAAACGGCCAGTCTATCGTCTCAGTCGCCCGCCCTTGGCGAAATCAGCATCAGGCCTTGCGGGATCGACGATCTGCCCAGCCTTGCGACGCTGACAGCACCGGGGCTCACCGGGCTCCTTGGCGCGGGCACAGGCGGCGATACCGATGCCGATTCCAGATCTGGCCTGTGCCACCTGTCCGCCTGGGTCGGCGAGATACCCGCAGGCCTTCTCCTGTCGCGCCAGAGCGAAAAGGATCCGCGTGAGCAGGAGCTGATTTCCCTGATGGTTCTGCCGCTCTTGCGTCGCCAAGGGCTTGCAACGCGCCTGTTGTCCGAATGGCGCAGCCGCATGGGGCAAGCCGGACGGACGGCACTGGTCGCGCAATGGTCAGACCACCTGCCCCGCGTGCAGGATTTTTCCGCCCTGCTCGCCCATCACAACTGGGCTGCCCCGCGCCGCGCACGCCTGCGCATGAGTTTCCATGTCAGCGACCGGCACGAGGCCCTGCCCTGGGCCGCAAGGCTATCGGGCCAGTTGGAGCACTTCGGCATTCGCATTGTAAGCCTGGCAGACCTGATGCCGGCACAAGCGACAGCCTTCGAGGAAAACGCAAGGCTGGGCGTCGCATGCGGCGAAATCCCAAGCTGGGCGGCGCCCGATCGCTGGCTGGCAACCGCTGATCGGCCGGTGTCGCAACTTCTGGTCAAGACCGATGGCTGCGTGCTGGGCTGGCTGCTGTGCCAGCCACAACCGGCCCTGCAACGCTGGACGGTGCCGATCGGTTGGGTGAGTGCCGAGGTGCCGGTGCGCGCTGCGCTGGTTGCCGCAATGGCTCGCCTGCTGGAGCGACTGGAAGCCGAACATGGCCCGCAGGCCACCTTGACCCTTCAGCCCAGCATGGGCGCCGGCGCAAAGGTTTGCACGCTTCTGGACCGCCGCTTTCGTCCCCATGCCTTATGGGCCGACAGGCTGATGGAAAGCAGCCAACGCATCGACTAGAGCCGGTAAATGATCGGCCGGCAGACTCAATCCACCTTGACGGGATCGGGTTTTCGCTGCGCCGGCATCAGGGCATAACCAATGCCGCGCACGGTGACGATGGGCACATTCTGCCCGTCATGCTGCATCTTGCGGCGCAGCCTGGCAATCAGGTTGTCGACCGTATGGGCGCTGATCTCGCGCGGATCACGGTTTGCAATCACGTCAAGCAGGAAGTCGCGCGATACAGGCTGGGCCGGGCGGGAGGCCAGCGCCACCAGGATGTTGAACTCCCCGGCAGTCAGTTCGACCAACTGGCCCGTTGGCCTGAACAATTCGCGGCGCACCACGTCGAGGATCCAGCCATCGAAGGTGATAACGGGCTCGCGCGAACGTCGCAACACACTGCGGATGCGAGCCAGCAGCGTGCGCAGGTTGATCGGCTTGGTGACATAGTCGTCGCCGCCCGCCTCGAAGCCGGACAGCACATCTTCGTCCGAGTCACGTCCGGTGACGAAGATCAGGCCGAAACGTCCGCCGAGCCGCATCTGGCGCGCCAGTTCGATGCCATCGCCATCGGGCAGGTTGACATCCAGCAGAATGATATCGGGCTGCAACACCTGCAGGCGGCTGCGCAGCTCCGCTCCGGACCGCGCCGTGGCCACCGTCATTGCGTTTTCCTCAAGAAAGCCCGCAATCATGGCGAGGCTTTCCGGGGCATCTTCGACAACAAGAATTGTTGCACTCATCGGGGTAGATCTGTCTCCACGGTCTTACCCCGCGCTGGGGGCCGCTCAAGTTGCGAGATCGTTTGCTCTATCCGTCGCCTCAGCCGGTCGGCCGCGTCTATGAGGCCCGGCCCGGACGCTGTCAACGTGGCATCGGCGCAGTCGCGCAGGTCCTGATATCCCATATTGGCCGCACTGCCCCTGACGCGATGGGCAATCCTACTGACGGAGTCTTCCGACAGATCGCTGGCCAGGAGCAGCTTTGCCTGTTCGCGCAGATTGTCGAGAAACAGCTGTTCCAACTGGACCACACGTTCGGGGGTGAAGAGGGAAGCAAGTGCCGGCGCCTCTGCATCGCCCTCGGGCGTGACCAATAGTCCCGATGCAAGGTCGGCCAACGGCGCATCCGCTGCCAGCACGAGATCGGCGCCTGCGGCATATAGGCTATCGCCTTCCCCCGACGCATCGATGGAAACGGCGATCAACGGCGTGCGATCCCGCCCCACCGGCACAGCACGACGCAATGCCGCCAGCCGCTCCGCTGACGGCTGAAACAGCAGGAGCGCCGAAAACGGCCTGATGGCAAGAATGGCGCCGGCCGCCGCGATATCCGCAAGCGGAAACTGGCGCAGGCCAAACCTTGTCAGGGCGCTTGCCATCTCGGCAGCAGGCTCGCCGATCACCAGGACATCATCACCGGGTGCAAGGCCCAAACGCGGCACGACGGGTCTATCGATTGCCAGGGCCAGGGCGCGCTCGAGCGCATCCGGATGGATCGGCTTCACGAGGTGCGCATCCATGCCCGCGGCCTTCGAGCGGGCGATATCAGCCGGCATGGCGTTGGCTGTAAGCGCGAAGATCGGCAGCTTCAGATAGTCGCCACCCAGGGCCCGGATCTGCCGAGCCGCCTCAAAGCCATCCATCTCGGGCATCTGCAAATCCATCAGAATTGCATCGAAAGGCTGCTGCTGTACAAGCTGAAGCGCCTCCACGCCGGTTGCCGCGGCGACCCAACGATGGCCGGCAGCCTCCAGGATGCCGGTTGCCACCTGCAGGTTGACGATATTGTCCTCCACCAGCAGAAGGGTGAGGCCGCGCGGTGCGTTGCCCGTCGATGGCTTGGCGTCCACCTTCGGCGCAGGCGCCGTTGTCGCCGGCATTGTCAGCGAAAAGCAGAACCGGCTGCCGCGTCCGACCGCACTCTCCACGATAATCTGCCCGCCCATGCCCTCGACCAGCCGCTTGCAGATGACAAGACCAAGACCAGACCCGCCAAATCGCCGGCGGATGGACGCGTCTGCCTGCACGAAGGGCTGAAACAGATGGGGCATCTCATGCTCCCCGATGCCGATGCCGGTATCCGAAACAGAAAACGCGACATTGGCACCTTCCGCACGCACCGATATGGCGATCCCGCCCTTGCTGGTGAACTTGACCGCATTGCCGACGAGATTGAGAAGGATCTGCCGCAACCGGGCCGCGTCACCCGTGACCCATGCGGGAACCTGCGAATCCAGGTCGAGATCGAGCGAAATGCCCTTCTCGCGTGCGCGCGGCGCCATCAAGTCGGTCACATCGCTCAGCACCCGTCGCAGATCGAGCGGCATCGCCTCATAGTCATGGCTGCCCCTTTCCAGCTTGGAAAGATCGAGAACATCGTCGAGGATGACTTGCAGCGCCTCGGCGGATCGCAGCACAACACCGAGCCGCTCCCGCATGAGCGGCGTCATGGCATCGTCGAGCGCCAGTCGGATCATGCCCAGAATGCCGTTCATGGGCGTGCGGATTTCATGGCTCATGACTGCCAGAAAATCCGCCTTGGCGCGGGCGCCGGCCTCCGCCGCCTCCTTGGCATCAAGCAATTCCAGATTGACGCGACGGGCGCGCTCGATATGCAGGAACTCCTCGCGACGCATGCGGTTGAGCTGCACTCTGGCGACCAGCCCGACGACCAGCGCGACCCCCGTGACGAGCACGATGACCGCCAGATCCAGCCCGGCCTCAGGGTCTGGTCGCAGCACGCCCCAGAACAGCAGGCTGATCATCGGCGCATAGGCGCTGACGATGGCAATGGCGCGCAGCCGCCCCGGAAGATACATCGGTAACGCGATGGCAATCAGGGGCAGCAGCAGGCCGCCATGGCGGGTGAGTGACGGGTGGTCGAAGATCAAGGCGTTGAGGAAGAAGAACAGGGCCTGCTGGAGATAGGTGACAGCGACAATCGCCCTGGGCTCCTGCACCAGGCCAAGAGACGCCATGGTCGCCACGCAGATGAGCCCTAGCAGCAGACGTATTGCCAGGAACAGATAGAGTTCCGGCGCCGGTATCATCATCAGGTCCAGCGGCGCAAAGGCCAGGCTCGCCAGGGTCGTGGCAACGATGCAGATCTGCGCATTGCCCATCATGGCACGGCGCGCGGCCATCGCATACCTCGCTTCCGTCGCGGGATCGCGAAACTCACCGGTCCACCCGATGGCATAGGTATGTTCAGGGATCTCGACATCATTGGTGGGCATGAAACGGCGGGCCTTTGTTTCGGCATGTTCGTAAGATGAATACGGTGCGTCTTGCACCGAACTTGAGACCGACCGTCAAGTCGCTTTGCGGCCCGTGCTGCCATAAGTGACGCCGCACTGTGCAAGCTGGCCTAAGATAACGGCGGTCAGCCGATGACCGTTTTGCGTTACAGTTGCCGCAGCCCGTCAGAATTCCTCAAAGACCAGATTGCGCCTATTTGCCGATTCCTGCGCCAACGCCATAGCGCAGCGAATTCTTGTGGCGTTTGGCATTTTTCATGTCTTTCGAACCTTACTGCTATCGTTGGAAGTATAGCTTGTCTTGTGCCGTTGCGAGAGAGTGTTTGATCTCAATTCAAATGGTTTGTGCAATGAGGGCGAGCGGAAATTAATCCCGTCTTGCTGAAAAGATGCGCAGATTATGAAAATGAAATCAGAGACTTATGGGAAGATCGCCATCGATCGCCCCGCCCGACAAGAACCGCGTGATCGAGGAAGGCGGCGGTAGCCGCCTCCGCCCATCCAACTGAAAGGTAGACCACCATGACATCGCAGGAAGATATGTCCAATAAGGCGCGCAATACGCTGACTGGGACACTGATAGCCGAAGCCGAAAAGGATGCGGCATTGCGCGCCGCGCTGCCGCGGCCGCTCGCGGAGGAACTGAGCGACGCGGCCCTCGACCAGGCATCCGGCGGGGTGGGGGTCTCCGACAATCTGACCAGCCTGCTGAGTGTCCTGAACGGCTCCGGCGAACGGACCAAATGGTAGTCCGGTTGCGATATTCGCCGCCGACATCATCATCATCATAGCTACGAACAGGAGCGATCCCATGACGTTATCCATCGACCCCATAACCCAAGCGCGCCAGCACATCGAGCGCGCACTGATCGAAAAGGCCCAAGGCGACGCCACATTCCGCGGTCTGCTAGCCCAAGATCCACGCGCGGCACTGAAGCAGATGCTCGGCACCGATCCCATCCCGCATCTCAAGATCACCGTGATCGAGGAACAGCCGGGCGAGGTCATCCTCGTGCTGCCCCGCAATATCGCCCAGGACGAGCTGCCCGACGAACTGCTGGATCTCGCTTCCGGCGGCTTCGGAAGCCCTGCCAACGGGAAAGGGATGGAGATCCTCTGCAAGTAGCTCTCGCACGGCCGGCAATGCTCAAACGGGCTTGCCGGCCAGGCAGTCCATCTCGGCCGACCAACATCCGAAATTGCATCGGCCATCTCACATCAAAAAGGGAAGTTCCCATTACAATGCCCTTCAAGGGCGATGTGCTTTTGCGCGCCCGTGCCCATATCGAGGCAGGCCTGATCGAATAGGCCGGAAGAGATGCGAGCTTTCGCGCCCTCCTCAAAAACGACCCCACGCCACCATCAGGCAGCTCTACGGAAACGACCCCGTGCCGGGCCTGAAGATCACGATGGTGGAAGAACCGGCTGGCGAGGTCGTGCTGTTGCTCCCAGGCGCGATTGCCGCCGACGAACTGCCTGACTATGCCGTTGGCGGCGCCCGCATCGATTGCTTGCTCACCGCCGCGTTCGAGGTCAAGCAGCGGTCGCTAACTGATTGAATATGGCGGGCTCTGGTGCATTGATCGCTGAACGAGCGAATTTCTGTCTCTGATGGTGCAGTTATGCGACGGTGATCTTGCAGTGGACGGATTTAGCCGGTCCAAGGAAATCCAGCGCGTCAGACGGGTGCATCGCGATCCGTTTGAGCCAATCATGTGCGTGCTCGAGGTCGACAGCCTCTGGCGGAATATCGCAAGATCACCGATGAGATCGTCAAATGCGTGCACATCTTAAAGCAGATCGGTTCGTACGAGCAGGCAAGCTACGCAATCCAAGATACGCCCGATGTCGTGCAGCAGCACTATGGTCGCTTCCTGCCGCAGGATAAAGCAGCGCTTGCGGCCAAGATCCTCAACCAGGTTTGGGAAGCGGCCTGATGATCAGAGTGAACCACGCCGGGTTTGCCGGAGGCGATTTCGTTTAAGTTATGCGGCCATGGCTAGTGCGTCCAGGGTGGCGTAGTACTGCTCCTCGGCTTCGG
>NZ_FWXU01000074.1 GCF_900176345.1 Rhizobium sp. RU36D
TGACCTGCCACTGAACTTTCATCCGGCAGCGATTAGAGCCTCGGCGGTTTTTGATACGCCAAGTGGCGCGGTGGGAGCAACCGGTGGAAACGGGAAGCTTCCACATTGCGTAGCGTTGGAGCCGGTTGCGGCGATGATCCCGGCATAATCGCCGGGGTCTGGTATCCGAGCGATGAGTGTGGCCGAAAATTATTGTAATCGTCGGCCCATTCAGCAATCGCGCTGCGGGCATGATCAAGACGGAAGAACAGGCTTTCGTTGAGCAACTCATCGCGCATGCGGCCGTTGAAACTCTCGACATAGCCGTTCTGCATAGGCTTGCCCGGTGCGATGTAGTTCCATTCGACCTTGTGATCCTTCGACCATGCAAGGATGGCATTCGAGCTCAGTTCGGTCCCGTTGTCGGAGACAATCATGCCGGGCTTACCCCGTCGCTCGATAAGCGTCGTCAGCTCTCGCGCGACACGACGACCTGATATCGATGTGTCCGGGATCGCCGCCAGGCATTCGCGCGTGACGTCGTCGACCACATTGAGGATGCGGAAACGCCTGCCGCACGCAAATTGATCGTGGACGAAATCCAGCGACCAGCGGGCATTGGCCTTTGCTTCAACGAGGATCGGCGCACGCGTGCCGGCGGCACGTCGTCGCGCTTTGCGTTTGCGAACGGATAGCCCTTCCTCGCGATAGAGCCGGTAGATGCGGTTGACGCCGGATCGTTCTCCCTCCCGTCTGAGCACGATGAACAGCCGTCGATATCCGAAACGCCGTCGCTGGTTGGCGAGGTCGCGCTGCTTCATTCGCAACTCGACCTCCGGCGGTCGGCAGGACCGATAGCGGATCATCTTGCGGTCGGCGGAAATGATCTGGCAGGCCCGACGCTCCGAGAGGCCCATAAAGGCCTTCAGATGCGCAACGGCGTCACGCTTGGCGGCAGGCCCTACCATTTTTTTGAGAGAAGCTCACGGAGTGCCGCCACATCCAGCATCTGCTCGGCGAGCAGCTTCTTCAGCTTCGCGTTCTCCTCTTCAAGTGCCTTCAGCCGCTTTGCCTCGGAGACATCCATGCCGCCGTATTTACCCTTCCAGTTGTAAAATGTGGCCGCAGAAATCCCGTGCTTGCGGCACAGGTCGGCAGCCTTCGCGCAAGCTTCCTGCTCACGCAGCACCCCGATAATCTGCTCTTCCGTAAATCTCTGCTTCTTCATTCGTCCGTACTAAATGGGCCGGACTCTAATCAATTCTGGAGGAAATTCTCAGTGGCAGGTCA